>NZ_JACEGA010000001.1:1455000-2171250 GCF_014174405.1 Variimorphobacter saccharofermentans | reverse complement strand
TCGTTGGAGAGGAGATAGTATGACATTCAATCAATCAAATAAAAAAGATCTAGGTCTCTATATTCATATCCCTTTTTGTGTAAAAAAATGTGATTACTGCGATTTTCTGTCTGCGCCTGCAAGTCAGAATGAAATAGAAGCATATTTTGAAGCACTATTCCGTGAAATCCATAGCTATCGTAACCGAATGGATGAATATATGGTACGCTCGATCTTTTTTGGAGGTGGAACTCCATCCAGTGTAGATGCGGATTATATATATAAAACTATGGAGCAAATCAAGCAGGTATTTACAATTGATGAAAATAACCTTGAAGCGTCTATTGAAGTAAATCCTGGAACGTTGAACAGAGATAAGTTAACCCGTTATCTGGATTCGGGAATGAATCGTATCAGCTTTGGGCTGCAATCAGTGAATAATGAGGAGTTAAAGTTACTAGGAAGAATTCATACCTTCGAACAGTTCCTGGAGAATTATAAGCTTGCCAGAGAGGTTGGGTTCTGTAACATCAATATAGATCTGATGTCTGCGCTTCCTGGTCAAACCCTGGATAGTTGGGAATACACGTTAAATACAGTTATGGAATTGAGGCCGGAGCATATATCCGCATATAGTTTAATCATCGAAGAGAATACTATATTCTATGACCGATATCGTCCGGATTCAATGTATTATGATGAGTTACCGGATGAGGAGATGGATCGATTAATTTATCATAAGACAAAGGAACGATTGCAGGAGGGAGGATATCATCGTTATGAGATATCCAACTATGCAAGAACCGGATATGAATGTCGGCATAATAGCTCTTACTGGGTGGGGAAGGACTATCTTGGTATTGGACTAGGTTCCTCATCCTTCATAAATGGAATAAGATGGTCTAATCTTCGAGAGATAGATCAATATATAAGCTTATTTTCAAAGCAAATAGATCAAAGAAATGCTTCCTGGGAAAAGAGCTTCCATGGAGATGCTGCGATGGATTGGATTAATGATCCAATGGCTCTCAGACAGGATATACAACGACTGACAGAGAAAGAACGCATGGAGGAATTCATGTATCTTGGTTTACGAATGAGCTCAGGGGTTAGTAAAGTAGATTTTCAAAAGAGATTTGCGTTAGCGATGGACGAGGTATATGGAAAAGTACTTGAGGACTTGAAAGAAAAGAAATTAATAAATATATGTGGTGATTATATCCGACTGACTGAATACGGGACGGATATCAGTAACCGTGTATTTGCTGAATTTCTGTTCGACACGGAATAGTTGATTTTCATTACTTATTCATAATACATTGAATATGGGGTGAAATGTAATATTTGAAAAATTGTGTGAAATATAACTTGACAAAAGAAAATGATAGTGATATTTTTATATATAGATATTAGCACTCTATTAAGTTGAGTGCTAACAAAAACAAAACTTGATGTTTCCTTGAATTGAGGTGGATCATGCAGCAACTAGACGATAGAAAATTAAAAATATTGCAAGCGATTATCCGTAATTATTTAGAAACTGGAGAACCGGTGGGATCCAGAACTATCTCTAAATATACGGATTTAAATTTAAGTTCAGCTACAATTCGCAATGAAATGGCTGACTTGGAGGAGCTGGGTTACATTATTCAACCCCATACCTCTGCAGGCCGTATTCCGACAGATAAAGGATATCGTCTCTACGTAGATATGCTGCTTGAGGATAAAATTCAGGAAGTCGAGACAATGAAAGATATTTTAATCGAAAAAGCAGATCGATTGGAGAATCTTCTCCAGCAGGTAGCAAAGCTTTTGGCGGTAAATACGAATTATACTACCATGGTTACCACTCCGCAGTATAAGAAGAAGGTGAAGTTCATTCAATTAACGGAAGTTGATGAAAATCAATTACTTGCAGTCATAGTATTTGAACGGAATATTGTAAAGAATAAAATCATAACAATTTCAGCTTCCTTAAGTAAAGAAACTATCTTAAAGCTTAATATTGTACTAAATACATTTTTACAAGGTCTGGATCTTGCAGAAATCAACCTTCCAGTGATTACACAGATGAAAGAACAAGCAGGGGAATATCGTACCATTGTGAATGATATCTTGGATGCAATCATGCAAGCAGTATCTGAGGAAGATGATATTGAGATATTTACATCTGGAACCACAAATATACTGCGATATCCCGAATTATGTGATCGGGAGAAGGCGAGTAAGCTTCTATATACTCTTGAGGAGAAAAAGGTCCTTACAGAATTTATTCAGGATAAGATGGAAGATGAGGAGAGCAGAGGAATTCAGGTATATATCGGTGATGAGACACCGGTAGAATCAATGAAAGACTGTTCTGTTGTAACTGCGACCTATGAAATTGAAGAAGGAATATACGGTAAGGTCGGTATCATTGGACCGAAACGTATGGATTATAAAAAAGTAGTAAGCACACTACAATCATTGATGGTACAGCTGGATGAAATATTCAAAAACAAAACATAAAAAGGTATTATATAATGAAAAAAATTATAATCATGAAAACATTATAATAATGGAAAACATTATAAAACCTTTGGAAAGGTGGTTGTCTTAGCTTGGAGGATATGGATAAAGCAATAGAAATAATGAAAGCTGCCATGGAAAAGGAGACAGTAATGAAGGAACAGGAGAAAGAAAGCACAAATCAAACAAAGGACAAAGAGGAAAACGTAACAGAGAACGATGTTGCTATGGATACAGAAGAAAATGTGAACATAGATGCCTTGTTTGAAGATACTGCTGAGGATAACACAGAAAATCAAGATGATGAAGCTGAGAGTGAAAAAAAAGAAAAGCAGAATAAAGCAAACAAATCACTCTTTAAAAATTCCAAATCAAAAGAGTTAGCAGCAAAAGATCAAAAAATTGAAGAGCTTACGGATCGGTTAATGAGAACCATGGCTGAGTTTGATAATTACCGTAAACGCACCGAAAAAGAAAAGTCACAGATGTATGATATGGGAGTAAAGGCGATTATAGAAAAATTACTTCCTATCGTGGATAATTTCGAACGTGGCTTAGGTACAATAACAGAAAAAGAAAAGGAAAGCGGATTCGCACAGGGAATTGAAATGATTTATAAGCAGTTATTAGCTGCTTTTGATGAAATCGGAGTAAAACCAATCGATGCAGTGGGAAAAGAGTTTGATCCCAACCTTCATAATGCGGTTATGCATGGAGAAGATGAAAGCTTGGGTGAGAATATAGTTTCAGATGAATTTCAAAAAGGATATCTCTACCGTGACATTGTAATACGTCATAGCATGGTAAAAGTAGTTAACTAGTAAATGAATTCATAAAATATAGGAGGAAAATAAAATGGGAAAAATAATAGGTATTGACTTAGGTACCACAAATTCATGTGTTGCCGTTATGGAAGGCGGAAAGCCTGTTGTAATCGCAAATACAGAAGGCGCAAGAACCACTCCGTCCGTTGTTGCGTTTACAAAAACGGGAGAGCGTTTGGTTGGTGAACCTGCAAAACGTCAGGCAGTAACAAATTCAGATAAAACCATATCATCCATAAAGAGACATATGGGTACGGATTATCGTGTTAAAATTGATGATAAGAGATATTCTCCACAAGAAATATCTGCAATGGTATTACAGAAATTAAAAGCAGATGCAGAAAGCTACCTCGGAGAAAAGGTTACAGAAGCAGTTATTACGGTTCCGGCTTATTTTAACGATGCTCAGAGACAGGCAACAAAGGATGCAGGTAAAATTGCTGGTCTTGATGTAAAGAGAATTATTAACGAGCCTACAGCTGCAGCATTAGCTTATGGTCTTGATAACGAAAAAGAACAGAAAATCATGGTTTATGACTTAGGTGGCGGTACTTTCGATGTATCCATTATTGAAATCGGAGATGGTGTTATCGAAGTTCTTGCAACCTCCGGTGACAATCGTCTCGGTGGTGATGATTTTGACGACAGAATAACCAGATACATGATTGATGAGTTCAAGAAATCAGATGGTGTTGATTTATCTACCGATAAAATGGCTTTACAAAGATTAAAGGAAGCTGCTGAGAAAGCAAAGAAGGAGCTTTCTTCATCTACAACTACGAATATTAACCTTCCTTTCATTACTGCAACTGCAGATGGACCGAAGCATTTTGATATGAATTTAACCCGTGCAAAATTCGACGAGTTAACCCATGATCTGGTAGAGAGAACCGCTGTTCCTGTACAGAATGCTCTGCGTGATGCAGGTCTTTCTCCTTCTGATATTAAGAAGGTATTACTTGTTGGTGGTTCGACTCGAATTCCTGCTGTTCAGGAGAAGGTTAAACAATTAACTGGTCAAGAACCATCCAAATCTTTGAATCCAGATGAATGTGTTGCAATCGGTGCTTCCATTCAGGGTGGTAAATTAGCTGGAGACGCAGGTGCAGGAGATATTCTTCTTTTGGATGTTACTCCATTATCTCTGTCCATTGAAACACTGGGTGGCGTAGCTACGAAGCTGATTGAAAGAAATACTACTATTCCTACAAAGAAGAGCCAGATATTCTCTACTGCAGCAGATAATCAGACTGCCGTTGACATTAATGTAGTACAAGGTGAGAGACAGTTTGCTAAGGATAACAAGAGTCTTGGACAATTCCGTCTGGATGGTATTCCGCCGGCAAGAAGAGGTGTTCCTCAGATCGAAGTAACCTTTGATATCGATGCAAATGGTATTGTTAATGTATCTGCTAAGGATTTAGGTACTGGTAGAGAACAACATATTACGATTACAGCAAGTTCCAACTTATCCGATGCTGATATCGAAAGAGCAGTAAAGGAAGCAGCTGAATATGAAGCACAGGACAGAATGCGTAAAGAGGCAGTGGATGTTAGAAATGATGCTGATTCATTGATATTCCAGACTGAGAAAGCTTTAAGCGAGGTCGGAGATAAAATCGATGCTGGAGCAAAAACTACTGTAGAAGATGATCTCAAACGCTTAAAGGAGTTAGTTGAAAAATCAAATCCTGAGGTTATGAGTGAAGGCGAAGTACAGGATATTAAATCTGCAAAAGAAAAACTGATGAATGATGCTCAGGAATTATTTGCAAAACTGTATGAGCAGAGCGGAGCAGGTGCCACTGGAGCAGGACCTGATATGTCAGGAGCAGCAAATCAGTCAGCATCCGGTGCTTATGAAGGTGATGTTGTAGACGGAGACTACCGCGAAGTATAAGATAATAAGGATAATGACAAATAGGCGGTCATCATTGGCTGCCTGTTTGCCTTGAAAATTTTGGTAATAAATTACGAGCAAATGCATTTGAATTTTTGATAATTGTAATGGCTACGAAAGGTGAAGGAAAAGATGGCGGATAAACGTGATTATTATGAGGTCTTAGGTGTCAGCAGGACAGCGACGGATGATGAAATAAAAAAAGCATACAGACAGCTTGCTAAGAAGTACCATCCTGATACCAATCCCGGAGATAAGACAGCAGAAGCTAAATTTAAGGAAGCTTCCGAAGCATATGCAGTCCTAAGTGATGCTGATAAGCGCAGACAATACGATCAATTTGGACACGCGGCCTTTGAAGGAGGCGGTGCGGGAGCAGGTGGCTTCGATTTCAGTGGAATGGATATGGGGGATATTTTCGGAGATATCTTTGGAGATCTCTTTGGAAGCCGTAGCAGACGTTCCAATAACGGGCCAATGCAGGGAGCTAATCTTAGAACGTCTGTTAGAATCACCTTCGAGGAAGCTGTATTCGGTACAGAGAAGGAGCTGGAATTGACCTTAAAGGATGATTGTGCTACCTGTCATGGAACCGGAGCTAAGCCAGGTACCAGCGCTGATACCTGTCATAAATGTGGTGGTAAAGGTCAGGTTGTATATACACAGCAATCATTATTTGGTATGGTAAGGAATGTTCAAACCTGCCCCGATTGTAAAGGTACCGGTAAAATTATCAGAGAAAAGTGTTCGGATTGTTATGGAACCGGATATGTCAGCAGCAGAAAGAAAATCAAGGTTTCCATCCCTGCAGGTATTGATAATGGTCAAAGTGTAAGAATTCGTGGAAAAGGTGAACCTGGAACCAATGGAGGACCAAGAGGAGATTTACTTGTTGACGTAGATGTAAGCAGACATCCGATATTCCAAAGACAGGATTATGATATTTTCTCGACAGCACCTATTTCCTATGCAACAGCGGTTCTTGGCGGAGATGTTAAAATCAGTACAGTAGATGGAGATGTAATATATACGGTAAAACCAGGAACCCAGACAGATACTAAGGTACGCTTAAGAGAGAAAGGAATACCTAGCCTTCGGAATAAGGCTATCCGTGGGGATCACTATGTGACACTAGTTGTTCAGGTTCCGACTAATTTGAATTCAGAGCAAAAAGAATTATTACGTAAATTTGATGATGCAATGAATGGTAGAAGCCGTAATGAAAATGAACCTGAAAAAGAAAAAGGAAAAAAGAAATTCTGGAAGTAGATTGGAGCCTATTCTAAAAATCTGGAGGCAGATATGAAATGGAAAAAATTCACCCTGGAGACCACAACTGAGGCAGTAGATCTTGTATGTGATATGCTGAATGATCTGGGAATTGCAGGAGTAGAGATTAATGATAATGTTCCCATAACGGAAGAAGAGAAAAGACAAATGTTTGTCGATATTCTTCCTGATATGAAGGAGGATGATGGTATATCCTTTGTAAGCTTTTATCTTGATGAAGCGGAGGATGCACAGGAATTACTGTCAAATGTAAGAGAGGGTTTAAAGAACTTATCCGAATTAGTAAATGTCGGAAGCGGATCAATCTCCACATCTACAACAGAAGATAAGGATTGGATTAATAACTGGAAGCAGTTTTTTAAACCGTTTCGGGTGGATGATTCTATTATCATTAAACCAACATGGGAAAAACTAGAGGAGCAAAAAGAGGGAGATATAGTGATTGAGCTTGATCCGGGAATCTCTTTTGGAACTGGCTCCCATGAGACCACGAAGCTTTGTATCATCGCGTTGAAAGAGTATCTTCAAAGAGACTCGGTAGTACTTGATGCGGGAAGTGGAAGTGGAATATTGTCTATCATAGCAAAGAAACTAGGAGCAAAGGAAGTTCTTGGTATTGATATTGATCCGAGTGCGACAAAATCAGCGAAAGAAAACGCATTGGTGAATAATCTGGACATATCGGATGGCTCACTCAATTTTGTGACTGGCAATATGATAGAGAATAATGGGGTACGCTCTCAGCTTGGATTGGAAAGATTTGATCTGGTAGTAGCGAATATATTAGCGGATGTAATTGTACCGTTAACTAAGGTAATCGGAGAAAATATGAAGCCTAATGGTATATTTATCTGTTCCGGTATCATCAACACGAAAGAAGATGAAGTAAGAGAGGCTCTGGAAAATAATCATTTTAAGATTCTGAAAATCAATAAAATGAACGATTGGGTATCCTTTGTAGCACAAAAGTAAAAACCCGATGAGGATTCATCCTCATCGTTAGAATACTCCCGGCAACATGGTTGCATGCTGCCGGGAGAATTTTATTCAATAAGTTATTCTCAGAAATCATTTATATTAATAAATAAGGTGTTGAACATACGTTCTTCTTGTTATATAATAACATTATATGAAATCATATTAAATATGGAGGCTAAGTCATGCATCGTTTTTATGTGGAGACGAATCAGATTCAAGGGGAAACCGTAAGAATTACCGGACCGGATGTAAACCATATTCGGAATGTACTTCGCATGAAGCAGGGCGATGAATTAATAATATGTAATGGACAAGGAAAAGATTGTTATTGTATAATAAATAAGATATCTGAGTATGAAATCATAGCAGAGGTAAAGGAGTACTCTGACACTGGAACGGAACTGAAAGCGAAAATTACTTTGTTCCAAGGCCTGCCTAAAAAAGATAAGATGGAATTAGTTATTCAAAAAGCAGTGGAGCTTGGAGTATATGAGATCGTTCCGGTTATGACAAAGAGAGTGATTGTAAAGCTGGAGGATAAGAAGAAGGAAGAAAAGAAGCTGGAGAGATGGCAAACAATTGCTGAAAGTGCTGCAAAGCAGTCCGGAAGAGGAATTATACCAAGGATACGACCAGTGATTTCTTATATGGAGGCCATAAGTGAAGCAAATAAAATGGATAAAGGTATTATTCCCTATGAGAATGCGGAAGGCATGCATTATACAAAGGAGGTACTGGATCAATGCTCGAACTGTTCGACAATTGGTGTTTTTATCGGACCGGAGGGCGGCTTTGAGGAGTCTGAAATTATATTGGCCAAAGAGAATGGAATTCTGCCTATCACTTTAGGGAGAAGAATATTACGAACAGAAACTGCTGGATTAGCTATTCTGTCAATGCTGGTATATCTGTTGGAAGATTAGGATTATACATTTTTGAATGATTGGGTTTATGTATTTGTAATTAATGGATTGTGGGTTTATGGGAGGTAAATAGTAACATGGAAATACAACTTTGGAGAGAGATTCTGGATCCTTATGCTTTAGCAGTGAATGAATTACTCATAAAGTTTAATCATATTATAGATGAATATAAACACGTAGGTGCATATTCTCCTATTGAACAGGTCACAGGAAGAGTCAAGACTATCTCAAGTATTCTTGAAAAAGCTCAAAAGAAGAATATCGAGTTGGATAATTTTGAAGAAAAGATTGAAGATATCGCCGGTATCCGTATTTTATGTCAATTTGTTGAGGATATCTATAAAGTAGTGGACATCATTAAGAAACGTTCTGATATGAAGATCAAAAATGAGAAGGATTATATCAATAATATGAAGAAAAGTGGTTATCGCTCTTATCATATTATTGTATATTACGATGTGGAAACATTGAAGGGAAGAAAAAAGCTTCAGGTAGAGATACAGATTCGTACTCTTGCTATGAATTTCTGGGCAACGATCGAACATTCCCTACAATATAAATACAAACAAAATATGCCTGAGAATATTAGGGAGCGTCTATCCTCAGCAGCGGAAGCAATCCTAATTCTTGATCGTGAGATGTCCGTGGTCAGGGATGAGATTATGGACGCACAAAATTCATTTACCATAAAAGCGAACATTGTTGCTGATATTCTAACTAATATTCAGAATTTATATAGAGTAGCAAATAAACAGGAAGTTATTAAGATACAGGATGAATTCTTCCGAATTTATCAAAATGGAGATCAATCGGAGCTTACTGAGTTTTGCAGAAAGCTGGATCTGATCTCGCAACGGTACCGCGCACAGAGCCTTAGGTAGGTGTCGTGAAATACGATGGGACGAAATAAACGGAGTGAGAAGATGAATTTACCGCAATTATTTGAGGACAGAATGAAAAGCCTTTTAGGTGAAGAATATGAAGCGTATTTACAGTGCTATAATAAACCTCATTTTAGTGGATTACGAGTAAATACGCTGAAGATTACACCTGAGGCATTTGAACAGATCTGTCCTTTTTCTTTGAGACGTATTCCCTGGGTGAATAACGGCTATTATACAGATACGGAACAACAGCCGTCCAAGCATCCATTTTATTATGCAGGTCTTTATTATATTCAGGAACCCAGCGCGATGACACCGGCAAGCCTATTACCGGTTCAACCAGGGGATAAGGTCCTGGATATCTGTGCTGCACCGGGAGGAAAGAGTACGGAACTAGGTGCCAGGTTGTGTGGTGAAGGAGTACTAGTTTCAAACGATATCAGTAATTCACGTGCAAAGGCTCTGCTTAAGAATATTGAGCTATTTGGAATTAGAAATGCATTGGTTTTATCCGAAGCGCCTGGTAAACTGGTTGATTACTTTCCTGAGTATTTTGATAAAATATTGATTGATGCTCCTTGTTCCGGGGAAGGAATGTTTCGTAAAAGCCCCGCTATAATGAAGAATTGGGAGCAGTATGGAGTTGAGTATTACAATAAATTACAGAAAGAAATTATTCTCTATGCAGCAAGGATGTTAAAACCAGGTGGCTATATGTTATATTCTACCTGTACATTTTCGCCTGAGGAAAATGAAGGTACCATACAATTCCTTTTGAAGGAGTGTCCAGAATTTCATGTAGTAAAAGCACTTCCAGAGTTATCCGAGCAAAAGAATGCCTCTTTATCCTATGAAGGATTTGAACACGGAAGGCCGGAATGGGTTGATGGGAATGAGGAATTAACCCATTGTATTCGTTTATGGCCGCATAAAATCGATGGAGAAGGACATTTTATTACCCTGCTTCATAAAGAGATAGATGCCGATCAGTTGGATAAGTTAGAAGAACCTCAATATCAGAACCAGGTCGCAAATGGCGCAAAACTAAGGTTTGTTTCAAAACCAAATTCCTATACTACAAGAAAAGAAAATAGTAGCATATCGGACGAAGCATTGGAATTTATTCACAGCATCAAATTTCCAATAAATCAGGAGCAGCTTGTGGTACATGAGGATCGTGTCTATTTATTACCCGAGGGATTACCGGATTTGAAGGGCTTACGAATTCTAAGACAGGGCTTATTACTGGGTGAAATGAAGAAATCCAGATTCGAACCATCCCAGGCTTTAGCGAATTCTCTTAAGGTGACGGAATATGACAAGATCATCCGAATGAAGGAGAATGATCCTAATATTATTCGATATCTCAAGTGCGAATCAATCGAACTGGAAGGTGACTATCGTGCTGGCTGGTACTTAGTTTGTGTTGAGGATTATCCATTAGGATGGCTTAAGATAGCCAATAATAATTTTAAGAATAAATATCTTCCTGGCTGGAGATGGGTATAGTGATGAGAAAGAAGGTATTGGAATGAGTAAGCAGCTGCGCTTGGATAAATTTCTCGCTGATATGGGAATAGGAACAAGAAGCGAAGTTAAGAACTGGATTCGTCAGGGAAGAGTCAAATTGAATAGTCAGATATGTAAGCAGCCGGAGAGTAAGGTGACTCCCTCATTGGATGAAGTATGTTTTGACGATAAACCAATCAACTATTCCAAGTATAGTTACTTTATGCTTCATAAGCCTGCAGGAGTCGTCTCAGCAACCACGGATACTATCAATAGAACCGTATTGGATCTTATAGCGGAGGAACGAAAGAAGGATTTATTTCCGGTAGGGAGATTGGATAAGGATACGGAGGGACTATTATTAATAACGAATGACGGTGAACTGGCCCATGAGCTATTGTCTCCCAGAAAACATGTGGACAAGGTCTACTATACAAAAGTGCGAGGGAAAGTAACCGAACAGGATGTAGAGGCTTTTCTACAGGGTGTGGATATCAAAGAAGAAAAGCTGACACTTCCGGCGCATTTGAAAATTTTGATTTCCGATGAAATTTCTGAGGTAGAGCTTACGATTCAGGAAGGAAAATTCCATCAGGTGAAGCGGATGTTCGAAGCAGTGGGAAAGGAAGTCATATACCTTAAGCGGTTATCTATGGGACCGTTGCTATTGGATCCTGATTTGAATCCGGGAGACTACCGTCCCCTGACCATTGAAGAACTTGAGGCATTAAAGCAATTATCAAAATAAGACTATGTATGTAAATTACTGAAACGTCTGATTGATATGAACAGAAGCAGAAGAAAGCACGTTAGGAGTTAGTATGTTAAAGAATGTAGAAGCGGTTATATTTGATTTGGATGGTACTTTAATCGATTCCATGTGGATGTGGAAAAGCATTGATATCGATTATTTAGGTCGTTATGGAATAGCAATGCCGGATGATCTACAGAAACAGATTGAGGGTATGAGCTTTTCAGAAACTGCAGAATATTTTAAGGAACGGTTTCAGATACCGGATTCCTTGGACCAAATAAAAAGTGATTGGAACAGAATGGCCTGGGATAAATATCTCAATGAAGTACCATTAAAGGATGGCGTTGTCGAGTTTTTGGAACACCTTAAAATGTTCGGTATACCTATGGGAATTGCAACCAGTAATTCCAGAGAGCTTGTGGATTTGATCATAGAAAAGCATGGCATAAAGAAATATTTTACCACGATACGTACCTCCTGTGAGGTGGCAAAGGGAAAGCCTTCTCCTGATATCTATCTTCTTGTAGCGAAAGATCTGGGAGTACATCCGGACAGATGTCTGGTGTTTGAAGATGTGTTACAGGGCATCATGGCAGGAAAGAATGCAAATATGAAAGTATGTGCTGTATATGACGAGTATTCCGACTTACAGGAGAAGGAAAAACGAGATCTGGCAGATTATTTTGTTTATTCGATGAAGGAAGTATTGGATATGTAATAGATAGAATTCTTGGGAGAACTAGTAGTATGAAGCAGTTTTATGTACAACAAAATGAAGCGGGACAGCGTCTGGACAAGCTTTTAGCTAAGCTTCTCAATAAGGCACCGAAAAGCTTTCTATATAAAATGCTCAGAAAAAAGAATATTACCTTGAACGGTAAGAAGGCAGAGGGTTCTGAGCTGCTATCGGTACAGGATGAAATTAAAATATTCCTTTCTGATGAAACCTTCGCGTTATTTAGTGAGCCTGTTACTACTACAGTAGTAGAAGATGATTTAGAGGTGATTTATGAGGATCAGAATATACTTATCATTAATAAACCAGTTGGGATTTTATCACAGAAGGCGGATAAGAAGGATATATCCATGGTAGAGTATATTATTTCCTATCTGATTTCTACAAAGCAAATAACCGAGGAACAACTACGCAGCTTTAAACCCGGAGTCTGTAATCGGCTGGACCGTAATACCAGTGGGCTTTTAATTGCAGGGAAGTCTCTTTCGGGTCTCCAGGAAATGTCGCGACTATTAAAGGATAGATCCATGGATAAATACTATCTTACCATAGTAAAGGGAGATTTACAGGGAAAAAGACGTATTGAAGGATTTCTTGCGAAGGATGAAGTGAAAAATCAGGTAAAAATATATCCAGCAAAAACAGAGAATTCAGAGTATATCGCTACGGAATATGAGGCTATTGCTACTACGGTAAAGAAGGATTACACCTTGCTTCAGGTAAAATTAATAACCGGACGCTCCCATCAGATAAGAGCTCATCTGTCTAGTATCGGGCATCCATTAATTGGTGATACAAAGTATGGAGATAGGACTGTCAATAAGTTGTTTCAAGCAAAATACGGTTTGTCACATCAGCTGCTTCATTCCTATCGTTTGGTTTTTCCGAAAATGCATGGAGAATACGAATGTCTTTCTGGAAGAGGATTCCTCGCGGACCCTCCAAAGCTTTTTGAAAAAATAAAAAGAGATTTATTTTAATACCCTTAAATATATGAATAGTATAATTATTTTAAGAAGCTTACGAAGGAACACGTTAGAAAAGGAGTGAAAATATGCCATCATGGAATTCAAGAGGCTTGAGAGGTTCCATGCTTGAGGAGATGATCAATCTCACCAACGCAAAATATAGGGAAAAGGGATTGGCGTTGATACAGAAGGTACCAACACCGATTACCCCTATTAATATTGATAAAGAAAACAGGCATATTACCCTTGCATATTTTGAACAAAAAAGTACCGTTGACTATATTGGTGTGGTTCAGGGAATTCCAGTCTGCTTTGATGCAAAGGAATGTGCGGTGGATACCTTTAATATCAATAATGTGCATGAGCATCAGATTAATTTTATGAAGGAATTTGAGCAACAGGAGGGTATAGCCTTTCTCCTTATTTATTATAAAAAGAGAGATATCTATTATTATTTGCCATTTCAGCAATTACTGGAGTTTTGGGAAAGAGCCCAGCAAGGTGGTAGAAAAAGCTTTCGTTTTGATGAATTGGATGGAAGCTATCAAATACCAATGCAGAATGGATGTTGCATTCACTATTTAGAAATCTTGAAGAAGGATCTGAATAGTAGAGATATTACATAGTATGTTAAGGTGTACTTTTAACACTTAAGCATAGACAATATATAGTACGAGTTTGAGGCAGTTGAAAAAGGATACATTTTGAATGCTTATTTTCAACTGCCTTAGTATTATCTTATACTAAGCTGTACTAATTTTACATATGTGGTTGTGTTGATTTGTCAAATATATAGTTGACAGTACAGAAGGAATAAATTATAATGTAAAAACATATTAGTGTGGTAGCGAATTATCACGTTACCATATTAAAGTGATTTGTTTACACGATTACAAAGAAAACGTATCCGTGAGTTCGATATAAAATGTGATAATATGATAATACGAACTTGCTTACATAGAACTAATAAAACGAAAGGCTAGGTGTTGATTATGAAGGATAAGCTACTACATACACCGGAAGGAGTAAGGGATATTTACAATTCAGAATGCATGATGAAATTAACGTTACAGAATAAGCTCCATCATGTGCTCGAGCATTATGGCTTCCGGGATATTCAGACCCCAAGCTTTGAGTTTTTTGACATATTCAGTCAGGAGCGTGGAACAGTCGCCTCCAAGGATATGTATAAATTCTTTGATCGGGAAGGGAATACATTGGTATTAAGACCGGATATTACCCCTTCCATTGCACGATGCGTTGCGAAGTACTATAAAGAAGAGGAATTACCAATACGATTATGTTATATTGGTAACACCTTTATAAACAATTCCAGTTATCAGGGGAAATTAAAAGAGGTTACACAGCTGGGGGCTGAGTTAATTAATGATGATACGGTAGAAGCAGATGCAGAAATGCTGGCATTAACGATAGAATGCCTCCTGCATTCTGGTCTTAAGGAATTTCAGCTTGAAATCGGGAATGCAGATTTTTTCCGCGCTCTGGTAGAAGAAGCAGGGTTCCAGGAAGATGAAATTACGAATTTACGTCTGTTAATTGAGAAAAAGAACCTGTTTGGCGTTGAGGAGATGCTTCAATCAAAGGATCTGAGCCACAATATAAATGAAATATTATTAAAGCTGCCAGAGTTATTTGGTACCTTGGATAATTTAGCATTTGCAAAAGGCTTGACGAAGAATACCCGCGCTTTGAATGCAATAGAACGTTTGGAGAAATTATACGATATCATGAGGGATTACGGTTATGAGAAGTATATCTCTTTTGATCTTGGAATGTTAAGTCAGTATAATTATTATACAGGAATTATCTTCAAAGCATATACCTATGGAACCGGAAATGCCATAGCCACCGGAGGACGATATGATAATCTGGTAGCTCAATTTGGTAAGGAAGCACCTGCAATCGGACTGGCCATTGTAATCGATCAATTAATGCTGGCTTTATCCAGACAGAGGTTGTTACCAAATCCCGAAGCATCGGATACTTTGATTCTATATAAGGATTGCTATCGTAAACAAGCTATACTACTCGCAAAACATTTTCGTAAGGAAGGAATGAATGTCATTCTACAAAAGTCGAATGACGTATGGGACACAGAGGAATACATGCCATATGCCAAGAGAATGAGTATCGGCGGTATCTTGTATCTGGAGAATGAGGATGAAATCAAGGTGATTAATGCATTGGATGATACTATTAAAATAGCATCCATAAAGGATTTTCTAGTGTAACGAAGAATGACTTAATATTTCGAAGAAAGGTTGGATTTGATGAAATATATAACAATTGCCCTGGCGAAAGGACGCCTTGCGCTAAAAACCTTGGAGATCTTAGAGCAAATCGGAATATCCTGTGATGAAATCAAGGATAAGTCCTCCAGAAAATTAATATTTGAAAATGAGGAATTAAAATTAAAGTTCTTTCTTGCTAAGGCCAACGATGTTCCAACTTATGTAGAATACGGAGCTGCAGATATCGGCATTGTAGGAAAGGATACCATACTTGAAGAAGGTCGTAAAATGTATGAGGTAGTAGATCTTGGCCTCGGAAAATGCAAAATGTGTGTGGCAGGTCCTGCATCAGCAAAAGAACTCCTACAGCATGGGGAATTAATTCGCGTTGCTACGAAATACCCTAATATTGCAAAGGATTATTTCTATAACAAAAAGCATCAAACAGTAGAAATTATTAAGCTAAACGGATCCATCGAATTAGCTCCCATCGTTGGCTTATCAGAAGTAATCGTTGATATTGTTGAGACAGGCTCCACACTTAGAGAAAATGGACTTGAGGTATTGGAGGAGATTTGTAATATATCTGCACGAATGGTTGTAAATGAAGTAAGTATGAAGATGGAGCACGAGCGAATTACGAAAATTATTAATGATTTGAAGAATATTCTCCATTAGTAACAATCGGATTAAAATCAACATTCATTGATTTTGTGATTCATTGATATATTCGCAATTCGTAGAACAATCATTCATCGATAATTAATCAGAAGAAAGGACGAAGCAATATGAAAATTATTGAATTAAATAAAGAAACAAAGCAAAATATTCTGGAGGATCTCTTGAAGAGAAGTCCAAATCAATATGATGAATATGCAGGTGTGGTATCCGATATCTTAAAGGATGTGAAGAACAGGAAGGATCAAGCATTATTTGATTATACTCTCCGCTTTGATAAGGCAGAGATAACAAAGGATACTATCCGGGTTACAGAGGAAGAGATTGAAGAAGCTTATAAGGAAGTTGATCCGACACTTATCGAGGTAATACGTAAAGCAATTCATAATATTGAAACATATCACAGTAAGCAAAAGCAATATAGCTGGTTTGATACAACGGAAAACGGAACGATACTTGGTCAAAAGATTACCCCTATATCAGCAGTAGGTGTCTATGTTCCAGGTGGAAAAGCAGCATACCCATCCTCCGTTCTTATGAATGTTATTCCTGCAAAGGTGGCAGGGGTAAGCCGTATCGCCATGACGACACCTCCTGGTAAGGATGGTAAGGTAACACCTGGAACCCTTGTTGCGGCGAAGGAGGCAGGTGTAACTGAAATCTACAAGGTTGGAGGCGCTCAGGCTATTGCCGCCTTGGCTTATGGAACAGAAAGTATTACTAAGGTTGATAAGATAGTAGGACCAGGAAATATCTATGTTGCCCTGGCTAAGAAAGCAGTATATGGACATGTTAGTATTGATTCCATAGCCGGACCGAGTGAAATTCTAGTACTGGCCGATGAAACAGCAAACCCCAGATATGTTGCAGCAGATTTATTATCCCAGGCAGAACATGATGAATTGGCATCTGCCATCCTAATTACCAATAGTAAAGAACTTGCAGAAAAGGTGTCACAGGAAGTGGACCGTTTTACAAGTATGTTATCCAGAAAAGAAATCATTCAAAAATCTCTTGATAATTATGGATATCTTATGGTTGCTCAGAATATGAATGAGGCGATTGAGGCTGCTAATGAAATTGCTTCCGAGCATTTAGAAATTATAACAAAGGATCCTTTCATGGTAATGACAAAGATTAAGAATGCTGGTGCTATTTTTATTGGAGAATACTCCAGTGAACCTTTAGGTGATTATATGGCAGGTCCAAATCATATTCTCCCTACCAATGGAACAGCAAAGTTCTTCTCTCCGTTAAGTGTGGACGATTTTGTTAAGAAATCCAGTATTATATCTTACTCCAGAGAAGCTTTAGAACCGATTTATCAGGATATAGTGAAGTTTGCAAATTCAGAAAGCTTAACAGCACATGCAAATTCTATTGCAGTAAGATTTGAATAAAGAAGTTTGACTTTTATTGCTCCTATTGTATAATATTATTGGATAAAATGGACAAAATATCAAGGCACTCAATCTTTTATAAAGATACGAAATGAGTAGAAATGGAGGAAAAGATGAGTAACAGAAGTGCCATAATTCAACGAAAAACGAAGGAAACGGATATTTCCATGGAATTCTCCGTTGATGGAAACGGTATTGCTCAGATAGAAACAGGCATTGGATTCTTTAACCATATGCTGGATAGTTTTACGCGTCACGGTTTTTTTGATATGAAGCTGGCTGTAACAGGGGATTTATATGTTGATTCCCATCATACAGTAGAAGATACCGGAATTGTACTGGGACAGGCTATTAAAAGTGCATTAGGAGATAAACAGGGGATTATCCGCTATGGATCATTTATTCTTCCAATGGATGAGACCTTGGTCTTATGCGCCATAGATTTGTCCGGACGTCCATATTTGTCCTATGATTTGACTTTTACAGCCGATAAGATCGGTTATATGGAGACAGAACTCATACATGAGTTCTTTTATGCTGTTTCATATTCTGCAGGAATGAATTTACATATAAAGCAATTGAGCGGTGGGAATAATCATCATATTGTTGAAGCAGCATTTAAAGCGTTTGCAAAAGCATTGGACGAAGCCTGTCGTTTTGATGAACGAGTAAACGGAGTTCTATCCACCAAAGGCTCCATCGACTAAATGATACTATAAGAAAGGCATAGGTAATCAGCATGATACTTTTTCCGGCTATTGATATTAAGAATGGACAATGTGTAAGACTAAGACAAGGAAGTTTTCAGGATGTACTGGTTTATTCTGATATTCCTGTTAAAATAGCAAAGCAATGGGAAGCTGCTGGAGCTTCCTTTATCCATATTGTAGATTTGGATGGTGCACTAGTTGGACATTCCGTGAATGATGAGGCTATTAAAACCATTGTTTCAGAAGTGAATATCCCGATTCAGGTAGGTGGAGGTATACGTACCATTAAAGATATCGAAAGTAAACTGGCTCTTGGAATTGAACGTGTCATTATTGGAACGAAAGCAGTGAAGGATCCCGCATTTATTAAAGAAGCTGTAGCTACCTTTGGTTCTCGACGTATTGTAATCGGTATTGATGCTAAGGACGGGATGGTTGCCATTGAAGGATGGGAGAAATTAAGCTCTTATCATGCAGTTAATCTTGCTCTGGAGATGAAAAAGTACGGAGTAAAGACGATAGTATATACGGATATCTCAAAAGATGGTATGCTACAGGGACCGAACATAGCCCATACTAAAGAAATGGTGGAAGAAACAGGATTAAACATCATAGCTTCTGGTGGAGTATCTTCTTTAAAAGATCTGGAAATGCTCGAAGAAATCAATGTCTATGGAGCTATTATGGGAAAAGCATTATATGAAAAGAAAATTGATCTAAAAAAAGCAGTCCATTTATTTGAAAAGAAATAAGGATAGTACATATGGTGACTGCTCACCATACGATTAATCAAAAGATATAATCAATTCATACCGCAGGAGGTACAGATTAAATGGCTTATAAGAAAATAATCCCTTATATTAATGCAGAAACAGAAATTTCTGCTAATGTTATTAAATTAGCGAAAAGTTATTCATATGGGGGAGCGGACGAACTGTTAATCTACAACTATTCGAAAGACGAAAAGACAAGGGAAGAATTCTTGTCCATGGCAAAGGAAATATCGAAGGAAATCGATATACCATTTTCTATTGGTTGCTACGTAGAACGGTTAGAGGATATTAAAAAAGCGATTTATACTGGTGCCCGTGCTGTAATAATTCGATATTCAATATTCGAAAATAAAAACTTATTAAAGGAAGCAACTGGACGGTTTGGTTCAGAAAAAATCATGGTTGAACTTGATATGATAGATTGCATAGGCGAGGAAGGAGAACGCATGTGCAATTTTATAGAAGAAGCCTTAGTAGGCACCATACTGTTAAAACACGTGATAGTATCCGAGCACTCCAAAAAACGTATTGAGAATGGCCGTTGTCCGGTTATCATTCGAGATAGTTTAGTACGTAATGATATCAGAACGTTATTAACGATTAACAATGTAATTGGTCTATCCACGAATTTCTTCGAAAATAAAGATATTATGAAAGCTAAGTATGCATTAAAGGAAGAAAATATTGAAGTAAATACCTTTGAAAGCTTACTTTCATTTTCGGAGTTCAAGTTAAATGCCGATGGATTAATACCGGTTGTTGTTCAGGACTACCGTACCGATGAGGTATTAATGCTTGCGTATATGAATGAGGAAGCATATAATAAGACTATTGTCAGCGGCAGAATGACCTATTATTCCAGAAGCAGAGACACATTATGGTTAAAGGGAGAGACCTCGGGACATTATCAGTATGTTAAGGAACTGTCACTGGACTGTGATAAGGACACGATATTAGCAAAAGTTCTTCAGATTGGTCCGGCCTGTCATACCGGTAGTCATAATTGCTTTATTCATGATTTGGTTAAGAAAGAATATAATCATTCGGATCCCTTCCATGTATTTAAGGATGTATATGAAGTGATTATGGATCGGAAAAGAAACCCGAAGGAAGGCTCCTATACGAATTATTTATTTGAAAAAGGCATTGACAAGATACTAAAGAAATGTGGAGAAGAAGCAGCGGAAATCATAATTGCAGCCAAGAATCCCAATGCCGAAGAGCTACGGTATGAAATCGCCGATTTCTTATATCATATGATGGTTCTGATGGCAGAATGTGGCTTGGACTGGAATGATATTACAACAGAGTTGGCACATAGAAAATAATAAATATTATCGTGACATTTTCAATTGTATCAAGTAAAATAGGGAATAGCAATACTGAGAGATAATATTATAGGAGGCTATAAAACGTGCAGGTATATGGTGTAAATGAACTTCGAAAAATGTTTCTGGAATTCTTTGAAAGCAAGGGGCATCTGGTATTAAACAGTTTTCCGCTGATTCCCCATAATGATAATAGCTTATTGTTAATCAATTCCGGTATGGCTCCACTAAAGCCATACTTTACAGGACAGGAAATTCCCCCGAGAAAAAGGGTGGCAACCTGTCAGAAGTGTATTCGTACCGGTGACATTGAAAATGTTGGTAAGACTGCCAGACATGGTACCTTCTTTGAGATGCTGGGTAATTTCTCCTTCGGAGATTATTTTAAACATGAGGCAATCGCCTGGTCCTGGGAGTTCTTAACTGAGGTGGTAGGATTAGATAAAAACAGGTTATATCCATCAGTATATGAAAACGATGATGAAGCATTTGAAATATGGAATAAAGAAATCGGTATTGCTCCGGAACGAATTTATCGAATGGGTAAGGCTGATAATTTCTGGGAGCATGGTGCAGGTCCCTGTGGTCCATGTTCTGAAATCTATTATGATCGCGGCGAAAAATATGGCTGTGGTAAAGAAGATTGTGAAGTAGGTTGTGATTGTGACCGCTTTATCGAAATCTGGAACAATGTATTTACTCAGTTTAACGGAGATGGTAACGGTAATTATACAGAACTGGATAGCAAGAACATTGATACCGGTATGGGTCTGGAAAGACTGGCTACCGTAGTTCAGGATGTAAGCTCCATCTTTGATGTTGATACGATGAAGGCAATTCGTGATAAAGTATGTCAGATTGCAAAAACAACCTATCAAAGCGACCCTAAGAAGGATATTTCCATTCGTTTAATAACGGATCATATTCGTTCTGTAACCTTTATGGCTTCAGACGGTATCATTCCATCCAATGAGGGTAGAGGCTATGTATTCCGTCGCTTACTACGTCGTGCAGCAAGACATGGAAGATTGCTTGGAATTGAAGGAAGATTTTTAGCTGAGTTATCAAAAGTAGTAATTGATGAATCCAAGGATGGATATCCGGAGTTAGAAGAGAAAAAAGAATACATCTTAAAGCTTCTGACTCTTGAAGAGGATAAATTCAACAAAACAATCGATCAAGGACTGACGATTCTTACTGAGATGGAGAAAGAATTAGAGAATAAGAAGGAAACCGTTCTCTCTGGAGAGAATGCATTTAAATTATATGATACTTATGGTTTCCCTATTGATCTCACCAAAGAAATCCTTGAAGAAAAGGGCTTTTCCATAGATGAGCAGGGCTTTAAAGAGGCAATGGAGGTTCAGAGAGTAACAGCCAGAAGTGCCAGAGGAACTACGAACTATATGGGAGCCGAAGAAACGGTATATCAACAGATCGATCCAGGCATTACATCGAAGTTTGTCGGTTATGAATATACCAGTTACCAATCGGTTATCACTGTATTAACAACGGAAACAGAATTAACGGAAGAGTTGGTGGCAGGACAGAAGGGTACTGTACTGGTAGAAGAAACTCCCTTCTATGCTACCAGTGGTGGTCAGGCTGCAGATACCGGGTATATTCTTACAAAGGATGCGGAATTCGAAGTAGAGGATACCATTAAGTTACAGGGTGGTAAAATAGGACATGTAGGAACTGTAACCAAGGGTATTCTGAAAGTAAAGGATTCTGTTGAGTTAAAGGTTGATGCTTCAAAAAGAAATGCAACAGCAAAGAACCATAGTGCTACACATTTACTACAGAAAGCACTTAGAACCGTATTGGGAACTCATGTAGAACAGGCTGGTTCTTTGGTAACTGATGAGCGTCTGCGTTTTGACTTTACACATTTTTCAGCATTAACAGTGGAAGAGCTTAAGAAAGTGGAACAGTTGGTAAATGAACAGATTTCAAACAGTCTTCCTGTAAATACAAAGATTATGAGCCTTGAGGATGCAAAAAAAGAAGGCGCTATGGCATTATTTGGCGAAAAATATGCGAATGATGTACGTGTGGTAACGATGGGTGATTTCAGCAAGGAGCTTTGTGGAGGAACTCATGTAAACAATACCGGTGTCATTACCGTATTTAAGATATTATCCGAGACAGGTATCGCAGCTGGTGTTCGAAGAATTGAAGCTTTAACCGGTAATAGTGTATTAGCTTACTATTCTGAACTGGAAAATGAATTGAATTCAGCTGCTAAAGCTGCGAAAACAGAACCTTCCAGTCTTACCAATAAAATTGAAGCTCTTTTAGATGAGATTAAAGCTTTAAAATCTGAGAACGAGAAACTGAAGAGTAAGCTTGCGAATAACTCCCTTGGTGATGTTATGAACCAGGTTGTTGATGTAAAAGGAATGAAGTTACTTGCAGTAAAGGTTCCTGATGTAGATATGAATGAGCTTAGAAATCTTGGCGACCAGTTAAAAGAAAAGCTGGGAGAAGGTGTCATCGTATTAGCATCATCTACTGCACCGGATAAAGTTAATCTCCTTGCCATGACAACGGACGGTGCAATGAAGCAGGGTGCTCATGCCGGTAATCTCATAAAAGAACTTGCTGCTCTCGTTGGAGGTGGCGGTGGCGGAAGACCGAACATGGCTCAGGCCGGAGGCAAGAATGCAGCTGGTATCGATACTGCAATCGAAAAAGCAAAAGAAGTATTAAGCACTCAGATAAAATAAATCCAAGGGGCTGTTGCACAATATACATGCAGGGAATATGACTTACCTCACACACAGACGGAAGTACATATTGATGATTTTGTATGTCTTATGCGAATATAAATAATCGCATGATTCACACAAAATACAGCAATCTGTTCTTCCGACAGTGCATTATGGTAAGTAATTGTCCTTCCGAATGTATTATGAAACATCCCCTTGATCCGGACAATTCAGTCCGGGTAGGATAAGTAGCAGGGGCAGAGAAAGAAAATATCCAGAGAGGAGCATTTGCACTAGTCGGTACTTAGGCTCTGTATTATAGAGCCTTATGTACCGTTACTAAGTGCAATTAAGCGAAAGCGGCTCCTCGGCGGATATATTTCTTGATCTGCCTCTGTTACTTATCCTACCCGGACTGAATTGTCCCGCAAATTCTATAAAAATCAGTTGACGAAAATGAAAAATATGCTATAATCATTGTAGTGCTATTCAAAAAATACCCAAACAGTTGTTTACGCACAATACACAACTGGAGGGAGGTTAGGTGTGAGAATATGTCAAATGTAATTGTGAAAGACAATGAAACATTAGATAGTGCTCTCCGCAGATTCAAAAGAAACTGTGCGAAAGCCGGTATCCAGCAGGAGATCCGTAAAAGGGAGCATTATGAAAAACCAAGCGTAAGACGTAAGAAAAAGTCTGAAGCTGCTAGAAAGCGCAAATATTAATACGATTGAATGTACGCTTTGCGGATTTTCTATCGTCATGAATTGAAAGAGACTTCCAGTGGAAACATTGGAAGTTTTTTATTATTTTGGATTAAGTCTATTTAGATAAATTCAACATTTCTAACAGATTAGTCTACATGATAAATTCTTTTCATATATTAGTAACAGTATTTGCGAAGGATTTAGGGGGCTGTCATGAAGGATAACCTGAAATCATCCCATAAAAAATTTAAAAAAAATGCTAAGAATACATTATATAAAGGGTTTCATAATAAAAATAAAACAAAACAATCTCAAAAAATATCATGTCTTGAGGAATTATCCAACCGTCTGCATTTACCGGGTGATATTCTGGCCGGAGCACCCATTATTACAGCAACAGGCAGAAATGAGTTATGTCTTGAAAATTACAAGGGAATTATTGAATATAACGGTAATCTGATTAAGGTTCAAACCAAATCATGTAAAATCTGCATTGAAGGAAAACAATTGAATATTCTTTATTTTACTGAAGATGAGATGCGTATCACCGGATATATCAACGCAATTTATTACCAATGATTGAACCAAGATCAAAATGGGAGGTAATCACATGTTAATAAAACTGATAAACTGGTTCAAAGGATATTTGTGCGTACGGCTTCGAGGTACCTCTCCGGAACGGTTTATTAATTTATGCTGCAATAAGCAAATCTATATCTGGAATCTATCAAGAATTGATGAAGATTATCAATTTCTTATCTCAATAAAGAATTATAAAAAGCTGAAACCCATCGTCAGAAAGACACATATGATACCTAAAATAACAAGAAAAGTAGGCTTTCCGTTTTATTTACAAAGGTATAAGAAAAGAAAGGGCTTCTTTGCAGGAGTATTAATTTGCATCATATTGGTTTACATTATGTCGTTATTCATTTGGGATATCAGCATATTGGGTGGATCCAAGTATACACCGGAAGCTATGCTAAAATTCTTAGACGATCATGATATTCGTACCGGGATTCAGAAAAAGAAAATTAATTGTCAGGAGATTGAAGAAGAAATACGACTTACCTATAAAGATATTGGGTGGGTTTCAGCTGAAATAAAAGGAACACGGCTTATTATCAAAATAACGGAGACGAATATGCCCACACCGGCGCAGGAAGCTAGAGATCCGAGTCATATTGTAGCCAGCAAGGATGGAATTGTGAAAGAAATTATAACCAGATCAGGTATGCCTATGGTGAAGCCGGGAGATATTGTAAAAAAAGGTGATATACTGGTGTCAGGTATCATTACAATTAAAAGTGATTTTGATGAAATATTAAATATGTATCCGGTGGTAGCAGATGCGGATATCCGGTGTAAGACATTTTACAACTATCATGAGGAATTTCCTATGGAATACTTAGAGAAAAGATTTACGAATCATGAGAAGAAGGGTTATTATGTAGAGTTTTTCGGTAGAAAATTATTTTTATATAATCCTAGTAATTCCTATGACAAATATGATATAATTGTTAACGAAAAAAAATTACATATCACAAATACCTTTTATCTGCCATTCCGTTACGGTTCTATTACGACACGCGAATATGTAGATATAAAGAAAACATATACGGAGGAAGAGGCTATATCGATTGCAAAGGATCGGTTAAAGAGATACCTAGACCGATTATTTTCAAATGATGTTTTAATAATCGAAAATAATGTTAAAATAACTATAGAGAATCATCATTGTATTGCCAAAGGGAAACTCATAGTGGAAGAGCCTTCCTGGCAGTACCAGTTAGTTCAGGATAATGAGTGGAGGATAGAACAGACGGATGAGCTTAGTGGAGACAATCATTGACATACCTGCTGAACATGAAAAAAATGTTTTTGGCGGATTTGATGCTTATGCAAAAATTATTGAACGGGCTTTTAATGTAACAATCATTGCAAGAAACGGAGAAGTAAAGCTTGTTGGAGATACAAAGGATGTTACAAAAGCAAAGAGCGTATTTGTACAGCTATTAGAACTTTCAAAGCGTGGGAACCAAATTACCGAGCAAAACGTGAATTACGCAATATCCTTATGCTACGAAGATAAGGAGCAGGAAATCGTTGAAATTGACAAAGATTTAATATGCCATACCATTAGTGGCAAACCAATTAAACCAAAAACCTTGGGACAGAAAACCTATGTAGACTTGATACGTAAGAAGATGATTGTTTTTGGCGTTGGTCCTGCAGGAACAGGGAAGACCTATCTGGCAATGGCAATGGGCATTACTGCGTTTAAAAATGATGAAGTAAGTAGAATTATTTTAACACGTCCTGCCATTGAAGCTGGTGAGAAGCTCGGCTTTTTACCTGGAGATCTTCAAAGCAAGGTAGATCCTTATTTAAGACCGCTTTATGATGCACTTCATCAGATTATGGGTCCTGAAGCTTACTTGAAGAATACCGAAAAGGGATTGATAGAAGTGGCTCCCCTTGCATATATGAGAGGGCGTACTCTGGATAATGCATTTATTATTTTGGACGAAGCTCAGAACACAACACCGGCACAGATGAAGATGTTCTTAACTAGAATTGGATTTGGATCCAAGGTAGTAATAACCGGGGATATGACCCAGAAGGATCTACCGGTAGGGACAAAATCCGGATTGGATGTAGCCATTAAAGTACTGAGTAAAATTGATGATATTGGCTTCTCTTACCTGACCAGCCAGGACGTTGTCAGACATCCACTAGTACAAAAAATAGTAAAAGCATACGATTCCTATGAGGAAAAATTAAAGCGAGTGGAAAGCAAGGAACAAAGCAAGCATAAAAAGATACGATTGGTGAATTATAAATCAGAAAAAATTAGGGGAAATCGAGATGAAAGCAGATACTAATAAATCAACTTCATATACATCTAAGCCTTGGAATTCATCCGAGAATCCAACTAAGCAGGAAGCGATTATGGATAATGATAAGGAAAAATCATTATTAATCAATATATTACCTGTGCTATCAATGATATTTACCATATTGCCAGGAGTATTGAGAAAGGTTCCAGGTATTGAGGTTGCAAGAGATGGTATTCTTATATTTATCTTAACAACAGTATTGACCTTTTATATTCGAATGAATATCGGTATTATTCGTGGTAAAAAGAATGCAAAGCTTATTCTGTTACTTTGCTATCTTACCTCTATTTGTTTACTAATGTTGATACCAAAGCCAGAATCCCATTGCTTTTGGATGATAGGAGGAATGGTTTTGTCCATGATTGTAGATAGTAAAGTGGGCTTGCTCGTTCACTTTAATATGACATTTTTACTGGGGATTTCCTTTGAACATCGTCCTGAGACAGTCATACAGATATTAATCATTGGAGCACTTATGAGCTTATTATCCGGTGCTCTAAAGCAAAAGTCGACTGTAATCTATGCAACTATCATATTGATTTCGACTAACATTACATTATCCTTTGCGATGAATAATTTTATTTTTGATACAATTACAAATTACAATTATCTTGGATCACTATTCAGTATTTTATCAGTAATTGTTATATCATTTTTTATTCATATGTTATATGCTAAATTTGCCGGGGATGTTCATACAGAAGTGAAAGAAGAGACAATCGGTGAAGAGAAGCATTCATCTGGTGAAGTACTTGATGCAGTTCAATCGGATGATGTTAAAGCGACGGAAGTCACATTAACCCAAGAGGATGTATCTGATAGCAGTATGACAGAAGAGCGTGAAGCTAATGCTGAGTCTATCAATGAAGTACAGGAGAAAGCTACTTCAACGGATACTGCTTCCACCACTACTAAGGATCCGATCCATACGAAGGAAGAAATGGACAAGCGGGATGACCAGCCATCTAACCAATTCGGCGAGACACAGGATAGCAGCGATATATTAACTCAGCAGCGTAACCTTGGTATTCGTACCAGTTATGAGGTTCTCTGTGATACAAACAATGAATTACTGAGAAGATTAAAGCAATTCTCAGATAAATTATATGATCATGCTATGTTAATAGGAGATCTGTCGAAGCGTGCAGCACGTGTTGTTGGAGCGAATGAAGACCTTGCACTGGCAGGCGGTTTGTATCATGAAATTGGTAAGTTACATGGCAATAATTATATTGAAGAAGGACTTATAATTGCTGAAGATTATGCTTTCCCGAATGAACTAAGAGCAATCATTAAGGAGCATAATATCAAGTATGATAAGCCAAATTCTGTTGAGGCGGCAATTGTTATGCTTTCTGATAATGTAGTTAGTACCATTGAATACATAGAAAAAACAGGGGACAACCGATTTACCAAAGGAAAAATAATTGATCATGTATTCCAGATGAGAATAGAAAAGGGCACCTTTGATCAAGTACAGTTATCGAAAAATGATTATGATGCATTGAAGGATTTTTACCATAAAGAATTTCTTTCAGAGTAGTATAAAAAGGGTGGACAGGCATGACAATAAATATTGAATATGAAGCAAATAAAAAGTTGAATTTTGATTATGAAGCCTTGGTGGAAAAAGTCATAGTAGCCTGTCTTTATTATGAAGCTTGTCCCTATGAGGCTGAAGTTAATGTACTTTTGACGAACGATACTGAAATTCAACTGATCAATAAGGAGTATCGAGATATAGATAAACCAACGGACGTACTTTCCTTTCCCAGTATTGAATTCGATAGGGAAGGCGATTTTTCCGGACTGGAAGAGTCTACTGTATCCTATTTTCATCCTGAAACAGGAGAATTAATCCTTGGAGATATTGTTATTTCGGTAGATCGTGCCATTGTGCAAGCTGAGGAGTATGGTCATTCTCTAGAAAGAGAGATAGCTTTTCTTACGGCTCATAGCATGTTCCATCTATTTGGCTATGATCACATGGAAGATTCGGAAAGAATACGAATGGAAGAAAAGCAGAATAACGTATTGAATCAGCTTCATATATTAAGGTAGTACAAAGATGTCATAATGAAAGGGTGGAACATTATGAAAAAGATGATCAGCAGTATTCTTATACTCTTCATAATAATCGCTATGATAGGATGCAAAAAGAAAGAATCCTACGATGGTGGTGATGTTATTCAGGATTATGAACAGAATATTACCCCAACTGTGACACCCACACCGGAACCGACTGTAAGCCCTACAGAAACTATAGAAGATTCAAATCATGAAGGTGAGATGCGAAGCTTTTTAACAGGATTATGGGTTCCTGAGGAAATAGGAAGAAAAAGACCATATGCATTTCAATTTAGCAATTTTAAATCTGTATCCAATCAGTGGGGAATTTCGCAGGCGGATATCGTTTATGAATGTATCGTGGAAGGTGGAATAACCAGATTATTAGGAATTGGAGAAAATTATACAGGTGACCGTCTTGGCTCCACCAGAAGTTCCAGACATTACTTTGTAAGTATTGCAGATGAATATGATGCGATATACATTCATTATGGTAAAACAAAATATGCAGTAAGTAAAATAAAGCAACTGGGTATCGATAATTTAGATGGTGAGACAGGTATCGGGACAACGGTTTTTTATCGTGACAAATCCATGAAGGCACCCCATAATGCTTTTGCTTCCATTGATGGTATCCTTGCCGGTATAAAGAAGAAAGGTTATAAGACGGAGTATGCAAGTGATTATAAGCCTCATTACTCCTTCTATGAGACCGATACAGACTTGGCAGATGGCTCGTCAGTTCAAAAAGTAACCTTGAAGTTCTCTGCCTATACATCTCCCTATTTTGAATATAATCAGGATGATAAGCTTTATTATCGTTATCAATTTGGCGGACCACACAAGGATTCCAATAACGGTAATCAGCTTACCTTTAAGAATATTATCGTACAATTCGTTAAGGAATGGGATATTGACCGTAACGATTATCAAACCATGGATATTGAGGATGCTTCTGGAAAAGGGTATTATATAACCAATGGTAAGATGATTCCGATCACCTGGAAAAAGAAAGAGGCCTCCAGATGGATGAGATATTATAATGAGGCTGGAGAGGAATTAACCATTAATCCAGGTAAAACCTTTATTACCTTATTTCCCAATGACAGAACAGAAGATGTAGTGTTAAACTAATTGTTAAGAATATTTTGGGATATAGAAATATTATGATTCAGAGATTGACTTAAGATAAAAAGGAGAAAGCTATGTCTGCAAGTAAAAGAAATAATCATTATATAGCTCAGGGTAGTATCTTAGCTGTGGCATCCCTGTTAGTAAGAATAATTGGTATGTTATACCGTATACCAATGAATAATATAATAGGAGCGGAAGGTAACGGATATTACTCGAATTCATTTAAAATATATAATCTGGCATTGATTATTTCTTCCTACGGCTTGCCTCTTGCGGTGTCAAAGCTAGTAGCTTCTAGAAATGCGAAAAAGGAATACAGAAATTCCTATCGAGTTTTTTTAGTGGCAATGGCATTTGCAATATCCGTAGGTTTGATAGCTACACTAATCATCTTTTTTGGAGCAGATTTTTTTGCAAAAGTTTTATATCAAAGTCCTAATACAGCGTTACCACTCAGGATTCTTTCTCCAACTATTTTTATATTTGCTGTAATGGGAGTATTACGTGGGTTCTATCAGGGGAAGAATACAATGATTCCCACTGCGTTATCCCAGGTAATTGAACAGATTGTTAATGCTGTAGTAAGTATTGTTGCCGCATATTTGCTAATGAAGAATTTTAGTGCCTCTATCAATGTTGCTTCTTATGGCGCAGCAGGCGGAACCCTCGGAACCTTTATGGGAGCATGCATCGGACTTATTTTCCTGTTATTTGTATTTTTGGTTTATAAACCGGTACTTAACAAACAGATGCGGCATGACCATTCAGAAAATAGAGAATCCTATAGTACAATAGCAAAGTTACTTGCCATAACCGTTGCACCTATTATTCTAAGTCAGACGGTTTATCAGATCAGTGGTTTGATCGATGGATCTATGTTCGGTCATATAATGGCCTCCAAAGAGATTGCCTTATTTGACTTAGAGGTATTAAAGGACGCAAGATTAGGACAACTATATACAGAAGTTCACAGAAATACGATAATAGGTATCTATAGCGGAAGATATGAGCTATTAAGCTATGTACCGGTTGCTATAGCTACTGCAATGGCGGCTGCAATTGTAACGTCCATTGCTACAGATAAAGCTTGGGAAAGATATGACGAAATCCGTAATAAGGTACAAACATCAATTAAGTTCAACATGATTATTGCCATCCCTTCTGCAGTGGGAATGGGAGTACTGGCCTCTCCGATTCTCCAATTGATTTTTAATGATCATTATCAACTATCAGCGAACTATTTTAAGCTGGGATCAGCAGCAATTGTATTTTATGCTTTATCCACCGTTTCATCTGCAATCCTTCAGGGAATCAATAAATTGAGAGTGCCTGTAATCAATTCAGCGATATCCTTGGGAATACATATAATTATCGTTTTTACATTATTAAAATTCACACCATTAAGTGGTTACGCGCTTGTTATAGGGAATGTAACCTTCCCATTAGTTGTATGTATTCTTAATTGGATTTCCATCGAACGTTATTTAGACTACCGTCAGGAGGTTATCAAAACTTTTTTAATTCCGACAGTAAGTTCTGGATTAATGGGTACAGTCGCATATTTTGTCTATAAGGGAATGTTCCTTGGTACGAAAAGCAATTTGCTGTCTACGTTAGCCGCTATTGTTATAGCGATTATCGTTTATTTTGTTTTACTAATATTTATGAAGGGTGTGGATGAGGATGAATTGGCATTTATGCCCAAAGGTCATACTCTGATCCGTATATTACGAAAACTTCATTTATTATAAAGATAAAGTTCAATTATGTATAAAACTGCAAATATTGGAGATAATTATGCCGAAGGAGTGGTTTCGCATGAAGCTGAAAAAGGCATCAATTTATCTCTTAGGTTTTGTGAGTATGTGTATTATCTTCAGTGCATGCTATTATATGAGTTATTTACATGCGCTAAACGAATTTAACAAGAGGGCCATTGAACGCAAGGATGAATTATATGCGTTGATGGAAAAAGCAGAACCTACACCAAGTGTACCTCATGAAGTGGAGAATACGGTACCTGTAAATGTTCCACAGGAAACGATTGTTTTACCTACAACAAAATACACATTGGAAATCTATGATATGAAAAAAGACACGCTTCTGACGGAGGAACTAAATCCTCCTGCTGAATTTGTTGGACTGACCAGAGAAGAAATCGAACAGTATTTAGCGGATTATATGAATGATATGACTTTATCTGAATATAACAAAGGGTTGATTTCCTATGAGCTCATATCCTTTTCTGAGGATGAGATCGTAATGAAAAAAACCTATAATGAGGATTTTGTTCCTTTTCGATTTTATGTTGTAGTGAAAGATGGATATGTAGTTGTTTATAATAGTGATCTAAAAAGCGTATATAGCTATACCCATATAGAGGCGAAGGAGCTTCCTGAGGAAGACCGGATTAAGCTAAGCGCCGGTATTTATGTGAATAGTGTAGAAGAACTATATGCACTACTGGAAAGTTATTCAAGTTAGCGAAAGTAATTGTTATGAACAGGTAGCATTGAAATAACAACGTCGATACAAAAGGCTCTTTTTTAGAGCCTTTTGTATCGACGAAGAAGGGGCTATTGTATAATGTAAACAGGGACCATGGCTTACCATAATGCACTGTCGGAAGAACATATTGGCAATTTTGTATGGATAATAAGCGAACTTTTATGTTCGCCTTATAGACATATTGCCAATTTGTACTTCCGTCAGTGTGTGAGGTAAGTCATGGTCCCTGTTAATACATTATGCAACAGCCCCTTCCCCACAAGTACTACAAAATTAAATTCTTATTAAGAAAATCTTATAGATAAAAGAAAAGCTTGAAATAATATCGGTGGTAAAATATAATGAAACAAACATAGATATTGGGAGGCATTACATTGAATTACGATGTGATCATCGTTGGTGCCGGCGCTTCCGGATTAATGGCAGCCATTGCGGCTGCAAGACAGGGAAGCTCCGTACTTGTAATAGAGCATAAGGATAAGGCAGGCAAAAAAATATTGGCGACCGGGAACGGAAAATGTAATTTTACGAATCTCATCCAGATTCCCGAATGCTACCGTAGTAATGACAGTGCATTTCCCATGAAGGTACTGTCTTGTTTTGATGAATCAAAGACAATCCAATTCTTTGAGGAGTTAGGTATATATCCAAAGAATCGTAACGGTTATCTATATCCGAATTCAGAACAAGCTTCCAGTATAGTTCAGGTATTAATGCTGGAATGTGAACGGTTAAAGGTGGAATTTCATTATAATGAAACAGTAAAATCTATTCAAAAGCCATATTACACTGTATATACAGAGCACACTATATATGAAGAGAAACTTCCTTCGGGAAAGAAGAAAAAAGGTACGGGTAGAGCTCCCATTACAATAGAAAAGCGAAAATATTTATCAAAGAAGATCATTCTTGCTACTGGTGGTTGTGCTTCCCCGCAATTAGGTTCTGATGGAAGTGGCTTTATATTGGCAAAAAGCTTCGGTCATACCATTATTAAACCATTACCTGCGCTGGTACAGCTAAAAGCCTCCGAAACGTACTTGAGTACGATATCCGGTGTTCGATTATCTGCTTCGGTAAGATTAAAGGTAAATAATAAGCAGATATCAAAGGAAGAAGGAGAAGTTATATTTACTGATTATGGAATATCCGGAATACCGGTTCTTCAAATCAGTCGATTTGCTGCAAAGGCTTTAGATCAAGGAGAAAAAGTGGTAATTGAGTTGGATTTTCTGCCTGAATTAACTACAGATACCTTCTATCAGATGGTTAAGAAACGGATTAAGCAGAATTCAATAAAAACAACGGAAGAATTACTGTTAGGTATTATAAACCATAAACTTGCCTACATTATTGTTAAAGCTGCAGGTCTTGATCCGGTTCAGAATGCCGGGGTATTAAATGACAATGATGTGAAAAAAATCGTTCATTTATCAAAAACATTTCGTATGAATATTATCGATACTAATTCCTTTGAACAGGCTCAGGTATGTGCGGGAGGAGTATCAACGGCAGAAATTAATGAAAACACACTGGAATCTAAGCTTTCCGGCGGCTTATATCTGGCTGGTGAATTAATCGATGTTGATGGAACCTGTGGGGGATATAATTTACAATGGGCTTGGAGCAGTGGATATGTAGCAGGTACTTCCGCTGGTAAAAAGCTGAAGTAGGAAAAGAAGGTTGAATATTAATGATACAGATTGTTCAGTTAAAGCTTCCAATCAAGCATACGAATGAGGATATGCATTCTGCTATTGTGAAAGCATTAAAGTTAGCGAAATCGCGGACATTTGAGTATACCATAATAAAGAAGTCCATAGATGCACGAAAAGAAGAGATTAAATATATCTATACAGTCGAAGTACGGGTGGACTTATCCAAGCAGGAGACGGAAAAGGATATTGTTAACAAATGTCGTAATAGTAATGTATCGATTACAGAACGGACTTCATATCGCTTTGAACCGAAGGGAACAAAACCCCTGAAGCATCGTCCGGTAATTGTCGGAACCGGTCCGGCAGGATTATTTTCAGCATGGATTCTGGCAAAGCATGGATATCAGCCACTGGTTGTGGAACGAGGATATGAGGTTAATAAGCGTGTTACAGTTGTAGAACATTTCTGGGAACAGAATGATTTAAATCCGAATTGTAATGTCCAATTTGGTGAAGGAGGAGCCGGTACCTTTTCCGACGGAAAGCTGAATACCATGGTGAAGGATGCATTTCACCGGTATCCTCTTGTTATGGAAACCTTTGTTGAACATGGAGCTCCCTCCGATATTCTGTATCTGAATAAGCCGCATATTGGAACGGATAAGCTTCGTGGTGTGGTCGAGAACATGCGAAATGATATTATTCGCATGGGTGGGGAGGTCCGTTTTGCAACAACCTTAACCGATATATTGATAGAGAACGACCAGCTAGCCGGGATAGAACTAAATCATAATGAAAGAATATCTTGTGAGGTATTGATTACAGCAATCGGGCATAGTGCACGTGATACCTTTGCCATGCTGTTAAAACGTGGAATTCATTTGTCGCCCAAGGCCTTTGCCATCGGACTTCGAATTGAACATAAACAGAGTATGATTAGCATGGCTCAATATGGAAAAAGCTATATTGATCTACCGGCCGCAGACTATAAATTAACTCATCAGACAAAATCCGGCAGAGGAGTTTATTCTTTTTGTATGTGTCCTGGAGGTTACGTTGTGAATGCGTCCTCAGAGCCCGGACATCTGGTGGTAAATGGAATGAGTAATTATGCACGGAATGGTGATAATGCCAATAGTGCCATCGTAGTAACAGTTCAGCCTGAGGATTTTCCGAATACAGATCCCTTAAGTGGGGTTGCTTTTCAACGAAATTGGGAGAAGGCCGCTTATGCAGCTGGAAAAGGTGTGGTACCGGTTCAGCTGTTTGGTGACTTGTTTCATTACAGGAAAAGTGTTACAATAGGTTCTGTTATTCCTAATATCAAAGGAGAATATCGACTTTCGAATTTAACCGAATGTCTTCCTGATAATATTATTGAAGCATTAAAGGAAGGTATTATGGCTTTTGATAAGAAGATAAAAGGCTTTGCTGACGAAGAAGCAATTCTTTCCGGAGTAGAGAGTCGAACCTCTTCACCCGTTCGAATTCATCGAAATGAATTCTATGAAAGTAACATTACCGGCATTTATCCTTGTGGGGAAGGAGCCGGATATGCGGGGGGAATTACTTCGGCAGCAATTGATGGTATTAAGGTTTTTGAGGCAGTAGCTGATTGTTATAAACCATGCTACGAATAAGATAATAAGGATATGAATTAATAAACGGAGGATAAATCATGATAAGCAGAGAAGCTTTACTTGATAAAAAAAGAATAGTCGTAAAAATCGGATCATCATCATTAACCCATCCAGAGACTGGAAGCTTAAATCTGGAAAAAATGGAGCGCTTGGTCCGAATATTAACAGATATTAGGAATCAGGGAAAGGATGTAATTCTGGTTTCCTCAGGTGCGATAGCAGTCGGAAGAAAAGCACTGGGACTTATGGAAAGACCAAAGCTACGAGCTGTCAAGCAAGCATGTGCTGCGGTTGGCCAGGCCAGATTAATGATGGTATATCAGAAACTATTTGCTGAATATAATCAAGTGGCTGCACAGATATTGATGACGAAATACACGATGATAAATGATATCAGCCGTTCAAATGCGAAAAACACCTTTGAAGAATTATTTCGAATGGGCGTAATCCCCATTGTTAATGAAAATGATACGGTATCTACCGAAGAGCTGGACCTGGATTTCGGCGATAATGATACCTTATCTGCCATTGTTACAGCATTGGTAGAAGGAGATCTGTTAATTCTTTTATCCGACATTGATGGTCTTTACACGGATGATCCAAAGGAAAACCAGGATGCCGTGCTAATATCCTGTGTGGATGAGATTAATGAAGATCTATGCAGCATGGCAAAGGACTCTACAAGCTCAGTAGGAACGGGTGGAATGACTACAAAGATCTCTGCCGCAAAGATCGCTACTGCATCCGGCGCCAACATGGTTATTACCAATGGTGATAATGTAAGACATATTTACCACATTATTGAGGGAAAAGAGGTTGGTACCTTATTTCTGGCGCATAAGCAGAATAATTTTAATATTATGGATTATATTACTACAAAGCAATACGAAAAATAGTTATTGCTCCCATACAAATAAAAGTTAGAAAGGTAAGCTATGGAAGATCAAAGAATAACAAGAATTAATGAACTATACCATAAATCCCAGTCAGTAGGGTTAACGGATGAGGAAAAAGAAGAACAGGCAAAGCTTCGTAAAGAATATATTGCTGCGATCCGCAGAAATCTTAGAGGCACTTTAGACCAGGTCTCCTTTGTTAATCCGGATGGATCCATTACAAAGGCTTCTGAACTTAAAAAACGTTAGGAAGAATCAGTATGACAAAAAATCAGATCCGTATAGAAATGAGACAATTACGAAATCATATTGCCGTATTAAAGCGAAATAATGATAATACGGCAATAAGAAAAAGATTATTTAAAACTGAAGAGTATCAATCGTGTATCCGGTTGTTTACCTTTATATCCTTTCAATCGGAAGTAGATACAATAGAGATCATTAATCAGGCATTACAAGATCAAAAAAAGGTATATGCTCCTCGAGTGGAAGGTAACAATATGGACTTTTATGAAATCAATCATCTTGATGGGTTGATTCCAAGCAAATACGGAGTACCAGAGCCTTCAGCAGAGGAAATAGGTAAATATCATTTTAATAATGAGGTACCTCTGACGGGCGAAAATCTAATGTTGCTCCCTGGACTGGCATTTGACAAAGCAGGGAATCGAATCGGATATGGAGCAGGTTACTATGACCGATATTTAGCTGCTTATCCACCGAAGATATTTTATAAAGTCGCTTTGGCATACGATTTTCAGCTAGTAGATACGATACCATCGGAGGAATATGATATCAAAGCGGATATGATTCTGTTACCTTCTCAGGTAATACGATGCAACAAATAGAGTGTGAGCTAATAACACATTGTTTATCCAACATATAAGATAGAAGGATACCGAATAGTTAGTCAGAAAATAATTATATAGAATGATAATAGAATGGAGGAACGCTATGAGTTATCTGGAACAACTAGGTAAGAACGCTAAAGCAGCATCAACCGTATTAAATCGAATGTTACAGGAAGAGAAAAATACAGCACTTAAAGCTTGTGCCAAAGCTTTATTAGATCACAGCGAGGAAATTCTGGTTGCGAATGCAATCGATGTAGAAGCAGCCAAGAAGAATCGTGTTAAGAGTTCATTGGTAGATCGTCTTAGTCTTAATAAAGACCGATTACAGGCAATGGTGGATGGTCTGTTACAAATATGTGCATTACCGGATCCCATCGGAGAAGTACTGTCCATGACAGTACGTCCTAACGGCCTCATGATAGGACAAAAGGTAGTTCCGCTAGGTGTCATCGGAATTATTTATGAATCAAGACCCAATGTAACTGCGGACGCATTCGGTTTATGCTTTAAAACCGGTAATGCAGTTATATTACGTGGTGGCAGTGATGCGATTAACTCGAATAAGGCAATTGTAAAAGTTCTTCGTACCGGATTGAAGGAGGCTGGATGTGCTGAGGATGCTTTACAACTAATTGAAGATACATCAAGAGATGTTGCGAAGGATTTCATGCGTATGAATCAATACATAGATGTATTAATTCCTCGTGGTGGTGCCGGATTAATCAAAACCACCATAGAAAATAGTACCATCCCTGTAATTGAAACAGGAACAGGAAATTGTCATGTATATGTGGATGAATATGCGGATTTTAATATGGCACTGAATATCATCGACAATGCGAAGACACAGCGTCTTGGTGTCTGCAACACCTGCGAATCTCTTGTCATTCATGAGAAGATCAGTAAAGCCTTTATTCCGCTATTATATGAACGCCTAAATGCGAAGGATATAGAAATCAGGGCGGACGAACGAGGCTGTTCAATCTGTAGAAATTGTGTCAAGGCCAGTGAAGAGGATTATGGAACAGAGTACCTGGATAAAATCGTATCCTTAAAGGTAGTTGACAGTATTGAGGAAGCAATTTCTCATATCAATTATTACAGTACGAAGCATTCCGAAGCAATTATTACAGATAACTATGATAATGCAATGAAATTCTTAAATGAGATCGATTCTGCTGCAGTCTATGTAAATGCTTCCACTCGGTTTACCGATGGGAATGAATTCGGATTTGGAGCAGAAATCGGTATCAGCACGCAAAAGCTTCATGCCAGAGGTCCTATGGGACTTAAAGCACTCACAACAACAAAATATATTATCTTTGGAAATGGGCAGATAAGACAATGAAAGAAGGTAGAACGATGTCAGAACAACAAGTATATGATTATCCACCCAATAAAAATGTTGGTAGTTTTATGAAAAAGTTCGGGAAAATATTTTTTCTTGTTATAGGCTTGATTGTAATTGCCATCCTAATTTTTGGTTCCTTTTATACCATTAAGGAGCAGGAGCAGGCAGTGGTAACAACCTTCGGAAGAGCAAAGACAGTGAATTCAGCCGGATTACATTTTAAGATTCCTATTATTCAAAGGGTGCAGAAGGTTGATACAACAATTAAAGGGTTTTCCATTGGATATGATCTGGAAACAGGTAATAAAGTAGAAGAAGAATCAATGATGATTACTAGAGATTTTAACTTTGTTAATGTTGATTTTTTCGTAGAATATAAGGTTTCCGATCCTGTGAAAGCACTGTACGCATCAGAAGAGCCTATTACCATTCTGAAGAATATTGCACAGAGCAGTATTCGTATGGTAGTCGGAAGCTATGATGTAGATAGTGTAATTACAACAGGAAAATATGAAATTCAATCTGCGATCAAAACATCGATTTTAGAGGAATTGGAGCAACATGATATTGGTATCCAGTTAGTTAATATTACCATACAGGATTCTGAACCACCGACGGATGAGGTAATGGAAGCCTTTAAATCTGTAGAGACAGCGAAACAAGGAAAAGAAACAGCAGTCAATAATGCAAACAAATACCGTAACGAACAGCTTCCGAAGGCAGATGCCCAGGTAGATAAAATCTTACAGGAAGCACAGTCTACGAAAACCAAACGAATGAATGAAGCTTATGCAGAAGTAGCAAGATTTAATGAAATGTACGAGGAATATGCAAAGTATCCATTGATTACAAAACAAAGAATGTTTTATGAGGCGATGGAGGATGTGCTTCCTTCCTTGAAGGTGATTATTGATAGCAGTGATTCCGAAGTACAAAAGCTATTACCTTTAGATTCCCTAATAGGGTTAGAAAATGAAACAGACAAGGTGCCAACGAGACAGACGAATAATGATACTTCTGAGGAAGGAGGGCAGCAATAATGAAAGCAAAGAAAATCAGTGGAGCCATTTTACTCATTTTATTAGTTGCCGGATTCATTGTCTTAGCTTCCTCTACCATCGTCACGAAAGAAGATCAATACAGCATTGTAAAACGATTCGGGAAAATCGAACGAGTGATTGATGAAGCAGGGCTATCCTTTCGAACACCATTTATAGAAACTGTGGATGTAATACCTAAGAATATTCAATTCTATGACATGCCGGAATCGGATGTTATTACTATGGATAAGAAGACCATGGTGGCAGACAGTTATGTGCTTTGGAAGGTAAAGGATCCGATTAAATTTGCTCAATCCTTGAATAATAATGTAGTTCAGGCTGAAAACAGAATTGATACCACTGTATATAATGCAATGAAGAATGTTATCAGCAGTCTTTCTCAGTCCGATGTGATCAGTGGAAGAGATGGTGAACTAAATACAGCGTTCATGGAGAACATCGGTAATTCCATGGATCAATATGGTATTGAGTTAATTACTGTGGAGACAAAGCATCTTGATCTTCCCAGTGACAATAAGACAGCAGTATTTGAGCGTATGATATCCGAGCGTGCACAGATTGCAGCAACCTATACGGCAGAAGGTGAATCTGAGGCTCAGAAAATTCGTAACACAACGGACAAGGATGTTGCCATCAGTATTTCGAACGCAGAAGCTGAAGCGGCAAAGATTATCGCAGAAGGTGAAGCAGAATATATGAAGATTCTATCACAGGCATATTCCAGCAAGGAGCGTAGTGAGTTCTACACTTTTGTTCGTTCTCTGGACGCTGCAAGAGCAGCATTAAATGGTGATAATAAGACATTAATATTATCCGAGGATTCCCCGTTAGCGCAGATATTCTATAATATAGATTAAGTAATTGTCATAATTATGCATTTCCAGCATAGAATGATGTGATGAACAATATCACAAGGAGACTGCATAATTATGATTAATATGGATGAACCGATTTATTCTTATGATACATTGATTCATGATACAAAGAAATTAGAAGAACAATATCATAGTATTTTAGATTGTGTCACGATTGGATCGTCCCATGACAATCGTGACATTGTTCTTCTTAAGCTTGGAATTGGAGAAAAATATATCATCTGCTGTTCGGGTGTGCATGCAAGAGAAACCATCAATCCTATTGTACTCATGAGAATTATTGAGTACTATTCACAAATGTATATGGAGTATCAGGAGCATACGAACAGATTTAAAACCTTGATTAAAAATCCGACAAGACATATTGGCGAAGAATATGAGCAAATGTTGTATGGAGCATGTATCTATGAGTTATTACAAACCTTTACCATCCTGTTTGTTCCACTTTTAAATCCGGATGGATATATGGTATCATTAAAAGGCTTTGATGAGATCCGTAATGATGAATTAAGGCGTAAGTGCCTAGATTATAATATTCCGCATTATGAATGGAAGTTTAATGCCAGAGGGGTAGATATCAATCGCAATTTCCCCTGTAAGCTATGGAGACAGAAGGATAGTACAGATCATTCTGCCAGTGAGAATGAGACGAAAGCATTAATTGATTTGTTTCATGAATATAAATCAATGGGCTTTCTTGATTTTCATTCAAGAGGAAAATCAATTTATTATTATCGCAGTATGATGTCTGAAAGCTATAACCTAAAACAATTGAAAATTGCTAACCGGTTTAGAGAAATTACGAACTATGATTTAGAAGTACCTGAAAATGAAATTGATTCTGGTGATTCCGGAGGAAATACGGTACATTATTTTTCAGAGAATTTTCATAAACCGGCGTTAACAATAGAAACAGTTGACGAAGACGCTACGTTTCCACTTGATATCAAATATCGAGAATCTACTTTTGAGGAATTGAAGCTTATGATATTTGAGTATGGAAGCTTGATTTTATGATAAAGTTTACGAATTATGCTAGGAGGATAGGATGGATAATAAAAATACCAATGTAAATGAGGCAGAAGCTGCAAAGCAATATGCAATAATGGAAGAACTTAAAGCACTATTTGATCAGGAATATCAAAAAACCGGGAAGAGAAAAACATATCATATTGAAACGTTTGGCTGTCAGATGAATAGTCGGGACTCTGAGAAAATATCTGGTATTCTGAAGCAAATAGGTTATGAAGAAACGGATACAGAGGATGCTGATTTTGTTCTATATAATACCTGCACTGTTCGGGAAAATGCTAACAACCGAGTGTATGGCCGATTAGGATATTTAGGTAAACTTAAGAAAAAGCATCCTGGAATGTTAATCGCGATATGCGGCTGCATGATGCAGGAGGCAGCCGCTGTTGAGAAAATTAAGACAAGCTATCGTTTTGTAGATATTATATTTGGAACACACAATATCTTTAAATTAGCAGAATTATTAAAGACACGCCTTGAGTCTGACCGTATGGTCATTGATCTTTGGAAAAACACCGATATGATTGTAGAAAATCTTCCGAATATCCGAAAATACAGCTTTAAAGCCGGTGTTAATATCATGTTCGGTTGTAATAATTTCTGCAGTTATTGTATCGTACCCTATGTAAGAGGTAGGGAAAGAAGCAGAAATCCTCAGGACATCATAGATGAGATTAAGAAGTTAGCAGCTGATGGAGTAGTTGAAGTCATGCTGCTTGGTCAGAATGTTAATTCCTATGGTAAAAATCTTGACAATCCTATGACCTTTGCCGAGCTTCTACGTGAAATTGAGAAGGTGGATGGAATTGAACGAATTCGTTTCATGACTTCACATCCAAAGGACTTATCCGATGATTTGATAAACGTAATGAAAGAAAGTAAAAAAATATGCAAGCATCTTCACCTTCCTATTCAATCAGGAAGCACAAGACTGCTTCAGATTATGAATCGAAAATATACAAAAGAAAGCTATCTTGAGCTGGTTGACAAGATTCGAGCAGCGGTTCCGGATATATCATTAACGACGGATATTATCGTTGGTTTTCCAGGTGAAACTGAGGAAGACTTCCTTGAAACCATAGATGTAGTACGTAAAGTAGGATATGACAGCGCATTTACCTTCCTTTATTCTAAGAGGACGGGTACACCTGCTGCTACGATGGATGGGCAGGTTGAAGAGTCAGTAGCAATGGAGCGTTTCGATCGGTTGCTTAAGGAAATACAGGCAAGCTCTGCGAAATCTGCCGGAAAGGATGAACATACCGTTCAGAAGGTTCTTGTGGAAGAGGTAAACGAACAGGATCCTACATTGCTTACAGGAAGACTAAGTAATAATCTTTTGGTACATTTTCCAGGAGATAAAAGTCTTATTGGTAAAATTATTGATGTAAGCCTGGATGAGAGTAAAGGCTTTTATTATATGGGAAGTATACGTTAATACAAAGGGTCTTCAATATTGTATATTTAAACATTTCAATGGATACTAATAGATTTTTCAATGATTATATAGTGGAATAGCCAAAGGATATACTCAATATATTGATACTATATTTTGTCATAATAGATAAATTATTCGTTAGTATACTTGACATCTTCGTAAAAACAGTATAAAATTTATATGTTGTATTATTTATACAAGAGAATGAAATTTAAGTAAATTCATGAAGAAATTTCATGGAGATTGAATTAAGAGTCATAATAATGGAATAATTCTAGTAACTCTTTTGTTACGAAAGAATATTGTGTTAATTCAACTATTTTACTTAAAGTAATTCTTCTATATTGTACAATGAAAATTAAATAAGGAGGTGCTCCTGTGCACGAGGCTTTAAAAATAGCGATTGCTATTCTTATAACCTTGGTAGTTGCTGCTGTCCTTACCTGGAAAATCGCAATTGCTTATCGCATTAAGGTATATGAAGCGAAAATAGGCAATGCAGATGAAAAGGCAAGAGAAATCATAGATGAAGCTTTAAAAACAGCTGAAACTAAGAAACGTGAAGCCTTACTCGAAGCGAAAGAGGAAGCTCTGAAAGCTAAAAATGAATTCGAGCGGGAAACTAAGGAACGTAGAGCAGAATTGCAGCGTTATGAGAAGCGGGTTCTAACTAAAGAAGAGACTTTAGATAGAAAGACCGAAGCACTGGAAAAAAAGGAAGCCAGACTTTCTGTAAAAGAAGCCGAGCTTGATAAAATCAAGCAGGAAGTGGAAGAATTCCACGAAAAGCAATTACAGGAGTTAGAAAAGATTTCCGGATTAACCTCCGAACAAGCTAAGGAATATCTAATTAAGACTGTTGAAGAAGAAGTAAAACATGAGACTGCTCTGCTGATAAAGGAAATGGAAAGCAAAGCAAAAGAAGAAGCGGATAAGAAAGCAAAGGATTATGTAGTTACAGCAATTCAAAGATGTGCTGCGGATCATGTTGCTGAGACAACTATTTCGGTTGTTCAGCTTCCTAACGACGAAATGAAAGGTAGGATCATTGGTAGAGAGGGTCGTAATATCAGAACATTGGAAACAATGACTGGAGTTGACCTGATTATTGATGATACTCCTGAAGCGGTTATACTATCAGCTTTTGATCCAATCAGAAGAGAAGTGGCAAGAATTGCCCTTGAGAAACTGATTGTGGATGGACGTATTCATCCTGCAAGAATCGAAGAGATGGTAGAAAAGGCTCAAAAAGAAGTTGACGTAATGATTAGGGAAGCGGGAGAAGCTGCTACGTTAGAAGTAGGTGTTCATGGAATACATCCTGAACTCATTAAGCTCCTCGGCAAGATGAAATTTAGGACAAGTTATGGACAGAATGCATTAAAGCATTCAATTGAGGTGGCTATTTTATCCGGCCTTCTAGCCGGAGAAATCGGTGTTGATGTTAGACTTGCAAAGCGTGCCGGATTATTGCATGATATTGGTAAATCAATCGATCATGAGGTTGAAGGAACCCACGTACAAATTGGTGTGGACTTATGTAGAAAGTATAAGGAATCACCGGTGGTAATTAATGCAGTAGAGGCACATCATGGTGATGTAGAATTCCAGTCATTGATTGCATGTATCGTTCAGGCCGCTGATACAATATCAGCAGCAAGACCTGGAGCAAGACGCGAAACTCTGGAAACATATACCAACAGATTAAAACAACTAGAAGATATTACCAATGGCTTTAAAGGGGTAGACAAGTCATTTGCAATTCAGGCAGGTAGAGAAATCCGAGTTATGGTTGTACCTGAGCAGATCAGTGATGCCGATATGGTATTACTGGCACGTGATTTATCTAAGAAAATCGAAGACGAATTAGAATATCCGGGACAGATTAAAGTAAATGTAATCAGAGAATCTAGAGTGACTGATTATGCAAAATAATTAAATTGACAATGTAATGTAAAGGGTGATGTGAAAACATCACCCTTTTTAACATGGAAAATAGATTTTTTTTGAACATTTTGCACAACTATTCTTTCGTAGACGGACATATGGTAGCCTGTGAAAATACTTTTTTTGAATTTTTTATGAAATTTGTATTGCATTATTAAAACTTATATATTACAATGGTAAAGAATTTTAACAAAGGATACTATAATAAAATAAAGGATGGTGCAAGCAATGGCGTTAACATTATCAAAAAAAGCACAGGCGGTTAAGCCTTCATCAACATTAGCAATAACGGCAAAGGCGAAAGAATTAAAAGAAAAGGGAATAGATGTTGTCGGTTTTGGTGCAGGAGAGCCTGATTTTAATACTCCGGATAATATCTGTGAAGCAGCTATCAAAGCAATACATAGCGGCTTTACGAAATATACACCGGCAGATGGTACTATGGAATTAAAAAAGGCAGTATGCGATAAGTTTCTAAACTTTAATAAGATAAAATACGAGCCAAATCAAATCGTAGTAAGCAATGGTGGAAAGCATTCTCTAACCAACATATTCCAGGCTATATGTAATCCTGGGGATGAGGTAATTATACCCGCACCTTTTTGGCTTAGTTATCCGGAAATCGTTAGACTGGCTGACGGAGTCCCGGTAATCATCAGAGCGGAGAAAGAGCAGAATTATAAGGTCACAGCTGCTCAGATTGAGGCAGCGTGCACAGAGAAGACGAAGGCACTCATTTTAAATTCACCCAACAATCCTTCCGGTATGATCTATACCAGAGAAGAGTTAGAGGCAATTGCAGAGGTTGCGGTTAGAAAAGACTTCTATGTGGTATCTGATGAGATGTATGAGCATCTAATTTATGATGGTGCTGAGGTAGTAAGTATCGCTTCCTTAAATGATGAAATATACAAGCGTACGATTACCTGCAGCGGTGTAGCAAAAAGCTATTCTATGACAGGTTGGAGAATTGGATTTACCGGATCATCCAAAGAAATTGCTAAGCTGATGGGAAGTGTTCAAAGTCATCAGACCTCCAATCCCAATTCCATCGCACAGAAAGCTGCCTATGAAGCGTTGGTTGGGCCGCAGGATTCTGTTCGTAAAATGCATGCTGAATTTAATAAAAGACGTGATTATATGTATGACAGAATAGCTAATATGAAGCATATTTCTGCATTAAAGCCCCAAGGTGCATTTTATTTATTCGTTGATATTAGCAAGACTCTTGATATGGAATATAAGGGCTCTAAGATAGGTAATGTTTCTGAGCTCGCAAGAATTTTAATTGAAGATTATAATGTAGCAGTAATTCCGTGTGCGGATTTTGGTTTTGATGATCATATCCGTCTATCCTATGCAATTTCATTAGAACAGATTAAGAAAGGTCTGGATCGTATTGAAGAATTTGTAAATGTATTAGCATAATACCAGGGGATTAAAAGGATGTTGCAAAATGTATAAGCAAAGATTATAACTTACCTCACATACAGACGGAAAACGCGTTACTGATTTTGTATGTCTCAGTCGAACATGAATATTCGCCTGAGGCATATAAAATGCCGTAACATATTTTCCGACAGTGCATTATGGTAAATTATAATCCCTGCATTAATTTTGCAACATCCTCTCTTTATCGCTGTTCTGTCTAATATTCAATTTTGGCTGAACAGTATTTTTTTACTGAAATACTACCTATTCTTGATTTAATGTGATAAAATAACAGATAAGAATTTGACTAGGGTAAGGAAACCAAATGGCACAGGGATGTAGTCATGCGGATGATTGGAGGAATTATGGCATTATTCGGATTTATAGGAGCCGGCAATATGGGGTTACCATTAATGAAAGCAGCTGCCGCCACATTCGGCAAGAATGAAGTGATATTTACGGATGCATCAAAGGAGCGAAGCCAGTTCGTATCGGATCAGACTGGTATTCGATTTCTTACGGATAATTGCTCTGTGGTAAAACAATGTAAGAATCTTGTATTAGCAGTGAAGCCTCAGTTTTTTCCGGTAGTACTTAATGAAATAAAGGATGTAGTGACAAAGGATCAAATCGTGATTTCTATCGCTGCAGGAATAAAAATAGAAAGTATAAAAAGCATGCTGAGTAATTCTGTTCGTATTGTCAGAGCTATGCCAAATACACCAGCCATGGTACTACAGGGTATGTCAGGTATATGCTTCTCTGAGGATACTTTTACGGATGAAGAAAAGGAGATTATTGATCGTTTTTTCAAATCCTTTGGGAAATATGAAGTATTTGATGAACGTCTTATGAACGCAGTTGTATGTGCAAATGGCAGTTCACCAGCTTATGTTTATATGTTTATTGAAGCCTTAGCAGATAGTGTTGTTAGTTACGGGATTCCAAGAGATAAAGCATATGAACTGGCTGCTCAGACTGTATTGGGCTCTGCTGCCTTGGTATTGGAAACTGGTGAACATCCCGGTAAACTGAAGGATCAGGTATGTTCTCCGGGAGGAACCACCATTGCAGCAGTAAAGGCACTGGAGGAATATGGCTTCCGTAATGCCATCATGAAGGCAACGGATGCTTGCTACAAGAAGTGCGAGGAACTGAGTAATAAATAATCATTACCTGTTTCAGTTCCTACAGGATTTGGAAGAAATACCGCATATTTATTTCATATATTTAGATTAAGGAGAGCATTATGATACCGTACAAGAGAATAAAAAGAGAGTGCATACACAAGGGACGTATTATCGATTTTTGCCAGGATACAATTGAATTAGAAAATGGTAAGCACACCGTTTTTGATTTTATACAACATAATGGTGCATCTGCAATGATCCCGGTTGATTCGGATGGAAGTATCATTATGGTACGACAGTATCGCAATGCAATCGATGATTATACACTGGAGATTCCTGCGGGAGGCTTAAATCAAGGAGAGGATAACAGAACCTGCGCAATTCGTGAATGCGAAGAGGAAACCGGATATAAGGCTGGAAAGGTATTTCATTTGCTTGATTTATATACTACGGTTGCATTTAGTAATGAAAAAATCTGCATCTTTTATACTACGGATATTACTCCCACCAATCAGAATCTGGATGAGGATGAATATGTATCAATTGAACGTCACTCCATTGATGAATTAACAGATATGATTATGCAGGGTAAAATCGTTGATGCCAAGACAATAGCTGGGATCTTGGCGTATAAAGCAAAGATTGGATGAAACGTATTCAGCTTGTTCTAATTCCTAATTCCCATCATATCTATTTTATATAGGTTTGAATGATGGGTAGGCTAGAGGATGAAACGGTTAAAATTATATATAAACCGATTAAACATTATTCAAGTATCGATTTTTCTATTAATGATTGGTTTATTCTTTGGTATTATCTGTTCAAATGTATTTCAGGATAATTACATACAGAAAATTCAAGAATATGAGGATAATGTGTTTTCAAAGATCACATCCAGTGATATTAATTATACGGGATTGTTTCAATATACCTTGAGAAAGCATTTGAATGAATACTTCATCTTTTGGTTACTAAGTATAACCATATTAGGAATACCGTATATGGCATTCAAAATAACTTCCTTCGGATTTTTTACCGGCTTCTTTATCTCTGCGGCAACTATGCAGTATGGTATGAAGGGAATCCTATTGGTATTGGTTTATTATTTCCCGCATGGACTTATATACTTACCGGTTGCGTTGGCTTGTCTGTATAAGGGCTTTTTATTAAACCGAAGCATTTATCATGATAATCATTCACGGATGGATAGTATATTTAAGATACTAAAATCATATATGATGATATTAATATTTTTAGCGGCAGCTATATTAATTGGGAGTTTTCTGGAAGCTTATATAGGAGGCTTTATACTAAAAAAATCCCTTAGCTTATTTACGTAATGACTATTATGGTTGCTGCTATGAAGGAGGAAGCCGGATATGGAACAATATGTAATGGATTTTATCGCTTATCTTCAAAATGTGAAGCATGCTTCAAAGAATACATTACAAGCTTACAAAAATGATTTGAAAAAGTTAATGGCGTTCTTGGATAAGCAAAGTGTATTTTCTGTAGGAAAAATAACAGAGACAAATTTAAATTCTTATATATTATCCTTGGAAAAGGAAGGTCTTTCTCCTTCGTCCGTATCCAGAAATATAGCATCAATAAAGTCCTTCCTTCTTTATTTAGTGAAGCATGGAATTATGACAGGGGACCCCTCCGAACGAATAAAGGCACCTAAGGTATCTAAGAAGACTCCTCAGATCATTGATAATGATTTGATGGAACGGTTACTACAGCAACCGAATGTCAATACACCTAAAGGAATTCGGGACAGAGCTATCTTAGAACTTTTATATGCTACCGGAATTAAGGTATCTGAGTTAATCATGCTAAAATTAACAGATATTAATATGACAGGACGATATATTACATGTAGAGAATTCAAAGAACGTAATATCCCATTTGGTAAATCAGCCGAGAGTGCAATAAAGCAATATCTGAAGATCCGCCAGGAATGCTTTAATAAATATGATCTGGATTATTTGTTCCTTAATATATCCGGAGAGCAATTAAGCAGACAGGGGCTTTGGAAAATTCTAAAGGGATATGCAGCAATGGTTGGCATGAAGAATATAAGTCCTAATGCGATACGCCATACTTTTGCAGCACACATGATTAGAAATGGAGCAGATCTGGGAAGTGTTCAGGAGTTTCTTGGACACGCGGATATTACTACTACACAGCTATATCTCACCAATCCAGCTAATAATAGCCGGGAGGTATATATGAACACACACCCAAGAGCATAGTATAAACTGAAAATCTTATATTGATCGATATTAATATTATGTACATATAAACACTGGATTTGAGGCACCAAACCTTTCGGTTCAATGATACTTCAAATCCAGTGTTATTGTATACCCTATTTACTTTGATAATTAGAAGAGTGATTATGCTTCTAAATGCTATCCGCTATGGTGTAGATCAATTTTTCTGAATCCTGCCATCCAAGACATGGATCTGTAATGGATTTACCATAGACATGATCTGTAACCCTCTGACTACCTTCTTCAATATAACTTTCGATCATTACACCTTTTACCATATTCGCGATTTCTGGTGATAATCTACGACTATGAAGTACTTCCTTTACAATACGAATTTGCTCTAGATATTGCTTATTCGAATTTGCATGATTCGCATCAACAATGATGGCTGGATTCTGCAAATCACGTTCGTTATACATATTGACAAGGCGAATTAAGTCCTCATAATGATAATTTGGATTGGATTGGCCGTGTTTATTAACTGCTCCTCTTAGAATGGTATGTGCCAGAGGATTACCGGAGGTTGTCACTTCCCAGGTACGGTATAAAAAGGTATGACTAGCCTGAGCTGCAACAACGGAATTTAGCATAACTGAAAAATCACCACTGGTTGGATTTTTCATACCTGCTGGAACGTCCATACCACTAATTGTTAATCTATGCTGTTGATCCTCTACGGAACGAGCACCTACGGCAACATAGGAAAGGATATCTTCAACATAAGGCCAGTTTTCCGGATACAGCATCTCATCCGCAGCAGTTAACCCACTTTCCGCGATTGCTCTTAGATGCATTTTTCTCATGGCGATTAATCCTTCCTGTAAGTCAGGTTCTTTTTCCGGATCGGGCTGATGAACAATTCCTTTATATCCTTCGCCGGTAGTACGTGGTTTGTTCGTATATATTCTTGGTACGATAATGATTTTATCCTGTACCTTTTCCTGAACCGTTGCCAATCTGGAGATATAATCACATACTGCGTCTTCATTATCAGCCGAACAAGGGCCAATGATTACAAGAAAACGATCAGATTCTCCAGTAAATATATCCTTGATACTCTTGTCTCTTTCTTTTTTTCTAATAACATCCCTTGCAGGCAAAGGATATGTCCGAACTAATTCTTCCGGTGATATTACTTCCTTTATAAATTTGAAACTCATTTCTATCATTCTCCCTTGATTATAGTTGATTTATTTTATCCTTTTTTTGCACATACGTCAATCATAATTCAATTTGAATGATCCTGATAAATCATAATATATTTTTTTGTGAATGTGGTATATAATAGAATTATTCCATAACTATGATAGTAACAGCATTGAAAAGCTATTGATCAATTAATGGGACATAGTAATTTTAGCGGAGGTGATCAATCTATGAAAATGTATGATTTGATCAATAAAAAAAAGAAGAAGGAAACATTAACAAAGGAAGAAATTGAATTTATGGTTCAAGGCTTTACCAATGGTACCATACCGGATTATCAAATGTCAGCATTTTTAATGGCAGTATGTTTGAACGGTATGAATCAAGAGGAGACAGCAGCACTTACTGTAGCCATGGCAAATAGTGGTGATATCCTGGATCTATCACAAATTCATGGTGTTAAGGTGGACAAACACAGTACAGGAGGAGTAGGGGATAAAACCTCTCTGGTATTAAGTCCGATGATCGCTGCATTAGGTGTTCCGGTAGCTAAAATGTCCGGCCGTGGTCTGGGTCATACCGGTGGGACCATAGATAAACTGGAAAGCTTTCCAGGATTTTCAACAACGATTTCAACGGAGCAATTCATTCAGAATGTAAATAAAGTTAAAATGGCTATCGTTGGTCAGACAGCAAATCTTGCACCGGCTGATAAGAAGATATATGCGTTAAGAGATGTAACTGCAACGGTAGACAATTTATCCTTGATCGCCAGCAGTATCATGAGTAAGAAAATAGCATCCGGTTCTGATGTTATTGTATTGGATGTTAAAACCGGTAGTGGAGCATTTATGAAGAGCTATGAGGATTCTCTTGCTCTTGCAAAGGAAATGGTTCAGATCGGCACCATCGCTGGTCGTCAAACCTTTGCAGTCATCACCGATATGAACCAGCCACTAGGGAAAAACGTTGGTAATACTTTAGAAGTGATAGAAGCAATCGAGACCTTAAAGGGTAACGGACCGGAGGACCTTCTAAAAGTTAGTATTACACTGGCTTCGTATATGTTAATCGGAGCCGGTATAGCTAAGGATGTAGAAGAAGCAACAGAAAAATTGTATCAAACCATTGAAAATCGGAGTGCTTTGGATAAATTTGCTGAATTTATCAGCGCTCAGGGCGGAGATAGTAAGGCGGTATATGACACCGGAATTCTTCCAAAAGCATCCATAGAAGAAGAGGTTGGTGCACCGGTCAGCGGCTTTATTACAAATATCCATACGGATGAGGTTGGGATGACCTCCCTTATTCTGGGTGGTGGCCGTGAAACCAAGGATAGTATCATTGATTTAAGCGTGGGAATTAGGCTTCATAAAAAGCTTGGTGATTATGTGAACCAGGGTGATTCTCTAGCAACCCTTTATGCTAACGATTCATCAAAATTGCAGGAAGCAAAGCAAAGATTTCTCCAGGCATATGTGATTGGCAGTGAGAAACCAGTAACTCCACCCTATGTCTATGCTGTTGTAACTAAAGATGGAGTACTACAAGTGTAGACAAGTCAAATATCGCAGAAAAGCTGACTGAAACACCTCAGTCCGCCATACTTATCAACGATGTATATTACCCATAGATCCGTACAAATACCTTAGAAATTAATTCAGTCCGAAGAGATATCATTTAATGATTTCGTTAAATAGTATCCCTTCAAATTGTTTATCTAAGTATTTGCATGGATCTATTATCTTTGTACAATATTTTTATTACTATTACATAGATTATTATAAGGATAGGCAGGATAGACAAAGGGGGTTACATGGGTAATCAGCCGAAGTGTAAAAAGACCATTGCATTCATCATATACCGAATATTAATCTGTCTCATAGCCTTACTTCTGATAAGCAAATATTTCTTTCAAAGCACATCACTCTATTTTCTGGATGATATAAATCTTCCCTTTTCACTTCATTTAAATAAACAGCAATTATATATGATACCGGGTGAGGAATATAAACTTTTTGTTTATGGTATTAATAAGAGAGTAACTTATACCTCCACGAATTTCAGAGTGGCCGGTGTGAATTTTAATGGAAGAGTCAGAGCACATAGAGTTGGAAAAACCTATATTTTAGCTGAAACAGATAATACCATTCTAAAGTGCCGTGTCTATGTCATTAATATTAACAAAAAGAAGCTGCAACTAAAAAAAGGAGATGCCTGTCACCTGAGAATAAATGGTAATCATTCCTTTGTGAGTTGGAAAAGCAGTAATCCAAAGATCGTATCCGTATCCATGTTTGGCAGGGTAAAAGCCAATAAAAAAGGGAAAGCATTTATCACTGCTAAAGTCAACGGAAAGACATTTATCTGTAGGGTTACTGTCAAATAGATTAACTTCAAAAAACTTAAGACTATTTTACTTAGGTTGGTCTAAAACCAAATAGCATGGATTAAAATAGTAATAATACATTTTTGCGGAGTAAGAAATGAAAAGAATCGTAGCAGTTTTCCTCATATGTTCTGTAGTTCTTATCTTACTATTTCCTAATACCTTATATGCCAAGGTAAACAATACGAAGCCGGATAAGGAAGGGGATGCTGTGATGGTTACAGCACCGGCTGATGCCCGGCTTGAGCTAAGTACTCCTTCCGCCGTATTAATTGAGGGATCTACGGGTACTGTCATATTTGAAAAGAATAAGGATGAACGTCTGAAGCCGGCGAGCATCACAAAAATTATGACTTTATTATTGATCTTTGAGGCATTGGATGCAAATCAAATCAAGCTGACAGATGAGGTGAGTGTTAGCGAGCATGCGGCTTCCATGGGAGGATCCCAGGTTTATCTGGAGCCCTTTGAGGTACAAACGGTGGAAACGATGATTAAGTGTATCAGTATTGCAAGTGCTAATGATGCCTCTGTTGCAATGGCAGAGTTTATCGCAGGCTCTGAGGAGGAATTTGTAGCACGAATGAATGCAAAGGCCAAAGAACTGGGAATGAATAATACGAACTTTGTGAACTGCTGTGGGTTGGATACGGATAACCATTATTCCTCTGCATATGATGTGGCACTGATGTCCCGGGAATTGATAACAAAGCATCCGGAAATCAGCAATTATGCGACAATCTGGATGGATACCATTATACATACCACGAAAAAAGGACAGTCAGAATTCGGGCTTACCAACACGAATAAATTAGTGAAATTCTATCAGGGAATAACAGGATTGAAAACAGGATCTACCAGCCTGGCTAAATTCTGTGTATCTGCTTCAGCCAGAAGAAATAATATGGATTTGATTGCTGTAATCATGGCGGCTCCGGATACAAAGACCAGATTCATGGAGGCTTCCAAGCTACTGAATTACGGATTTGCAAATTATAGTATCTATACTGATGATAACTCGGACATTACACTGGAACCAGTGAGAGTAGTAAAGGGTGTTACAGAGAAAGTGGAAGGAAAAACAGGCAGCAATTTTTCCTATCTATGTGTAAAGGGAAAGACACCGGAGAAAATCCGAAAAGAAGTTGTCTTAATGGACGCGGTGGAAGCACCTGTACAAATTGGTGACAAAATAGGTGAGATTACATATTATTATGAAAACGAAAAGATCGGATCAATTGAAATACTCTCAACAGAGAAGATAGAAAAAGCAGGCTTTAAAGACTATTTCCTACAACTCCTTGTCAAGTATTTCATGGGGAAACCACAACCATAAATCAACCCAGATAGAGCATACACCAGAATGTATACTTTTCATTAAAACTTTATGGAGTATGAAATCGATACATCATGCTCTGTTTTGTAGAGCCTAATAACTGACGAAGATATTATATCAAGAACCAATCCGTATTGGAAAATTAAATTTGTGTATTTATACTCGTCGATACATTAGGCTCTGTACTGTAGAGCCTAATATACTGACGAAGATAAAATATCAAGAACAATATCCAAATTGGAAAATTAAATTTGTGTATTTATACTCGTCGATACATTAGGCTCTGTACTGTAGAGCCTAATATACTGACGAAGATATTATATCAAGAACCAATCCGTATTGGAAAATTAAATTTGTGTATTTATACTCGTCGATACATTAGGCTCTGTACTGTAGAGCCTAATATACTAACGAAGATAAAATATCAAGAACACTAACAGAATTGGAAAATTAAATTACTGTATTTGTACTCGTCGATACATTAGGCTCTGTTCTGTAGAGCCTAATGTATCGACAGGGGATGCTGCATAGTATAATTAGCAGGGACGGTGACTTACCATAATGCACTGTCGGAAGAACATGTTGCTGTATTTTGTATGAATCAGGCGAATATTTATTGTTCGTATTCGAATATAAATATTCGCCTGAGACATATAAAATCAGCAATCTGTACTTCCGTCTGTGTGTGAGGTAAGTCACCGTTCCTGTTGATATACTATGCAGCATCCCCTTCACTTACATTCCCCATAACAAGAACACAGCAGATTACTTATTGACACTTGTGAAGCTAATTAGTATAGTATAATAGGTACGGAATATAATGTGAGAACCCAAAGGAGTCAGGCATGCAGGGCTTTATGATTGTACTTGGTATAATACTGTTACTCGTTCTCTTATCGAACATAGAGAATAAACGACTAGTTACTTCGAAATATACAATCGTGTCAGACAAACTACCAAAAGACTTTCATAATACACGTTTTGTTCTTTTGGCTGACCTTCATAATAATTCCTTTGGAAAGCAAAATGCACGGCTAATTCGAAAGATTAAGGAAATAAACCCGGAATTTATTATTACTGCAGGTGACATGATTAATAAAAGAGAAAGCTGTTGTCCCAGTAATGGATATTCTTTAATGAAACAGCTTTCAAAACATTATACTGTCTATTATTCTCTTGGTAATCATGAACAAAGGATGAAGCAGCTGTGGGAACTGCAAAATACTTCAGATACAGAAGAATCAGTTATTTCTACTTGGGTAGAATATATAAATGAGCTATCAAACTTAGGTATTATATTATTAGATAACCAAAGCACATATATTAACAGAAAGAACGGGAAATTACGTATTACGGGTCTTTCTATAGAACCTAAATATTTTGAACATAACAAATCCCCTGAGATGCCAGTGGAATATGTGGAATCTTTAATAGGCAAACGTACGGATAAAGAATTCCAGATATTAGTTGCACATAATCCTATTTATTTTCAGACATATGCTGCATGGGGAGCGGATTTAACTTTATCCGGTCATCTACATGGAGGTATGGTTAGACTTCCCGGAGTCGGAGGATTGGTATCACCGCAGGTGCAGTTATTTCCAAAATATCATTCAGGAAATCATACAGAAGAGGGGCAGCATCTAATTGTATCCAGAGGCCTTGGATCACATTCGATTATGCCAAGGTTATTTAATATACCGGAAATAGTAGTGGTTACATTGCAATGTGAAGGTGAAAGGAGCTTATATGAGCATTCCTGTTAAGTTAGAGGCTTTTGAAGGTCCATTAGACCTGTTGCTTCACTTGATTGATAAAAATAAAATCAATATTTATGATATACCAATTTCGGAGATTACAGAGCAGTATCTGGATTATATTAAACAAATGGAATCCAGAAACATGGAAATCATGAGTGAATTTCTAGTTATGGCAGCGACACTGATTAACATCAAGTCAAAAATGCTTCTTCCGGTTGAAGTAGATGAGGAAGATGAACCAATCGATCCAAGACAGGAACTGGTGGATCGCTTATTAGAATATAAGATGTATAAATATATCTCTGAGGAGTTAAAAGACAAACAGCTAGATGCTTCCAGAGTAATGTTTAAACCACCGACCATTCCACAGGAAATAGCTGATTTTAAAGAAGATATTAATCTGGAAGAATTACTAAGTGATCTGACATTATCCCGTCTGCATGAAATCTTTAAGTCGATTGTCAAAAAGCAGGTGGATAAGATCGATCCAATTCGTAGCAAATTTGGCAAAATTGAGAAGGAGGAAATTAATCTTTCTGCTAAATTTATTCAGATACAGGAATATGGATTGCTCCATAAGACATTTTCATTTCGAAATCTACTGGAAGCACAGCATAGTAAAATGGAGGTAATCGTAACATTTTTATGTATTTTGGAATTAATGAAATTAGGACGAGTTCAGATTGAGCAGGAATGTCTGTTTGATGATATTAATATAACCTATCTAGCTACAGATATCATACAAATGGAAGGGGCGGAAGCATAATGGAACTTTTGGTAACAGAAGCGCAGATTGAAGCAATCTTATTTACTATGGGAGAAGCAGTGGAGCTGGAACGAATTGCCGGAGCTATAGACCATGACGAGGAAACAACCCGTAAAATTATACATAACATGATGGACCGATATGAGGCTGAAGAACGAGGCATTAAGATTATCGAACTTGATGGGGCATATCAACTATGTACAAAACCGTCGATGTATGAAACTATCATTAAAATAACTCATATTCCAAAAAAACACGTTTTGACGGATGTATTATTAGAGACCTTATCCATCATTGCATACAAGCAGCCGATCACAAAACTCCAAATTGAAGCAATTCGTGGAGTAAAGTCCGATCATGCTGTAAATAAACTAGTGGAATATAATCTGGTATGTGAAATGGGAAGAATGGATGCACCCGGAAGACCTATTCTTTTTGGTACTACAGAAGAGTTCTTGCGAAGCTTTGGTCTACAGTCTTTAGATTCTCTTCCGGTTATGAACCCAGAAAAAATTGAAGATTTCAAAATTGAAGCAGAAGAAGAAATTCAATTAAAGCTTGATATTTAAATGTAAAGCAATATATAAAATATGATGCAAAGTTAGGGTAACACTTTTTCGAGATTCCTTATTGGACGGATTGATGAATGAATTAATCTATCTGATAGTACGAAAAATGTAGTTATCCTTTTTAATTCTATACGATCATATTAATTCAGGTGAGTCCTATGCTAACCTAATATTCAGCATTTCCTAGTATTAATAATTATTCTCTATTTAATTAAATTCAATTTATCTCTATATCCTTTTTAAGATTCTATAAATTATATGCAAAAAGTGAAAGTAATACTAAACTCGGTGTTTAGAAATAGTAAAAAAAGTACTTGCATGTTTTAAAACATTTTTGTATAATAGTCCATACTGTACAGAGATACTATTGATAGAAAGGTCGTGATGTTAGGGTTGGATACAAAGCTTACGTTATATGGCTTTAACAACCTCACAAAAACACTTAGCTTTAACATTTATGATGTTTGCTATGCAAAAAGTGAGAGAGAGCAAAGAGATTATATTGCATATATTGATGAGCAATACAACTCGGATCGATTGACGAAGATATTAGTTGATGTAACCGACATGATCGGTGCACATATTTTGAATATATCAAAACAGGATTATGATCCCCAGGGAGCTTCTGTGAATATTCTTATTGCAGAAGGCTCTTTATCGTCGGAGCATATTGATGAATCCTGTAATCAAGGAAAGTACTTATCAAATTCGAGAGATACTGTTCATGCACATCTTGATAAAAGCCATGTTACTGTGCATACATTTCCCGAACATCATCCGGATAATTCTATATCCACTTTTCGCGTAGATATCGATGTTTCTACTTGTGGCGAGATTTCGCCATTGAATGCATTGGATTATTTGATCGGAAGCTTTGACTCCGATATTATAACCATAGATTATCGTGTCAGAGGGTTTACTCGTGATGTACACGGCATGAAGTATTTTATTGACCATGATATTACTTCGATTCAGGATTATATAGATGATCATACCTTAACAAGATACGATGCAATTGATGTAAATGTATATCAATCTAATATTTTTCATACCAAGATGCTGATTAAAGAAATTGAACTTCAGAATTATCTCTTTAATAAAGATGTATATGAACTACCTCCGAAGCAAAGACTTGATATTACGAATAGTCTGCGTAAGGAAATGATTGAAATATTCAGTGGTATGAATATTTATTAATTGGCGGAGCGGAATATACTATGAATTATACACAGCAAAACACACCCATCCATGAAGCTTTATTAAAGCATAAAAAAAATCGAGTGGTTCCTTTTGATGTTCCTGGACATAAGGGAGGAAGAGGTAACCCAGAACTGACTGAATTCCTGGGAATGGATTGTCTGAAGGTTGATGTAAATTCCATGAAACCCTTAGATAATCTGATTCATCCGGTATCCGTGATTAAAGCGGCGGAAGAATTAGCTGCAGAGGCTTTTCATGCAGATGCAGCTTTTTTTATGGTGAATGGCACCACATCAGCCGTTCAGGCGATGATTATGTCCACCTGTAAAGCAGGGGATAAGATTATTATGCCAAGAAATGTACATCGGAGTTCCATTAATGCCTTGGTAGTATGTGGAGCAATACCGGTTTATGTAAATCCGGGTGTAAATCATGAGCTAGGGATACCTTTAGGTATGTCGGTGAATGATATCAAGACCACAATGGATGCTAATCCGGATGCTAAGGCGATTCTAGTTAATAACCCTACCTATTATGGTGTCTGTTCGAATTTGAAAGAAATTGTCACATTAGCTCATGAGAATGGAATGTATGTGCTTGTAGACGAGGCACATGGAGCACATTTTTATTTTGGTGAGGAATTACCAATTAGTGCCATGGATGCAGGAGCAGATATGGCTGCAGTCAGTATGCATAAAACGGGAGGCTCATTAACTCAGAGTTCATTTTTAGTATGTAAAAATAGTATAGATCCGGGTTATGTGAGGCAAATCATAAATCTTACCCAGACTACCAGCGGGTCCTATTTATTATTAACGTCGTTAGATCTTGCCAGAAAACATATGGTACTCCATGGAAAGGAAATCGTTGCAAAAACCATGTATCTTGCTGAATATGCAAGAACCGAAATTAATAAATTAGGAGGCTATTATGCTTATTCCAGTGAAATAATCAATGGGGATACTGTATACGATTTTGATCGTACCAAACTATCCATTCATACAAGTAATATAGGATTGGCGGGTGTAGAAGTATATGATTTACTTCGAGATGAATATGATATACAGATTGAGTTCGGTGATATTGGTAATATTCTGGCCATGGTTACAGCCGGTGACAGGCAATTTGAAATCGAAAGGTTAATATCCGCCCTATCCGAAATAAAGCGTTTATACGGAAAAGAAAAGGTTGGAATGCTAAATCATGAATATATTGATCCAGTGGTAGAATTAACACCACAGGCAGCCTTTTATTCACCCAAAAAATCCGTTGCCCTGGAGGATGGAATCGGACATATTGCTGGAGAATTCGTGATGTGTTATCCTCCCGGAATTCCCATTCTTGCTCCGGGTGAAAGAATATCAAAGGATATTATCGATTATATCAAATATGCAAAAGATAAAGGCAGTGTATTAACCGGACCCAAGGATATGAAGGTGGAATTCATTAATGTTGTTGAGGAGTAGACTGCCAGACACTGATTTCATAGAAAGGTACAGGTGTAAATAGATGGAGTTGTGGTATACGGAGCATCATTCCGATTATGTACATTTTTCCTTAAAGGTGAAGGAGCAGCTTTATAGTAATCAAAGCGATTTTCAACATATCGCCATATTAGATACGTATGAATTTGGTAAAGCTCTTGTATTGGACGGATGTCTTATGGTAACTGAACGGGATGAGTTCATCTATCATGATATGATTGTTCATGTTCCCATGGCTACTAATCTTAATGTAAAAAGTGTTCTTGTAATCGGTGCCGGAGATGGAGGAACCATCCGGGAGCTTTGCAGATATCAAGGCATTGAGCGAATTGATATGGTTGAAATTGATGAAATGGTGGTAGAAGCCTGCAAGGAATATCTTCCTCAGACAGCATGTAGTCTGGAGGATCCCAGGGTTCATATCTATTATGAGGACGGACTGAAGTATGTACGTCGAAAAGTAGCGGAATATGATTTGATCCTTGTTGATTCCACGGATCCCTTTGGACCGGGAGAAGGATTATTTACGAAAGAGTTTTACGGAAATTGTTACAATGCCCTGACAGAAGACGGGATTTTGGTTAATCAGCATGAAAGCACCTATTATGATGCCTATGTAGAAGCCATGAAGAGAGCACATCATCGTATCAAGGAAACCTTTCCCATTGCGAAAGTATATCAGGCACATATTCCCACATATCCTTCCGGTCACTGGCTTTTTGGGTATGCATCGAAGAAATATGATCCGTTAACGGATTTACAAGAGGAAGAGTGGAATTCGCTGGAACTTAGGACAAGCTACTATAATACAAAACTTCATCGTGGTGCATTTGCACTGCCAAACTATGTTAAGGAGCAGTTAAATGAAAATGAATAGAAATATCCATACGTTTATTGCCTGTGATCATGAATATGAAGAAAGTGATATTGTACTGTTCGGTGCTCCCTTTGATGGAACCACATCGTATCGTCCGGGAACCAGATTTGCCAGCGCTGCCATTCGAAATGAGAGTTATGGAATAGAAACCTATAGCCCATATTTAGATTTAGATTTAACAGATTTGAAGGTTTTTGATGCCGGTGATCTGGAATTTGGTTTTGGAAATACGGAACGGGTATTAAATACTATCGAAGATATGACAGCACAGATTTTAAAGGATCATAAAAAACCTCTTATGATTGGAGGAGAACATCTGGTAACCTTAGGTAGTATTCGCGCGGCGGTAAAAAAGTATCCGGACCTTAGAATCATCCATTTTGATGCTCATGCGGATCTTAGGGATGATTATTTGGGAGAGAAGCTTTCCCACGCAAGTGTGATGCGACGTTGCTGGGAGCTTGTCGGTGATGGTAGAATCTATCAGTTCGGTATTCGAAGTGGTGATCGGGAAGAATTTACCTGGGCTAAGGACCATGTGTTCATGCAGAAATTCAACCTGGATAAACTAAATCTTACAGTGGAAGCGTTAAAAGGTAAGCCGGTTTATCTGACCATCGATTTAGATGTTCTGGATCCAGCAGTATTTCCTGGCACTGGAACGCCGGAAGCAGGTGGAGTTACCTATACTCAATTGACGGAAGCATTAAATAAGGTATTTCAACTTGATGTAATAGCAGCGGACATGAACGAGCTTTCTCCAACATATGATCAAAGTGGAGCTTCGACGGCACTGGCATGCAAGCTGCTGCGAGAGCTAATACTTCAATTATAAAATATTATAAATAATAACGCAATTGTCTGAACACCGAATATAAGGAGGGTTATTAATGAGTAAAGCATTAATTATCGGAGCGGGAGGCGTGGCCAGTGTAGTAGTTCATAAATGTTGTCAGAACTCCGATGTCTTCGAAGAAATATGTATTGCCAGCAGAACATTATCAAAGTGTGACGCATTAAAAGAACAGGTAAAAAAATATAAGACCAAAGTTACGACAGCACAGGTTGATGCGGATAAGACAGAAGAGGTTATTGCTCTTATTGAAAAATTTAAACCGGATATCGTAATCAATGTTGCACTTCCTTATCAGGATCTTACGATCATGGATGCATGTCTGGCAACGAAAGTAGATTATCTGGATACGGCAAATTACGAACCGCTGGATACGGCGAAGTTCGAATACAAATGGCAATGGGCTTATCGGGAACGCTTTGAAAAGGCTGGAATTACTGCAGTGCTTGGCTGTGGCTTTGATCCCGGTGTAACCGGAGTATTTACTGCATACGCATTAAAGCATTATTTTGATGAAATTCATACCATTGATATTCTGGATGCCAATGCAGGGGATCATGGCTATCCTTTTGCAACAAATTTTAATCCGGAGATTAATATCCGTGAAGTAACCGCAAAGGGTAGTTATTTTGAAAATGGTCAGTTTATCGAAACAGAGCCCATGGAGATTAAGAGAGTGTATAATTTCCCGGAGATCGGCGAAAAGGACATGTATCTTCTTCATCATGAAGAAATAGAATCCCTGGCACTTAACGTTCCGGGAATCAAACGAATTCGTTTCTTTATGACTTTTTCCGAACGCTATCTTACACATTTAAGAGTGCTTCAAAATGTTGGAATGACCTCCATTGGACCCATTGATTTTGAAGGTCATAAAATTGTACCTCTTCAGTTCTTAAAAGCGGTTCTTCCTGACCCAGCTTCCTTAGGGCCGAGAACAAAAGGAAAGACGAATATCGGATGTATTTATACTGGTATTAAGGATGGAAAAGAAGTACAGTATTATGTATACAATGTATGTGATCATGAGGAATGCTACCGCGAGGTGGGATCACAGGCCATTTCCTATACTACCGGAGTTCCCGCAATGATTGGTGCTATGATGGTACTCACAGGTAAATGGAAGAAACCAGGTGTATACAATGTAGAGGAATTTGATCCAGATCCTTTTATGAATAAATTGAACGAATGTGGTTTGCCCTGGAAAGAAACATTTAAGCCAGAAATTGTTGATTAATCATCAGAAATATACTGTTATTAACTAAAGGATTGGAGTTAGGATGAATATCGATTTTACCAAAGTAACCACTCCCTCATATGTCATAGACGAAGGATTGTTAAAGAAGAATCTTGAAATATTAAAATCGGTTATGGATCGTACCGGTTGTGAAATATTACTGGCACAAAAGGCATTTTCCATGTATACCACATATCCTTTAATTGGGAAATATCTAAGTGGAACTACGGCCAGTTCTTTGTTTGAAGCAAGGCTTGGTAAAGAAGAAATGGGAAAAGAAGTTCATATCTTTGCTCCCGCTTATCGGGAGGAGGAAATGGATGAGATTATATCCATATGTGATCACATCGTCTTTAATTCCCTTCCGCAATGGGATAAATACAAAGATAGAGTACAAAACAGTGGAAGAAAGATTTCCTGCGGATTGAGAATCAATCCAGAATATTCGGAAATTGAAACCGATATGTATAATCCCTGCTTTGAAAATTCCCGTTTTGGTATTGCCGCTTCGAAGCTTGAGAAGGCAGATCTGACAGGAATAGATGGCTTGCATTTTCATACTATGTGCGAACAAGATTCAGATGTACTGGAGCGAACCCTTCGAGTAGTGGAAGAGAAGTTTACGCCTTATATGCAACAAATGAAATGGATTAATTTTGGCGGTGGTCATCATATTACCAGAGCTAGTTACAATCTTGACACCTTAATCCGTTGTATTAATCATATCAAAAGTAAATATCAGGTTCAGGTATATTTGGAACCGGGAGAGGCAGTTGCACTGAATGCCGGTTATCTGGTAAGCTCCGTGCTTGAGTTAAACGAAAATGGTATGCAGCTGGCGATTATGGATACTTCGGCAGCATGTCATATGCCGGATGTTCTTGAAATGCCATACCGTCCTAATATTATTGGCTCAGGAATGCCTGGAGAATATCCGTACACGTATCGTCTGGGAGGTCCAACCTGTCTGGCCGGTGATGTGATTGGCGATTACTCCTTTACTGACCCCTTACAGCTTGGAGATCGACTGGTTTTTTGTGATATGGCAATATACTCCATGGTTAAGAACAATACCTTTAACGGAATTAATCTTCCGTCTATCTATTTATTCACTGAGAATAAGGAACTAAAACGTATCAAAGAATTCGGGTATGAGGATTTTAAACGAAGATTATAGTTTATATTAGTAAAATCCAAGCTTCTGCATACGAGCAGGTAGGATGTTATACTAAGTTTGAGTTTCCACAACTAATTCAATCTCATTTATTTGTGGACTTTCGATGTAAGTATAACAGTATACCTGCTCTTTTTTATTTACTTGGCCGCGAGCCCAAAGATTATTTCCAGTAGTCTAAAGTCAATATATCAGAATTTTATGAATATTATATTATTTTCAAAATAAATTTAAAGTAAGAAAATGATAGGATGATACCATTGAAAAGCGAAAATTTGAAAGTAATTTTATGTGGAGTATTACTTCTTTTGATTTCAATTATGGAACTTCGTAGTATAAAAGGATATTATGAGGAAATTATTAATTTCACTGGACTTTCTTATAATGACTTTGAAAAAGAATTAAAGGAAGAAAATATAAGAGCTTTAGAAAATCAAGATGAATATCAGAAAATGATAACAGAATCAAAGGACGAGAATCTAAATGAAGCAAAAAAAGAGTCATCGGTACATACAATGAAGCTACATGCTCGTTCTGCTTTGCTTATGGATGGATCAAATAATCGGATACTTTATGAGAAAAATGGTTATCAAGAGATGCCAATGGCTAGTACTACCAAGATTATGACCTGTATTGTAACCCTGGAAAATTCAGATCTATCCGATGTCGTAACCGTATCCGCTTATGCTTCAAAAATGCCCGATGTTCAATTAAATATAAAACCCGGTGAGAAATATTATCTAAAGGATTTATTATATTCCCTTATGCTGGAGAGTCATAATGATGTGGCAGTAGCCATTGCGGAGCATGTAGGAGGCTCAGTGGAAGGCTTTGCTACGATGATGAATGATAAAGCAAGAGAACTGGGTTGTAACAATACAAACTTTGTAACTCCTAATGGTCTGGATGCAGAAGGACATCATACTACCGCGAAGGATCTGGCAATGATTGCAAGCTATGCCATTAAAAATGATAAATTTATAGCAATTACCAATACACCCTCCCATGTCTTTCAAGAGATTAATAGTGGTAGAAAATTCAGTGTTTCAAATAAGAATAAATTCTTATATATGATGGAAGGCGCCATTGGTGTAAAGACAGGTTTCACCGGAGGAGCAGGATATTGCTTTGTCGGAGCTGTTAAAAGACAGGACAGAACGCTGATATCCGTCGTACTTGGAAGTGGATGGCCTCCCAGTAGAAACCTGAAATGGATGGATACCAAGGAACTGATGAATTATGGTATTAAAAATTATAAGAAAAGGCAAATATTCGAAGACAAGAAATTTGATCCTGTTTTTGTTAAGGACGGACAGCAAAAGTATGAGAAGCTTGATATAGAGGGAAATATATCGCTATTATTGCGGGATGATGAGGCTGTTCGTATAGAATACGATATTCCTAAAATGCTTCAGGCACCTGTTAAATCCAATAGTGTAATCGGAAAGGCAAGTTACTATATTAATGATATGCTGTATACAGAAATTCCAATCTATACCACCACTGATATTGCCAAGATTGATTATCCCTTCTGTCTTAGAAAGTTAATTAAATTATGGAGCTTTCAATATTAATTACTGAAATATAGTATGAAAACATAACTTCCATTCAAGTTGGTAGGAAACTGTGATTTGAATCATGTTTGTTTTTCTTCATATGAGTATATAATACACATAACGATAGAAATTCAAGCTAATGCTATCAAATGAATAGGAGGAAGATAATAATGAGCAAAAAAATAACAGAGAAGGTAACCTGGGTTGGAAAAGTGGATTGGGAACTGAAGTCATTTCATGGGAATGAATATTCTACGCGAAAAGGTTCCTCATACAATTCTTATCTTATAAGGGATGAGAAGACTGTATTAATTGATACTGTGTGGCAGCCATATGATAAGGAATTTGTAACACGACTTAAACAGGAAATTGATTTGAAAGAGATTGATTATATCATCGCAAATCATTCTGAAATCGATCATAGTGGCGCATTACCGGAGCTAATGAGAGAAATTCCTGATACACCCATATATTGTACAGCAAATGGAGCAAAGATTTTAAAAGGTCATTATCATCAGGATTGGAATTTTGTAACCGTAAAAACAGGGGATGTTCTTGATATTGGTGAATGTAAGCTTATCTTTGTGGAAGCGCCTATGTTACATTGGCCAGATTCTATGTTTACCTATATGTCCGGTGAAAACATTTTATTTAGTAACGATGCATTTGGCCAGCATTTTGCTACAGAATCTCTTAATAATGATACAGCAGATACTGCACAGTTGTATGAAGAAGCAATTAAGTATTATGCGAATATTCTAACTCCCTTTAGTAAACTTGTAGTGAAGAAAATTGAAGAAGTGTTGAAATTACAATTACCGGTTTCCATGATTTGCCCAAGTCATGGAGTGATATGGAAGGATAATCCGCTTCAGATAGTGGGGCAGTATATGACCTGGGCTAAGGATTATCAGGAAAATCAGGTAACTATCATCTATGATACCATGTGGAATGCCACTAGGAAAATGGCAGAGGCAATCGCAGCGGGTATTGAGCAGGCAGACCCTACCGTTACCGTTAAGATAATGAACTCCTCGAAAGAAGATAAGAATGATATTATAACTGAGATATTCCGGTCGAAGATGATATTCCTAGGATCCCCTACGATCAATAACGGTTTCATGCATTCTCTTGGTGGGTTATTAGAGATGATAAAAGGTTTAAAATTCCAGAATAAAAAGGCAGCGGCCTTTGGAAGCTATGGCTGGAGTGGAGAGTCAGTAAAGCAGCTATCCAATGCACTAAATGATGCAGGCTTCGAACTGGTATCCGATGGGTTCCGATATTTATGGGTACCTGACGAGAAGGGGCTGAACGAATGTAAGGAGTTTGGTACAAAGCAGATCTCGTAATAACAACAACACACATCATAATAGGTACAGGATATATATTCAGAGTGGAATATACATAATCCTGTACCTATTTTATATGAAAGTCCGCCACAGCATCAAACGTATCAATTCATTGCATTATCAATGCATTTCATATATTGTATATTTAGGTCAAATGTACTATAATTATTAGACAAATACTTAACAAACGAAACCCTAAAGAGGTGTAAAATGCAAAAGAATAATGCAATAATAAAAGACAGTTCTTTACATACTCTGTTAATAGATGATGCTTTTATCCAATTCTTAAAAAGTGGACAAATTGCTGCTATCTATTTAGATAATGATGGAACAATACAATATGTAACTCCGATTCTATCCTCTATAATGGGTCTTTCCATGGAAAATTATGGTCTGTTGATTACGGATGTGATTCAATCGGAGCAGTTCACACAGTTGAAACATATGATATTGAATTATATTCATCATGTAAATGAAAACAGAGATGCTGACATGACACAACTGCAAGCATTAAATCAATATCAGTCGGAAATAGAGATTACAGGTCTAAATAAGATTAGTTATCAATTAGTAATACGATACAATATTACGAATGATAACAAGGTAAATGGAATCATCATCCTTTTATACGATATTTCGCAAAGAAAGGCAATTGAAAATAATCTAAAACTAGAAAAAGAAAAATACCGAATCTTTGCAGAGCTTACCGAATGTGCTTTATGGGAGTATAATATAAAAACAAAAGAGTTTAAGCATTTCCGAAAACTGAAAGGGCGCTATGCTAATCATAATTTAACAATACCAGATTTTCGTAATACTATGATTCAAAAGGGCTGGTTATATCCAGAGGATATACAGGAGTTTGAAGCATTCTGTGATAGTATGGACAGAGGAGAAGAATTCATTCAATATGATCTTCGTTCCTTGGGTGATAATGATGAATACATATGGATTCGATATCAGGGAACTGCACTTAGGGATGAACATGGAAATACAAGTGTTATACTCGGCAGAACCTTAAATATTGATAATGAATATCGCGAGCATGAGAAAATTGTTCAAAGATTATTGCGGGACGGATTAACAGGCCTATATAATCGAGCTACTACAAAAGAAAAGGTGGATCAGTGCTTAGAACGGAGTAATCTTGATGAGAAACAGAGTATTCATAATTTTATGATAATTGATATCGATAATTTTCAACAGATCAATGAACTGCTGGGTCATGTTGAAGGGGATGAAATTATTGAGATGTTTTCTAAGGAATTAGAAAAACTCTTTCATTCAACCGACATTATTGGTCGAATTGGCGGAGATAAGTTTCTTGTTTTGCAAAAAGACATTAAAAAGCAAAACCAGATTAAACAAACGTTAGCAGCGATCTGTGAGATGGCCAGGAATCAATTACATGACTTTCAAAAAAATAAATTGATTACAGTAAGTATTGGCTGTGCATCCTATCCAGCAGACGGTAATGATTATGAAACTTTATATCGAAAAGCAGATATCGCTCTTTACATTGCAAAATCCAGAGGGAAAGATCAATTTGTTTTATATCAGCAGGACATGGAGTGTCAATATCTGGATACAGAATTTGAACCTTTTTTATGGAACAGTTCCGGTATTGATACGTCAAATGTAGATAAGCGTATTATGAATATTGCTCTTGATATATTAAACGACACGAGCAATCTTCATTATTCCATCAATCATGTCTTACATGAAGTAGGAAAGTTTTTTAATCTTTCCCGTATCACGGTGTATGAAACAGAGATTGGTAATAAAGAAGCGAGAGTTCATTTTGAATGGCGTAATCTTGGTATCCCATCTGCAGAATACGATTTATTGGAAAAAAATAGACCAATGATAAAGAATTACAAAGATATTTTTATGTCCAATAATATATTATACATTAATGACGTTGCAACAGAAAAGCTCCCATTTTCATTGGAACTACTATTTGCCAGATTAGGAACCAAAGCTGTTGTTCAATGCGCAATATATGATGGAGATACCTTTATTGGCACTGTGAATTTTGAAGATTGTATCTCGGCAAGATGTTGGAGCAAATACGAGTTAGATACCTTATACACATTAACAAGATTTCTCAGTACTTATATATTACAGCTTCGAAGTAAGCTTGATTTGGATAACGAGTTATTTTTCTCGCAAGCTACCCTTAGTAATCAAAAGCTATGCAATTATGCTGTAAAGGAAGGTACATATGAGCTTGTCTATTTTAGCGAATATACAAAGAAACAATTTCCCAATGTAAAGCTCGGAGCAATGTGTTATAACGTCATCTATGGTAGGGAGACTCCTTGTGATCCTTGTCCATTAAGTGGATTAAATACATATGCGAATACCTATTCTATAGAGACCTACCATAATAAAGATAATGCCTGGTATAGTACAACGGCTACCAGGGAAGTGTTACCGGATGGAAGCAGCATTGATTTAATTTGCTCAGTGGATGTGACCGGATTTATAGACAGAGTCCATTCAACGGATGCTATGACCGGAGTATTGACTTTGTCAAAGTTTGAAGCGGAGGCTATGAAGCTAATATCTGGTTCTTCCAAAAATAAATATTGCATCATTTATTGTGATTTTGATAAATTTAAAAATATTAATGATAGCTGGGGTTATTCCATCGGTAATGAAGTATTAATACATTTTGCCAAGCTTATAGACAGGAGCATAAAAGGAACAGAATTGACTTGCCGTATATCGGATGATAAATTCTTAATTATGCTTTCTTATAAAAACAAAAGTGAAACAATAGAACGGATTAAAGTTTTTTATAATCAGCTGGAAGAATATTTTAGTGAAGCCTTCCCCCGAATTAAAATTGTAATAACAGGCGGCATTTATTTCTTAAAACAGGAGGATAAGGTCTTAAGCATTGCTATTGATCGTGCGAATTTGGCAAGAAAAACGGTGAAAGGTACACATAAAAGTGATTTTGCTATTTATGACAATTTTCTTCACACACAGGTTTCCAAAGAGAAAATGATAGAAAATCGCATGAATGAAGCATTGAAAAACAATGAATTTATTGTATACCTGCAACCAAAGATTGATCTTAGTTCCAGAAAGATTGTCGGTGCAGAGGCTTTGGTAAGATGGAGATTTCCCTCTGGTCAGATTCTCTCTCCAAATGACTTTATTCCGATTTTTGAGAAGAACGGATTTGTTACTGATTTAGATTTTTATGTTTATGAAAAAACGTTATCAACCTTACAGAAATGGCTGCTACAGGGGAATCCGGAGATTATTATTTCTATTAATGTATCTGGAATTCATTTGAATGAGGCTAATTTTCTGGACCGTTTCCTGGGTTTGTTAGAAAAATATAATATTCCTCCGAGATTAATTGAATTAGAAATTACGGAAAGTATATTTTTTAAGGAGCTGGATCGCCTTGTTTTAATTATAAACAGCTTCCGACAAAAGGGTTTTCTAATCTCTATAGATGATTTTGGATCAGGCTACTCTTCACTAAATATGCTTAAGACACTACCGATCGATATCTTAAAGCTGGATCGCGAATTCTTTATGTGGAATGAGATGGGTGTCCAGGATAAGATTGTAATCTCGGGAATTATTTCATTGGCAAAGGGATTGGGATTGAAAGTAGTTTCGGAAGGAGTCGAAACAGAAGAACAGGTTGAATTCTTGTTAGAAAGCTCCTGCGATATGGCACAGGGATATTTGTTCTATAAACCGATGCCGGTTGAGGAATTTGAAAAGCTATTAGACATAAAATCAATTTAAGCCAAGGCTGCTGTAAATGTATTTCCATGAATTATTGCTTATCTAACACATAATTCTTTCAATACATTTTTCAGCAGCTCTTCTATTGCATTAAAAATCCATCGATTGATCAATAAAGGGTTCTAATTCTTACTATAATTAGTGAATTCATAATTTTTTACTAAAATTATGAGAATTATGCAACCTTTTCTATTCATATATCGTTTAATATAATAGAAGGGACATGATGCTCCCATTTTATGAGTATTATTAAGAATATGAAACGGAGAAAAAAATGAAAAGACTAATCCGAAGCAATCACATCAGAAAATTCAAAGTTCTTTTAGGAGGATTATTATACGCATTGATTTCCATCGTTGCATTAATCCTATGCTTGTCTGAAATGACAAAGTACTCGTCTCCACAACCAGAAATCCTGCTACCTTTTGGAGTAGCAATGATCAGTATGATTTTAGGGATTCATTCCATGTTTGGTAAAGGACAATTACAAAAGGAACACCTTTGATAAAAAATAGCAAAATTTGCGAGTTTTTGAGTCCTTTTTGACATTGACTATCCATTTTATTAATTCTATACTATGGATGATATTGATTTCATATTTATACTAAAAGGAGAAGAATAAAATGGCAAAAGTTATAACAATGGGCGAGATTATGCTACGGTTGTCTACACCTGGGTATCAGAGATTTATTCAATCAGACAGTTTTGATGTATGCTATGGCGGTGGAGAAGCTAATGTTGCTGTATCGTTATCAAATTATGGACATAATGCGTACTTTGTAACGAAGGTCCCTAACAATCCGATTGGTGATTGCGCTATTGCTGCCTTGCGAAAGTATAACGTTAACTGTAATTATATTGCTCGTGGGGGAGAAAGGCTCGGAATTTATTTTCTGGAAACCGGCGCGTCCATGAGAGCATCTAATGTAGTATATGATCGTGCCCATGCTTCCATTGCAGAAGCAGATCCATCCGATTTTGACTTTGATGCTATTTTTGAAGGAGCAGACTGGTTTCATTTTACAGGTATTACACCGGCTATAAGTGATAAGGCAGCTATTCTTACAGAAGAAGCATTAAAGGCTGCTAAACGCAAGAACATTACTGTATCTGTTGACCTTAATTTCCGTAAGAAGCTTTGGTCTTCTGAAAAAGCACAAAGAATTATGACAAATCTAATGCAATATGTTGACGTTTGCATTGGTAATGAAGAGGATGCAGAGAAGGTGCTGGGCTTTAAACCAGGAAAAACCGATGTCACAAGCGGAGAATTGGAGCTTGCCGGTTATCAGGATATCTTTGAGCAGATGGTGAAAAAATTCAATTTTAAGTATGTAGTTAGCTCCTTAAGAGAAAGCTTTTCCGCTTCCGATAATGGCTGGTCTGCTTGTATTTATGATGGTAAGAAATTCTATCATTCAAAGAAATATAATATTCGTATTGTTGATCGTGTAGGTGGAGGAGATTCCTTTGCTGGTGGTCTGATTGCCGGACTATTGGATGGTAAAAGTATGGAAGATGCGTTGGAATTTGCTGTAGCAGCATCCGCATTAAAGCATACAATTCCTGGGGATTTTAATCTGGTGTCCAAAGCAGAAGTCGAAGCATTAGTAGGTGGAGATGCTTCCGGCCGAGTACAAAGGTAGTTTATTCCATAAAATAAATAGAAAATCATAATAATTATATATAAAATACAAATAAACTGTAATCATTCTGTGATTACGGTTTTTTTGTTCAATCCAACTTGTTTTAGTATTAATTTAGTGATAAAATTATATATACAAATACATATTTAAACATGTTTTTGATGTTAGAATTATACATGTTGCACTATCAGGGAGGAGTAACATAGTGAAAAAAAAGGTAGGACAAAAGACTAATATGCAAAAGATGAATAATGGGCAAAAGATAAGTTTTAAGCAAAGAATAAGTAAGATATTTCATAATTTACTGCATGTTAGGGGTAGTATACGTGCTAAGCTTATTTTATCCTTTATGATTCCGGTAATATTCATTATTATTTTAGGCGTCGCTGCTTATTCAAGTGCATCCAAATCAATAATTTCTATTTTCACAGAATCTACTGAGAACATGATAATATCCACAGGAAAATATTATGATATTATTATGCAGAACATCGAAGATAAAGCAGTTCAGTTATCTATGGATGATAATATGAAGCAATATTATAATGGAAAGTTGAAGGACGATATCATAGCAGAAAGTAATTTATTAAAGAAGGTACGTAACACTATATCGACAACTGCAGTATCCGATCAATACATTGAGAATATATTTATTTATGCAAATTACGGCTCCAGTATTTCTTCACTTGGAGATTTTACTAGTAAAGATGCATTTGCATCATTCTCAGAGACTGAAGAAGCAAAGAAAGCCACAGAGGTAAAATCACTTTGGACAGGCTATCATAATTTCTCTGATACAGAATTTGATACGTCAACTAATACATATGCTATTACCTTTATAAAGCAATATATGGGTATGTCTGGACGTCCCATCGGTTTTCTGCAATTTGATGTATCTATGAATGTGATTTCAGATGCTCTTTCCAGTATGAATCTTCCAAAAGATAGTAAGGTAGCATTTATTTCAGCAGACGGAAGGGAAATTACACCGGATGGCGATAATACAGAAACCTTATTCTATGGAAAGGATTATTATAATAATATAATCACAAGTGAGAGTCAGGATGGAAATATGCCAGTATCCTTTCATGGAGAGGAACACCTGATGATCTTCACAAAAATAGGAGATACAGGCGCTGCTATAGCGGCTCTGGTACCAGTTTCTGAGATTACTAGTCAAGCGAATTCCATTCGACTGTTAGCAATAGTTATCGTGCTTGTTGCAGGAATTATTGCAGGTTTAATAGGTGTTGTGGTTGCTGCAGGAATAGATAAAGACATTAAAGCGATTATTGGTTCTCTATCAAAAGCCGCAGGCGGTGACTTGACGGTAGAAGTTCAAACCAAGAGAAAAGATGAATTCCTTGTTTTATCAGATAGCATTAATCATATGATTAGAAATATGAAGATGCTGATTACAAAAGCGTCTTCCATTGGTGAAGCAGTTATAAGTTCCTCTCAAAATGTATCACAGAATTCTGAATTATTATTAACTGCTTCACAAGATATATCAAAAGCAATTTCCGAAATACAACAGGGAATCACCCAACAGGCTTCCGATGCTGAGCGTTGCTTACATCAGACCGATGCACTTGCTAATCAGATTAACCTCGTTCATGAGAATTCCATCGCCATTGAGAAGATTTCTAATGATACAAAAAGTGTTGTTACAGATGGTATTCATGTGGTAGATGAATTAAATAAAGCAACCGGTGCAAGCATTCAGATTACAAATGATACTATTCAGGAAATTGAAGAACTAAGTAATGAGTCAAAGGCAATTACAGAAATAATCGCTGTTATCAACGATATTGCAGAGCAGACAAATCTGTTATCATTGAACGCTTCCATCGAAGCAGCAAGAGCCGGAGATGCAGGACGTGGATTTTCCGTGGTTGCTGATGAAATTCGTAAATTAGCAGTTAAATCAGTGAATTCCGCTTCTGAAATCGAACAGATCATTAATAATATCAGCAAGAAAACAGAGCATACAGCGGCAACCGTACGCCAAGCCGGTGCAATCTCAAAAACAACAGAAGAAAAACTAAAAGATGTTATCATGCTATTCAATAATATTAATGTACATGTTGATGAATTAGCAATAAAAATGAGTAATATAGCAGATGGTATTCATGACATCGATAAGGCTAAAAATGATACCTTAAATGCAATCGAAAGTATTTCTGCAGTAGCTGAAGAGACCTCCGCTGCTTCAGAGGAAGTAGATGCTACCGCACAACAGCAGCTTGAAGCAGTAACAAAAATGAATGAAGCAGCAAAATCACTCAATGGTAAATCTTCTGATTTAGATGCTTCCATACGTTTATTCAAGATTAATTAATTACGCAATAGTTGAATGGGACCGGGGATTCCTCGGTCCTATTTTCATATAATTCCATACAAAATAAGACTTGATTATTCTTACATAAAATATTATGATTAAGAATGTCTAAAATTCTGTACAAGGTATATGGAGGAAGAAAACATGCGAAAAAAGAATAAGAAACAAACACAGAGCAGTATATTGTTGAATACGAAGGAGAAAAAGATAGCAGCTGCCATAGCTTCAGCCGTCCTTTTATTACTAGTTATCATTTTCATGATAATCGAAAGTAATGATGGAAAAATAACAGTAAAAAACAATACAAATCTTCAATTAGAATATGTTAACACATACTTTGTCGGAGAAGAAGGACCGATTACCGATAATATAGAATTTAATGATATAGCTGCAAAAGGAAAAGCGTTCCTTCCACAAGAAGAAATCAACCTTTTCGGCAGTAATTCGAATTTTGAAGTTAGGTTTAAGTTTGAAAATAATGAAGAATTATTTGTTGATGCAGGTGTTTTTAATGATAAATTCAATGGCAATATCAAGCTCACCTTTGAAGAGGATAAAGATGGCATCATTGTATTGAAAGTAAAAGCTTCCAACGGTTTACTATCATCCAAATTAATCGATTGTAATGAAAAATACAGAATTAATCTGGCTGAAGGTATCGTAGAAGAATAATGATATGACATTACTATTATAAGTTAGTCATAAATTCAGTTACGATTTGTTATTATTAAAGCAAGTAAATATGTGACAGTACAAAAGGATTAAGCCTTAAGAAGGAGAAATGAAAATGGTTAAGTTATATGACAAGGGTGCCTATTTAGTTAATGGTACTGAATTAATTGAAGAGCATAGTCAGGTAAATGAGGAAATTAAAGCAAAGACAGGATTAGATGCGATTTCAAAAGAACCGGCTAAGAAAAATACAATGGCCTATCAGATTTTAAACAATCATAATACCTCCGGTAATGATTCAAAATTGAAGATTAAATTTGATAAGCTAACATCCCATGATATTACTTTTGTTGGTATTATTCAGACTGCAAGAGCCAGTGGCTTGGAGAAATTCCCGGTACCGTATGTTCTTACCAATTGTCACAACAGTTTGTGTGCAGTAGGAGGTACAATCAATGAAGATGACCATATGTTTGGCCTTTCCTGCGCTAAAAAATATGGTGGAGTCTTTGTACCACCTCATCAGGCAGTAATTCATCAATACGCAAGAGAGATGTTAGCCTCCTGCGGAAGTATGATTCTGGGTTCTGACAGTCATACCCGTTACGGTGCACTTGGTACTATGGCGATTGGTGAAGGTGGCCCGGAGCTTGTGAAGCAGTTATTAAACAGAACCTACGATATTAATATGCCGGAGGTTATTGCCGTATATTTAACCGGTACTCCAAGAAAAGGAGTAGGTCCTCAGGACGTTGCATTAGCTATTATCGGTGCTGTTTTTGCCAATGGATATGTGAATAACAAGGTGATGGAGTTTGTCGGTGATGGTATTAAGAATTTAAGCGTTGACTACAGAATCGGTATAGATGTTATGACTACCGAAACAACCTGTCTTTCCTCTATATGGGCCACAGACAGCGCGGTTAAGGAATTCTATGAAACCCATCATCGTGCTGCTGATTATAAAGAATTAAAGCCGGGACAGGCAGCATATTATGATGGAGTGGTTTATGTTGATTTGTCTGAAATCAAACCAATGATTGCTATGCCTTTCCATCCTAGCAATGTTTATACCATTGATGAATTAAATGCAAATCTATACGATATTCTTACTGAGGTAGAGAAGAAGGCACTCGTAAGCCTGGATAACAATAAAGTGAAATATTCTCTGAAAGATAAGATTCGAAACGGCAAATTATACGTTGATCAGGGTACTATAGCTGGATGTGCCGGTGGTGGATTTGAGAATATATGCGATGCTGCAGATATTCTGAATGGTAAATACATAGGAGCAGACGAGTTCTCGTTAAGTGTTTATCCAGCAAGTCAACCGGTATTTATGGAATTGGTTAAAAATGGTGCAGTAACAAAGTTGATGGCAAGTGGTGCAACAATACGAACTGCATTCTGCGGTCCATGCTTTGGTGCAGGAGATGTTCCTTCTAACAACGGTTTCAGTATACGTCATACTACAAGGAACTTCCCGAACAGAGAAGGTTCGAAGATAACCAATGGTCAAATCGCTTCCGTTGCTCTAATGGATGCACGATCCATTGCTGCCACAGCTGCAAATAAAGGATATTTAACATCCGCAGAGAATATTGATGTGACCTTCAGTAAACCTAAGTATTTCTTTGATAGTACGATTTATGATAATCGAGTATATAATGGAATTGGTAAAGCAGACAGTAGCGTGGAGATTAAATTTGGCCCTGGAATCGTAGACTGGCCCGCTATGTCAGAATTAAGTGATGATATTATACTTAAGGTAGTATCTGAGATTCATGATCCGGTTACTACAACGGATGAATTAATTCCGTCCGGTGAGACCTCGTCTTATCGATCCAATCCTTTAGGATTAGCCGAATTCACCCTTTCTCGTAAGGATCCTGCATATGTAGGCCGTGCGAAAGAAGTGCAGAAAGCAGAAAAAGCCAGATTAGCAGGTGAAGATGTAGTTGCTGTTAATATGGAGTTAAAGGAAGTATACGATAAAATTGCAGCAAAGTTCTCCTTCGATGCGAATAAAACTCAAATCGGAAGTACCATTTATGCAGTGAAACCCGGCGATGGCTCGGCAAGAGAGCAAGCAGCAAGCTGCCAGAAGGTACTTGGTGGTTTTGCAAATATTGCAAAGGAATATGCAACAAAGAGATATCGCTCCAATCTTATAAATTGGGGAATGCTTCCCTTCTTATACAAAGATGCAGAGCTTCCTTTCCAAAATGGAGATTATATCTTTATTAAGGATATAAAAATGGCAATTATTGATAAATCAACGGACATTAAAGCCTACGTTGTAACAAAGGATATGAAAGAATTCTCATTACAGCTGGGTGAACTGACGGATGATGAAAGAGAAATTATATTAAAAGGATGCTTGATTAATTATTATAGAGGATAATGATATTATTAGTATAATTTAATTTCTTTACACAAATAAAAACGCCATTATTTATTTAAGTCCATAATTAAACATAAAGCTGGGCCTGCTATTGTAAGTATCACATTCATTAAGAATGTGCACATATAATAGCAAGCCCTTAATAATATCCAATAACAAATAAAAGCTATTATGAGTTCTATATATTAATCTCCAGCTAATCTGATATTCCTCCACTTTCCTTTTTTCCATCTGATTAAGAAAATGATAGCTCGAATATCTTCATCCAGAGCCATACCGATCCAGATTCCTACAAGACCTAGATTACATACTACAGCTAGAACATATCCAAATCCAAAAGCAACTGCCCACATAAATACCATTCCGATTATCATGGGGAACTTAATATCACCAGTAGCCTGCAAGGAACGTACCAGTGTAATATTCGTACATTTTCCGAGCTCTAAGAGGATTTCAATGAACATAATCTTTTTTCCAAGTGCAAGAACTCTTGGATCTTTGGAAAACAAACCAAATAGGAGATCACTGAAGATAAACATAGTTGTTGAGATAACCAATGATACGATGATTGCATTCCTTAAGGTCTTTTTAACCCGGCGGTCCACCTGATCAACCTTACCTGCACCCATATAATTACCGATGACTACCTGAGAAGCTTGTCCTACAGCAGAAGAGTACATGTAAGAAAACCAGGAGAAAGTACTTGCTAATACCTTCGTATTAATCACAAAGGTACCAAAGGTATTAACCACCTTAAGAATTAATGTCATTGCTATGGAATAGCTAAAAGATTCACCTCCTGATGGAATACCGATACCAAGTAGTTTTTTTAATTCCATTCTTGGAAATGGAGACAATGCTTTTAGAGAAATTCTCGTATCAAAGTGCTTATGAAATAAGTAACAATATAATAATATACCAACCAAACGGCTTACGTTCGTAGCAATGGCTGCACCAGCAACTCCCAATGCAGGTAAAAAGCCTGCTCCATTAATAAGTAATGCATTACCAAGCACATTAACCAAATTAATAAAGACAGATATGAGCATGGTTTCCTTCATCATACGATTTGCACGAAAAATAGCTGAAAACACTGATATAATAGCCTGAAGGAATATGAAACCGCCTATCCATAGAATATAGGTATGTGCATCTGTATAAATATCCTGAGGGACCTTCATAAAGCGAAAGATGGTTCCTGAAAAGCATATTATGATAAACATGATGATAAAGCTAAATACTAGATTAACACATAGTGACAGGGTATATATGGTAGATAATTTATGTTTGTTATTAGAACCAATATATTGTGCAACCAGTATTATAGTAGACATGCTGATTAAATTGAACATAATCATCAGTAAATTAATAATTTGATTGGCATTTCCAATTGCACCAACCGCATTTTCAGAATATCTGGTAACCATATATTGATCTACATTACCTACCAGCATGGTTAACGTCATTTCAATAAAAATCGGCCAGACCAACTTGAATAAAGATGCTGGCTTATCCGAAGCATTATCGTTCTCTCTCTTTAGAAAAGAAAATCTCATATTCTTAAAAATCTTCATAATATACCTCATTCCTATGTATGTACTATAATGTCTATTGATGTTTTATAACATTTTAGTAATAACTACAATGGTTTTTATTATTACCAGGATGTCTAATTCGATTTTATTCATCATTCTATATGGTTTCCTGTTATTTCAAATATTTCTTGAGATATACAATAAGATATATTAAAATAGATTAGAAATCAATTGAAAATATATTTTTTAACATACAGATGGAGGTTATTATGGCATTAATTATTGATGGTAAAAAAATATCCGCCGAGATAAAGGACGAATTAAAGGAAAAGGTTGCACAATTAAAGACATCCGGAGTTGAGATTACCTTAGCAGTCATTCAGGTCGGTAATGATCCTGCATCCAGTGTTTATGTTGGTAATAAAAAGAAGGCTTGTGAATACATCGGAATAAAATCCTTGGCATATGAGCTCCCTGAAAGCACCACACAGGAGGATTTGCTGTCCTTAATCATAAAGCTAAACCAAGATGTGTCAGTAAACGGAATTCTTGTTCAATTGCCTTTACCAAAGCATATTGATGAAGATCTTGTCATTAAGACCATTGACCCAAGTAAGGATGTGGATGGATTTCATCCGCAAAGCGTGGGAGCATTAAGTATCGGACAGAAAGGATTTCTTTCCTGTACTCCGGCTGGTATTATTCAATTACTAAAGCGATCCAATATCTCAATTGAGGGTAAAGAATGTGTCATTATTGGTAGAAGTAATATAGTAGGAAAACCGATGGCTTTGTTAATGCTTAGAGAAAATGCAACTGTTACCATCTGCCATTCCAGGACTAAAAATCTAGCAGAAGTATGTAAACGTGCCGATATCTTAATCGTTGCGATTGGAAAACCCCGCTTTGTAACTAAGGAATATGTAAAAGACGGAGCAGTTGTCATTGATGTCGGTATTCATAGAAATGAGAATAACAAGCTATGTGGCGATGTTGATTATGATGATGTGGTTGATAAGGTATCTGCCATTACACCTGTACCCGGAGGAGTTGGCCCTATGACCATAGCAATGTTAATGAACAACTGTGTAGAATCAGTCCTTTAGGCTGTAAGATATCGCTTCCATAGTGATTGTTATAATATTGATTAGGGTATCAATAGTCTGGTTTATGCAGTGAAATGGATATTAAGTTGCTGATTTTTGACACCTGATCAATCTAAACTATATTAATGAAAGAGGATCGGACGGTGATATTATTTGAATAACATACAACAAATGATTTTTAATTATAATATGAATCCTTCCATAATAGACGGTTCCTTTCGTGTGTTGGAAGCGGAGCAGGAGTTTATTATTCATCCATCGGCATTGGGGTAATTGCCATTGAACCTTAATTCACTCAATTATCCGTTTACCTGTGAATTTTCGATGAAAGATTATCATCTTTATTTAAACAGAATTGTTATGCCAAAGTCATACTCGCAGTGTGTATCGGGTGAGCTCATATCTGCAGCTACTGTTAACAATGTAGGGGAGGAAACAGAGTATCAATATAATGATTTTAAGGTTTCTTATAACGGAGCTATCCTAATAGGCACAAACCCAGTGAAGGACTATAATATGAAGGGACAACGGTACCCTTGTTTTTCTTATCAAAAGGTGTATGAACTTATTTATGAAAATGGTATTTTGATTACCTCTGTAGATCAATCTAAGGCTATGATTAGAATACGAAAGAATCTGGAGCTGGGCCTTAGAAGTTTATACAACAACCGGGACCTTAGATGTATCAAACGATTTATGAATTCATCTTTTGTTGGGGATTATAAGCCGTTTGTTATGAAAGGCAGACGCTTACATTATGTGAAAGATATGATGAAAACATATTCGAAGTATATGTCACAACAAGATATGTCATTTTAGGAAAGTTTCTGAAGCTTGTTCTATAACTGTAGTATAACGAGTAAAATAACTATTTCTTTTTTTATAAAAAGCTGTTACAATGTTGAAGCAACAAAGCTACCAGCAATTAATAATGAAAGGACTTAATATGAACATATATTTTATATCCCTTGGTTGTGATAAAAACCTTGTTGACAGCGAAAATATGTTAGGTATTCTGCATGAGAGTGGCTATCGAATCACCAATCAGGAAGAAGATGCAGATATTATTATAGTAAATACCTGTTGCTTTATTCATGATGCAAAACAGGAAAGTATAAATACCATAATTGAGATGGCGGAATACAAAAAAAGCGGTTCATTGAAAGCATTGATTGTAACAGGATGCTTAGCAGAACGTTACAAGGATGAAATATTACGTGAAATTCCGGAGGTGGACGCCCTTCTTGGTACTTCCAGCTTTACAGAAATACACAAGGTTATTGAAGAGATTATTGACGGAAAACATCCTACCCGTTTTGAGGATTTGGACGTTCTACCAAAATCAAGTAGCAAGAGAATTCTTACATCGGGTACCTTCTCTACCTATCTTAAGATAGCTGAGGGTTGTGATAAGCATTGCACGTATTGTATTATTCCTCAGGTTCGTGGAAATTACCGAAGTGTTCCGATGGAGGATCTGTTGCAGGAAGCAAAATATCTGGCAGAACAAGGGGTAAAGGAACTTATTCTTGTCGCTCAGGAAACTACTATTTACGGTAAAGATTTATATGGAGAAAATACGTTGCCCAGGCTTTTGCATGAACTAGCTTCCATTGAAGGGATAGAATGGATACGTATCCTGTACTGCTATCCAGAAGAGATAACAGATGAATTAATCGAAGCGATGATATCTGAGCCAAAGGTTTGTAGATATCTTGATATACCAATACAACATGCATCGGATCGGATCTTAAAGCTAATGGGAAGAAAAACCTCCAAAGCGGATCTGATTCACATCATTAATACATTGAGAGAGAAGCTTCCCGATATTGTGTTAAGAACCACATTAATCACTGGCTTCCCGACAGAAACAGAGGAAGAACATCAGGAATTAATGGAGTTTGTTAAAGATATGAAATTTGAACGTCTTGGAGTATTCACATATTCTAAAGAAGACAATACTCCTGCAGCAAAGCTTAAGCCACAAATTACTGCAAAGGTAAAAAAACAGCGTCAGAAAGAGATTATGAAGTTACAACAGGGCATTGTATTTACCCATACTTCGCAATTAAAGAATCAAATTTTTGATGTTTTAATAGAAGGAAGGCTTACAGATGAAGAAAATGTATATATCGGACGCACCTATATGGATGCTCCTCAAGTGGATGGTTTCTTCTTTGTATCTTCTGAACGAGAATTAATTTCAGGTGATATTGTGAAAGCAGTAGTAACTGGCGCAAATGGCTATGATTTGGTCGGCAAGCTTTCAGAAGGGGGAAAATAGATATGAATTTACCAAACAAAATAACGATCTTCAGAGTGTTAATGATACCGGTATTTTTGATCTTTATGTTAGTACCCGGTATTCCATTCGGAAATTATATTGCTGCAGCAATCTTCATCATTGCTGCTTTATCCGATATGTTGGATGGTTATATAGCGCGAAAGTATAAGCTTGTTACTAATTTTGGTAAATTTATGGATCCTCTTGCAGATAAGCTGCTGGTATCCTGTGCTTTAATCTGCTTCGTAGAATTCAGGACAATTCCTACCTGGGTTGTAATTATCATTATAGCGAGGGATTTTATTATAAATGGATTTCGCTTGATTGCATCGGATAATGGTGTGGTACTTGCTGCAGGTTGGTGGGGAAAAGTAAAAACCAATGTGCAGATGGTTATGAGCGTAATGTTAATCATTAACCTCGATTATCCAATTATCAATATACTGGAGCAGGTAGCAATTTACCTATCGGTTACACTCACAGTGATTTCTTTGGTTGATTATCTATATAAAAACAGAAGCATATTAAAAGAAACAAAGTAATTAAAGCAGTCTGTTATCTAATTCATCCTGATGAATGTAAATCATCTGAAGTAACATTTGATGACATAATGAAAGGAAGCTGTTCTATGACGGTTGAATTAATTAGTGTGGGTACTGAATTATTGATGGGAAATATCGTTAATACAAATGCCCAGTATTTATCAAGGAAGTGTGCGGAATTAGGTTTTTCCTTATACTTTCAAATTACAGTTGGAGATAATGAAGGAAGATTATGTGAGGTAATTGAAACTGCTCTCCATCGATCAGATATTATCATTCTCACAGGAGGGCTTGGCCCTACCCAGGATGATATCACAAAGGAATCTGTTGCGAAGGTATTAAAACGAAATCTAGTCATGGATGAAGAATCAAAAAGATTGATTGATGACTATTTTAAGTTCCGTTTTCAAGGAGAAAAAAACACAATTGTTACTGAAAACAATTGGAAGCAGGCCCTCAAAATTGAAGATTCGATTGTGATTAAGAATGATAATGGGACCGCTCCGGGTTCTATAGTTGAAATAAACAATAAGTCGATTATTATTTTACCGGGACCACCTGCTGAAATGAAGCCGATGTTTGAACAGCATATTTTTCCTTATTTAAAGAAAAAGCAAAATAAAACCTTTGTATCTAAGATGATTAAAATCTGTGGAATTGGTGAAAGCAGGGCTGAAACAGATATATTGGATCTGATTGAAAAGCAATCTAATCCCACAATAGCTCCTTATGCAAAGAATGGTGAAGTACATTTTCGTATCACAGCGGCCGCAGACTGCGAGGCAGAAGCACATCAACTTCTATCACCGGTGGTGAATGAATTGTATCAGCGTTTTGGAGAGAATATCTATACAAGTATTGAGGAAGAAACGCTGGAAGAGGTTGTGGCACATCTCTTGATAGACAAGAAGTATACATTAACTACAGCCGAATCCTGTACAGGAGGGATGCTAACAGGCAGAATCGTCAATATTCCAGGAGTATCTGATATTCTAAAGGAGGGCTTTATAACGTATTCCAATGAAGCTAAGATGAAATACCTTGGAGTAAAAAAGGAGACTCTGGATCAGTACGGTGCAGTAAGCTCACAAACTGCACAGGAGATGGCTCTCGGAGCTGCAGAGGCGGCAGAAGCGGATGCTGCGCTTGCGATTACTGGTATTGCTGGACCAGATGGAGGAACGAAAGATAAGCCAGTTGGTTTGGTTTATATTGCATGTAATGTAAAAGGACATGTGACTGTAAAGGAGTGTCATTTTAAAGGAAATCGACAAAAAGTACGAGATCAAAGTGTAATATATGCCCTGGATTTGTTAAGAAGATCCCTAAAATAACTATTTTGTATAATATTTTTCATAATAACATAGAAATGACACAGTTGTGGCCTATTGTAAAGTCAATGAAAATACTGATTATACAACTAAGGAGGTTATTATGGGAGTATCTAGAAAAAGATTGTTCTTAATATGTTTCATATTAATAATTCCTATATTCCTTTTTTCGGCTTGCAATATATTTCAATTTGAAACCTTTGATGCATCGAAAGATAATGACACCACAAAAGTAAGCATTACACCTACACCGGAAGAAGAACATGAGGATGAAGAGGATGTGGCTTCGGTTCCAAAATCCGCTGAAACAGCTATGGATGAGGAAAACATGGAACCAACGAAAGTTGCAACTCCAACTCCATCTGTAATTCAACCTACTGCGAATAAAGAATTATCGGTATTTACTGTGAATATTGATAGCGGTGACATTCAGCCAATTACAGCATTAGTTCCGGAAGGAAGTGCTATCACTCCGGAATTAATTGTAAATACTGTTGTTGAAGCCATGGAAGACCAGTCCATCGTTGTTGGTATTGATAGTATTACTACTGAGAGTGATGCTATTATTGTAAGCTTTAAATCAGATAAGGCACCACTTGATAATGTTGGCGCAGGATACGAGGTAGCAATACTGGATGCGATTGCACAGAGCTTAATTGATAATACGGATTATCATAAAGTGATTTATCGGGTAGAAGGAAAAGAATACGTTAGTGGTCATATCCAATTAGGAATAAATGAAGTATATCTAGGAGATTAACTTCATAACAAATAAATCATATGATAAATTCAGGTAATTGCGATACGATTCAAAGACTTCGACAATTACCTGATTTTATGTTATCATGTTATAAGTTTTTATATTATGAAACATTATAAATATAGAAGCAATCACGATAAAAATGTTCATGTATTCTTAATTTAAGGTTAGAATATTCTTGACAGATTTTATTTATAGTAAGTAAACTAACGAAGCATCGGAGATTTCTATGAGTAACGTATTAATTGTCGGCGGAGGAGCTGCCGGGATGATGGCAGCAATAATAGCCGCCGAAAACGGACATAAGGTAACCTTACTGGAGAAAAATGAAAAGCTCGGTAAAAAACTATATATTACCGGTAAGGGCAGATGCAATCTAACAAATGCCTGTGATCGTGATTCTTTCTTTGAGCAGGTAGTTTCGAATCCCAAATTCCTATATAAGGCATTTCATACCTTTAATAATTTCGATGTTATGGATTTTTTTGAGGGTATAGGACTTCCGTTGAAGACAGAACGTGGAAACCGTGTATTTCCTTCCTCTGATAAATCATCGGATGTAATCACAGCCTTACGCCGCGAGCTAGAGCGCAGATCAGTTGAGATACGTTATCAAAGTGAGGTGGCCCGTATTTTAATAAGGGACGAAAGTTTTCATGGCCTTATCCTCAAGGATGGCGGTAAGGAATTGTATGGAGATGCTGTAATTATTGCAACAGGAGGTATTTCATATCCATTGACAGGTTCCACCGGTGACGGATATGAGTTTGCTAAAGCAATGGGTCATACAATTACAGAACTGTCACCTTCGCTTGTACCAATCCACGTAAAAGAAAGTTATGTGAAGGATTTAATGGGGTTATCCTTAAAGAATGTTGAGATTAGAATAACCACAATATCCAATCAGAAAGAAATCTATCGCGACTTTGGGGAATTGCTGTTCACTCATTTTGGAGTCAGTGGTCCGTTAATTTTAAGTGCAAGCAGCTATATTATTCCTTATTTGAGAAAGCAGGAATCTCTTCAGCTTAGTATAGACTTAAAACCGGCTCTTACGGAGGAACAGCTGGATATAAGAATCTTGCGTGATTTTGAAGAATTTAAGAATAAACAATTTAAGAATTCCCTGGACCACCTATTGCCAAACAAGCTAATAGATGTTATTATTCGTCTAAGCCTAATTGATTCGGAAAAGAAAGTAAATTCCATTACAAAAGAAGAACGTCTTCGCCTTGTAAAGCTTCTTAAGAATGTTACTTTCCAAATAGCAAAATTAAGCGATTATAATCAGGCAGTTATTACAAAGGGCGGCATTAATGTGAAAGAAATAAATCCTTCCACAATGGAAAGTAAGCTGGTTAAGAATGTTTTCTTTGCCGGTGAGGTCATGGACTTGGATGCGCTAACAGGGGGTTATAATCTACAGATCGCATGGTCAACAGCATATGTAGCAGGAAGTAGCATTCCACATATCACACTGGAATAATACAAAATAACCACAATAAATGGAGGATAACAATGAACTATTTTAATATTGCAATTGATGGACCAGCTGGAGCCGGAAAAAGTACCATAGCAAAAAAAATCGCTAAAAAATTAGGTTTTATTTATGTTGATACCGGAGCTATGTATCGAGCTTTGGCTTTATATTTTCTAAGGAACCATATTCAGGCTAATGATCGGGAAAGCATTGAGAAAGCGTGTCAGAATGTAGATGTAATCATTGAATATAAAGATGGTGAGCAGCTGGTATTGTTAAACGGAGAAAACGTAAATGGTTTAATACGGACAGAAGAAGTTGGAAATATGGCCAGTGCCTCCTCCGTACACAAGACAGTTAGACTTAAGCTTGTTGAACTACAGCAAAAGTTAGCGAAATCGGCAAATGTTGTTATGGATGGAAGAGAAATTGGGACTTTTGTTCTGCCAAATGCAGATTTAAAAATATATATGACGGCAAGTTCCAAAGAACGTGCTCGTAGAAGATGGGCCGAACTCAAGGAAAAAGGTATTGAGTCTGATATAAATGAAATTGAAAAGGATATTATAGAGCGTGACCACAGGGATATGACAAGAGAATTTGCACCACTTAAGCAGGCAGAGGATGCAGTACTTTTAGATACCTCCCACATGTCTATTGACGAGGTGGTTAATACAGTCATTGATTTATATAATAAGAAAATTAGTAATTAAGGATGCTGATATTATTGAATATAAATGTTGCAAAAACAGCTGGTTTTTGTTTTGGTGTAAAAAGGGCAGTCGATTTAGTATATAATGAAGTTCAGAATGGATCAAAAGTATACACTTATGGACCAATTATTCATAATGAAGAAGTAGTTTCCGATCTGGCAAACAAAGGTGTTAAAGTGATTGAAGATCCGGAAGAATTAAAAACATTACCAGCGGGAACAATAATTATACGTTCCCATGGTGTATCGAAAGAATTACAGGAAAAGCTTTCTTCTTATGGACATAAAATCATTGATGCAACTTGTCCGTATGTAAAGAAAATACACAGGGCAGTCAGCGAAAAAAGTGGTAGTGGTCAACATATCATTATTATTGGAAATCAATCACACCCAGAAGTTCAAGGAATAATTGGCTGGTGTCAAACCATTTCACAGGATGGTACTTCCTATACTGTAATTGAAAATGAAGAGGAAGCAAAGGCACTCAACCTTCCTCAAGATGAAAAAATATGTATTGTTTCCCAGACGACATTTAATTACAAGAAATTTCAAGATTTAGTTGAAATTATATCAAAAAAGGGTTATGATATATTTGTTTTAAATACAATTTGCAATGCCACAGAAGAGAGGCAGACAGAGGCTTATCAACTGGCAAAACAATCAGATGCGATGATTGTTATTGGTGGAAAGCAGAGCTCGAATACGAGAAAGCTTTATGATATTTGCAAAAAAGAATGTGAAAATACTTACTATATACAGCAACTTAAAGACCTGGATTTAAATGAGTTTAAATCTTATCGAAACGTAGGTATTACAGCAGGGGCATCGACCCCAAACAATATTATCAAGGAGGTTCATACCGTAATGTCGGAAAAAAGTTTTGAACAATTATTGGAAGAAGAAAAGGTAGTAAAAATAAACAACGGCGATGTTGTAGAAGGAATTGTCTTGGGTGTTAAGGATGATGAAATCATCTTAAATATAGGCTACAAGTCGGAAGGTATCATTACAAGAAATGAATATACCAATACACCCAATCTTGATTTGCGTACTGTTGTCAATGTTGGTGACGTAATGCAGGCCAAGGTGTTAAAAGTAAATGATGGTGAAGGTCAGGTGGCTTTAACCTATAAAAGACTGGCTGCAGAAAAAGGAAATAAAAGATTGGAAGAAGCCTTTGAAAAGCATGAAGTATTGTCAGCTACAGTAGCTGCTGTACTCAATGGCGGCTTAAGTGTGATTATTGACGAAGCGAGAGTCTTTATTCCTGCAAGTCTTATCTCCGACACCTATGAGAAAGATCTTTCTAAATATAATGGCGAGAAGATTGAATTTGTTATTACCGAATTCAATCCAAAGAAGAGACGTATCATTGGTGACCGTAAGCAATTAATCGTTGCGAAAAAAGAAGTACTTAAGAAGGAATTATTTGAGAAAATTAAAGTTGGAATGACGGTAGAAGGTACTGTTAAGAATATCACTGATTTTGGTGCATTTATTGATCTTGGTGGTGCAGATGGACTTCTTCATATTTCTGAGATGTCCTGGGGTAGAGTAGAAAATCCGAAGAAGGTATTTAAGGTTGGTGAAACCGTGAAAGCCTTCATTAAAGATATTCAGGGAGAAAAGATTGCTCTGAGCTTAAAATTCGAGGATGAAAATCCTTGGATAAACGCAGAATCTAAATATGCTGTTGGTAATGTAGTCATTGGTACTGTAGCAAGAATGACTGATTTCGGCGCATTCGTTGAGCTTGAGCCTGGTATTGATGCACTTCTTCATGTTTCTCAAATCTCCAAAGAACATGTTGAGAAGCCTTCCGATTCATTAAAGATTGGTCAGGAGATTACTGCAAAGGTAGTTGAATTCAATAAGGAAGAGAAGAAGATCAGCTTAAGCATCAAAGCTTTAGAAGCACCAGAGAAAGAAGAGGAATCTGCTTCAGCTGAAGTAAATGAGGAAACTGCAGAATAAATCAATTAAAAACTTATGATAAAGGAGATTTGTCTTGCTGGGTAGTTATGAGGCGTTTATTCAATCCATATATGACATGACAAAGATAGACTTGAATTCTTATAAGGAACGCCAGATGAAACGTCGTATTGAGGCTTTAATTACGAAACATGGCATTCCTTCTTATTCAGAGTATATCTTGAAATTAAAGTCGGATAAGGTTGCATACGATGAATTTATTAATTATATTACGATTAACGTATCGGAATTTTATCGAAATCCGGAACAATGGAAATTGTTAGAGAATGATGTGTTACCTTATCTGATGGATCATTTTGGCAGGGATTTAAAAATATGGAGTGCTGCATGTTCCACAGGAGATGAACCTTATTCACTAGTAATGCTTTTATCGAAATACTTACCATTAAGTAGAATTAAGATATATGCTACAGACATTGATAAGACCGTTATGGAGAAAGCAAAAGTCGGTCTTTATCATGTAAAAAGCTTAAAGTCGTTACCGGATGAATTTATAAGTAAGTATTTTACGAAAATTAATGACAGAACATATCAGATTTCTGATACGGTTAAATCCTGCGTAGAATTCAATCAGCATGATTTATTAAAGGATCCTTATCCATCTAATTGTGATCTAATTGTTTGTCGTAATGTCTTGATCTATTTTACAGATGATGCTAAAAATAAGATCTATATGAATTTTCATAAAGCTCTAAAGAAAGATGCTTTATTGTTCGTAGGCAGTACGGAGCAAATTATACAGGCACAGCAGATTGGATTTACGAATTTTCGTTCTTTCTTTTATAAAAAAGTATAATTTCGTGTGTAAATGCGAATGTAACCACAGGGATTAGAATTAAGGCAATTCTAATCCCTGTTTTATATTTGTATTCACTCCTTCTAATACTTCTATCCCTTGATTTATCCGGCCTTTTCTATACTGTAATATTACTCCATATTAAATTTTAAAATATGGTTGATTTTTAGTATAATATCGAGTATATTGTTTAGTAGATTTAGCTATCAATCGTGTTTCTGAATATGCTAAGACTGAACTATCACGAATATAAAGCTTTCATAATGTACAGATAACTGTACAAGAATGGAGGGAATATGCATAATTCTATAACGGTTGCAGTCGATGCAATGGGTGGCGATAATGCACCTGAAGAAATTATTAAGGGTGCAGTGCTTGCCGTACAGGATGAGAAAGATATCAAAGTAATACTTACTGGAGATCAAGACATTATTCAAAAGGAATTAGTTAAGTATACTTATGATAAAGAGCGCATAATAGTAGTACATGCGCCAGAAGTGATTACCAATAATGAGGCACCCGTACTTGCAATCCGGCGTAAGAAAAACTCCTCCATAGTTGTTGCTTTGAATTTAGTAAAGCAAAAAGAAGCAGATGCCTTTGTATCTGCTGGCAGTACCGGAGCTGTTCTCGCAGGCGGTCAACTACTGGTAGGAAGAATTAAAGGAGTAGAACGTCCACCATTAGCGCCTTTGATACCTACTTTGAATGGGGTATCTTTACTGGTAGATTGTGGCGCAAATGTGGATGCAAGAGCATCTCATTTAGTACAGTTTGCGAAAATGGGTTCTATTTACATGGAAAATGTTCTAGGTATACCGAACCCGAAAGTTGCCATCGTTAATATTGGAGCTGAAGAGGAAAAAGGCAATCAATTAGTGAAGGAAACCTTTCCGTTATTAAAGGCTTGTTCAGATATTAATTTTATTGGCAGTATAGAAGCTAGAGAGATACCTTACGGTGGAGCCGATGTTATTGTTTGCGAAGCTTTTGTTGGTAATGTTATTCTTAAACTTTATGAAGGCCTAGGAGCAGCATTAATTAATAAAATAAAATCAGGACTTATGAGTACAACAAAAAGTAAGCTTGGTGCATTACTATGCAAACCTGCACTGAAGGAAACATTGAAGGATTTTGATGCTTCAAAGTATGGCGGTGCTCCTTTACTAGGATTAAATGGCCTCGTTGTAAAGACACATGGCAACGCAAAAAGTACAGAAGTACGTAATTCCATCCTACAATGTGTTACCTTTACCAAGCAACATATAAATGATAAAATAATGGAACACTTAAAAAATAACGAGTAAATCATAAAAGAAGGGTGAATGATTATGGAATTTGAAAAATTACAGAAAATAATAGGTGAAGTATTAAATGTAGAAGAAGACGAAATTACTATGGATACCACATTTGTAGATGATTTAGGTGCAGATTCTCTTGACCTTTTTCAGATTATTATGGGTATTGAAGAAGAGTTTGATATTGAGATTGCAAATGAAGACGCAGAGAATATCGTAACTGTAGGAGATGCAGTTGAGCAAATTAAGAATGCATTGAATTAATTTGCTTTTATATCTTGTTCATGAAACCTGGTAACAAAGTTTATTAATGGTAAGAATAAGCCCCATGAATAAGTTTGACTTATTCATGGGCTTGTTTATATAATTAAGGAATTCCTTGGATTTCTTAATTATTTGACAAGAATGGAGGCATTATGAAATTGCGAAAAAAATCAAATGAAAAATTTATGGCATTAGAGCAAAAAATGAACTATCATTTTGCTGATCCCAGTTTATTAGTTCATGCATTATCACATAGTTCTTATGCCAATGAGATGCGATTAAGCAAGGATAAGAATAATGAACGCCTAGAATTTCTAGGAGACGCAGTATTGGAGCTTGTAACCAGCGAATATGTATATAAGGAATATCCTGATTTGTCAGAAGGTGACCTGACGAAGCTACGTGCAAGCATTGTCTGTGAGCAGACTTTATCAGCCTGTGCTAGGGATTTTCACTTGGGAGAGTATTTATTACTGGGTAAAGGAGAAGCTAATTCTGGTGGCCGAGACCGTGATTCTATCCTTTCCGATGCTTTTGAAGCAGTAATTGGAGCAATCTATTTAGATGGTGGTTTTACTAATGCAAAAGAGTTTATTACACAGTTTATATTAGAAGATGTGAAGAATAAAGATCTCTTTTTCGATAGCAAGACTATCTTACAGGAAATTATTCAGAATGAGAATAACAAGCAAAAGCTCCGATACAATCTAATTTCGGAAACTGGACCGGATCATAATAAAATTTTTACCATTGCAGTGTGCATCGGTAACGAAGAGATTGGTCGTGGATCCGGTCGTACGAAGAAGGCTGCAGAACAGGAAGCAGCAAATCAGGCGATTCAAAAACTTCAGAAGAATTAAAATCGCGTAAAACCAGTAGAATACAGTAGGAAATAGATGGGAGACTATGAATGTATTTAAAAAGTATTGAAATACACGGCTTTAAATCTTTTGCAAATAAGATCATATTGGAATTCCATGATGGAATAACCGGTATTGTAGGGCCAAACGGAAGTGGAAAAAGTAATGTTGCTGATGCTGTACGATGGGTATTGGGTGAACAAAGTGCTAAGCAGCTAAGAGGTTCGAAAATGGAGGATGTTATTTTTGCTGGAACCCAGGCGAGAAAACCCCTTGGTTATGCATATGTTGCCATTACTTTGGATAATTCCGATCATAAATTACCGATTGAGTTTGACGAGGTTACAATTGCCAGAAGAGTATATCGGTCCGGTGAAAGTGAATATTTGATTAATGGAACATCATGTCGATTAAAGGATGTTAATGAACTGTTTATGGATACTGGTATTGGTAAGGAAGGGTATTCCATAATCGGTCAAGGACAGATTGATAAAATACTAAGCGGAAAACCAGAAGATCGACGAGAATTATTTGATGAAGCTGCCGGAATTGTAAAGTTCAAACGACGAAAATATGCCGCTGAAAAGAATCTGGAAGAAGAAAAGCTTAATTTGTCCCGAGTAACAGATATTATTAAAGAGATTGAACATCAATTGGCACCGCTGGAGAAACAATCTGCGACAGCTAAGGTTTATTTGAAATTAAAAGAAGAATTAAAAAGCCTGGAAGTAAATCAGTTTCTAAAGGAATATGATAAAATACGGCTTTCCAAGGAACAGGTGGAAGAAAAGCTGAAGATTGCTTCTTCGGATTTTGAACAGACAAAGCTAGAGTATGAGAATACAAAGGAAGAATATCTTCGTCTGGAACATCAATTAGAAGATTGTGATACAGCAATTGAAGCAGATAGGAATAGTTATAATGAATTAAAGCTGTCCAAGGAAAAGGCAGAAGGAGAAATTAAGGTTCTTAATGAGCAAATTCTATCTGTTCAGCAAAATGATGAATACATACAAAATCGCATTGAAGCACATCATAGTGAAATCTCCGCAAAGAAAGATGAGGAAGCCAAATATTTAAGTGAAAAGTCAGCCATTGATGCAAAAATAGCTGAAATGGATGATGTCCTTAGTGCTGCCCTTGAAGAATTAGAGCAAATCAAAGAAAATATTGGACAGTATACAAGAGAAATTGAGGACTGCAATAATAATATCTTTAACCATTTAAATATTAATTCCGGGATTAAAAGTAATATTCAGCGCTACGAGACGATGCTGGAACAGAATAACATAAGAAAAGCGGAACTTAATCAACGGATCTTAAAGAATAAAAGTGAAGAGAGTCTTTATCTTGAGACCATAGAGGTATATAAGGAAAAGCTTCAGCAGATTTCTGAGCTTATTACGGGTTATACTCAGGAAAGCGGTTCAATCGAGCAGGCAATTGCCGATACACAAACTCAGCTTGATCAGATTAATACGAAATATAATGAGTTACAATCCCGTTATCTGGGAGAAAAATCCCGTCTGGAATCCTTAATGAACTTAACAGAACGATATGAGGGATATGGAAACAGTATTAAAAAGGTTATGGAAAAAAAGACTCAGATGCCTGGTATTATTGGGGTTGTGGCTGACATCATAAAGGTTGATAAGGCCTATGAAACAGCAATTGAGACGGCTCTGGGCGGAACCATTCAGAATATTGTTACGGAAGATGAAACCACAGCAAAGAACCTGATTAATTATTTAAAGCAAAACAAATTTGGCAGAGCGACCTTTCTGCCATTGACTAATATTTCATCCGGTTCTGGTTTGCAGAATGATAAGGTATTAAAAGAAGCTGGCATACTTGGTATTGCAAGTAAGCTTGTAGATACTGAACCGAAATTTCATGCATTAATTGACCATCTTCTTGGTAGAATTATTGTAGTGGATGATATGGATCATGCTACATCCATAGCGAAAAAATATCATTACAGTCTTCGTATAGTGACTCTGGAAGGAGAATTACTAACTCCTGGAGGATCCATTTCCGGTGGTGCATATAAGAACTCAAGTAATCTACTGGGTAGACGTCGTGAAATTGAAGAGATGGAGGCGTTTGTAGCTTCCTTAGAAAAACAGACTAAGGAACTGCTACGAAGCAAAGAGGAAGTGAAGGAGAATAGAATCTCCTTACGTCAGAAGCTTGATGAAATTAAGCAAATTCTGCAGGAAAAATATCTGGAGCAAAACACGGCAAAAATGAATTTGGACCGTGAATATACCAAAAAAGCTGAGGCAGAAGAAATATATCTGGAATATACGAAAGAATTACAGGAAATTGAGCTACAGGCGAGAGATCTCAAGGACAACCTGGCGAAATTGAACGAATCTCTTTCGCAAAATACACTCTTAAACAAAGAAAAAGAATCTCAAATTGAAATGCTGACTAAGCTTCTAGAGGAGGAACGCAAAAAGGAGCAAGCAGCCAATGAAAAAGCAGCGGACCTAAAGCTACAGTTATCCTCCTTTGAACAGAACAGCCAGTTCATTTTGGAAAATGTGAAGCGTGTAAAACGCGAAATTGAGAGATTATATGAGGAAGAAGCAACATTAAAATCAGATATTCAGAAAGCACACCAGATTGTGGAAGAAAAGAACCAGATGATTTCACAGATAAGTTCTAAAATTAATGAATATCAGGAAGCAATTATTGAACTGGAAGCTCAAATTAAAGAAAAAACTTTGGAGCGAGAACGTATTACTAGTATTCACAAGAACTTCTTTACAAAACGGGAAGAGCTTTCTACCAGAATGAATGAGCTCGACAAGGAATGTTATCGTTTGACTGGTCAAAGAGAGAAACTAATCGAACAATCTGATATACAGATGAGTTATATGTGGGAGGAATATGAATTAACTTATACCACGGCACTAGAATATCCAATTGATCCAGAGATCAGCCTTGCACAGGTCAAGAAACAGATCGCTGAAATAAAAGGGAAGATAAAAGAGCTTGGTGATGTCAATGTTAATGCGATTGAGGATTATAAAAACCTTTCCGAGCGGTATGATTTCTTAAATACTCAAAAAGAGGATTTAAAGAATGCCGAAGAAACTCTGCTTCAAATAATTCATGAATTAGATACGGAGATGCGGCTTCAGTTCCAAGAGAAATTCAAAGCCATTAATGAGCAATTTGATCTTGTGTTCAAAGAATTATTTGGCGGAGGTAAGGCAGATCTTGAATTAACCGAGGAGGAGGACATTCTGGAGGCAGGAATTAAGATCAATGCTCAACCCCCGGGGAAAAAGCTTCAGAATATGATGCAGCTTTCCGGTGGTGAAAAGGCTCTTACTGCTATTTCCTTGTTGTTTGCTATTCAGAACTTGAAGCCTTCACCCTTCTGTCTCCTGGATGAGATTGAGGCTGCTTTGGATGATTCCAATGTTAACAGATATGCAAAATATCTTCATAAATTATCTAAGGATACGCAGTTTTTAATAATTACTCATCGAAGGGGTACCATGGCGGCCGCAGATATTCTATATGGTATTACAATGCAGGAAAAAGGGGTATCCACTCTGGTATCGGTTAATCTGATTGAAAACGAATTGGATAAATAATACTTAGATGCATAACATAAACATAATGAAACAGGTAATAATGAAAGGCATGGTTATATATGGGAGAGAATAAAACAGGATTTTTTAGTAAGTTAGTACAGGGATTATCTAAAACAAGAAATAGTATTGCACATGGTATTGACGCTATCTTCAGTGGTTTTTCCAGCATAGATGATGATTTCTATGAGGAATTGGAAGAAACACTTATTATGGCTGATCTAGGCATTAATACAACGACTGCAATTATTGAGAATCTCAGAGAGAAGGTGAAGGAGAATAAAATAAAGGATCCATCTGAGTGCAGGCAGCTTTTAATAAACAGTATGATGGAGCAAATGCAGCTTTCTGAAAATGCCTACGATTTTGAAACCAGAAAATCAGTGGTTCTTCTAATTGGAGTGAATGGGGTAGGTAAAACTACTTCTGTAGGGAAATTGGCCGGTCAGATGAAGGAGCAGGGGAAAAAGGTTATGGTAGCGGCGGCAGATACCTTCCGGGCGGCTGCTATCGAGCAGTTGACAGAATGGGCACATCGAGCAAATGTTGATATTATTGCACAGAAGGAAGGTTCCGATCCTGCAGCAGTAATCTATGATGCCGTTACAGCAGCAAAATCAAGAAACGTTGATATTTTATTATGTGATACTGCCGGAAGACTTCATAATAAGAAAAATCTTATGGAGGAGTTAAAAAAGATTAATCGAGTGATTGAAAGAGAATATCCGGAAGCTTATCGTGAAACCCTTGTGGTACTTGACGGAACCACTGGACAAAACGCACTGGCACAGGCCAAGGAATTCAATGAGGTTGCCGATATTACCGGTATTGTATTAACAAAGCTGGATGGAACAGCAAAGGGTGGAATTGCAATTGCTATCCAGTCCGAACTTGGCATACCAGTGAAATATATAGGTATTGGCGAGAAAATTGATGATCTTCAGAAGTTTAATGCAAATGATTTTATCAATGCTTTATTTCAAAGAAATGAATAAACAATAAAAATATGTGAGAGTCCATAATCATGGATGATAGTGTAAACGCATGATTTTCGCATTATGAATAAATGTGAAGACCTAAGTCTACAGGAATTGTAAGAATGGAGGATTAGTGTGATGACACTGGATAAATTTGAAGAAGCAACGGAAGCGGTCAAAAAAGTTATTTTACGTACAGAATTGGTATATAGCGATTATTTTTCCGAAATAACCGGTAATAAAGTCTATCTGAAGCCGGAAAATATGCAGTTTACAGGAGCATATAAGGTTCGAGGCGCGTATTATAAAATCAGTACTCTTACTAAAGAGGAAAGAAAGCGTGGCCTTATTACCGCATCTGCCGGGAATCATGCTCAAGGTGTTGCTTATGCAGCCAAACTTTATAATGCAAGAGCAATCATTGTTATGCCTTCCACAACACCCTTAATCAAGGTGAATCGGACGAAAAGTTACGGTGCAGAGGTAATTCTTTACGGAAATGTGTATGATGAAGCATGTCAATATGCATATAAACTGGCAGAGGAGAATGGATATACCTTTATTCATCCATTTAATGATGAAATAATCGCTACTGGACAGGGCACCATTGCAATGGAGATTTTTAAGGATTTACCCACGGTTGACATTATACTGGCTCCTGTTGGTGGAGGCGGTTTACTCGCTGGTGTTGCCACCTTGGCAAAGATGCTAAATCCTAATATTAAGGTGATTGGTGTAGAACCGGCTGGAGCTGCCTGTATGAAGGAATCCTTAAAAGCAGGACATGTAGTAACCCTGCCAAATGTGGATACCATCGCAGACGGTACCGCCGTTAAGACCCCTGGAGATGTGGTTTTCCCTTATATTCAAGAAAATGTTGATGATATTATTACCGTAGAAGATAAAGAATTAATTGTAAACTTCCTTGATATTCTTGAAAATCATAAAATGGTTGTTGAGAATTCCGGATTGTTAAGCGTTGCTGCATTAAAGCATCTGAATTGCAAAGATAAAAAAGTAGTATCCATCCTCAGTGGTGGTAATATGGATATTATCACTGTTTCATCGATTGTACAGCATGGATTAATCCAAAGAGGACGTGTATTTACGGTATCAGTTCAACTTCCTGACAGACCGGGAGAGTTGGTCAATGTTGCTACCATCATTGCCCAGGCTAAGGGAAATGTCATTCGACTGGATCATAATCAGTTTGTAAGCATTAATCGTAATGCTGCTGTTGAGTTAACCATAACGATGGAAACCTTTGGTCATGAACATAAGCAGGAAATTGTCCAGGCTCTCATTGATCATGGTTATAATCCAAAGCTCTGCCAACCGAATCAGTTGTATTAATTACATAAATAATTTTAAAATCTTTATTTATTATTTTTGAATGGCAGTCATTTACAAAGGGACAGGGTATTGATATAATAGAAACATCTTTATATTCTGTTATTTCTATTGTTCAAATGAGTACCCATTATATATGAAATCAAGTCGTCATCTGTCCATGTATAGGATATAATAAGGTGACTGCAGAAGGAAATGGTTCGAGGTAAAATGATTAGTTACTTGGCATCAGTTTGCCTTGGCTATTGTTTTATGTATTGACATTCCTTCTCAAATAAGTTATGATAAAGGAAAATAAGAACATTAGTTCGTATTCCGGAGGAATTTCCTCCATTCAGAAGGAGATTATTTATGGCAAAGGATGATAAGATCAGAGCATTAGAGTCTGCACTTGCGCAGATAGAAAAACAATATGGAAAAGGTTCCATAATGAAGTTGGGCGATACCAATGCAAATATGAACATAGAAACTGTTCCTACCGGATCAATCAGCCTGGATATTGCACTTGGTTTGGGTGGAGTACCTAAGGGAAGAATCCTTGAGATTTATGGTCCAGAGGCAAGTGGTAAGACAACCGTTGCACTACATATGGTGGCCGAGGTTCAGAAGAGAGGCGGTATTGCAGGCTTTATCGATGCGGAGCATGCTTTGGATCCTGTATATGCAAAGAATATTGGTGTAGATATTGACAATTTATATATCTCTCAGCCGGACAATGGAGAACAAGCGTTAGAGATAACTGAGACGATGGTTCGTTCCGGAGCGGTAGATATCATTATTGTAGACTCTGTTGCTGCATTAGTACCTAAGGCTGAAATTGATGGTGAGATGGGAGATTCCCATGTTGGTCTTCAAGCCAGATTAATGTCACAGGCATTAAGAAAATTAACTGCCGTTATCAGCAAATCCAATTGTATTGTAGTGTTTATTAATCAGCTTCGTGAAAAAGTCGGTATTATGTTTGGTAATCCTGAGACAACTACCGGTGGTCGTGCTTTGAAGTTCTATTCTTCTATACGAATGGATGTCAGAAGAATTGAATCACTGAAACAGGGTGGTGAAGTAGTAGGAAGCAGAACTCGAATCAAGGTAGTAAAGAATAAGATTGCACCTCCCTTCAAGGAAGCAGAATTTGATATCATGTTTGGTAAGGGAATATCCAAAGAAGGAGATATTCTGGATTTAGCAGCCGATTCCGGTATTGTAGTTAAGAGTGGTGCTTGGTATGCATATAATGACGCAAAGATTGGACAGGGTCGTGAGAATGCTAAGCAATTTTTAGCTGAAAACCCTGAAATTATGGAGGAAATCGAAAGTAAAGTAAGAGAGAAATTCTCCATTCCTTCCGATAAAAACTATAATGAAGTAGTAGAATAGGATTTTGATAAGCGGTAACCTATTGCTAATTATTTAGTGGCTGTTGCAAATGCGCGTTTGTAACAGCCCTTTAAATTCAGAAGGGAGAAGATAGAATATGTTAGTTACTTCTCTAAAGGAGTTAAAAAAGAACAAAATACAGGTCTATCTTGATGAGGAATATACCTTCCTACTCGATCAAAAGGAAATTAATAAGTACCATATTAATGAAAATATGATTATGACAAAGGAACTATATAAAGAACTTGAAGAATTAATGTATGCAAAAGCAAAATCAAAAGCATTATCCTTACTGTATTTTTCTGATCGTTCCGATACAGAGCTACGTAATAAATTAAGAGAGTATGGTTTTAATGATAGCATGATTGATCGGACCATGACCTATTTATATGAATATGGATATGTAGATGACGAAAGAATGGCATCTGCATACATTCGCTCAAGGATGCATACGAAAAGTAAATATTATATTCAGAGGGAGCTGCAACAGAAAGGCATTCGTGATGATATCATAGAAGAGCTGCTAACAAGGGAATATGACAATGAGACAAATGAGGATGCTGAACTTATTGCTATAAGCAAAGCAATTAAGAAGAAAACAAAAGCTCCGGAAGAACTTTCCTACGAAGAAAAGCAAAAACTTATCGCATCCTTATTCCGAAAAGGCTTCAGCATAGATAAAATTAAAAGGGTTCTTACCTAAATAAATACATTATTACCCATTTTCACTTGTAATAATACTTAACTAAGAGTAAACGGTTACAAGAAGTAGCATAAAGAACCAATCATTCATAATTTATCCTTGCCTTTTCTGTTTAAATATTATAAAATTAAAATCGGCAGATAATTGATTTTAATTAAACAATAGAAAAAATGGAGGGCTGAAAATGAGCAGTGCAGCACAATTGTCAGCAAGAGAAAGAATAGCTTCTTTGCTTGACGACAATAGTTTTGTTGAAGTCGGCGCTTTAGTTACCAAAAGAAACACTGACTTTAATTTACATCAGAAGGAATCCCCTGCTGACGGAGTAATAACCGGTTATGGTTTGATAGATGGCAATCCTGTATATGTATACAGTCAGGATTCTTCATCTCTTGGCGGCTCCATCGGCGAAATGCATGCAAAAAAGATAATTCAAATCTATGATTTAGCACTTAAAGTTGGGGCTCCTGTTATTGGTCTGATTGATTCAACCGGATTAAGACTTCAGGAGGCAACCGATGCACTAAACAGCTTTGGTGAAATATATCTGAAGCAAACACTTGCTTCCGGTATTATTCCGCAAATTACCGCTATATTTGGAAACGCCGGCGGTGGTTTAGCTGTGATGTCTTCTTTAAGTGATTTTTCTTTTATGGAGAAGAAAAGTTCACATCTGTTCGTGAATTCCCCGAATTCCCTACTTGGAAATAATAAAGATAAACTGGATACCTCGAAAGCTGATTTCCAAGCGAAAATCGGCATGGTAGATTATGTTGGTGATACGGAACAAGATGTCTTAAATAAGATTCGTGATCTCATTTGTATCTTACCATCCAGTAATGAGGATGATGCTTCCTATGATGAATGTACCGATGATTTAAATCGTGTATTAACGAACATTGCATCTGAACTTAATGATACGAAAAAGGCATTAATTGATATTTCTGATAATCATTATTTCTTTGAAGTAAAATCAGAATATGCGAAAGAAATGGTAACTGGATTTATCCGTTTAGATGGTATGACTGTTGGTGCGATAGCAAATAGAACAGAAGTAACGGATGAAAGTGGTAAGGTCATAGAAAGGTTTGATGGTACCTTAACAACGGATGGATGTAATAAAGCTTCCCGTTTTGTTAACTTCTGTGATGCATTTAATATTCCCGTCCTTACCCTAACAAACGTAAATGGTTATAAGACAACTGTAGAAGAAGAAAAAACCATCGCAGTTGCTTCTTCAAAATTGACATATGCTTTTGCTAATGCAACAATTCCAAAGGTGAACGTAATTATCGGTAAAGCTTACGGCAGTGCATATATCACAATGAACTCCAAACATATTGGTGCAGATATGGTATTCGCTTTACCATCATCAAGCATCGGAATGATGGATGCGGATCTGGCAGCACAAATTATGTATGATGGCGAAGCTTCGAACGTAATAAAGGAAAAGGCTGCAGAATATGCACAATTACAATCCAGTGCGGAAGCAGCAGCAAAACGTGGTTATGTTGATAGTATTATTGAACCAGATACGGTTCGTAAACATTTAATTTATTCCTTTGAGATGCTTTTTACCAAGAGGGATAACCGGCCTGCTAAGAAGCATGGTACCATATAGAATGAGGTGAGATGATGGGTATATTGCAGTATGTTAAAAGCCAAACCGTTATACTCTCCAGTAGCAATTTAAGTGAATATATCAATATAGACACTTTGTTTGGCGCTGTTGTTGTTTTAGCTATATTAGTTTTTATTTTGCTAGTTCTATACTTAACAAAAATCAAGCCTTTCCTTAATGATAGCAATCCTTCACAAGGACGTTCCGTTGATCATGTAATTTCACAAATTGCAGAAAACGAAGAATTGGAACTGAGTGATAATTATGAATTGGTAGCCGTAATAACTGCAGCTATCTATGCATCATATGGAGATGCTGTTCCTGCTGATGGATTTGTAGTACGTTCAATTCGTAAATCCAACCGCAGATAATTGTCTTATCATATTTAGTAATGTAAATAATTATATGTTTGCATAAGAAGAACCGAAAATGATATGTTATTAAAATTGAGTATGTGCAATTAGCGATTTGGAGCTCTTTTGCACCAGATGGAGGTATATTATGAAATACTATACAATTACAGTGAATGGAACCACATATGATGTTTCTGTAGAAGAAGGCGTAAGATCACCTCAAGCAGCAGCACCGGTAAGTCCTGCTCCCGTAGCAGCTCCGAAGCCAGCTGCAGCACCACAGGAAGCCCCTAGTGCTCCTGCAGCAGCACCTGCGAAGCCGGCTGCATCCGGAAGTGCAGGAAGTGTTAAAGTAAACTCTCCAATGCCTGGTAAAATTCTTAATATCAAAGCATCTGTTGGTCAGGCAGTGAAAAAAGGTGATGTTATCTTAATTCTTGAAGCAATGAAGATGGAAAATGAAATTGTCGCTCCTCAGGATGGAACTGTGGCTAGCATCGATGTAGCTGCTGGTCAGTCTGTAGAAGCAGGTAACTTATTAGCTACGTTAAACTAATCTGAAAGGAAAAGCGATTGAGTTAACATTTAACAGGAGGTAAAGTAATGGCAGAACAAGAAAAAAGACCGGTTAAAATAACCGAAACCATATTACGTGATGCTCACCAATCCCTGATTGCTACAAGAATGTCTACCGAAGAGATGCTTCCGATTCTTGAAACCATGGACAAGGTTGGCTACCATGCAGTGGAATGTTGGGGTGGAGCTACCTTTGATGCTTCCCTGCGTTTCTTAAAGGAAGATCCTTGGGAACGTTTAAGAAAAATCAGAAAAGGATTTAAAAATACAAAATTACAAATGCTGTTTCGTGGACAGAACATTCTGGGATATCGTCATTATGCTGATGATGTAGTTGCTTATTTTGTTCAAAAATCAATTGCAAATGGTATCGACATCATTCGTATATTCGATGCTTTAAATGATATTCGTAATCTGGAATGTGCTGTAAAAGCAACAAACAAGGAAAATGGTCATGCTCAGATTGCTATTTCCTATACCTTAGGAGATGCATATACAACAGATTATTATGTTAACATGGCGAAAAAAATAGAAGAGCTTGGTGCATCCTCCATTTGTATCAAGGATATGGCTGGATTATTAGTGCCTTATGAGGCTACAAAATTAGTTAGTGCATTAAAATCCGCTGTTAAAATCCCGATTGATCTTCATACACACTATACTAGTGGTGTGGCTGGAATGACCTATATGAAGGCTGTAGAAGCGGGCTGTGATATTATTGATACCGCTATGTCACCATTTGCTATGGGAACTAGTCAGCCTGCTACCGAAGTTATGGTAGAAACCTTTAAAGGTACTCCATATGATACCGGATTTGATCAACAGATATTAGCTGAAATAGCTGATTATTTCCGTCCTCTCCGTGACAAGGCTTTAGAGACCGGCTTACTGAATCCAAAGGTAATGGGTGTTGATATTAAGACCTTATTATATCAGGTTCCAGGCGGTATGTTATCCAACCTTGTGTCCCAGTTAAAGGAGCAAAAGCAGGAGGATAAGTATTACGAGGTATTACAGGAGGTTCCTAGAGTTCGTAAAGATTTTGGTGAACCACCTCTCGTAACTCCTTCCAGTCAGATTGTAGGAACCCAGGCGGTGCTTAATGTATTGGCTGGCGAACGCTACAAGATGGTTACAAAGGAAACCAAAGCATTGCTTTCCGGTGAATATGGTCAGACTGTAAAACCGTTTAATGCAGAGGTTCAAAAGAAAGTAATCGGAGACAAGAAGCCTATTACCTGTCGCCCAGCTGACTTAATCGAGCCAGAGCTCGCTAAGATTGAAGCGGAAATTGCTGACTGGAAAGAACAGGATGAGGATGTATTGTCCTATGCTCTTTTCCCTCAGGTTGCGATGGATTTCTTTAAATATCGTCAGGCACAGAAAACGGGTATTGATGTTGCTGCAGCAGACAAAGCAAACCAGGCTTACCCTGTATAAGAATAATATAATGTGTTAAAGATTTTATTAATAATGCCGATAAGAAAATACTTCTTATCGGCATTTTGATTCAAAAAATAGGTACACTTGTGTCTACAGATTTTATGCTCTGATTGACAATTAAATTTTTGTCTGATATATTTGTTATAATATGCAAATTACTTCTAATTAATGTTAATTCATTTTAAGAATGCATAGATTGTTTTAATTTGAAAGTATTTCCGTCGCTTCAATCACATTAAAGCGAGAGTGTTAATGTATAGATTAATTCATCTTAATTGTCCGGATGAAGTCATATCGAACCTTATAATAACCAAATGATTATAGGAAATGGAGAAGCGTAAATTGGATTTATTAAACTTTCAATTGCAAAACTTAGACCTTTTTATTTTGAATCGATATATTGCATTATTTTTGATTTCCATAACATTATGTATTATCATTATTATCATTGTTCTGGATGTGAAATACAGAAAGCGAATTTCTGCGTTGATTTATCGGGAAGCACTGATAAATTTAATCTATTCGAATGTTAATGTTGTTTTTTCCATATATGATCTTCAAAGTAGGTGCATTGAGTATATATCTCCTAATTTTGAACGTTTTTTTGGCATAAGAAATGAAGTATTTCAAAAGGTATATTTGCAATTATTAGGCAATATACCCGCTGAATATCATAAGGATATAATCCGTTTTTTTACATGTCCTAATATAAGCGAAAACGCAGATATCACATTTCAATATCAGCATCCGATAACCAATGAGATGCTATGGCTCAGTGTTCACCTTTATCCAAGTGAAGTACTCAACATGAAGAAAAAAATCATATGCTATATTTCTGATATTACCAAAGAGACACAGGCAAATATCGCATTAAAGTCAGCATTATCAAATATAGAAAAGGCAAATGAGGCTAAAAAAGACTTCTTATCCCATATAAGTCATGAATTAAAGACACCCATACATTCCGTTATAGGATTAACACAGCTTGCACGAAATTCCTTGGGAAATCCTTCAAAGCAGATATATTATTTTGATCGGATCCATCAATCCTCATATAATCTGTTAGACATAATCAATAATATACTGGATGTTTCTAAAATGGACAGTGATAATCTTGTTCTATTGATGGAACCCTTTTACTTAAGTAATTTATTACAGCATATTTCTTCTATTATTAGTACTCAGGCAGAATTAAATCATCAGTATTTTGAGCTTATCCTAAACGATATTCAAGATGATTCAATTATTGGTGACAGCCTTCGTTTGACCCAAATACTGAACAATTGTATCTCGAACGCTTTAAAATTCACTCCATCTGGTGGAAAAATCACTTTAGAAGTATCTGAAATGGAAAAATATAAAACAAAAGCATTATATCGTTTTGTGATAAAGGATACTGGTAAAGGAATGAGCGATGAATATATCAAGCGTATCTTTCTTCCGTTTAATCAGGAAGATAGTAGTATTGCTAAAAAATATGGCGGGACTGGACTTGGAATGTTCATTGTAAAAAACCTGGTTCATTTGATGGGCGGATCCATACACGTGGCAAGCAAAGTAGGAATAGGAACAACGATAACGATTGATATCATGCTGGAGTTAAATGAGACTTCTTCAAAAATGCAGTCTATTGAAATATCTGAAAATGAAGAACTACCTTCAGATAATAGATTAAATTATGATTTTTCTGGAAAGAGAATTCTCGTAGTAGAAGATAACGCAATCAATCTGGAAATCATCTGTGATTTCTTAAAGTATGTAAATATTGCGTTTGATACCGCAGTGGATGGTTTTGAAGCAATTAGTAAATTTGAGAGCGCAGCTACCAACTATTATGACATAATTATAATGGATATTCAATTACCGGATTTGAACGGATATCAGACTGCAAAAACAATTCGAACATCCGGTCATAGTAATTATGATTCTATTTGCATTATTGCGTTAACAGCTGATTCTACTGATGTAGACTACAGTTTATATCAGGAGTATGGAATGAATTATTACATAACCAAACCCATCGATCGGAATAAATTCTACCACTTATTATATTCTATTTTTAACCTGTGAGGTGCTGAATACTAACCCGTATATGGTAGAAACATTATTATGTCAGTCGGAGGAAAATATATGGAGTATATTGATAGAAAGCTTATGGAACTTGGTGTTGATGTAAAAGGTGTTTTGCTTCGCCTGGGTCATAATGAACAGCTCTATCAGTCACTTTGTCAAAAATTCTTAAAAGATACTACCTATCAATTATTTATGGATTCCATCATGAAGCATGAATATAAAAATGCGGCTTTTTATGTTCATACCTTGAAGGGAATTGCCGCAAATTTAGGATTTCACAAGCTGGCGCAGTATTGTCTGAGACTTCAGGAGGAGATATCCAAGCAACGAGTTGATCAAAATCATATCAAGCTTCTTACGAATGAATATCAAAAAATAATTCTTGTTTTAAAGGAGAAAACCACTTGACAATTATATGTGAATTCGTTATACTACCACCTGTAAAGAAAATTCCTTTACAGGTGGTGATTTTATGATACAAAGTGAAGCACAGATTGAAAAGCTGGATGAAATCGTATGGCTCTCAATTTTATACGACTTTTATGGTGATTTACTTAGTGATCATAAAAAACATATATTTGAGGATTATGTGTTAAATGACTTATCTCTTGGTGAGATTGCAGCTGAACAGGGAATCAGCAGACAGGGTGTCTATGATATCGTAAAGCGCTGTACAGTACAATTAAAGGAATATGAAGATAAATTGTCATTGGTACAAAGATTTCAATCAATTAAAGAAAAACTTGGTACGATGAAGGAACTTCTTTCCGTAGTAGAACAGTCGGGAGATGTTTCAACGGTGAAGGAAATAGCAACATTGGCAGACGATATTTTAAAGGAGCTGTAATATGGCATTTGAAAACTTATCCGATAAACTTCAGAATATATTCAAGAACTTAAGAGGAAAGGGCAGACTTTCTGAAGCTGATGTTAAAACTGCTTTGAAAGAAGTTAAAATGGCTTTACTTGAAGCAGACGTTAACTTTAAAGTGGTTAAAAACTTTGTGAACACCGTACAGGAACGGGCTGTCGGACAGGATGTACTGAACAGTCTTACTCCGGGTCAGATGGTTATTAAAATTGTTAATGAAGAAATGATTCGATTATTAGGGGAACAGACCGTAGAATTACAGTTGAAACCCTCTAATGAGATAACCGTATTGATGATGTGTGGTTTACAGGGTGCAGGTAAGACAACAACCGTTGCCAAGCTTGCCGGAAAATTAAAGTCAAAAGGAAGAAAGCCTTTATTAGTAGCATGTGATATATACCGTCCCGCAGCGATTGAACAGCTGCAGATCAATGGAGATAAGCAGGGTGTCAGTGTATTTTCCATGGGAGATAAGCATAAGCCTCTTAATATTGCGAAAGCGGCTATGGAGCATGCTGTCAAGAATGGATACAACGTTGTAATGCTGGATACCGCCGGTCGCCTTCACATTGATGAAGCAATGATGGAAGAATTACAGGAGATTAAGGCTAATATCAATGTGCATCAGACAATTTTAGTTGTGGATGCAATGACTGGTCAGGATGCAGTGAATGTATCTGAGCTGTTTAACGAGAAGCTTTCTATTGATGGAGTAATATTAACCAAATTGGATGGTGATACCAGAGGTGGTGCTGCTTTATCGATTCGGGCAGTTACCGGTCGCCCTATACTGTATGTAGGTATGGGTGAGAAGCTTTCTGATTTAGAACAGTTTTATCCGGACCGTATGGCTTCCCGTATTCTTGGAATGGGAGATATTCTTACATTAATTGATAAAGCACAAGCTGAATTTGATGAAACAAAAGCCAAGGAATTAGAAAAGAAGATCAAAAAAGCAGAATTTGATTTTAATGATTTTCTGGAGCAGATGCAACAAATGAAAAAGATGGGTGGAATATCCAGTTTACTGGGTATGCTTCCTGGTGCTGGTAAGCTGAAAGACATTGAAATCGATGAAAATGCTCTTGCTACCACAGAGGCTATCATTTATTCCATGACAAAAGCGGAACGCTCCAACCCGGATATATTAAATCCGTCCCGCAAAAAACGTATTGCAGCTGGAGCCGGAGTTGATATCTCAGAAGTAAATGCTTTGGTAAAGCAGCTGGAGCAATCCAGAAAAATGATGAAGCAATTTTCTGGTATGATGGGAAAAGGCGGGAAACACGGAGGGAAATTCAAATTACCCTTTGGTTTATAAATGCGTTGTAGGTTGTCTTTGATTATCATTGACAGTTACAATATATAGTGAAATATTTAAGGAGGTGAAATAAATGGCAGTAAAGATTAGATTAAAGAGAATGGGACAGAAAAAAGCTCCTTTCTATAGAATCGTTGTTTCTGATTCCAGAACACCAAGAGATGGTAGATTTATCGAAGAAATCGGTACTTACGATCCTACACAAAACCCTAGTAAGTTCAACGTAAACGAGGAAGCTGCAAAAAAGTGGTTAGCTAACGGTGCTCAGCCTACCGATACTGTAGGTAAGATTTTAAAGAATGCAGGTATTCTATAATTAGCTTCGGAGGTAGAGAAAATGAAGGAATTAGTCGAAGTTATCGCTAAATCACTCGTTGATCATCCCGATGAGGTTGTTGTTACGGAAAAAGAAACCGAAAAGGCAATTGTTGTGGAATTAAAAGTCGCTTCTGAGGATATGGGTAAGGTAATTGGAAAGCAAGGTCGTATCGCAAAATCCATCCGTACCGTAGTAAAAGCAGCCGCAACAAAGGATGACAAAAAGGTAGTAGTTGAGATTCTGCAATAGCAGGTAATCCAATTGCAGTTTTTTCTGAGCAGAATCAAGAAGCTGTCTGTTATGTCGATAATAAGTATTTTCATTGCCGGCATAGTAGAACAGCTTCTTTTTGTACAAGCTATAAAGGAATGTGTATTGATATTTGTGCATACTGTTGTTTGCGTGATGTCAGGCATATAATTTTGAAATAAAGGATGGGAAAGCATGGATAATTATCTCAGAGTTGGAGTCATTTCTTCCACACATGGAATACGTGGTGAGGTGAAGGTATTCCCTACAACAGATGATCTCAGGAGATTTGATGATTTAACAGAGGTAATTCTGGATACAGGGAAAGAATTAATTCCTCTGGAAGTAGAAGGGGTCAAGTACTTTAAGCAACAAGCCATTTTAAAGTTTAAGGGGATTGATGATATCAATGAGATTGAAAAATATCGAGGAAAAGATTTGCTTGTAAGTAGAGATAATGCAGTGAAGCTGCATGAGAACGAGTATTTTATTTATGATCTGATTGATTCTGAGATTATCACCGATACGGGTGAATCTCTTGGAATTCTGACTGAGATATTAACTACCTCTGCCAATGATGTTTACGTTGTTAAAACACCGGATCATAAAGAAATCTTAATTCCATCAATCAAAGAATGTATTCTGAATGTAGACGTGGAGCAAAAGAAGATCATTGTTCATTTATTACCTGGCTTACGATAATATAAATATGATCAAGTTTTACGCAAATATGAATGTAAACTTGAGTTTACAGGCAAAATGAAAGGCATGGGTTCATTATGAATTTTCATATACTTACACTCTTTCCTGAGATGATTATGCAAAGTTTAGGAACCAGTATCACAGGAAGAGCAATCGATAAAGGATTAATTTCCGTAAATGCAATTAATATCAGAGATTTTAGTGATGATAAACATAAAAAGGTTGACGATTATCCATACGGTGGAGGTGCCGGCATGGTAATGCAGGCAGAACCGGTATATAAATCCTACGGCTATCTGGTGAATCATATTAAGTTATCAAAAGAGAATCCGGCAGATTTTAAAAAACCACGTGTAATTTATGTAACACCGCAGGGAAGTATTTTTAATCAGGAAATGGCGAAAGAACTTTCCCAAGAAGAGGATTTAATATTCTTATGCGGTCATTATGAGGGAGTTGATGAGCGAGTTCTTAATATGATTGCTACTGATTACATCTCCATAGGAGATTATGTATTGACCGGAGGTGAGCTACCTGCTATGGTTATGATCGATGCAATCTCCCGATTAATACCAGGTGTATTAAATAATGATATTTCTTCGGAATTTGAATCGCTGCAGGATAATCTGTTAGAATATCCTCAATATACCCGTCCGGAAATATTTATGGGACAAAAGGTACCCGAAGTTCTATTAACCGGACATCATGCCAAAATCGAAGCTTGGAGAAGGAAACAATCCATTCTGAGAACCTATGAAAGACGTCCAGATCTTCTCGAAAAAGCAAATCTCACCGAAGAAGAACGCGAATATCTGACTCGTCTTATTTTTCAAAAGAACTATGATATCTATGATTCAAAATAAAGCTTGCATTTAAGCATTGTTTATGTTAAAGTATTTTATTGTGAGTGGGATGGTCCTCTGATACTGATTACTATTGTATTAAGAACATCTAAATTTGATAGGAGGTCACAAATATGAATGAAATTATTAAGAGTATTGAAGCAGAACAGTTGAAAGCATCTGTTCCGGATTTCAAGGTTGGCGATACCGTTCAGGTATACGCAAAGGTAAAAGAAGGTAACCGTGAAAGATTACAGGTTTTTGAAGGAACCGTAATTAAAAGACAAAACGGTAGTAACAGAGAGACCTTTACTGTAAGAAAGACATCCAATGGTATCGGTGTTGAGAAAACCTGGCCGCTTCATAGTCCTACCATCGATCGTATTGAGATCGTTAGACGCGGTAAAGTAAGACAAGCAAAACTTTTCTATCTGCGTGATAGAGTAGGTAAAAGAGCTAAGATTAAAGAAGCAATTAAATAATAAAGAGAAGGGACAATCAATCAGTATTGTCCCTTTTTTAGATTTATAAATAATTAATAATTCCTTAATGCAAAATCAATTTGCCAATGGCAGCAAATTGTCGTATACTCTAACCAACAATATGCATGGAGGCAAGGTATGGATTTTGATTTTGATAAAGAAAGTAAACGACCATTTATCAAGAAAATCATAATAGAAATAATAATCTGGATTGTGCAGATAGCAGCTGTTATTTTTCTGGCATATTTTATCATATATTATGCACTGGAAAAAACGAATATGATTGGTAATTCGATGGAAACCACCCTTAAGGATGGAGATTCTGTCATTATTAATAAATTTTCCTATCGCTTTACGGATCCGAAACGGTTCGATGTGATTGTTTTTAAGAAAAGTGGTAAGGAACATAGTTATTACGATATTAAACGAATTATCGGACTTCCTGGAGAACGTCTGCAATTAAAGGATGGTCTGCTTTATATTAATGGAGAAGTCGTTGAGGATATTATTCAGGCAGAACCCATGACAAACTATGGACTTGCTGATGAAGAAATTGTATTAGAAGAGAATGAATATTTTGTACTGGGAGATAATCGTAATAACAGTGAGGATAGTCGCTTTGCCAGTATTGGTAATATACGAAGGGATGAAATTGTCGGAGAAGCTTTTATACGGTTAAAACCATTTAATTTCATTCAAAAACTAAACCTGAAAAGCAAAGAAAATAATGAACAAGAATAAGCGTAATATACGGAGGTTTATATGCAAATTCAATGGTATCCGGGACATATGGCAAAAGCAAAGCGTATGATGCAGGGGGATATGAAATTAATTGATGTTGTAATTGAACTGGTAGATGCCAGAATTCCATATTCCAGCAAAAACCCTGATATTGATGTGCTGGCGAAAAACAAATCCCGTGTCATTCTTTTAAATAAAAGCGATATGGCTGATCAACGTTATAATAATGACTGGAAGGAATACTTCGAAACGAAAGGCTTCCATGTCGCTCTTGTGAATTCAAAAAGTGGTAGTGGCGTAAAGCAGGTACAGGATATCGTTCAAAAAGCCTGTCAGGCTAAGATTGAACGAGACCGTAAAAGGGGGATTCTGAATCGGCCTGTTAGAGCCATGATTGTAGGTATTCCCAATGTCGGTAAATCCACCTTCATTAACAGTTTTGTTGGAAAAGCTTCTACAAAAACTGGGAATAAGCCCGGCGTAACCAAGGGAAAACAATGGATTCGTCTGAACAAATTTATTGAATTACTGGATACTCCGGGAATTTTATGGCCGAAATTTGAAGACCAGACAGTGGGACTAAAGCTAGCATTCATCGGATCAATCAATGATACGATCATTAATACTACCGATTTATCTTTAGAATTGATTCTGTTATTACAACAAAGGTATCCGGAAGTCCTGACAAATCGATATGAAGTGACTCTGCCAGAAATCGTGGACAGCAAGCAGACTGCAGCAGGAGTATTGGAGCAAATCGCAATCAAACGTTCCTGCCTGATGAAGGGTGGAGAACCGGATTTAGATCGGGCTGCTATTTTATTAATTGATGATTTTCGCAGCACAAAGCTCGGCACGATTACCTTAGAATATCCGGATAAAAAGATATAATCATTGAATCACACAGATAAAATATAAGTAAGGAAGAAATAGGATGAGCCATAATTCAAACGAAGAAACCGGAGCAAAAAAAATAGCCCTAATTAAGCTGGAATTTATGCAGGCTGAATATGATATTCTACCCGTTCTGTTAGAAAAGTATAAGGATGATGAACGAAGTGGAGTGGTTACCATATGTAACCAGTATCAGAGAAAGCTTGAAGCCTATCGAATGGAAAAGAATCGTATGGCTGCAATGAAGCAATACGAAGCTATGTATCAGGAGTATCCGTATATCTGCGGAATCGATGAAGTTGGAAGAGGTCCTTTAGCCGGTCCCGTCATTGCTGCCGCAGTGATACTGCCAAAGGAATGTGATCTACTATATATCAATGACTCAAAGCAGCTCACAGAGAAAAAAAGAGAAGAACTATATGATGAAATTATCTCCTGTGCCATCAGTTTTGGAATTGGCAGTGTACCACCAACCCAAATTGATGAAATAAATATTCTACAAGCAACCTATGAGGCAATGCGAAAGGCAATAGGTAATTTAAAGGTACAGCCCGATATTTTATTAAATGATGCTGTAACGATTCCGGGAGTTGATATAAAACAGGTACCGATTATTAAGGGTGATGCAAAAAGTATCTCCATCGCTGCCGCCAGCATTGTGGCAAAGGTTACCAGAGATCGCATAATGGTAGCTTATGATAAGGTGTTTCCTGGCTATGATTTCGCGAGTAATAAAGGCTATGGTTCGGCTAGGCATATGGAAGCTATAAAAAAATACGGATTGACACCCATACATAGAAAAAGCTTTGTGAAAAATATTATCTAATTTCAATGTTGATACAATTGCGAAACTCTGAAGATACCTTAATTGTGTATACAGTAGATATATATTCCTACGCAAACCTGCTCCTTCCGCTATGGTTTGCTTCGGAATATATATCCACTGTATACACAATAGCCTCAATTATTATGTTTCGCAATTGCCAATATATTAATGTTTTGAGAAAGGGGGATTCTAATTTGGATGAAAAGCAACATAGAAATAAAACTGCGGTAGCGATTACCTATGATCCGGATGATGTTGCACCAAAGGTGATTGCTTCCGGTAAGGGCTATTTGGCAGATCGTATCATAGAACGGGCAAAAGAAGCTGATATTCCTCTCCATAAGGACGAGGGCTTAGCCAATACTCTGTCAAAGCTTGATCTGGGTGATTTAATCCCCCCTGAATTATATGAAGTAGTAGCAGAAGTATTAGTATTTGTAGATAAAATGGATAGAATCAAAGGTAAGGTAGATTATACGGATGAATAAAAGGGCTGTTGGCGCATCATATGAAGAAAAAGCCGCACTGTATTTGAAGGAAATTGGTTATCATATTCTGGAAAGAAATTTCCGGTGTAAAATTGGAGAACTTGATCTTATTGGAAAAAACGAAGATTATCTTTGCTTTATAGAGGTTAAGTTCCGTTCCGATAGCTCCAAGGGTTATCCGTCAGAAGCTATTAATCACAATAAAATAAGAAAAATCACAAGAACCGCACAGTATTATATGATGGTAAACAATATACCACAGGATACTCCATGCAGGTTTGATACAGTATTTATCCTGGATGACGAGATAACTGTCATCAAAAATGCCTTTGATGGAATTTAGTACTTACCAGACTAATAATATTATGTAAAACTGAAAGGTTTGATACTATGCAATTTAAGAGCACAAAGAAAGCAGTAATTGATTATACGGTTACAATTCCCCATATATCCTTTCCGGCATTATCCGAATATCCCTTTATAATACACGGCTTTTCGACTCGTTTTGGAGGAGTAAGCAGTGGCTTTTTTTCTACTATGAATCTTGGTTATGATTCGGGACCTATCGCTGATAATCCTAATGACGTCAAGGAAAATTTTAGACGGATTGCTTCCAGTATTGGCTTTGACCCCAAAACAATAGTTATATCTAAGCAAGTTCACAAAACGAATGTCCGCTATGTGGACCAAAATGATTGTGGAAAAGGCTTATTTAGACCCAGGGATTTTGATGAGGTTGACGGTTTCATTACAAATGTACCGAATGTAACCCTGGTTACTAAATATGCGGACTGTGTTCCGTTATATTTTGTAGATCCTGTTAAGAAAGCCATCGGTTTGTCCCATTCAGGATGGAGAGGCACTGTTCAAAAAATAGGGTATGTTACAGTGAAAGAGATGCAAAGTAAGTTCGGAACCGATCCAAAGGATATCGTATCCGTCATAGGCCCATCTATTTGTAAGAATTGCTTTGAGATCGGTGAAGAGGTGGCTGAGGAATTTCGTAAAGCATTTAATAACTGGGAGGAAGAGAGACTTCTTTCAACTAACGAGAACGGAAAATATCAATGTGATCTATGGGCTGCAAATCGCTTGGTATTACTGGAGGCAGGACTAACTGAGGAACATATTCATATCAGCGGTGTATGTACCTCCTGTTATAGTGATCTGCTATTTTCCCACCGCAAAACAGGAGGGAAACGTGGAAGCCTGGCAGCATTTTTAGCATTAAAAGAATAATATTGAATAGAAAAATGGGTTTAATTATGAGAAAAAAAGCACACATTATTAAAGAAATAGAATATGGAAGCATTGCAGAGGAATTAGAGTTAGAACCCGGTGATGAGTTGATTTCCATCAATGGAACAGCGATTAAGGATGTTTTGGATTATCATTATCTGATCAAGGATGAAGAATTAACGGTAATCATTAAGAAGCCAAGCGGTGAGGAATGGGAGCTGGATATTGAAAAGGAATATGATGATGATTTGGGGATTGTCTTTGAAGAAGGATTGATGGATGAATACCAATCCTGCAGGAATAAATGTATATTCTGTTTTATTGATCAGATGCCCCCCGGTATGAGAGAGACATTGTATTTCAAGGATGATGATGCAAGATTATCTTTTTTACAAGGCAATTATATCACTCTGACCAATATGAGTGACGAGGATATCAATCGTATCTTGTATTACAAATTATCACCCATTAATATATCAATACACACCACCAACGAAGAACTTCGATGCAAAATGCTGCATAATCGCTTCGCTGGCAGCTCCCTGGATAAGATTAAGAGGCTGAAAGACGGTGGTATTGTGATGAATGGCCAGATTGTCCTATGTAAGGGCTGGAATGACGGAGAAGAGCTTGAACGAACCATTCATGACCTGGCTGCATTTTTACCCGAAATGCAAAGCGTATCCATAGTACCGGTAGGATTAACGAAATTCCGTCAAGGTCTTGAGCAATTGGAGGCCTTTTCAAAAGAGGATTCCATTCATGTAATCGATACGATCCACCGGTGGCAGAATATATTTCTGACGCATTATGGGACCCGTTTTATTTATGCAAGTGATGAATGGTATATCAAAGCAGAAATGCCAATTCCGGATGCGGATTCCTATGAGGGCTATCCACAGATTGAAAATGGCGTTGGATTAATTCGTTCTTTACAAGTGGAATTTGAAGAGTACTATGAAGAGCTTGACGGGGATAACAGGAAGAGAGAGCTTTCAATTGCAACCGGTGTACTAGCTGCACCATATCTTCAACAAATGGTAGATAAGCTGAATATAAAGTATCCCGGAATTAAGGTTCATTTGTATACAATCATAAATAATTTCTTTGGGACTAATATTACTGTTGCTGGTCTACTTACCGGAGAAGATATTATATCCCAGCTATCAGGAAAACCTTTAGGAGAAATCTTACTATTGCCGGAGGTTCTTTTACGCAATGGTGAGACAGTATTACTGGATGATGTGACTGTAGAGGATCTGGAAAGTGCTTTACAAACCAATATACGTATTGTACAATCAGATGGAACATCCTTTATTAATTCCATAATAATGTAACTATAGATTAATTAATAATATTCGAATGATGAAAGTGAATTCCGTTTCATAATTCTTAGATTATATTTCGTACGGACACGTATTTGGAGGATTTATGAATAGACCAATAGTAGCGATAGTAGGAAGACCCAATGTCGGTAAATCTACTTTATTTAATGCATTAGCCGGAGAACGTATCTCCATTGTAAAGGATTATCCCGGTGTTACCAGGGATCGCATTTATGCTGATGTAACTTGGCTTAATACACAATTTACTATGATAGATACCGGTGGTATCGAACCTGACAGTAAGGATCTTATGCTTTCCCATATGAGAGAACAGGCTCAGATTGCAATTGATACCGCTGATGTCATAGTATTTCTTGTTGATGTAAGACAGGGATTAGTTGACGCAGATTCAAAGGTTGCGGATTTACTTCGCCGTTCGGGAAAACCGATCGTTCTGGCTGTGAATAAGGTTGATAATTTTGAAAAACTAATGCCGGATGTATATGAATTTTATAATTTAGGTATCGGTGAGCCATTCCCTATTTCCGCTTCCGGAAAGTTGGGTTTTGGCGATTTGTTGGATGAAGTGGTAAAGCACTTCAAAAGTGGCAATACGGAAGAAAGTGTGGATGAACGACCTAAAATTGCCATAGTCGGTAAACCTAATGTTGGAAAATCTTCAATTGTAAATAAATTAGTAGGGGAAAATCGAGTAATTGTATCCAATATTGCTGGAACCACCAGAGATGCCATCGATACCCCGATACGTCGTAACAAGAAAGAATATGTATTAATAGATACGGCTGGCTTACGAAGAAAAAGTAAGATCAAGGAGGAACTGGAGCGGTTCAGTATTATTCGAACGGTTACAGCTGTAGAACGAGCAGACGTTGTAGTTCTGGTAATCGATGCTACTGAAGGTGTTACAGAGCAGGATGCAAAGATTGCAGGAATTGCCCATGAGCGCGGAAAAGGGATTGTAATAGCGGTTAACAAGTGGGATTTAGTGGAGAAAAATAATAAAACCGTTAAGGAATTTACCTCTGATATTAGAGAAGTATTATCCTTTATGCCCTATGCAGAAATACTGTTTATCTCCGCCGAAACTGGTCAGAGAATGCATAAGCTATTCGAAATAATAGAAGTAGTTATCGAAAATCAGAATTTGCGTATCTCTACTGGTGTCTTAAATGAGATTATGATGGAAGCAGTAGCACTACAACAGCCTCCTTCGGACAAGGGAAAGCGACTAAAGCTTTACTATATTACACAGGTTTCTGTAAAACCGCCGACCTTTGTTATTTTTGTAAATAATAAAGAATTAATGCATTTTTCCTACACCCGATATATCGAGAATAAGATCAGGGAAGCTTTTGGTTTCGCTGGGACATCATTAAAATTCATCATAAGAGAGCGAAAGGAGAATGCTTAATATGCTTCTTAAAATTATCATTTGCTTAATTTTAGGATACATTTTTGGCTGCTTTTCAACCGGATATTTCGTTGGCAAATTAAATAAAGTAGATATCAGAAAATACGGTAGTGGTAATATAGGTACAACGAATGCCTTACGTACCTTAGGTGCTAAGGCAGGTTCAATTACTTTACTGGGTGATGCTATTAAGGCAGTGATTCCAATGATGTTGGTTCGCTTTCTTATTTTTGCTGATTATGACTTCGTGGAGCTTATGACAATGTACACCGGGCTTGGCGTGGTTATTGGGCATAATTACCCGTTTTGGCTTAAATTTAAGGGTGGTAAAGGCATCGCGGCCACTGGAGGAGTAATGGCTACATTTGATCCTCTCATCATTCCCATTGGTTTACCGCTATTTATTATCGTTGTTGCTATCACCCGTTATGTTTCAGTTGGATCATTATTTGTTGCTGTTTTATTTCCTATATGGATATGTATACGACATCCGGGGGATTTACATATGCTGATAGTCGCCTTAATTTTTATGACTTTAGCATTTATTAAGCATCAATCTAATATCAGACGATTGATGAATGGAACTGAGAATAAGATTGGTCAGAAGGTTACAATTGATAACAAAGAAGCAAAATAGGTTAAGGAGGAGCTTATGAGTAAAGTCAGTATTTTAGGAGCCGGAACCTGGGGTTGTGCCTTGGCAATATTACTTTCTGGTAATGGTCATGATGTGACAATTTGGACAAAAATCGAGAATGAAGCACGCATGCTAAATGAAAATAGAAAAGACCTTAAAAATCTTCCGGGAGCTGAACTCCCAGAGCAGATTAATATAACTTTGAATTTGAAAGAGGCATGTACGGATCGAGATATCCTAGTTATGGCTGTTGCTTCTCCCTATATTCGCTCCACAGCTAAGGAAGCGTCACCTTATATAAAGAACGATCAGGTGATTGTGAATGTTTCAAAGGGAATTGAAGATAAGACCTTATATACCTTATCCGAAGTATTGAAAGAGGAAATCCCGCAAGCCGATATTGCTGTTATGTCGGGTCCAAGTCATGCTGAGGAGGTTAGTCGTGGAGTACCTACCACGATAGTTGTTGGCGCTCAAACTAAGGAGACAGCTCATTTAATTCAAGATGTATTTATGTCCGATGTATTTCGAGTATATACTAGTCCGGATATTATAGGAATTGAATTAGGAGGATCCTTAAAAAATGTAATTGCCCTTGCAGCCGGTGTTGTTGATGGATTGGGCTTTGGGGATAATACAAAGGCGGCATTAATGACAAGAGGTATTGCTGAAATCAGCCGTCTTGGAGTAAAAATGGGAGGCAAGCTTGAAACCTTTGCAGGATTATCCGGTATCGGTGATTTATTTGTTACCTGTACCAGTAAACACAGCCGTAACTGGAATGCAGGCTATCTGATTGGTCAGGGAAAATCAATGGATGAAGCTATGAAGCAAGTTAATCAGGTAGTGGAGGGAGTAAATTCTGCGAAGGCTGCACTGGCATTAGCGAAGAAGAATGAAGTCGAAATGCCTATCGTTGAACAGATCAATTATGTTCTGTTTGAAGGCAAGTCAGCAAAAGAAGCGCTTTCCGATCTCTTAATGCGAGATAAAAGTAAAGAATACAAAACACTTGAGTGGGATTAATTATATAAGATAAGATATGTATTCCAGGGAAGGGGATATTGCATAATAAACCGTCGGGGGCTATGACTTACCTCACACACAGACGGAAGTACATGTTACTGATTTTATATGTCTCAGGCGAACATTTATATTCGCACACGAACATAATTATTCGCCTGATTCATATAAAATACAGCAACAAGTTCTTCCGACAGTGCATTATGGTAAGTCATAGCCCCCGGCGATATATTATGCAACATCCCCTTAGTCAGCAAATAAGGCTCAAAATACAGAGCCTTATTTGCTGACTGAATTTTTTTTTGGATAAGTGTTAGTTTATTACTGGGTTGTATAGTGAGTTTAATTAACATAATACAGAGTCTTATTTATTGGCAGAATTGTTTTGGGATATATGCAGTATTTCTTTCTGGATATTGTGTGGAGTGTAATTAACATAATATAGAGCCTTATTTACTGATGGAATTGATTTGGGATATATGCTATATTTCTTTCTGGATATTGTGCGAAGTTTAATTAGCATAATACAGAGCCATATTTACTGACTGATTTGCTTTTTGGATAAATGTTATATTTTTTTTAGTTTTTATGAGGAGTGTAAGGAATATATTTTCCGTGATGAACGAATCATAGAATGAAACTGCCCAGCATATCTTTAACTATAACCATAAGGAGGTTGGATATGTTAGGGCAGTTTGATGTTTATAATGATATTCAGGCTAGGACAGGCGGTGAAATATACATAGGTGTGGTAGGGCCGGTCAGAACAGGAAAATCTACCTTTATTAAGAGATTCATGGATCTTTTGGTAATACCCGGTATTGAAGATGTCCATAGCAGGGAGAGGGCGATTGATGAATTACCGCAGGCAGCGGCAGGAAGAACCATTATGACGACCGAACCAAAGTTTATACCAAAAGAAGCAGCAGAGATTACCTTTGATGATGAAACAAAAGTAAAAATCCGATTAATTGATTGCGTTGGCTATATGGTTGAAGGAGCTGCCGGCCATGTTGAAAACCAGCATGAAAGAATGGTTAAAACTCCTTGGTTTGAAAGTGAAATACCGTTTACCCAAGCAGCTGAAATCGGTACAAAAAAAGTAATTAATGATCATTCCACCATCGGAATTGTTGTCACAACCGATGGTAGTTTTGGTGAGCTTCCAAGGGCAAACTATAAGCTTCCGGAAGAGAAGACGATTAATGAATTAAAGCTTTTGGGAAAACCGTTTATTGTATTATTGAATTCTAATAAGCCCTATTCCAATGAAACAATTAAGCTTGCAGAAGAAATCTCACAGGAATATGATGTTCCGGTAATGCCCGTAAATGCAGAGCAACTTAAGAAGGAAGATATTACCAGGATAATGGAGAACATTCTTTATGTTTTCCCGATTACGGAGATGGATTTCTATCTTCCAAAGTGGGCTGAAATGCTTCCAGAAGATCATTGGTTGAAGGTTGACCTGATTGCCAGTGTAAGAGATTTGTTCCAGAATATTTCTCAGATTAAGGATGCAAAAGCCTCAAATTTTGATACAGACAGTAACTATGTCAAACGATTTAAAATTGATAAGGTCAATATGCAGGATGGTGTTGTTCAGGTTAATGTAGAATTTGATGATATGTACTATTACAAAATACTCAGTGACTTAATTGGAGTACCGATTACCGGTGAATACCAGTTAATTAACACATTGAAGGAGCTAGCTGCCAAAAAGTCAGAGTATGAAAAGGTATCCTACGCGACGGATCAAGTACGTGCAAAAGGTTATGGTGTAGTCTCACCGGTAAAGGAAGAAATTACGATAGAGGAGCCGGAGGTTATGAAACACGGTAATAAATTCGGGGTTAAAATCAAAGCTACCGCTCCCTCTATTCATATGATTAAGGCAGATATCATGACGGAAGTAGCACCTATTGTAGGAAGTGAGGAACAGGCTAAGGATTTGATTGAATACATAAATGCCAATGCAAAGGAAAATCCCGATGGAATATGGGAAACCAATATCTTTGGCAAGACCATTCGTCAATTAGTAGATGATGGAATTAATTCAAAAATTAATAAGTTAACAGATGAAAGTCAAGTTAAATTGCAGGAAACTATGCAAAAAATAATTAACGATAGTAATGGTGGATTGATTTGCATTATTATTTAGGATTTATTACAAATATTACAAAAAAATTGCCTGGATTACGTGTGATTTTGTAATCAGGCAGTTTTTTTTGGCATATTTGTCAATTCTGACTAACTTTTAAAATAAAGTTGACACATAGTTGACAAAAACTATAGTGTTTGGTATAATACTCATGTAACATATTTAATATTTGTGTAACAATTAGTTTAACAATTGATTTACATCATGTTTACTCGTTTAATTACATATGGGATGACATAATATTTCGTGTGATGAAACAAGAAAAAATTTGGAGGATAATCCATGAATAACAAGCTTCTAAAGTTTTCCTTAGTTTGTGCTACGGGAGCATTCATCGTTTTGACAAATCCCAAAACGGCTATGGCTTATGAAGAACCGGTTGCCGGTTTTACTTATGATAAAGATTCACCTATTATTGTAGGAAGTGCGAACGGTACAATTATTAATAGTTTTGCATTGGAAGATATTCCGATCCCAGGATATAATAATATCGGTATTGCCAATGTAGACACGAACCTTATTGTTCGATCCGGTCCTGGCGAAGATCAGAAGATGATCGGTAAGCTACCTAAGAATGGTGGTTGTGAGATACTGGAAGAAAAGGATGGTTGGTCTAAAATCACTTCCGGTAAGGTTACAGGATATGTAAAGAGTGAATTTCTTATTACTGGGACAGAAGCGAATCGTCTAGCAAAAGAAGTGGGCAGTTATGTTGCTACTGCTAATGAAGGTGGTCTACGTGTCAGAGAAAAACCTTCCTCAACAGATACTAGAATCATTGATTTAATTGGTGAAGGAGAAGAGTTAATCGTTCTTGATTCAAAGATCTTAAATTACGATGATGAGTATACTCAATGGGTTAAAGTAAGCTTGGACAGTGATGATAATGAGAACGGTACTGAAGCTTATGTTGCGAAGGATTTTGTTAATATCTCCTTTGAATTAACAAAGGCTGTTACCTTAGAAGAGTTGGAATATGGCGAAGGAGTATCCTCCTTACGTGTTAAGCTGATTAATTTAGCAAAGGATCATTTAGGTGAAGCTTATGTATGGGGTGGAACTTCACTGGGACGCGGCGTTGATTGTTCTGGTTTCACACAAGCATTATACCGTCAGTTAGGTATCAGCATTCCACGTACATCACGTGCTCAGGCAAGTGGTGGAATTAAGATCTCCGCATCGGATCTAAAGCCTGGTGATCTGGTATTTTACGGTAGTTCTTCCTATATCAACCATGTGGCTATGTATATTGGTAATGGCAGAGTGATTCATGCAAGTAACAGAAGAGATGGTATTAAGATCTCGAATATGAATTACAGACAGCCAGTAAGATATGCCAGATACTTAGGTGAATAATGTTTAAGGAATGTGATCAAACACGGTTTAGTAATGAATGAAGCAGACTAAGGGGTTTAATACCATATGGTATTAAGCTCCTTTTATATTTGTCAGCCTTATTTGAGATAGGATAATATCCTTTTATGAATTTGAAATCCGAGAAAATTAATAGATGAATAAAGCATTGTAGAAAGATTGACAGTATCACCATAAAAATTTATAATAGCCGATATACTTAATTAACTATTTTATGAAAGCTCAATCAGGAAAGAGCATGATTTGAATGGGCAGAAGGAGTATTCGGCATATGGAAATCATATTTTATGTTTTGATCGTGATATTGGCGTTGGTTATAATGAGTATTCTTAATGAACAGTCAATTAAGAAAAGATTAAGGATTACTCTAAAAAACGAATGGGGAAAGGTTCCAAAAGAAACCTATACCTCTGAGAAATTTGAAGCATTAAAAAAATATTATTTAGCTCAGAAGGATGATATCCTCGATGTTGATGAAATAACCTGGCATGATCTTGATATGGATGAAATCTACATGCTAATGAATAACACACAATGTGGAGTTGGAGAGGAATATTTATATGCACTTCTTCGAAAGCCCTGTTTTTCAGATAAGGAGCTTGAAGAGCGTAATCGTCTTATGAACTATTTTGAGGAGAATGAAGAACAACGCATTTCCATTCAGAGCATCTTACACCAAATAGGAAAGCTTAGTAAATTATCAATTTACGATTATATCAATCGATTTGATAACCAGAAAGCGAAAAGTAACCTTGTTCATTATGCGTTGAATTTATGTCTCATATGCTCTGCATTACTCATATTTATTTATCCATCCATTGGTGGAGTCAGCACATTAGCCTTTGTAGCTATAAATGTATTTTGGTATTATAAAGAACGCGCTGTTATAGAAAAATATCTCATGGTATTTTCGTTTATATTTCGATTATTAGATGGAATTAAAAAACTATATCAGCTGGACATACCGGAACTGCAGAAGTATACGGATCAACTAAAAAAAGATTTAGCTGTATTCGCCAGAATTCGCAGGGGTTCATTTCTCTTAGCACCTACAAATTCTACAGGTAGTCTGGTTGATTTATTCTTTGATTATATCCGAATGCTATTCCATGTAGATATTATTAAATATAATTCTATGTTAAAGCATTTTAAGAAGAATGTGGCTATATTAAATCGTATCTACCAAAATGTAGGCTATCTTGACAGTTTAATTGCAGCAGCTTCCTTTCGAAGATCGTTAGAATATTATTGTGAACCTGAGCTCACTAGATCTGGCTCACCAAAGCTTACGGTTACGGATTTATATCATCCATTAATAGATTCTCCGGTAACCAATTCAATTTCAGAGAAACGATCCGTACTGATTACTGGTTCCAATGCCTCAGGAAAGTCAACCTTTATTAAAACATTGGCAATTAATGCCATTTTATCACAAACAATCTATACCTCAACAAGCAAAAATTATAAAGCAAGCTACTTTTTGATCTATTCTTCCATGGCATTACGTGATAGTTTGTTCAATAAGGAAAGCTATTATATTGTTGAAATAAAATCGTTGAAACGTATTCTGGAACGTGTTAATAAAGATATCCCGATGCTTTGCTTCATTGATGAAGTGTTACGAGGAACCAATACGCTGGAGAGAATTGCAGCATCTTCCCGCATACTGTGCTCACTTGCAAAGAAGAATACTCTTGTCTTTGCTGCTACTCATGATATTGAACTTACCCATATTTTAGAGAATTATTTTTCCAATTATCATTTCCAGGAGCGGATTGTTGAGAATGAAATATTATTTGACTATAAGCTTTATCAAGGAAAAGCTGTTTCGAAAAATGCAATTAAGTTGTTAAATATGCTAGGTTATCCAAAGGAAATTATACTTTCTGCCGAAAACGCAGCGGAAGAGTTTCAAACCATAGGTGAATGGAGTAAACTAAGGGTATAATGATTTTGTACATGAATTACGCAGGTATCGTAAGAATGGAGGGTTAAGATGGAAGTTAAGATCTATACAGACGGTTCGGCTAGAGGTAATCCGGATGGCCCTGGCGGTTATGGTGCCATTATCGTATATGTTGATTCAAAGGGAAATGTTCATGAACGGGAATATAGTGCTGGATATAAGAAGACTACTAATAATCGTATGGAATTAATGGCAGCAATTGCCGGCCTAGAAGCGTTGGTTAAACCCTGCCAGGTAGTATTATATTCTGATTCCCAATATCTTGTAAAAGCCTTTAATGAACATTGGCTGGAAGGCTGGATAAAAAAAGGCTGGACCAGAGGTAAGAATGAACCGGTAAAAAATATTGATCTGTGGAAACGGCTTTTAAAGGCCATGGAACCTCATAATGTTCGTTTTGAATGGGTAAAGGGCCACAATGGGCATCCCCTCAACGAGCGCTGTGATGTCCTAGCGACTACTGCTGCCGATGGAGACAACCTTTTAGATGATGTAGTTAATTTACAATAAAAGTACTACACCAAATTCATTGCAATCGTATGCTGTTATGGTATAATAAGGCCTGTGAACAAGTTTTTTGTTCGCATGTGAGTGCGCGTCAAGTTTACTTGTAAGCACACTGCAAATTTAACCTACAAAGGAAAGGATCGTTACTAATGAGTCAGTTAACTCCATTAATGCAGCAATATGTGCAGATTAAGGAGCAGTATAAAGATTGTATTTTATTTTATCGTTTGGGTGATTTTTATGAAATGTTTTTTGAAGATGCCCATATATGTTCGAAGGAACTAGAGATAGCTTTAACAGGAAAAAACATAGGACAAGAGGAACGTGCTCCAATGTGTGGCGTTCCTTTTCATGCTGTGGAGGGATATTTAAGCAAATTGGTAAGCCGAGGATATCGGGTGGCTATCTGTGAACAGGTTGAGGATCCCAAGCAGGCTAAGGGTATTGTAAAAAGAGAAGTAATCCGAATTGTAACACCCGGAACCAATTTAAACACCCAGGTTCTTGATGAAACCAAGAACAACTATCTGATGGCTGTGGTACATACGACCAATGCTTATGGTATTTCTATCGTTGATGTTACTACTGGAGATTATTATGTAACCGAAGTAGAATCCGACCGTAAGTTAATGGATGAGATATTCAAATGGTCTCCTTCTGAAATCATATGCAATGATACATTTTTCGTATCAGGCATCGATATAGAAACATTGAAAAGCAATTTTAATATAGCTTTATCACCATTAGAACCATGGTACTTTGACGATGATCTCTGCGTGCGTGCACTCAGGGAGCATTTTCATGTTGCAACTCTGGATGGCCTTGGCCTAAAGGATTATACCATCGGTGTTATTGCTGCAGGCTGTATTATGCAATTTCTACAAGAAACGCAGAAGAGTTCTTTATCCCACATAACAAAGCTAACCCCGTACACCTACGAGAAGTATATGCTGCTTGACAGTTCTACGGTTCGTAATCTGGAATTAACGGAAACCCTTCGTGAAAAACAGAAGAGGGGATCACTCCTATGGGTATTGGATAAGACAAAGACAGCTATGGGAGCCAGACTTTTACGAAGCTTTATGGAACAGCCACTTATTGATTATGATATGATAATACAGCGTCTTGAAGCAGTCAGTGAGCTAAAAGAGAATATGATAAGCAGGGAAGAAATTCGTGAATATCTCAATCCCATTTACGATCTTGAACGTATAATGAGTAAGATTAGTTATAAAAGTGCGAACCCTCGTGATTTAGTTGCATTTTGCTCCTCGCTTTCCATGCTGCCTCATATCAAATTTCTGATGCAGAATTTTGAGAGTCCCTTACTAAAGGAAATTTATGATGATCTGGATCCTCTTCAGGATCTCTTTGATTTAATCGATCGTTCTATTTCAGAAGAGCCACCACTTACAGTAAAGGAGGGTGGAATCATTAAAGAGGGCTTCCATGAAGAGGTGGATCGTTTACGAAAAGCGAAGACTGAGGGAAAAGATTGGCTTATGGATCTGGAAACTAAGGAACGGGAAGCTACGGGTATTAAAAATCTGCGTATCCGTTTTAACCGTGTATTTGGTTATTATTTAGAGGTAACTAATTCCTATAAGAACCTCGTTCCTGATAGCTGGATTCGTAAGCAAACTCTGGCAAATGCGGAACGATATACTACTCCGGAATTAAAAAATCTGGAGGATATAATCCTTGGAGCCGAGGACAAGCTATTTTCCCTGGAATATAATATTTTCTGCGAAATCAGAGATCAGATTGCTGCTGAAGTAAAGCGAATTCAGCAGACCGCAAAGGCTATCGCGAAAATTGATGTATTTGCATCTCTCGCTCTGGTTGCAGAGCAGAATAATTATACTAAACCGATTATGAATACCAATGGTTCCATCCATATTAAGAATGGCAGACATCCGGTTGTAGAGAGAATGATTTCCCATGATATGTTTGTTGCCAATGATACTTTGCTGGATAATAAAAACAACCGGGTATCCATTATAACCGGACCAAATATGGCAGGTAAATCAACCTATATGAGACAAACTGCACTTATTGTATTAATGGCACAAATAGGTAGCTTTGTACCAGCAGATGCTGCGGAAGTTAGTATAGTAGACCGTATCTTCACTCGTGTTGGTGCATCTGATGACCTGGCCAGCGGGCAAAGTACCTTCATGGTTGAGATGACAGAGGTTGCCAATATCTTACGTAATGCAACAAAGAACAGCTTATTAATATTAGATGAAATCGGTCGAGGTACCTCAACCTTTGATGGACTTAGTATCGCATGGGCGGTAGTGGAACATATTAGCAATTGCTCCATTCTTGGTGCTAAAACCTTATTTGCAACTCACTACCATGAATTGACGGAACTGGAAGGTCGTCTGGAAGGTGTAAATAATTATTGCATAGCTGTTAAAGAACAGGGAGAGGATATTGTCTTTTTACGAAAAATAGTAAAAGGCGGTGCGGATAAAAGCTATGGAATCCAGGTGGCTAAGCTGGCCGGAGTACCCTCCAGTGTCTTAAAACGTGCATCGGAAATCGTACTTGAGCTGACGGGTAATGATTTAGCACTGAAAACAAAGAATCTGTCATCACCTGACGCTTCCGAGTCAGAAGTTGAATTCGTGCAGGAGGAGCTTCAACTTGATGATAATACCATATTGGGAGTTCATGCTACATCGAAGAGTGGGAAAGGGAAAAAGAAGGTTGACACTAATCAGTTTTCTCTCTTTTCCCTCTCTGGGAATGAAGATATTATATCCGAATTAAGAGACTTGGATATAGCTAGACTTACCCCAATTGATGCTATAAATAAATTATATCAACTACAAAAGAAAATTAAGGATAGAATTTAGAAATTATTTAAAAGATGAATGACAGACGCTGGTAACAGATCCTGCTTTAGTGATATCTTTGAAAGCTTAGATCAAATCATGCTTATTCGATATCTTCAGAAGCCTGGAACACACAAGAATGGGAGGAAATATGTCAATAATTCATATATTGGATGAACCAACCATAAATCAAATTGCTGCCGGTGAGGTTGTAGAACGCCCCAGTGCAGTGGTAAAGGAATTAATTGAAAATGCGATGGACGCTGGAGCAACTGCCATCACTGCGGAATTAAAGGATGGTGGACTAAGTTTTATTCGTATTACGGATAATGGAGCGGGAATTCCTAAGGAAGATATTCCTCTGGCATTCCTTCGTCATGCTACCAGCAAGATAAGAAGTGCTGAGGATTTATTGTCTATAACCAGTCTGGGATTTCGTGGTGAAGCTTTATCCAGTATATCAGCCGTTGCACAGGTAGAATTAATTACAAAAACTCCGTCCTCATTGAACGGATATCGTTATCTTATCGAAGGCGGTGAAGAGAAATCCCTTGAAGAAATCGGATGTCCAGGTGGTACTACAATAATTGTACGAAATTTGTTCTATAATACCCCTGCAAGACGAAAGTTCCTAAAATCTGCAACTACAGAAGCAGGCTATGTTAGCGACTTAATGGAACGACTGATGATATCCCATCCGAATATCTCCTTTAAGTTTATCTTAAATAATCAAGTTAAGTTACAATCATCCGGTAATAATAGTAGTAGGGATATTCTGTATCATATATACGGGAGAGATATCAGCAAAGAATTAATATCCTTAGAATATCAATCAGAAAATATCTCCATATCCGGTTATATTGGAAAGCCTGTAATAAATCGAGGAAATCGTAATTTTGAGAATTATTTTATTAACGGAAGATATATTAAGAGCAATGTTATAACGAAAGCGATTGAAGAAGCCTACAAGCCCTTCTTAATGCAGCATAAGTATCCATTTACCTCTATATATTTTGAAATTAATCCCTCTCTGATTGATGTCAATGTTCATCCGCAGAAGCTGGAAATTCGTCTAAAAAACAGTGAAGAAGTGTATCAAACCACATTCCATGTAATTCGGGATGCATTATCGAATAAAGAAATGATACCCAAAGTAAAGCTTACAGCGGAGGAAGAGAAGAAAGAGGAACTAGTTAGGCTACCTGAACCGTTTGAGGAGAACCGAAGAAAACAATTCACCTCTTCTTTACATGGAGAAAATAATGTGAATACTATTTCATATTCTTCTGATCCGAAAGAGAAAACTTCTACACAGAATTATGTGGCTGAGCAATGTTCATATCCGACTTCAAAAGTATTGAATACTTCCATTCCTGCAAAAGCGGATACATTGGATGAAAAAGCTCTCAATATGCATAGGAATGATGAGTCCGTAAGTAATAGAGTACCTGAGGTACTCTCAACCACCCAGATGAATTTGTTCGAAGAAGCAGAAACTGAAACCTCCGTTCCCTTCTTATCGAAACAGGCTTTACAGGAGCATCGTATTATTGGACAGGTTTTTCAAACCTATTGGCTGATTGAATATCAAAAGGAGCTATATATCATCGATCAGCATGCGGCCCATGAAAAGGTATTATACGAAAGAATAATGACTGCTGCCAGGAATAAAACCTTCGCCTCACAGCAATTACTTCCCCCAATTGTTCTTACCTTGTCTTTACGGGAACAGGAAGTAATTAAGAAACATGAAGAAGTTTTAGCAAGTCTCGGTTATGAAATCGAGCAATTTGGTGGAAATGAGTATAGCGTCCGGGCAGTACCAGCAGATTTATATGGAATATCTGAAAAGGAATTATTATTGGAATTTATTGATGAATTAGCAGAGGATTTTATCGGAAAGGTAACAGATCCGAATTCTGTATTGGAACGAGTGGCTTCATTGTCATGTAAGGCCGCCGTAAAAGCTAACCATTCATTTACATCGGAGGAAGCAGCCACATTAATTAATGAGCTGTTAACCCTCGAAAATCCCTATCATTGTCCTCATGGCAGGCCGGTTATCATATCCATGAGCCAATATGAGATGGAACGTAAGTTTAAGCGCATTGTATAAAATACATTAAAGGAAAGGTATTCTATGAGTAAGCAACCATTGATTATATTATCGGGACCGACCTCCGTCGGTAAAACAGAATTATCAATATCACTGGCAAAAGCCATTAACGGTGAGATTATTTCTGCTGATTCGATGCAGGTATATAAGCATATGGATATAGGAACTGCTAAAATCAAACCCCATGAAATGGGTGGAATACCTCATTATCTGATTGATGAATTAGAGCCGGATGACGAATTTAATGTCGTTCGTTTTCAGGAATTCGCGAAACAGTATATGTCAATGGTTTATGAAAAAAATAAAATACCAATTATAGTAGGAGGTACCGGTTTCTACATCCAGGCTGTATTATACGATATAGATTTTACATCAACACCCACTGATTGCTCCTATCGTACCGAATTGGAACTGCTATTGCAGGAGCATGGTAGTGAATACCTTCATGACATATTAAAAGAGGTGGACCCAGAGAGCGCAAAAGCCATTCATCCAAATAATAGCAAGCGGGTTATACGTGCATTGGAATTTATAAAGCAAACCGGAACCAGAATTTCGGAACATAATGAAGAACAACGGGATAGGCAATCCCCATATCAATACTGTTACTTTGTATTAAACAAAGATCGTGCTAAACTCTATGAATCCATTAACCAGAGAGTGGACATTATGTTGAAGGAAGGGTTAGTGGAAGAGGTAGCTGCACTCAGACAACAGGGATATCATAGAGATTTGGTCTCCATGCAAGGACTTGGTTATAAAGAGATCTATGCATATCTGGAGGGAGAATGTACACTGGAAGAAGCTATTTATATCTTAAAAAGAGATACCAGACATTTTGCAAAACGTCAAATAACATGGTTTAAGAGGGAAAGAGATGTTATCTGGGTTAATAAGGATGACTTTCCCACGAACGATGCCCTGTTGGAGTTTCTCTTATTAAAACTTAGAGAGAAGCAGGTAATTTTATAGACATAAATATATTATGTAAACCTTTCATTGAATTATAGCCGATATTAATAAAATCCTGTTAATATTTCATTGAAACGAGATTCTGAATATAACTGCTATATTCAGATTTAACATTAAGGAGGAAATCAGTTTGAAGAAAAAGGAAGTGGAAGCAGCCTATCAGTCAATGGGGATAGATCCTCGTGTTCTTGATTACTGCAATAAGATAGAAGAGGAGCTTAAGGATCGTTTTATCCGTATTGATAGCAACGCGGAATATAACCAGCTTAAGGTTCTGAAAGCAATGCAGGATAATCGTTTAAGTGATGTCCATTTTGCTGCAACTACGGGATACGGATACAATGACATCGGAAGGGATACCTTAGAAAAAGTATATGCGGATATATTCCAGGCAGAAGATGCACTCGTTCGTCCTCAGCTAATTAGCGGTACTCATGCACTGACAATCGCTTTGTCCGGTAATCTCAGACCTGGGGATGAGATTCTTTCTCCTGTTGGAAAGCCCTATGATACCTTAGAGGGCGTTATTGGAATTACACCTACCAAAGGTTCTCTCGCCGAATTTGGAATTACGTATTCTCAGGTTGATTTATTACCGGACGGAAGCTTTGATTGGAATGGAATTAAAGCTTCCATTCATTCGAAGACAAAGCTAATTACAATTCAGCGTTCGAAGGGCTATGCCAGCAGACCCACTTTATCCGTACAGCGTATCGAAGAGTTAATTCGATTTATTAAGGAATGTAAATCAGATGTTATATGTATGGTTGATAATTGCTATGGTGAATTTGTAGATATCATTGAGCCTTCACAGGTTGGAGCTGATTTATGTGTCGGATCCTTAATAAAGAATCCAGGAGGTGGATTGGCACCGATTGGAGGTTATATTGTAGGGAAAGCCGAATATGTTGAAAATGCGTCGAATCGTCTCACTGCACCCGGTCTTGGTAAAGAAGTAGGAGCAACACTGGGATTGAACGCTTCCTTATTCCAAGGACTCTTTCTTGCTCCTCAGGTCGTATCAGGAGCTCTGAAGGGTGCAATCTATGCAGCTAATATCTATGAAAGGCTTGGTTACCCTGTTCATCCAAACGGAAGCGAGGAACGCTTCGATATCATTCAAGCAGTAACCCTTAACTCAGCAGAAGCAGTAATCGCTTTTTGTAAAGGAATTCAAGCGGCTGCTCCAGTGGACAGTTACGTTACACCGGAGCCCTGGGCCATGCCGGGATATCAATGCGATGTAATTATGGCTGCCGGTGCGTTTGTACAAGGCTCCTCAATTGAGCTTTCAGCAGACGCCCCGATTAAACCTCCTTATACCGTATTCTTCCAGGGCGGCTTAACCTGGTATCATGCAAAATTAGGTATCCTCATGTCAGTACAACAGCTATACGAGCAGGGTATTATATCCTTACCATAACAGAGTTATCTATAAATGAAATTAATTTAAGATTATTTTGAATATAGAATTCGCAGTTGGAGTTATCGCATTTGGAGTCATTTAAGTATCGCTACATACGGCTCTGAATTTTAGAGCCTTATGTACCGTTACTAAGTGCAACTAAGCGAGAGCGGCTCCGCGGCGGATATGTTTTCTGTTCTTATCCTATCTGTTCTCACTGCTACGTAACAGTACAATAAAAAAATTAGTTTCAAGTATACAAATTAGGGTATTTGTGATAAAATGGTATTTGATTATGGAAAAATTATCACGTGATTTTTTTGATTAGGTGATATTCCGGAAGGGGAAAGGTTTTATGGCAAAAACATCGAGGTCCTATGGTAAAAATCCTTGGGCATTGTTCCTTCTAATTCTTCTTGGTATTGTGGTTGGAAGCTTTCTGGGACATCTATTACGTGATGTTAACTTCTTAACATGGTTAAATTATGGGATAGATTTTTCAATTGGAAATAAAGGTTCCAACATTGTAACTTTAGATTTAGGCGTGTTTGTTCTACATTTTGGACTACGTCTAAAAATAACCATTGGCAGTGTGATCGGGGCAATCGCTTCGGTTTTCATATATAAAAAGCTGTAACAATTCATGAACCGGATGATTTCTTGGAGAGAGAGGAATTCGGAGGATTTCATGAAGTATTTAACATTAAAGGAACTACCGACATCCGAGCGTCCCTATGAAAAATGTGAACGTTACGGTGCTGGAGTATTATCCGACGCTGAGCTTTTAGCTGTTATCTTGCGTACGGGTACAAAAAATCAGAGAGCAATTGATTTGGCAGTGAATATTCTTAATTATTCCACTGCCTACCCTGGTTTAAAAGGGTTGAATTATCTGACTTTGCAGGAACTAAAGAAGATTAATGGAATCGGTCGCGTGAAAGCGATCGAGCTTCTATGTCTTAATGAAATTACGAAACGAATGGCAAAGGCAGTCCATCATGAAGCAATACAACTTACAACGCCTCAGAGTGTTGCTGATTACTATATGCAGGATATGAGGCATCTCACACGTGAACAAGTATTACTGCTTATGATGGACACCAAGAGTAAAATAATTAAAGACATGATAATATCTGAGGGAACCATCAATACTTCCATAATGCCAACCAGGGAAATATTTGTACAGGCTTTGAAATATGAGGCGGTAAATATCATTTTGATCCATAATCATCCCAGTGGTGATCCAACCCCCAGTACCGAAGATATACGGGTTACCAAACGAATTTCAGAAGCTGGTAATTTAGTTGGCATTACACTTATGGATCATATTATTCTTGGTGATAATAAATATATCAGCCTAAAACAACAAGGTTATATATAAAGGCTTCATTGTTCTCATTGACTACTTAAGTGAAACTAATAGGAGGTTACTAGCATTATGGCATCAAAAGCATTTGGTATAGATTTTGGTACCAGTACAATAAAGATTTATAAGAGAGGGCATGGAATTGTTCTCGATGAAAGGAATATCATTGCAATCGCGAATAAGAAAAATGTTATTGCATCGGGAAATGAAGCCTATGATATGTATGAGAAAGCTCCCTCTAATATTTTAGTTACTTACCCTGTTAGGAATGGTGTAATAGCCGATGTGGCTAATATGATGGCATTATTAAACCATTTTATGCAGCGTATTCATAATTCTAAGCATTTTGGTGCTGCAGATTATTATGTTGCCGTTCCGACTGATATCACTGAAGTGGAGCGCAGATCCTTTTATGATCTGATTGCCAGTTCGAATTTAAAGACCGGTCGTATTAAAATAGTCGAAAAAGCCATTGCAGATGCTATAGGTGCAGGTCTGGAAGTAATGACAGCACGAGGTGTTATGATAGTAGATATTGGTGCTGATACAACAGAGGTTTCCATTCTTTCATTAGGTGGCATTGTATTAAGTAAATTGATTCCGGTTGGAGGAAACCGTCTGGATGAATCCATTAAGAATATGGTAAAGAGAAAATATAATCTGTATATTGGAGATAAAACCGCAGAAAGTATCAAAAAAAAGCTTGCCAGTTCCATTCCGACCGTACAGGCTTCTATTAAGGTATATGGTCGTGATGTTGTTACTGGATTACCTTCGGAAATGGATGTTAGCTCTGATAATGTATACGAAGCCATCTCAGAATACATGTATTCCATTATTGATGCAGTGAAAATCATCCTGGAACGAACCCCTCCGGAGATTTCTTCAGATATCATTGACAGTGGAATATACGTAACTGGTGGGTCAGCTCAGATATTTGACCTGGATCAATTCATGCATAAAGAGACTGATCTAAAAATCAACATCTGTTCAGAACCGGCTAATACTGTGGTTAATGGACTTGGTAAAATCATGGAGGATAATAAGCTTTCTTCCCTTGCAGATACCTTGAAATCCAAGGTCTTAAGTTAATTGTTAATTCATACATTCATTATCATTTGAAATAAATACATGGAGAAAGTCTATGAGACGTAGGACAAAAATAAATATAAAACCAAAGCATGTATTCATCACGTGTATTGTGCTTTGTATCTGTTTAATATTATTTTCATTTCGGTATAGAGAAAAATTGGATCCAGTGAAAGAAGCCGTTGGATCTGTCATCACACCAATGCAGAAGGGCATTAATTCCATTGGTACTTATATTTCTGACAAATTGGATAATTTTAGAAGTATTAATGAACTGTTAGATGAAAATGCGAAGCTGAAGGAACAAGTAAATATTCTTTCCTATGAAAATAAATTATTAACTCAGGACAAGTATGAGCTGGATGGTCTTCGTAAGCTCTACGAACTGGATCAGAAATATATCGATTATCCCAAAGTGGCTGCACGTGTTATCAGTAAGGATACGAATAACTGGTATAATGTTTTTACCATTGATAAAGGCTCTAGAGATGGACTTGCCAAGAATATGAATGTATTGGCAGGGAACGGGCTGGTAGGTATTATCACTGAGGTACATTATAATTATTCTGTAGTACGTTCCATTATCGATGATAACAGTCATGTCAGTGGTATGTTTATCAAAACAGATGACACTTGTATTGTTCAGGGAGATCTTCAATTGATTGATGAAGGTAAGATTCTAGCTACCTTTATTAATAAAGATGCTGCCATTAAGGATGGATATGAGGTTGTAACGTCCTATGACAGCTCCAATTTCTTACAAGGTATTTTAATAGGTTACATCAGTGATATTAAGCTGGATGCAAATAATATGACGAAGACTGCATATTTAACACCCGTGGTAGATTTTGAACGATTGGAAGAGGTTTTAATCATTACAGAATTAAAAGAACCGCTTATGGATGAACCACCGGTAGAATAGGTAAAGTAGGTAATGACGTGAAAAAGTTGATTGTATATTTGTTAGAAATTATAATATGTTTTGTGCTTCAAAGCTCCATGTTTCATTATATTCAGCTTGCCGATATTATGCCTAATTTATTGCTGATATTAGTGGCTGCTACTGCATACATGCGTGGCAGAATGACAGGAATGATGATGGGATTATTCAGTGGACTTCTTGTGGATCTCATGTATGGAAGCTATGTGATAGGCCTATACGCATTGCTATATCTGATCATCGGTTATTTTATTGGTTTTACGAATAAAGTGTATTCCCGTGATGACTATACACTACCGATCATTATAATAGCAATCAGTGATTTTATTTATGGTTTCTTTTACTATGTATTTGAGTTTTTGTTAAGAGGTCGCTTAAATTTTCTTTATTATCTGAGAAGATTTATACTGCCGGAAATCATATATACCGTAGCAATCTCAGTATTTATGTACAAGCTGTTACATATGATTAATCATCGATTATACCGCAAACCAGATGAGGAGGTATAAGATTGTTTGATGTTGTTTTAGAAAATATCAAAAAACTGCTTAAGTCAAGGTTGTTTCCAATCACCCTGATTTACCTTGCTTTATTTTTTGTTGTCATCCATAGATTATTCGTACTGCAAATTGTAGAGGGTCCGGAAATCGTAACGAAAACGGAATTAAAATATACCGAGAACAGAGAAATTAAAAGTACTCGTGGTAATATCTATGACCGTAAAGGTAAGTTGCTGGCATCCAACGAATTATCTTATTCCGTTATTATGGAGGATATCACACAGATCGAATCGAATGAGCAAAAAAACGCTATTATCTATCAATTAATTAAAATAATCGAGGAGAATGGAGATACTCTTGATAATAAGTTTTATATCATCCAAAATGATAAGAAGGAGTTCGAGTTTACAATTAAGGACCCTACGAAGTTTAAAGAAAACGCTTATGCATTAATAAAGGATGATGAGAAATATAAGGATGTTCCCAAGAATGCAACAGCAGAAGATGTATATGAATTTCTTCGTAAGGGTACCGGTGATAATTATACCCATATGTTTGATATCTCGGATGAATATAGTGTGGAAGATACACTAAAAATTATGGGAATACGATATGCGTTGTTCTGTAATTATCCGAAATATTACCCAATTACGATAGCATCCGATATCAGTCCAAAAACAGTTGCTGCCATTATGGAAAATAGCGCTGATATGCCCGGTGTTGAAATTCAACAGCAGACTAGAAGAGTATATCATGACAGTATATATTTCGCGCATATCCTTGGATATACAGGACGTATTAATGCGGAAGAACTGAATAAATTTAATAATGGTACCGAAAAATATAACCCCACCGACATTATCGGAAAGTTAGGTCTGGAACAGAAATTCGAGGACGAACTCGGTGGAATAAAGGGAAGCGAAACGGTAAGCGTGAGTAGCTCCGGTAAAGTCATCGAAGTAGTGGACCGTGTTGATCCCGTTGCAGGTAATGATATCTATCTGACAATTGACAGCGATTTACAGAAAGCGGTCTATCATATACTTGAAAATGAGATCGCTGGTATTATTCTTGGAAAATTAAGACCGGATCTGGATTATGGCAGTAAGGGAACCAGTGCCGATAAAATTAATATTCCGATATATGAAGTTTATTATGCACTGATCAATAATAACATTATTGACACCACTTCATTTCAGGATGAGGACGCTACAGATCTGGAGAAGCAGACCTATCGGAAATATGAAGCCAGATTAAATGAGGTATTTCATAATCTGGATAGCCTGTTGGATACTGGAAGCAGTGTTCCAAATGATAAGGCCGGAGATATGGAAGAATATCTGAACGATTTCTATTCCGCACTCTTGAGTGAGAAAATACTATTAAAGGACAGTATTCCTCAAGATGATGTTACCTATAATGATTATAAAAACAATAAAATCAGTCTGAGTAAGTTTTTGCAATATGCAATAGCGAATAACTGGGTGGATCTTTCCCAGTTGGAAATCGGCGATGAATACTACAGCTCTGAAGAGTTGTATCAAAAATTAGTCGCATATACAAAAGAAATTTTGATTCATGATGACAAATTCAATAAAAATATATACCGAGATTTGGTATTTTCGTATAAATTATCGGGAACAGAAATTTGTCTTTTATTATTCGACCAAGGTGTGCTAGAATATAATGAAGAGGAGATACATCAATTATCAAGTGGAAGTATTTCTGCCTATGAGTTTATAAGGGGAAAGATAAAATCCTTGGCTATTACGCCAGCTATGCTTGCGCTAGAGCCTTGTAGTGGATCCGTTGTCATTACGGATGTTAATACAGGAGATGTTCTGGCGTTGGTTTCTTATCCCAGCTATGATAATAACCTTCTGGCTAACAAAGTGAATGCGGAATATTATGCAAAGCTTCAAAGCGATAAATCACTTCCACAAATAAACCGCGCTGTGATGCAACGAACAGCACCCGGCTCCACCTTTAAGATGGTTTCTGCTGTGGCAGCATTAGAAGAAGGAATCACGAATCCTTCTGAATTAATTCGCGATTTAGGTATATTTGATAAAACCGACCGTCCAGCAAAGTGTCACGTATATCCTAGTACCCATGGCTCTGTTAATATCGTAGATGCCCTAAAGGTATCCTGTAACTATTACTTTTATGAGATGGGTTATCGACTTAGCATTGATGGAACCGGACAATTTTCCAATAAACTAGGTCTGGAACGTCTGGCAAAATATGCGACTCTATTTGGTTTAAATGAACCTTCTGGAATTGAATTGGATGAGGCATTGCCTGAGATATCCGATACGGATTCTGTTCGTTCTGCCATTGGTCAGGGAAGTAATGACTATACCACGATTCAATTGGCCCGCTATATAACCACACTGGCTAATCGTGGGACATGCTATGATTTAACGCTGATTGATAGTATAGTAGATAAGGATGGCAACATGATTAAGGACAACCATGCAAAGGTAAAGAATGATCTTACCAGTTTTCAAGCTACTACCTGGGATAGTGTATGGGAAGGAATGTATTCTGTAGCAAATGCGGATCATGGTTCTGTGACTTCTGTATTTAAAGATTTAGGAGTTACAGTTGCCGGAAAAACAGGAACTTCCCAGATCAATAAATCTCATCCTAATAATGCTTTATTTGTGTCCTTTGCTCCATATGAAAATCCTCAGATATCAGTTACTGCTGTAATACCTAATGGTTATACTTCGCATAATGCAGCGGAACTGACTAAGAATATATATAAATTATATTTTAAACTGGATAATACTGAGAATATCGTTGATAACGAAGCTAATATACCGGAGACAATAGATAGTGCGTTATCCGAATAAGATAACCGGAACATAATGAAAAAGGAGTTATACCATGAATAATTCAGTAATCATAAAAGGAAATAAATACGGTATTATCGTCGTTTTAAATCCTGATGTACCATTTGAGGAATTAAAGCTTTTGATTGCAGAAAAGTTCAAAGAATCCAGCAAGTTTTTCGAGAATGCCAAAATGGCAATCAGTTTTGAAGGACGAAAGCTAACCAATGAAGAGCAAAAGGAGATTCTTGATGTGATAGGAGAGAATGCAGATATGCATATTGTCTGCGTAATGGAAAATGATCCTGATACAGAAGAAGCCTTCCGAAAAACTCTGGATCAAAAGTTAATGGAATTGTCCAATAATACTGGGCAATTTTATAAAGGTATTCTTCGTTCCGGAGCATCCCTGGAGTTTGAAACCAGTGTAGTAATTATAGGAGATGTAAATCACGGAGCACGAGTTGTCTCAAAGGGAAATATCATTGTTCTTGGCTCCTTAAAGGGGACTGCATTTGCAGGCGCAACAGGAAATACGAATTCATTTGTAGTGGCACTAGATATGAATCCAACTCAGATACGAATTGCAGATACGATAGCCAGGTCCCCTGACAAGCCTGTAAAAACAGAGGTGAAGGAAGCAAAAATAGCCTTTCTTGAAGATGGTAATATTTATATTGAACCGCTTAATAAAGATATCCTACATGATATTAATTTATAAGCGTTCAAGTAATATAAATTATTTTGTGACTATTCAATCTTCATAGTATATGGAATATCTTTATTCGACTGAATAGTATCACTATTTTTATCAAAGTACCCGGCAGGTATCACCTTCCGGGAAGAATAGGATTAGACTCGAAAATCCTGGGAATAATCTTGAATATCAACGGAGGAATCATAATATGGGAGAAGTAATTGTCGTTACATCGGGCAAAGGCGGAGTTGGTAAAACTACTTCAACCGCCAATGTCGGTACAGGTTTAGCTATGTTGGATAAGAAAGTTGTATTAATTGATACCGATATAGGTCTAAGAAATCTTGATGTTGTCATGGGATTAGAAAATCGAATTGTATATAATCTCGTTGATGTCATTGAAGGGACCTGTAGAATTCGAAATGCACTAATTAAAGATAAACGTTATCCAAACCTATATTTATTACCTTCTGCTCAGACAAGAGATAAGAATGCCGTTACACCGGAGCAGATGAGAAAGCTCGCTGATGAGCTTAGAGATGAATTTGATTACATATTAATGGACTGTCCTGCAGGTATCGAGCAAGGCTTCAAGAATGCAATTGCTGGAGCAGACAGAGCATTAGTAGTTACTACCCCCGAAGTTTCCGCAGTAAGAGATGCGGATCGTATCATCGGTTTACTAGAAGCTAGTGAAATGAAGCAGACACATCTGATTGTTAACCGTATTCGTATGGATATGGTAAAGCGAGGCGATATGATGTCAAGCGAGGATGTTTGCGAAATATTGGCCGTTGATTTGATTGGTATTGTACCTGATGACGAGAACATCGTTATTTCTACGAATCAGGGTGAGCCACTCGTTGGTTCTGATTCCCTTGCTGGAAGAGCTTATATGAATATATGTAAAAGAATCATAGGAGAGGAAGTTCCATATTTAGATTTGGAGGAAAAACGCAGTATATTCGGGATGCTTTTTGGTAAACGTAAGAAAAATTAGGGGAGGTAGCACAAATGGGCTTTACAGATTTCTTTAAGAAAAAAGGTACAGGAAGCATCGCAAAAGACAGGCTAAAACTTGTTTTAGTATCTGACCGTGCCGGATGTTCTCCTGAAATTATGGAACAAATTAAGAATGATATTATTAACGTAATATCTAAATATATTGAAATTGATCTTGAGGGCTTGGATATTAAAATAACGCAAACTGAATCTGAGACTAATAACGGTTCCGTGCCCGCATTATTTGCCAATATTCCAATTAAGGATATGAAGTCCTCCAAGAAATAAAGGTGTTGACTGAATGTTTAATTTTAAACAGTATGACTTTAAGCGCTATAATATTCCTTTAATCATTGTTGTCCTTTTATTGGGCATGATTGGAGCCTTCCTAATCAAACAGGTGCAGACAGAGGAAGAGAATCTGTTTGTTAAGCATCTTATTGGTTTAGCAGGTGGTATCCTTATTGTAGTTATTGTATCTCTCGTTGATTATCATTTTATATCGAGTTTCTATATCATTTTATATATTATTAATATTGCATTATTATTAATGGTAAAATTCATGGGATATAATCTTAATGATTCACAGCGATGGATACGACTCGGACCGATTCCGTTACAGCCTTCGGAGCTGAGTAAAATAATAATGATCATTTTTTTGGCAAAGCTTTATTCCATATTTCGAGCGAAAATAAATAATATCTTTTTAATTGGTGCCTCTTTAATATTAGTTGCAATTCCAGTATATTTTATCTTGGATCAGCCTAATTTATCAACCAGTATTGTAGTATTATTTATTTTTGGCATGATGATATTTACTGCCGGGTTAAGCTGGAAGATTGTAATGCCGATTCTGTTAATCGGACTTCCTGCTATTGGCGGATTGTTTTGGTATATACAACAGGACTATCAGGTTTTACTGAAACCATATCAGCAGGAGAGAGTTCTCTCCATTCTAAATCCAGAGCTATACCCTGAAATTATGTTTCAACAGGATAATTCCGTTCAGGCAATCGGTTCTGGCCAGCTTTATGGGAAGCTGTTGAATGATGGTGCCGAGAATTTTCGTAATTATGATATGGTTCCTATTTCTGAAAGCGACTTTATTTTTTCTGTCGCTGGAGAGGAATTTGGATTTATTGGAAGCTGTATTATTATTATACTGTTTTCCATTTTAATTTATATCTGCTTAGTAACTGCAAAGAGAGCACCTGACTATTTAGGTATGCTGATTGCAGTTGGTATTGCATCAATGTTTGCATTTCAAGTATTTGTTAATATTGGAGTGGCCACTTCTATATTGCCAAATACAGGAATACCCCTACCGTTTTTGAGCTCTGGATTAAGTTCTATGATGAGTTCTATGATTGCAATTGGCATCATAATTAATATAAGATTGCAACCGAAGAAAATCAGGGGTTGATATTTAAGCTGTTTGTTCGGATGGCTTAATAGTAATGTTTAATTTATTATTCATATATAAGAATTTAACAAAATAGGGGTTATATTCTGTGTTATGTCGTCGAAAGCGGCGGATTGGAGGAGAATATGAATATTGGCATGATAGCACATGATGCTAAAAAAAAATTAATGCAAAATTTCTGTATTGCATATCGTGGCATATTAAGTAAAAATACTCTATATGCAACCGGCACTACTGGTCGTTTGATTGAGGAAGTTACCAATTTAACCGTACACAAATATCTGGCGGGCCATCTTGGGGGAGAGCAGCAATTAGGTTCGCAAATTGAACATAATCAAATCGATCTAGTAATCTTTTTAAGAGATCCATTGTCACCAAAATCTCATGAGCCTGATGTAAATAACATCTTTCAGCTTTGTGATAAACACAATATACCACTTGCTACAAATCTAGCAACAGCAGAACTTCTAGTAAAAGCACTTGATCGCGGTGATCTTGATTGGCGTGATCTCTTCAAAGCTTAATAAAGCTATGACGCTCCTTAGGATGCTTCTTCGGATTATTAAATAATAACTGACAAGTTCAAAGGTAGGAGATGGTTTACAAATGAAAAAAGTACTTTCTATAGGTATCATACTTGCCATGTTAACATTGGCAGGCTGCAAAAACTCATCAAAAGATCTTTTGCTCTTTGAAAGCCGGATTTCCTCATCAGATTATGCAATTGACAATCTTGTAACACAAGGAGATTTCTTTGCAGAGGATTTAGTAATAATTCCGGAGAATAATAACACGGGTGATGATAGTGAATTAACTGCAGGTGCTTCTTTACTCGTAGACACTACTAATCAAGAGGTGATTTATGCCAGTCATGTATATGATAAGCTCTATCCGGCCAGCCTCACTAAGCTGTTAACCTCTCTCATAGTACTTAAGTACGGAGAGTTATCCGATATGGTCACTGTCAGTTATAATGCATCCCATATTGAGGAATCAGGAGCTAAGCTTTGTGGATTTCAAGAAGGAGATGTTATCTCAATGGAAGCGCTTTTAAACTGCCTTCTGATATATTCCGGTAATGACGCTGCTGTTGCAGTAGCAGATCATATCAGTGGTAGTGAAGAAGCCTTTGTTAAAAAAATGAATGAAGAAGCAAAGAGGATTGGAGCCGTACACTCGAACTTTGTGAATTCGAATGGATTACATAGTGATGACCAATACACGACGGCTTATGATTTATATTTGATTTTTAACGAACTTCTTCAATACGATACCTTTCAAACCATTATTAACTCCACCTCATATACCGCTAATTATCAGGATAAAGACGGAAATGCAAAGGAAAAAACCTTTGGAAGCACAAATCTATATCTTAAAGGAGAAGCAGAGATAACGGAAGGCATTGAGGTAATAGGTGGGAAGACAGGTACTACCCGTAAAGCAGGAAATTGCTTAATCTTATTAAGCAGGGATGCTGAAAACAGGGAATACATCTCGCTCATATTAAAAGCAGCAAACAGAGACGAATTATATTCCGATATGACACATCTACTTTCCCTGACATCGAATTAATCATCCACATGTTTATATTTTATTCATGATTTAATGGTTGTTTTTCCTTTCCCTATGTACTATAATTATTATATAAATTATGGTTCTTAAGACATAATGTACAATTTAATATTTGGCACCGCACATCTTAGTTGCGCCAATCATAAGGAGGAGATTACAATGATACAGATAATTTCAGGTGAAAAAGGTAAGGGTAAGACTAAAATCCTTATCGATAAAGCGAACTCTGAAGTAAGAGCTGCAAAAGGAAGCATTGTTTATCTTGACAAAAGCAACAAGCATATGTACGAACTGAGCAATAAGATTCGATTGGAAAATGTCCAGGATTATTTTATTGAAAATCAAAGTGAATTTATTGGTTTTATCTGCGGTATCATTTCTTGTAATCATGATTTACAGGCAATTTATCTTGATAGTTTCCTCAAAATAGCCTATGTTAATAATGATAATATTGAGTTTGTGTTTTCAAAGTTAGAGAAAATATCAGCTCAGTTTAATGTTGATTTCGTTATCAGTGTTTCCATGAATCAAGATCAACTCCCTGAAAGCGTAAAAAAGAATGTGATTGTATCTTTGTAATAAAGATACCTTATATTAAGATAAAGGAGCGTCGTGTAAACGAACGCTCCTATTTTTTATAACTATTATTCATTTCTTAATCTTCCGAAGTAGCTTAATGCATATAGACCGGATACACCAACCAGTGCATAGATCACTCTGGATATGATGGTCATATCTCCGAATATTGCCCTTACCAAGTCAAAGCTAAAAAAACCGATTAATCCCCAATTAATTGCACCGATAATAACTAGTATCAATGCAATATAATCCAATGTTTTCATAGAAAACCTCCTTCATGGAATATTCAATTACCTTACTTTCTTTATTCTATATAATTTAAGATTTAGAAAGAAAACTCTCTTTTAATATATTAACCATATTTTTAACGATTATTCACAGTAACAGTTTTTATCAAATATTGTAATGTCGAATTACTAATAATCTTTGAACTGTAATTCACAAATATATTATAGAAAAAAGGGTTTAAAAAATTATTAAGATTCATTATAATAAAGGAGTAGCAAAATTGGGAGGAGAAAATTTGGGAGACAATAATAAGGTTGTAAAATTTAAGAAACGCAGGAGTATTAATATCGGAGTTATCGTATTTTTAATCCTCTTTGTATATATAGCAATTAATGTTTATCTGTATTTTACAAAGGAAAAGCTATCGATATATGAGGTACATGAAGGTACCACTGCGATTGATAATCAAATTACAGGCATTATACTCCGTGAAGAGAAGGTAATGAAATCGGATAAGGCCGGATATATTACATATTTTCAAAAAGAAGGCGCCCGAGTAGCTAAAGGTACCTCCGTTTATTCCGTTGACGATAATGGTATGATGGTAGAAGCCATCTCGAACGGAGAAATTGCGATGAAATTAACGGAGAAGGATAATGCGGAGCTCCGACATGAAATCAGAGCATTTCAATCCTCTTTTTCCAATACAGAGTATTCGTCTGTTTATGAGTTTAAAGAAAACGTAAAAGGGACTGTACTTGATATTTTAAATAGCTCAATTATAAACCAAACTCAGGAGCTCATGGAGGAAACAGGTATCAACTATTCCTTTGATATGGTTCCTTCACCGGAAAGTGGCATAATTACATACTATATGGACAGCTTTGAAGCGATAACCCCTGAAGGTGTTACCATGGATATGTTTCAATTAGAAAATTATGAGAGGTTAAGCCTCCGTACTCCAGAGATGGTTACTGCATCCAGTCCTATCTATAAATTAATCACCTCAGAGACTTGGTCCATTGTGCTCCCACTTACGACGGAGCAATACGAATTGCTTTTGGAGAAAGAAACCGTAAAAGCAACCATTATAGAGGATAATTTAGAATTAACTGCGAAAATTTCATTGTTTCAAAAAGGATCCGATTCCTTTGCAAAGCTTACCTTGAATCAGTATTTATCCAATTATCTGGAAGAACGGTTTATTGATGTACGTTTGGACTTCGATACGGTGGAGGGCTTAAAAATACCGTTGACTTCAATTGTAGAGAAGGAGTTTTATCTGGTACCATTAGAATATTTTACTCTCGGTGGTGAAAGTACGAAAGAAGGTTTGATTAAAGAAGTATACGATGAGACAGGCGAGGTGACATTTCCATTTGTCGAAGCTCAGAAGTATTATGAAGATGAGAATTATGGATATGTGGATGCTGATTTATTTACTCCTGGAACCTGGATTACTTCGCCGGATCCAGACTCAGAGGATCGTTATCAGTTGAATCAAACCAGTAAATTAACTGGCGTATATAATGTAAACCAAGGATATGCCGTATTTAACAGAATAGAGATTCTATACCAGAACAAAGAATATTGTATCATAGATGACAATACTCCAAAGGGGGTATCTGCATATGATCAAATTGCCTTGGATGCTACAACCGCAATTGAAGAAAAAATTATTTATTAATTTATAGATTTTCGGCAATTGCAAAACTCTGAAGATATCTCAATTATGCATACGGCAGATACATAATCCTGCGCAAACCCGCTCCTTCTGTTATGGTTTGATACGGAACAGGTATCCACTGTATACACAATGACCACATTTATTCATGACAACTGATGGTTCGTAGATCGTACTTTCGTTGTATAATTTCGCAATTACCTATTTATTAGTTTGATTGGAGGGAGATTATGAAAGAGAATATTATTAATATAGAGAAACGTATTCAAGCGGCTTGCGACCGTGCCGGTCGGAAGCGCAGTGAGGTGACCTTAATTGCTGTCAGTAAAACAAAGCCAAATGAGATGCTAATGGAAGCATATAACCTTGGAATGAGGCATTTTGGTGAAAATAAGGTTCAGGAAATGGTTAAAAAATATGAAGACCTTAACCACATATTTTCCGAACCTGTTTATTGGCACCTTATTGGACATCTTCAGCGTAATAAGGTTAAGTATATTGTGGACAAGGCCGTTCTCATTCATTCAGTTGATTCCCTCAGATTAGCCGAGCAAATTGAGGAGGAAGCCGCCAAAAAAGATATCCTGTGTGATATCCTCATAGAAGTAAATGTAGCAGAAGAGGATACTAAATTTGGCGTAAAACTAGAAGAAGTATTGCCACTTTTTATAGAAATATCAAAACTTTCCCATATTCGCGTCAGAGGATTAATGACAATTGCACCTTATGTAGAAAATCCTGAAAAAAACAGGAAGTATTTTAGAAAATTACGAGAATTATATGTTGACATAAAATCAAAAAACATTGATAATAAGGGTGATGGAAACAATTTGAATTATAATGATTTCTTTACAAATGAATCAATAGATAGTAAATTGGAGTATTTCAATATATTATCTATGGGTATGACTGGCGATTTTGAAGTTGCAATTGAAGAAGGTGCCACTATAGTCCGTGTTGGGACAGGCATTTTTGGTGAGAGAATATATCATGTGAATTAATATTGATAGGAGATAGGATATGTCTATATTAAAAAACTTTTTAAACTCTATGCATTTAACCGAAGACGAAGATGAAGAATATGAAGAGTATTTGCAAGAGGAAACTGAGAAAGAGAGAAAGAAGGCAAAACGCGCAGAAAAACGTGAAGCGAAACAGGAAAGATACGAAGAAGCTATGAATACTCAGGCGTTTGCTGCTCCGCCAGTGCAGACTGCAAGCGAATCAAGAAAGGAAAGGATGCCAAAAATGGAACGAAGTACAGCAAATAAGGTTGTACCTATCCGAACAACCCCTAAGGGGCTTGAAGTATGCATCATGAAACCTACATCCTTTGAAGACTCTCAAGAAATATGTGACATGCTCTTAACCGGAAGGGCAACCGTGATTAATTTGGAAGGTTTTGATGACAAATTAGCACAACGAACCATGGATTTTATTTCAGGCTCTGTTTATGCCATTAACGGTAAATTACATCGAATCTCAAATTGTATCTTTATCGTATCTCCAGATACCGTTGATATTTCAGGAGATTATTTAGATATGATACAGCAGAATGGTTTTGAGCCGCCGACATTCCAATCTAAATTCTAAGCATATGATGAAACAAGAGAAAGAAGAGCTAATTTTTCGTAAACGCTTATCAGATTTAGCAAATACAGCAGATTTACGCGGATGTTGTTTATACTCGGATTTTTTGAACTTAAATGAACAGACCATATTTTTAAACCTCAAATATGAATTACCAAGGATAAAGTATTTTACTTTTGGGGGATTTCAAGATGCCGAAAGAAAAATACTTTGTTTTTGCGGAAATGAAGCTATCTCTGAGGAAAGTGAAATTGAATATCCTATAAACTGTATCAAGATTACTCCAGTAAACATCAAATTTAGTGATAAATTAAATCATCGGGACTTTCTGGGTGCAATCCTTAATCTTGGCATAGATCGTAGTAAGCTTGGAGATATTCTTGTTAATGAGAATGGGGGTTTTCTATTTTGCCATTCCGGAATCAGTTCCTTTATTGCTGAACAGTTGTCCCGTGTCAAGCATACGAATGTGACAACTCAGATCATTACGATACAGGAGTTTGATTATAAGCCCAAGTTCAAAGAGGTGATCGGAACTGTTACCTCTGTTCGACTGGATAGTGTGCTTTCTGTTGCATTTCATGGTTCCAGAAGCAGTTTATCCGGACTGATTGAAGGCGGTAAGGTATCAGTTGGCGGTAAGATTATTACGTCGAATAGTTATACTCTAAAAGAAAATGATATTGTATCCGTTCGCGGTTATGGGAAATTTATCTACACTGGAACCACATATCAGACGAAAAAAGGTAGATACAGTGTAAAATTGCTGATTTATTCTTAGTCTATCAATGAAACCATGATATTTACCATAATATGATTATGTGCAATTCTAACCGAATGCATTGATCCTATAGATGAAATGAATAGATAAGGAGGATGGCATAACCTCGTTTTTTCGATGTGGTTGTGCATTTTTTATATGAATACACTTACAGTACTTTATGATGGAAAACCTTCCTATGATATTAAACTTGAACCGGATTTTGGTAAGTTGACGGATTCCATCCGAAATCTTGGTATGGAAAACCGTAAGATTATGATTATTACAGATAGTAATGTAGGATCCTTTTATGCCGATGAACTCTATAAGGAATTAGCACCAATTGCAAAATCTGTTCATGTATATACATTTGCAGCCGGTGAGAAAAGTAAGAATTTGGATACCGTAAGCCTATGTTATGAAGAGCTGATCTCTAAAAGCTTTGATCGAAATGACGTATTAATTGCACTTGGCGGTGGCGTAGTAGGTGATTTAACTGGTTTTGTCGCAGCTACATATCTCCGTGGAATACGATTTATTCAAGTCCCCACATCTCTATTATCCATGGTGGACTCCAGTATCGGAGGAAAAACGGGTGTAGATTTTAAAGCATATAAGAATATGGTTGGCGCTTTCCACCAGCCATCTCTAGTTTATATGAACTTAAACGTACTTCAGACCTTACCAAAGGCTGAATACTTTTCAGGGATGGGAGAAATCCTGAAGCATGGCTTAATTAAGGATAAGAATTATTTTATTTGGTTACAGGATCATGTTGAAGAAATCAGTTCCAAATCCTTTTCAACTATCAAGGAAATGATTTATCGTAGTTGTCTGATAAAAAAAGTAGTTGTGGAAAACGATCCGAAAGAAAAAGGAGAACGGGCTCTGTTAAATCTAGGTCATACAATAGGACATGCAATTGAGAAGCTTAAGTATTTTTCATTACTGCATGGCGAATGTGTATCCATCGGTATCTCAGCTGCAGCCTTTTTATCGAAGGAGCGTGGTTATATTACGGAAGAAGAGTATCAGAATACTCTTGAGGCATTAGGACGTTACCATCAACCCGTTAATGTATCAGGCTTATCCGCTGAAGAAATTTATGAAGTTACGAAGCTGGATAAAAAAATGGATTCCGATAAAATCCGTTTTATTTTAATAAAAGGAATCGGAAATGCTGTGATTGATCCTACTGTGTCAAAATCAGAAATGATGAATGCCATTCAGTCCGTATTAAAATAGTTATGTCAACACATAAAATGGAGGGTACGTATGAAACAGAGAATTAGACATTTTATATATTTTATAATCCTAGTAGGTATTGATCAATTATCGAAATACCTGATTCGGACTGAATTGAACGAACCAATCCGGCTAATTCCGGATGTATTAAGTCTGCAATACCATACGAATACCGGTGCAGTCTGGGGAATTATGAGTGGAAAGATTGCATTCCTTCGAATCCTTACTCTTATAATATTGATATTTCTTATATACCTGTATTTTAAAATTCCGAAAGCAAAGAAATTCGTACCAGTTCAGATACTCGCAGTGTTTATAATAGCCGGTGCGGTAGGTAATCTGATTGATCGTTTTTATTTAGGATATGTGGTGGATTTTATTTATTTTGAATTGATTAATTTTCCGTTATTTAATATAGCGGATAGTTATTTAACCGTATCCTGCATCCTTCTGTTTATCCTGGTAGTATTTTATTATAAGGATGACGATTTCTCATTCTTAGAGAAACTGATTCCTCGAAGAAAAAAGGATGACCCAAAATAAAGGGGAAAGGAATTAACTTAATGGAAGAGGAAATGTTTGAGCTTGAGGAAAGTTTTGATAATAAGGATGATCAAAACTTAGAATTTATTGTTGATGAAGAATATAACGGAATACGTATTGACCGGTTTCTATCCGGTATACAGAATAATTTATCAAGAAGCTATATTCAAAAGCTGATTGACGATCATATGATTTTAATGGATGATAAGCCCGTAAAATCGAATTCTAAGGTAAAAACCGGTTCAAGCATTACAATTTACCTTCCCGAGCCAAAAGAGGCTGAAATCGTCCCAGAAGAGCTTCCACTTGATATTATTTATGAGGATAAAGATATAATAATTATAAATAAGCAAAAAGGACTTGTTGTTCATCCTGCTGCAGGACATACATCAGGAACATTAGTTAATGCTTTGTTATATCATTGTAAGGGAGAACTTTCCGGAATTAATGGAATTCTGAGGCCGGGTATTGTCCACCGGATTGACCGTGATACGACTGGTGTTATAGTAGCCTGTAAAAATGACAAAGCACATCAGTTTATTGCCGATCAGCTTAAGATTCATTCTATCACACGAAAATATCAAGCATTGGTGTACCATGCCATGAAGGAAGAAAGCGGAAGAGTAGAAGCTCCCATTGGAAGAGATCCAAAGGATCGTAAGAAAATGGCTGTAAACTATAAAAACGGGAAATCATCAGCGACCAATTATCGGGTATTAGAAAACCTGAAGCAGTATGCTTATATTGAATGCTCCCTAGAGACAGGACGTACCCATCAAATTAGGGTTCATATGGCTAGCATTCATCATCCTCTTCTGGGTGATACGGTATATGGTCCCGCAAAGGATCCTTTTCATTTGGAGGGTCAAGCCTTACATGCAGGCGTCTTAGGCTTTATTCATCCGACCACAGAAAAGTATGTTGAATTCTCAGCACCTTTACCGGAGTACTTTGTTGATTTACTTGAGAAATTAAGACATAAGGGGTAACCATCGTTGAAAAGAAAACTGATTGATGAATTAATACAATGGAAAAACAGTAACAATAGCGGACCAATTCTATTAACAGGAGTAAAAGGCGTGGGCAAGACATATCTGGCATATGATTTTGCAAAGGCCTTTTTTAAAGATATTCTATACATTAATTTCGAACACAATCAGGAAGCCATTCGAATGTTTGAAGCATGGAATCCGGACAATCTATCAGAACTGTGTTTAAGCTATGTAAAAATAGACCCGGAGATTTCTTCACAAGAACGTATCTTAATATTAGATGAAGTAAGCTTTGTCGGTTCTGCTTCATTGAGTATAACAAATCACCCAATGTTTCAAAGCATTTTCCCGTATATCATATTAATTTCGAGTAAACCATTATCTGATAACAGATCAATTAATATTAGAAAGCTTACGGTTTATCCTTTAGAATTTGATGAATTTCTGAGAGCCATCGGAAATGAGTGGTACATTGAAACAATCAGTAATCATTTTCATAGTAATAAAAAAATACCGGAAATAGTACATAAGGAATTGTTATCACTCCATCAGCTATATATGAAAATTGGTGGAATGCCTGGAATCGTAAATGAATACCTGAACTTATTCTCTGATATAAATATATCGGAACAGCATAATTTTCTCATCGGGTCCTATCACGACTATATTAAGAAGGATAATCCGGACAGTGAAGCTTTAAAAATGAACCAGGTATTGGACAGCTTAGCATTGCAGCTTATGAAAGAAAATAAGAAGTTTCAGTATAAACTCATCCGAAAGGGCACCACTCATGCCATGTATAAGGATGCAATACGTAGGTTGACGGAAGGTAATTACGTCATCAAATGTAATCGTATTAACACAGAGCAACTCACAGCTTTTAGCGATGATGGATTATCTGAGTTATTACAGCATATTGATCAGAATACAAATTTTAAATTATATTTTTCAGATACTGGTCTATTACATACCAAAATGATAGAAGAGCAAAGAGCAGGCATCAAAGTAAAAAGCAATAAAGCTTTATATGAAAATTATGTAGCTCAAGCACTTCAGGCAAAAAATATGTTATTTGCTTTCTGGGAATCAGCTTCCATGGCTAAGCTGGATTTTGTTGTTCAGAAAGAATTCGGTTTTCTTCCTATCGAAGTATTCGAGGGTGATAATACACGGTCAAAAAGCATCAGCGTATTGAAGCAAAGCTATGACTTCCCATATGCAATTAAAATATCATCCAGAAACTTTGATTTTTCCAATCAAATTAAGTACGTTCCTTATTATGCAGTGTATTGTATATAGTAATAAGTATTAAGAAAATAGTTAAAATGTTACTTTTTTCTTACGAAATTGTAAATAAACAGTTGACAAATCTGTTCTATTATAATAGTATAGAAATACGGACTTTGTCTACATGTGTAGATATTATTAATGTGATATGTTTTAGATGGCATCAATTCATTCTACAGCGGTAAGATGCTGATTTTATTATATTTTTAGACTATATCATTTTTTATGGCTAATTAATTCAATTTCCATATATTGTTTTTTTATTAAACTAAACTTAAATTTAATGAATGATTTTGTTTATTAATAATGAAATAGTGAGTCATATAGTTCTTTTATTTATAGCGTATTATAACGTTCTACATATGTAGATTTGTTATATATGGGGAGTTTATACTGAATTGAAAGATAGGATAATCAATGCAGTAGGTATTTATTTTTGTTATTAAGAATATATACAAAGGGGTGCGGGAACACATGGCTTTACCAGATATTCGGCTACATGAAGGCGAACTTAATATTATGGAATTGTTATGGTCAAACAAGGTATTGGCTGCAAAAGATATTTCTAAGATTATTAAGGAATATATCGGCTGGGAAAAAAACACCACATACACAGTTATTAAACGCTTAATAGATAAAGGTGCTGTAAAACGTGAAGATCCTGGTTTTATGTGCAAAGCTGCAATTTCAAAACGAACAGTTCAAGCCATCGAAACAAAAGTTTTACTAAACAAATTATATAATGGTTCGTTAAGTACATTTTTAAATGAATATTTAAAAAATCAAGATTTATCAAAAGCAGAAATTATGGAACTGCAAAGAATAATTGGAGAGCAGAGATTTTAGAAGAATCTCTGTTTTTCTTATGCTTCGTACTATTCGCAAAACAATAGTTTAACGAAATGTTAATTTGTCACTTCGTGAGCACTAACACCAGGTGCACCTAACTGTGGCATAGTCAATTTCCTGTGAGATACTATTTCTGACAACTTAATTTTTGATATACGATTAATTATTTCCTCTGTTCCGAATGTGCCTTTGCCAGCAGCACACCAAACATTAATTCCTTTTGTGTCAAGTATCAGAATCCAACAATCCAGATCAGATAGTTCTTTTCTTACAGAATCAAAGGTCAGCTTGTAGTTTGCACTTACCAATACTGGAGAAGAATGATTAGGCTTACCTATTGCATAAAGCCCCGGATTAATCTTATAATTCATTCTGCCAATACCCCATCGCACCTTCCACGATCCTAGTATATCTTTAAAGTGAAGATTTGTAGAAATCACAGGCACAATTCCTTTCGGAGTATGTATTTCATCTATTACCCATTTATCATTTTTGTCATATAGTGTAATAGTTTCTGTATTGCAGCAACTATCGCCTGAGCAGCAACAGGTCTTCTCGTTACTCATTTTCATCACATCCTTCACAACAATTTTTTATCCACCCTTTTTACAAATACAATCATTTTTCTCACAAGTTATGTCTGTAAGGAATACTATTAATTCATATGCCTGGTATCGTTATTTATTTTCCTTTATAGCCGCTACTAATAACTCCAGACTCTCTAAAACTTTATCTCTTTTATCACTTGCAATTGAATTGAATATTTTAGAATAATAATCATTCATGCTATCTTCAATATTTCGAAACACCTCAATTCCCTTATCCGTTAATTGTATTGAAATATAACGTCTATTATCTGAGTCAGTTTCTCTATTTACTAAATTCAAATTGACCAGGTTATTAATCGTTCTGCTCATTGTACTTTTATCCAACCCCAGTAAATCAGCGAGATCTATCAGGGATATTTTCTGGGCTCTTCCAATTTCAACAATAGTATGACATTGTGCAAGTGTTACTCCGTAACAGCTGACATCATTTTTTTCAAGAATACCTAGACTTCTTACCAAAATTCTTAATAATTCCCTCAAATAATCGCTTCCTGAGTAATTCATAAATCCTCCTTTCATCATTATGCTAAATATTATTTTGAAATTATAAAACCACCATCAGTATAAATTGTTTCACCATTGATATAATCTGATAAATCCGATAAAAGGAATAGTACTACCTTTGCTATATCTTCCGGTTCGGCAATCCTCCCTACAGGTATGATGTTCTCGGAGGATTTTCGTATATCATGATTATCAAAAGATTTCGCAGTCATACCGGTATAAGTGAACCCTGGAGCGACACTGTTCACTGTTATATTATGAGGAGCTAAATCCAAAGCCATAGACGCAGTAAGTGCTACTATTCCCCCTTTGGATGCAGCATAATCCGCCATATTTGGTCTAAATATTTTAGATCGAATGCAGCCTATAAGAACGATTTTACCATTTTTTTGTTTTATCATCCTACGTGCCACATGCTTTGAAACTAAGAATGCTCCGGTTAGATTCGTTCTGATTACATTATCCCATTCATCGGAATCTAACTCATAGAATGGCTTTGCATTGGCAAATATACCGGCACAGTTGCATAGTCCATCTATTCGACTATATCTATAATCTATATCATTAAATATTTCAGATATCCTCTCTTCATTCCTAATATCAACTATGAAGTGGATATAGCTTGGATGTTTAATCGTACTTTCCTTGAAATCTAATCCAATTATAGTAGCTTCCTTATCAAGTAGTTGTGTTGCACAGGCTTTTCCTATTCCAGAATTGGTTCCGGTTATAACATAAACCTTATCTTTAAACTGCATAATGCTCCTCCATAAACCAACATTTTTATCCATTATAACATGCAACTGTTGTATATTGCAACTATTAATTAGAGATAAACTTATTCATATCCATTCATAAATTAAAATAATCATATCATAAATCATATTGCTCAGGATCTGGCTGAATGCCTTCTTTCCAATAAGTTCTACCATCCAGGGATCGATTAATAAATCGGTAATCATACATTTCCCTACGTAATAATGCAGCATCGTTAAAGCAGCATTTTTTATTAATCAACTCATTCATTTCCTTTTCAGAATACTTTACATTATCATCTATACTTGAGGCAATATAAAACATTGCAGCTATCTTAAGCTTTCTTTTTGATGGAAATGCTTTTAACTTCCCTTCCTCATTTAAATAGTTTTTTATCCATTTTTCCAAATTTTTCACCCTCTTAAACTTATTTCTTTACTTTGTATACACTACAATCAATTGATCGCTCCAGAAATCCATATTCAATTAAGTATCTTCGTAACGTAGGAAAATCACTATAAATGCTTTCTAATATTTGATTAACCTCATTTTCATTATACTCTTTGTTATGTTGAAATTTCTTCATTATTTCTCTAAGCAGAATAATCTTTTTCTTCTCTTTAGCCGGAAATTGCTTCAAGGAACCATTTTTATTCATATACGTTTTATTGTTTTCTCTCTTTCCTCGTCTGTAATAATATATCTGTCATCAATCATTGTGCCGATTGATGAATTTCTTCGATAAATCCAGAATCAGCCTGTCTGATAGAACGTTTCGTTTTATTTTCTAATGATTGCATAAGTGCAAGGAAGAATTTTGCCTGTTTTTCTTTCTCCCTTAGCTTGAACCGATGGTTTCTTACAGTAGATTGTGCAATTCCAAGGATCTGAGCAATCATTTTATCATCCTTACCTTCCGACATCAGCTTTAAGATTTGCTGCTGTACATCGGATATTCCACTTAACGAGGCTTCCTTATTTAGTATATAATCAACAGTAAATCCGTGTTCTGATATATGATGTTCCTTTACTGCACCAAATGCATCAAATAGCTTATCTTCTATTGGAAATATCAGCCCTTTTTTGTATTCTTTACCGCATAAGGTACACATATAGGTATCTTTGCATTCCTTATATCCTTGAGCAATTTCTTCGACTGTGTAATTCCATATTAAATAATTATATTCCATATTATAACTCCTATTTATATATTTGTTATGAATTATACATCATTTTACTTAATATGTCTACATATAAATAAACACAATTGAACTTTGTTTGCATTTGTCCAATTGTGTTGCTATATTAACTCCTTATTTAAATCAATCCGTATTAAATCAATCTATATACCAACGACTTTACTTCTACGTTCCATGATAATAACATCATGCCACTTTCCATTATTCATTTTACCTACACGTTCTCTATATCCTATTTCTCGAAAGCCGCATTTCTTATGTAACATCTGACTGGATATATTTTCTCGAATGATCCCGGATTGTAATGTCCAAAATCCCTCCTTCTCAGATTGCTCTATCAAATAATTAAGAAGTGAGGTACCAACACCTATTCCCTTATGTTTTTCATTAATATAAATACTAAGTTCAGCTACTCCTGCATAAACGCAACGACTTGATACGGGTGATAAGGCAACCCATCCCAATATTTCTTCTCCATCACGTGCGACAAACCGGCAGGTAGTAATATGCTCCTTGTTCCATTCTTCCCAAGTCGGTACACTGCTTTGAAAAGTAGCTATCTCTGTCTTTATTCCTGCCAAATAAATTTCTGAAACCTGTGGCCAATCTGTTTCTTTCATTTTATCAATAATATAGTTCATCATAGTTTCCTTTCCTAATATATGATTAGATTACAATCATATATCTATCACATTTTCAAATCCATCATTTAAGCTCAAACATACATCCTAAACTAACTGCATACTCTTTCTCTTTTTAAAACATCTATACTTATTAATTCCCACTCCTCCACTAACAATATTCTACAAAGGTTTATAAACATATCCTATAATAACATCAAGTAATATTACTATTGACATATTTATATTATGTTAACTATTTCTTATTTTTCCTGTTAGCATCTTATATTGGCTAATACATTACACTATTTTACTACGCAAAAATGAGCTGTACAATATTGGTTTTATACCATTAATGTAACAGCTCATCTATGAACTATAATACATATTATTCTTTTACCTCAAGTCTCTTTAAGAATTCATCAAATTCCGTCTCTTCTTCACTGTAAATCACCTCAAGGTCGGATAAGTTCATAGCAAAGAATAGTCCGAGAAGTGTCTTGGCATCAAAATTAAAGGCCTCGCTTTTTGTCTGAATTCTTACTTCTGTCTTACACTTTGTAGCCTCTTTATTAAAATCATAAAGGTCATTGGCTGATTCGAATCGAATTCTTTTTGATTTCATATACTTCACCCTCCTAAATAATATATTAAAATTATACTCTGTTTTCGACAATGAAGCAATTAGTTATTTCATAATCTGCCGTTCAAATCCTACTTATTTTAATAAATTGCAATATGGTGACCGTATATGAATTTATAAGAATATTTATTCCGCCACTTTGAGCCATAATTCCATACATGTTGTATCTGGGGAATGGCTAGCATATCGCTCTGCACAAAAAGGCTCAGTCTGTAATTTATGATTTGGTAACCAGATATTATAAATATACTGCTGCGCTTTGTAAAGTGCATCCATAACCAGATACTCAAAGCTTTCTGCTTCAAAGGAGCATACAATATAATTACCAGGTGGCAATTCCCAGTTGATACAGTCCTCTGAAACTGCTTCTCTTACTCCTTTTCCTCCCGCAAAATAACTAAAATATCCTTCTTTTGAGCTGGGATATGCCACACCAAGCTCCTCACTATCTGCAGAAAGTCCCAATTCCATTACTTTCTTATCATGGAAGCTATCCCATAGGTTGCCCAAAGGGTCAACACCTGACTCTGTTCCAAGCCCGTCCACATATTGGGCCGGCATATCTATATGCAGACCGACATAATTAATCGGCTCGGTGATTTGGAGTCTGTTGATTTCCAGCACTATACCATTCGTGATTAATGGTACTCCTTCATCTATTAATACATAATGAAGTAAAAGCTCAGGCTTTGTCATTCGATTCAGTGTTATTGGGTTCTTCCGATATTCATCAGGAGTCATTCCAAAGGCTTGCTTAAAGGATCTGGAAAAATGCTCATGTGAGGTAAATCCCAAATCTAAAGCAATGTCAATGATTCGCTTATCCTTATTCAGTAATTCTTCAGTTGCTTTCGCCAAACGACGAAGCTTCACATATTCTGCTACCGGCTTTTTCACTAGACGACGAAATAGACGTTGATAATAAAACGGTGACAAAGAAGCCATCTTTGCGAGATCATCAATATTAACCTCCTCCGATATATGATTTTCAATATATTCTATGGTTTGCTGTATTTGTTCCCATGCGTGCATCTGTTAGCACCTCCTTCTCCAAAAGAATATCATTATAAGGTGCGTTATGCTTGACTGTGAATGCTCTTTTTCCATTCCAAATTATTTATATAATACATAATCCTGCATTTCACGGATAAAGCCAGCACTCGCAAGCACATTCATAGCAATCTCAGGATATTCTTTCACGATCATTCTTTTTTGCGAAGCAAATATTCTCTTTCGTGCAAAATCCTGTGCAAATATCGGAAGTGCTTCATGAAGTGCCTCCTCATCAAATACGCGAAGTACTTTTCCCTGTCGTTCAAATACCGCTACCGGAATTCCTGCTCGCAATGCAACTACGTTGCCAGGAATGTTAAAGAAGCTACGATCCTGCATATGAGGAAGTGCTTTCCCCCATTGCTGTGCAGGATCCACTGCTGGTAACCATATAATATCTTCATTAGGTTGTTCTAATGCAAGTATGGTAGAGTCAAACTCTTCTGCTCTAATATACTGAACACCTGATAATCCTTTGATAAAATAGCCACGTCTCACTCGTCCGGTATATTCCCATACACGCAATAATTCCAGTGCTTTACTCCAGTTAATACCCTGAGCAGTCTCACGGGAAAGAATAATCACCCGGTCAAAGATTCGATTCAGCTTCTGTTCCATTGTCAGTTCTATTCTCGGACGGGATAGCTCAAAACGTCCGTTAGCTAGCACTTTCGATCTGGCCGATATCCGTTGTCTTACCGTAGTCTTTTGCAGCTTCTCCCTAGAAAGTAACTGCCTTATCGGAAGAAAGCTATCTGCAAAAATCAGGCCTTTTTCAACCATTTCAATCAATGTATCATAAGGTGATTCCCCTTCTATCAAGCTGGATAATCTTTGAACAAAGCTAGCTCCTCGTTTTAATAATGCATCATATATGATTTTTTCATTTTCTTCTAATCCCAGCATTATATCAGATAAATCTGATTCCCAGTCAATTTCATCATATAAATGAAAACTGAGTCCTTTATCTGAATGGATTTGCCAATAGTAATTACCTTCGGACAACAATGTATCCAATAATTCCGGTCGATATCCATTTACCCGTGCTGGCAAAAGAATTGCTTCCCATTGCTGAACGGGATAGATCTGATCACATAAATTCTTAATTCCATACTCCAGCTGTTCCTTCTGAGGCGCTGTGATACGCATACGATTGGCAATAAGTGCTGCATAGCGTTCGGAAGGTACTGTTTTAATCTGTGTACGACGGATTTTAACAGTCTCGTTACGTGCTCTGTCATAAAGCTCCGCATGATAGTAAAGACCATTGTTTTCCACTGCAAGTCCCTGTTCACATAGTTGAGCTAGTACATTTCTAGCCAGATCCTCGGACCAAAAATATCGTTCTGCAAGTAGTTCTACGGAATATGCTCCTCGATACCGTAATAATCTTCTTACTATGCGTAGCCTGGCTTCAGGCACCTCCTCCTGAAGAGCTTTTTGATATTCATCCTGTTGTTCAGCAGCAATCCATAAGCCGGGCTCAATATAACATACCTGTTCCCTCTCTGCCAGTGTTTCCAGCCAATCGATGGGAACATCAATTTCACCGGCTATAAGATCACCTTCAATCATTAACAGGGAGTGCAACTGCTTTTCATCCTCTGGTAAACGGGCCCGTTCCGATACCTTTGCCAGCTGTTCCGGTGCTGGTTCGATGTAATTAATCTGATTCAGTGCTTCTTCCGTTGCATGATGAATTCCTGATGTGGTTGGGGTATACTCATACATCATATATGCTTCTGTCTGATGTCTAAGAGGAAATGCCATAGGGGAAGGTGTATCCAGATATATTTCCCGAACCTGAATATTACCGGACCGTATTTCATGAAGAAGGAAAACAACACCTTCCAAGTCCCAATAATCCTCAAGACATTCTCGTTTTGTCTCCCGTATTAACGGGTGTTCACGATATTTTAATACAGAATCAAGCATTTGCGTACTACGAAGGCGCTGTACCCACAACGGTTGTCGCCCTGCTTTCTTAACCCCCATCATAAGAGCTCTACCTGCATTGTAGCGGAAGGTCATATTAAATAACGAAGTGGCAGGAAGTACTGCTTCTAATACGGATTTTGCCGTATCTGGATTAATTGAGAATAATATACCCTCCGGCATTTCACAATCTCCGTAGGGAAATAAGAGAAATCCATCGTCATCAACAAAATAGCTGAAGCTTGTTTTCGTACGTCGTCTTACGATTTCATGGGATAAGATTGCCAGAGGCTCATTCACCTGTCTTCCGAATATGGAATGCACCATAACTTGATTGCTTCCAGTTTCATCATGAAAATGTTCTATTACAATGGTCTTGTCATCCGGTAACACCCCGGTTGCCTCCAGCTGTCTTCTCAGAAAATCTGCAGCATTCGTAGTTGCACTATAATCCAACCCCATACTGGTAAGTTCCTTATCGATGGTATTCGTTTCAATGGCAACTGACAGCTTACGTATCAATCTGCCGAATTCCATCCCTGTCTGAATGGTTCGTCCCTTGATTTCACCCTTCCAAAACGGTGGTCTTGCTCCCTGGATCGATGATTGCGATACCAATACTGTGTCTTTTTGTATCTGCTGAATCTGCCAGGAAAAGGAGCCCAGCAGGAACTTGTCTCCTACCCGTGCTTCAAAGACAAATTCCTCATCCACTTCACCAACCTTAACACCGTTCTCAGTTCTTACCGCAAAGAGCCCTTTATCCGGAATGGTTCCTCCGGCTGATACTGCAAGCATACGACTATAGGGATCTCCCTCAACACGTTCATGTATTCGGTCATATAAGATTCTTGGACGTACTGGGATATCCCGTTCATGTTCATAATCTCCTGCCAACATACATAGAACATCCTTTACATCCTCTCTCGTTACCTCATAGAAGGGGTAAGCTCGTGGCAGTATTTCCATTACCTCGTCTATATCATATCCTTCTCCCGTAGCCATAGAAACAAGGTGTTGGGCAAGTACATCAAGACATAACCTTGGAGGACGTGAATATTCTACCCCTCCCTTTCGAACTACTTCTGCTGTCAGGCCACTATATAGGCATTCTGAAGCAACACGGGGAAATATATGCATTACACTGGTTCGCCCCGGGTTATGTCCTGCACGACCTAATCGTTGCATGGTACTGGAAATAGATCGGGGACAACCAATTTGGAATACCTGGTCTATTTCTCCAACATCAATTCCTAATTCCATACTAGAGGTTGCGCATAACAGGCGAAGCTCCCCTCTTCGTAACGCTTCCTCTACTTCAAGCCGATGCTCTTTTGATAAGCTGCCATGATGCGTCCTGGCAAAATTCTCGCCTCCTAACTGATTGACATAATAAGCTAGCTTTTCTGCATATGCGCGTCCCTCAACAAAAGCTATTACACTTCGTGTTCCTGTACAGTGCGAGTAAACGGTATAAGCCAGCTCCTTCCATACGGAATCCTTATGCATAATCTTGCTTTCCGGTAATGGGCTTGTTATAGCTAGTTCAACCTCTTTATGCATCTTCGGAGCAACAATTGTCACCGGATCCGGTGAAAGATACTCTGCCGCTTTACTTAATGGTTCAATGGTAGCAGATAAACCAATTCGCTGTAATGGCTGAGAGCATAGCTTATCAAGTCGAGCTATGGATAACATCAGATGGGCTCCACGTTTTGAATCAATCATTGCATGAAGCTCATCAATGATGATAGCCTTTGCTGAACGTAGTATTTTCTGTCCAGACATACTGGTAAGCATTAAATATAGAGATTCTGGAGTAGTAATCAGTATATGGGGTGGATTTTTAATCATTTTTTTTCGTTCATTTTGCGGCGTATCACCAGTACGAATTCCGATATTGATATCAAACGGAGTACTTTTTAAATTCGGATTGTAATTCCGTTCTTCCTCTAAAATTCCGTTCAATGGTTTCCGAAGATTTTCCCGAATATCACCTGCAAGTGATTTTAAAGGAGACACATAGATTAGATGCAGTTCCTTGGATAATGTTCCTGCTCTTGCTTCTGCCTTAAGCCGATCGATAAACACCAGAAATGCAGATAAGGTCTTACCGGTTCCGGTTGGTGCTGATACCAGGGTATGAGAACCTGCAGCAATTGCAGGCCATGCCTCTTCCTGAACTGCAGTTGGCTTTCCAAGAGCGCGGACAAACCAGCTTCTGGTAATTATATCAAATATATCTAATGAATTTGAATTCATAGGCATGATTATTCTCCTTTATATTTATTACTTTTCTAGTTTTGCTTTGCTGCCAAGTAATAAGCCCCTGTAAAATAGTCTCAGCTGCTAATCTACTTTTACATAATTCTCTTGTTATATTTTATCATAGTGTGAAAAATTTGTCATTCCTGTAATCATAGCATAAATAAGCGGGATGTTCTTCCGGTTCTCATAATATGTTTGTTATTCCTGTTATTAATGATAAAGGAGAGTGCTTAATGTACACTCTCCCTTATTGCTTATATAATGATTGTTAGATTTAAGTTTTTATCATCTTACTGATATTAGCTTATTATCACTTATTTAACGATTACGTTCATTATTAAACGGAAGCTTCCGCATGTTACGATAATTTGTGCAGTACCAGTTCCCTTTGGTTCAATTCTACCTTTTTCATCAATAGTGACAACCTCTTTATTATTTGAGTCAAACACAAACGGTGTTGTATTCTTTTCAGGAGCTATAATCAAATAATCCCATATATAATCTGATTTATCCGTCGCAAGATAATAAATTTTCTGCAATCTTTCTGCATCATCAAATTTATCAAGCTTAAATGATAGTTCTGTAATCGGATACATATTTACATATACCAATACTTTACCAACTTCTGTTTTCTTTCCATCATATTCTTCATATATGGTTATTGTAGCACGACCGATAGCGGTTCCTTTTATCATAAATCTCAGAATACCATTCAAATCAGGCATGTAGTCACATTTAATAATACTGTCATTATCGGTAGTACAGGTGTAAACAGCATCTTTGTTTAAATATTGAATTGGTATAACTTCTGTTAAAACATTGGGTAAATTAACACCAATTTCAGCATGATCAAATTTCGGATCAATTGCAGCATTTTTTACATGTACCGTGACTTTACCAAGCTTTCGGGTTGTCTTTTTATAGGTCTCAACAATATTAATTGTTGTTTCACCCACCTTAACACCTTTAATATTACCATTCTTATCTACTTCAGCAATGGATTTATTCGAAGTGGTTAACTTATACGAAGCTTTCGGGTTATAATACTTGATAACCTGATCCACATTGATATTGCCACGTACTGCAACATTCACATCTTTCTTATTAATTTTAGAGTTCACAACATTTACAGTATAGGTACCAAGGTTTGTTGTTTTATTTTTATATGATTCTGTAACTGTTATTTTTGTATTTCCAACTTTTAATCCGGTAACCTTACCATTCTTATCAACCGTAGCAATGGAGGTATCAGCAGACTTATATGTATACTTTGCTTTGTTGTTCTTATAATCAATTGCTGTATCCTCTTTACAATTAATTCCTACCGTAATCTCTTTTTTAGCAAGCTTTGGACCAACAACTTCTACGGATACCTTACCAAGCTCCTTTGTCACACCAATATAATACTCATATACCGTAATAGTAGTCTTTCCTTTACTAACTCCTGTAACGGCACCCTTTTCATCAACTGTGGCAATTTTATCGTTGGCTGTGGAATACGTATAAGTAGCATTTTTATTCTTCTTTTCAATTTCTATTTTCGCTGTTTTACTTTGAATACCCACTTTTGCATTAATCGTTTTAAGATATGCATCCGTTGTGACAGCTGCCTTAGCGATAGCAGCATTGCCCACTACTAAATCAGCAAAAACAATCGACAGAACAGTTACCATGATCATTAAGAAGGAAGCAATTTTCTTCATTACATTAGTCATATAATCTCCTCATTTCTCATTTTTTAGGATGATGTGATGGCTTATCAGCACATAATCTCACACTCGCATACTCGTAACATCATTATATGGATAAAGACGATACCAATATACGATGAATTAATATCCATATTATAAACTTGCGAATAATATGTGTCAATATGTACCATTCTCAATAGAAATTAATGTGCGATATAAACATTTTCCAGTATGATTTACTTATTAACTCGTAATTTATGATTAATATCCATGCCAAGCCCCAGAAATATGATAAATAGAGGGGTTGTTTGTATTGAGGAATCATTGAAAATACCATTAATCATAAAGCTTAGCGTACTCATTAGACATCCTATTCCTATTCTTTCTGTCAATGTATTGAGCTTGCATTTTCTATAAATTCTAATCGATTGCACTAAATAAAGCATATAAAAAGTGATAACAGCAATTAATGACAGGATCCCGGTATGTATCCCAGTCATCAGATACATATTATGAGGTTTTTCAATTAATGTGTACGGTGTTTTACAATTATTTGCCTTCCCAACATAATCTGATTGAGGGAAGACGATGGGATAGGTATCCGGTCCTTTTCCTAATAGTATGGTTTCCTTCAATAACGGAATGGATCGACTCCAGATATAACCACGTCCGGAACCGATATGCTCTGTATTACGAAAGCCGAAGCGATTAACCCTGGTTAGCTTATCCGCTTTTCCAAAGTCGTTTATATATACATACCCGTCTAAATCACTGTACATGAATCTCCATGTAATACCATCAATCACACAATAAAGTATATTGGAATGTAACGTTTCCTCCTTTTCTATGTAGAACTGTAGTTTTTCAAAAGGTGTATATTGTATTGTCCTGTTAGCAGAATCGTAATGTTCGGAAATGTTCTTACCTTCCTTATCCCAAAATGTCAAAAACGGGGCTTCCGAATCATCTTCATTTTCATATGATACTATGATTTCCTCCCCTTGATATCGTATTAGAATCTGATCTTTCTCCGTTATAATCTCCTCTAATGAATTCTGATTTTGAGTATTGGTAAAGGAACGAAATGTTCCGGTAATTTTATGAATATATCGAAACTCATATATTGCATCAATACCAACAAAAAGTATTGCTACACTAGCACTCACGATACAGATTGATTTCCAATAGCTCTTCCATTGTCTGTGATAAAATATTAATAAGACACTCACTGAGGTCAACATGGCGACCAGGCCAGCTCTTGAATAGGTCTTAAACAGCAGGATCATTAATGACATAACAATCAATAGAATGATATATTGCTTTCTATGCAAAGGATTGTTCTTAATCGTATTTTTACTATCATTATTTATTGGCATCACAATCGAAAGTAAAAAAGGAATAAGCATTGCAAGATATACCGATGCATAATTGGAATTAAACAACGTCAGGGAAACGGCATTCGAGGTTAAGTTAAAGCTTATCTCTCCCAGCTTTCCCCAATATTGTCTCGGTATAATAAGCTTTTGAATTATCGGAAATGATACGGGATCTTTACCAAACATCTGCATAAATCCAATGATGCATAAAAGAACAGAGGAAGTAATAATTGCCTTAAGAATAATCCTGTAATCCTGCTCCGATTTATTAATACAGTAGGTATAAAATAGCATGGCTGCATACCCGATTATAACAAACACATTCTCAAAATGAGATATTCCGCCGAGAATTGAGAGCTTACGATCAACGGAAAATATGGTGGACAGGATTGCCAATAGAATATAGATTCCGATCAGAACAAATGGTTTATATTCTTTGCCATCTTTTTTATGTAACAATATATAGATTGCAGATACGATTGTACATAATATACTAATCAGAATAAATACATAGCTTTTGTAATAGCTAAAAAAATCTGTGATAGCGTCATTATCGGAGAACCAGGTGTATTGTGAGAGCCCTGATTGATATATAATCAATCGAGTAACAAATGGTAATACAGCAAGTATGATAATAATTGGAATTAATAAATCATTAAATTCCTTCTTTTGCTTTTTCTGTCTCATCCGGTCTCCTCCTGCATATTACATGGAATTCAAAATACCATTCTCATATTTCATCTTCTATGATAATCATTATTCCTGGAAAAAAGGGGATGCATCATAATATATCAGCGTGGATAATTACTTACCATAATGCACTGTCAGAAGAACATATTGCTGCATTTTATATGAATCTGGCGAATATTTATGTTCGTATGCAAAGCTTTAGATTCGTATGAGATATATAAAATCAGTAATATGTCCTTCTGACTGAGTGTGAGGTAAGTCATTGCCCCCGAGAATGTATTATGAAACCTCCCCTTCATGTTAATATCATTACACACATTCACACCAATTCACATACTGAATTTATCTATATTAATTGACATGACACGTGAAATACATCTTACCAATCTGCTTCATCAAGAGTATCACTATAAGTCGTGATCTCTGCTACAAATGATACACTATAGCTTCCACAGGTGATAGTAATAGTTGCCTTACCTTCTTTTACCGGAGTTACTACACCAGTCTCATCTACCTTTACAATAGTCTCATCACTGGTTTCATAGGTCACCGGCGTCGTAGCATTATAAGGGCTCAGATTAATATAGTATCTTAAGGAATCTGATTTATAATCTTCACCAAGATAGTATTTTCTGGTATATTTACCATCCACCTCTAGAAAATCATATGTGTATAACTCAAGGCCGGTTACCGGGAAATCTTTAACCGTTACAGTAACAGTTCCAACCTTTCTCTTAGTACCATTATAATTCTCATATATAGTAAGCTTCGTGGAGCCAAGTGCTTTACCAATGAGATTAGTGTATTTTGAACCCCAATCAGACTCTACTTCTTCTACCTTTACAATACTTTCATCTTCAGATTCACAGCTATAATAAGCTTCCCATATATAGTTTTTAATATACACAATATCGGTTAATGACGTAGAACTATTCACACCCAACTCAATATTGCTATATTCGGCTTCAATAGAGGAACCTACTACCTTCACTTTAACAGTTCCTAATTTACGAGTTTTCTTATTATAGGTCTCTGAAATGGTGACATCAGCGGTACCTTCCTTTAGTCCAAATATATTACCATATTCATCAACTGATACAATGGACTTATCTGAGGACTTACAGGTATAGGTTGCCTTAGAATTTATACAGTCTACCAGTAAATCACAGTATGTAGTACCCGCTACAGGAATTTCAGTCTGCTTAGTAGCCAGTCTTGAGTTGATTACTTTTATAGTACAGGAGCCTAACTTTCTTGTCTTTCCCTTATATGTTTCAGTTACACTAACCGTTGTTTTTCCTAACTTTTTACCTTCAAGGGTACCATATTCATTAATGGCTACGATTTTAGAGTCTGCAGATTTTAAGGAATACTTTGCTTCATAATTAATGTAAGCAATGGGCACATAACCATATCCATTTAATCCAATTTCAACTTCCTTAGGGTCTATCTTAGCATTAACAACATTTACTGAAAGTGTACCAATTTCTTTTTTTTCACCGCCAAGTGTTTCGGTTACCTTGATTTTTGTTTTACCCTTCGCAATACCCCTTACCATACCATACTCATTAACAGTAGCTATCTTTTTATCAGCAGATGAGAAGGTATATTTTGCGTTTTCATTGTAATTTTCAATACTGATATACTCCGGTGAACTTTGAATGCCAATGGTTGCTGAAGTTTTAATCAACTTTGATTTTGCTTCAGCTGCTTTAACCTCTGCTACTGTTAAGCTTTTAACACTCGGAATAAAGGATACGATTGCCGGAGCAATCAACGTTGTAATTAACAATACTGCAATTCTTTTCATTGTTTTACTCATATGAGCCTCCTTGCTTAAGCATTAAATGCATAATTATGTTAATATTTTCATTATATACATAGTTTCTCCAAGTGTCAATAAAACAAGTACATGAATCGTTTCAATTGATACCGTTCAGGCTTGCCATATACTCACCAGAATAAACAAACTACAAATGCTTTCAAAGTGGCATACCATTACACGTAAGTACAAGTAGCAATCGTGTTGTCCAAGTAATCCGACAGGGTAATACTTCAAAAGAATAGGAGGCAGGTGATTATTTCACCTGTCTCCTATTCTTTTTAACCACATATTCTAATGACTATTCAATGATATTTAGCATCTTTGTAACGGCTTTCTTCGTAGCCTTTTTATAAAAGAAATCATAACGGAAATGCATATATCCATCGGCTCCCGCTTTTCTTCCATATTCAATCATATCCTTTAGGATATCCGGATCATCCTTCCAATCCGGTTCAAGCGTGGACCCGGCACGGTATGTTGCAATACCCACATACATTTTTACATCTTTATTGGTTCTAAGCTTAAGCCAGCGGTTCAGGGTTTTATCAAATGGATATGTCTTGTGGCTGAAGCTCCAATAAAGCTGAGGACAGATATAATCTATGTATCCGGGTTCAGATAGCCAGGTCTTAATATCACTATAATAACGATCATCCATTAGAAGATTATCGATAAATCCTCCTGGACTAATACCAAATTCGATATCTTTGTTATACTCTTTTATGGCCTCATAAATATTTCGAATCAGCGCATTTACATTATCTCGCCGCCAATCTGCAATTGATAATGGCTTAATGCCATTTTCCTTACACCAGGTAGAATATTCCTTATATTCCTTATAATCAAAGTTTTTCTTATAATCCTTTCCCAGAGCTGGATAAAAGTAATCATCAAAATGAATACCATCCACATCATAATTCTCAATGATTTCCATAATGCCATCCAGAATTATTGTATGAACCCAGACATCGGATGGATTATAATAAAGCATGCCATCATATGTCAGAACACAGCGATCATCCTCTTTATTATCATTTGTTCGATATATTCTAGCTAGATTATCCTTTGATAACGTCTTTACATCCGTTGTATTATTGGTAATACGATAGGGATTAATCCATGCATGGAACTCCAGTCCTCTGTCGTGCGCGGCTTTTACCATATATTCCAGGGGGTCAAATCCAGGATCCTTACCCTGAGTTCCTGAAATATATTTTGACCAGGGAAAATATTGTGAAGGATACATCGCATCCGCAAAAGGGCGAACATGTACTACTACCGCATTCATATTCATGGAAACCACATTATCAAACATTTCATCAATCATTGCATGAAATCGTTCCTCGGTAAATCCCAGCTTGCCTGTTTTGGGATCCTTTAATCGATCCTGAAACTCCAGATATGAAATCCATACTGCCTGCAATTCGTCATTCGTTGAAGTGTTTGCTCTCGCAATACTTATCATAGGTATGGTGCTCTGAAAGATGAATAGAATTAACATCACACTTAATGCTCTCTGAAGTAGCTTCATCCAATTCTTGTTGCTCATATACTCACTCCGTTCCACCGTTTTTCCGGCATATTCATCATAAAGGGTTAATTATCTGCCTGTAGGATACATTTCAAATACTTCCAATAATGTCTCATAGATCGCCTGAGCTGCCATATCTTGATATTCTTCATCCGTAATGATATCATAATCATCACTATTGGATAAGAACCCAAGCTCAATCAATACTGCCGGTACCGTGTTCTTATGAACTACCGTATAGATATTGTGCTTCGCACCACGATTACTTGTTCCTAACACATCGGTAAGATTACTTACAAATATCTCAGCCAGCTTACTACTAGTTAGCCCTGCATCATTCGGTGAATTATTACTCTTTGAATAATATACTTCTGTGCCAGCAGCAGTTTTTGAGGTAGATGCATTCATATGGAGACTGACAAATAAATCCGCATCACATTTCTCAGCAAAAGCAGCACGATCATTCAGCGATATATCAACGTCCGTTGTTCTGGTATAATATACTTTTAATTTCGAAGGATCCTGATTAAAGTACTGTTTACCAATTGTATAAAGTATCTTAAAATTAACATCCTTCTCCTTGGTTCCAAAATATTCGGCACCGTTCGCTTTTCCACCATGTCCAGGATCCAATACTACGATGTTTTTATAAATTTCACCAGGATCACCGACATTAACATAGATATTTTTATCGTCAGTAGTATACTCGTATCCCTGTAATCTTGAGGTGGATACTCTGATTTCTGTCTCATTACTGCTGTTCAGAGACACCCTGATATCTTTAATTATCGATGAATTTGAGGATATAGGCTGATTTCTCAAAAATTCTGTATAGTCTCCAGGAAGCTTAATCACAAATTCTTTGTTATAATAGTAATCTTCATCATGGATCATAGAAGCTTGAATTCCTTCAGGTTTAGGAATAACAATATCAAACCCAGTCAGACTCTGACTGCCACTATCTGTTACCGGTATTGTCGGCTGAACCGGCGTAGTTGCAGATTGAAGTAAAATAGTCGTATGATTACCATTCTCCTGTATGTAATATTCGCAGTCTTCTTTAAGAACCAGTATGAATTGCGTTTTATCCGACATGGTCAAAGTATAGAACTGTTGTAAATACTTTGCTCCATTCAATTCCGTATAGATATCTCCAATACTATTGCTTGTATTAGGTAAAGTAACATATATTGCATTACCTTGCTTTATAATGGAAGTATCAACCGTCGAGATACCGGTTATGTTTAGGTAATCTCCTGTACTATTGGTTCCGACAACTGCTGATGTCACAGTATTAAAATAAATAGTAACGTATAAAGTCTTCTGATCTGTGGATAATGACAAATCATAAGTAAATTTATCCGTAATTGCTTCGAAATCAATTGTTGTGCTTGAAGAATTGGTATTACGGGTACTTATGGTATTAATATAATAACTGGTACTTCCATACATTTGATAAGTCTGATCCGCACAATTTGTATTCAGAGCCTGAATAGTTAGTTTATTTCCTGACTGACTTGAGGTAATTTTGCTAAACGGAGAAGTCCCTACGATTTGAAAGATCTCACTATTAATCATTGAATTACCATAATCACGTGCTACGGAATATATTGTATTTAATGCATTTGCTGATCCATTATTAATTTCTTTAGCTCCCGTACTCTTTCCAATGACGGATACGTCACCGCTCCATTGCTTTAAGATGGTACCAGTTTCGTACGTCACACTGGAATCTCCCAGTTCAGGTGCAGTTCCTGAATTACCAGAGCCCACTATAACTGGGTTTTCTTTCTTCTTAGAAGTAATAACCGAAGTCTTCGTATTGCTATTCCAAGAGTAATTATAGCCAAGAGATTTGGCTGTGTTGCTTCCGGGAACCATTACAAAGGTGTATCCGGTATCATGGTTTTTCACGATTAATGGAGCTGCATCCAACGTAAACTTCTTATCATTGAGATAAGCAGTTTTACTGCCGATTGTCATAACGAGCTTATTCGTGCCTTTTGTTAAAGTTACCGTCTTGGTTTTACTGTCATACTTATAATCTGCCTTAATAGAAGAATCTGCAAAAACTTTTTTTGCTCGAAGCATAGCCGTATTATTGGTAATAATACTCGGCATGGTACCAAGATTCACGCTTTTTCCGTCAATGGTTACTTTACCCTGGGTACTGTAATACTCAAATTTCTGACCATTATTATAAGATAAGTTTAACGTATTTTTCTCGATTGCTACTGTACTTTTACTACTGTTCCATGTATAAGAAAGGCCCAAATTCTCAGCTACGAAACGAGATGGAACCAGAATTTTAACCAGATTTGCATCCACATACTTGATTTTGATCGGTGCTTCAGAAAGAGTCACCTTCTTGCCATTCAAAGTTGCACTCTTGCTTCCGATTGTCATGGTAATGGTATTATTGAATTTTGATATTGTAATTGTACCTTTTTCCTTATTATATGAGCAGCTTGCTTCAATACCAGAATTCTTAAAGATATCATCATATGGAAGTAAAGCTACACCATTAACCAGGATACCCGGAGCATTTGTTTTACTGATGGTTTTACCATTCAAAGTAACTTTAATCTTTTTATCAGTATAGGTTGATTGCTTTTTATTAGAATAATAATATATTTTTAGACCTGACGCCGCTTCTGCTGTATTGGCATAAATACCTGCTACAAGAATTGCGATTATAAATAAACAGCATATTCTAATAAGTAAAAAACGGGTTCGGATTCGTTTGTCATTTGTAAATGTTCTTGAAACTACTGTCATCATAGCCGTATTCTTCCTCCTGTCTTTTGTGATTACCTACGGTTATAAAAAAGAGAGTAAAATTTGTAAACCGAAGTAAGGTTTGTAAATTAATTTCCAAATTCTCTTTCCATGCTACATTTATTACAATAGTGTTAAAAAGTGTTAAAAATGTGTCATATGACAAAAACATGAATAATAACATAAATATTTTTTTTAGTTTACATAATCAGTTACAATTCCACATGGCAAATAGTAGCAAAATAGCCTTAATATTGAAGGTTCTACATATGTAGCATAAACTTTGAACATAATATATCGATTTCTACAGCATTCGACTGTTATTTCTAATTTTTTAATTATATCACTTTTACTTGTTACATTTTTATTACTAAGCATTCTATGGTCATAGAATGTAATTGAAGTTATATATCAGTAAATATCCAGCTTCTGCTATAAACGCATCTTTTGTTTTCAGATATTTTGTGTTATAATGTCATCGATTATATTATGAATGCGAAAGGCACGATATCAATATGAAATTGCAGCAGCTACTTAGTTATACCAGAAAAGCTTTAGATGATTATCAAATGATTGAAAATGGTGACAAAATTGCAATAGGAGTATCCGGCGGTAAGGATAGTCTGACACTACTTTATGCACTTTCCGGGTTAAGACGTTTTTATCCAAAGCAATTTGAAATAGAAGCTATTACTGTAAATATGGGCTTTAAAGAGCTGGATTTTACTGAAGTCGCAAACCTGTGTAAAGAGCTCAATATTAATTACACAGTTGTAGAATCGGACATAGCCGATATCGTATTTGAACATAGAAAGGAAAGCAACCCCTGCTCTCTCTGTGCTAAAATGCGTAAGGGTGCTTTCAATACAAAGGCAAAGGAACTTGGTTGTAACAAAGAAGCATATGCGCATCATTATGATGATGTCATTGAAACAATGATGATGTCATTGATTTATGAGGGCAGATTTCACTGCTTCTCTCCTGTTACTTATTTAGATCGCTCCGATATTACATTAATACGACCGCTAATCTATGTTGAAGAAAAAGATATAAAGGGCTTTCGCAATGCTTACCGGCTGCCTGTGGTAAAAAATCCCTGTCCAGTGGATGGCTATACCAAACGTGAATATATTAAGCAATTGATTAAGACTCTTGGTTTTGAAAGTCCAGGGTTGAGAGAAAGGCTGTTTCATGCTATCCAAAGTAGCGGTATAGATGGTTGGGGAAAGCGGCTTTAAATGAAATGTTGTATAAATAAATATACGAAAAGAATTTGGAGGAATATCATGCAGGAACATAATTATCATGAAAAGGTTAATATTGATAATGCGGTAAAATTACGAGCTTTACTTGAAAATCTGCCTCGTTTTTGCCGTGATTTCTTCCGTGGAATTGAACCTACCACCTCTTCACGAACACGAATTGCTTATGCCTATGATTTGGGTGTTTTCTTCGAGTTCCTAGTGAATACGAATCCAGCCTTGAAAAACACACCTATTACTGATATTAAGTTAGAGATACTTGACCAGATAAAGCCCGTTGATATTGAAGAATATATGGAATATCTCACTTATTATAAATCCAATGACAAAGAATATGTTAACCGGGAAAATGGTAAGAAGAGAAAACTCGTATCTCTTAGGAGCTTTTATAATTACTATTACAAAAAGGAATTGATAACTACAAATCCTCCTTCCTTAATTAGTGTACCAAAGTTACATGACAAAGAAATCATACGATTGGAAATTGATGAGGTTGCAAAGCTTCTCGACGAAGTTGAGAATGCAGAAAACATGACGAAAACACAGCAAAGATACCACGAGAAAACGAAGGTCCGTGATCTTGCTCTTATGACTCTTTTATTGGGTACCGGAATTCGTGTATCCGAATGTGTAGGTCTTGATATCAATGATGTAGACTTTGATAATAACGGAATTAAGATAAGAAGAAAGGGAGGATATGAGGTAGTTGTATACTTTGGAGATGAAGTACGGGAAGCCTTGCTTAATTATCTGGAGGAACGTAAAAAGATGGTTCCAGAAGACGGACATACGAATGCTCTCTTTCTCTCTATGCAGATGAAACGTCTCAACGTTCGTTCTGTAGAGAACCTGGTAAAGAAATATGCTTCCACTGTTACAAAATTAAAGAAAATAACACCTCATAAGCTTCGAAGCACCTATGGTACCAGTCTCTACAGAGAAACCGGTGATATCTACCTTGTAGCCGATGTTCTCGGCCATAAGGATGTGAATACCACGAAAAAGCACTACGCTGCTATTGAGGATAGCCGCAGACGTAGTGCCGCTAATGTTGTGAAATTAAGGGAGAAAAAATTATAATAATGCAAAATCATCGCTTTCCATAAGGGATATCATAGGACATAAGCAAAAGGGATGTCCGGAAGGATCAAACATAACTCTCCAGTCATCAGAAAATTGATCCTCTGCGACTTTTGCTCCACACTGGATTGCATGCTGAACTGCCTTTTCCAAATCATTAACAACAAAGTCCAAATGCGCCATTTGCTGCTGAGCTTCAGGTTTTTCAGGCCAAACAGGTGGCAAATACTCAGGATTACGCTGGAACAATATGTTAGGATATGTTCCCTGGTTGGTTCCAGGAGCGTGGATACAGACCCAATTTTCGTCTTCAAACGCAATTTCCCATTTGAGAAGCTCAGTATAGAACTTTGCCAACTCATGTGGGTCTTTGCAGTCCAGGGTAAAGGAATACATTTTAATTTTTAATTCACCATCCATAACGATAGTACCTCCTCATATTGATATGCTTAAATATTTTAATATATTTTTAATACATAATCTGTAATTCTATATCTTTCGCTCCATGCATAAGGAACTCGGCATATCAATATATTGACCGTAGCCCGGTATCACTTGATAGCCTGCTTTTTTGAATATATGACTGGCTTTTTCAGAGGATATATCTGTTTCTAAAACACACCACTTGAATCCATTTATTTTTGCTTTCGCCTCTAATCTTCTTAGTATTTCTGAACCCAATCCCATATTTCGACTAGACGGTTCGGTAAAGATACATTTTAGTTCAGCATGATCCTCATCATACATTTTATAGGCTCCACAAGCTACCGGAACTCCTTCTTTATATGCAACAATTACATCTAAGCCACTATCTCTTTGATTATTACCAAGCATTGTAAAATCAGGATGTTCGCCATCCAACTCCCTAAAATCAATATCTGTCATGGATAGTAATTGCATTTTCATTTTTCTGCTAAGCTTTCCTATTACTGCATCGTATGCTTCATCAATCATTTGATAAAGCATATTCATATCGTGAAAGGCATATAGGTCAATTGTATTCCAATATGGTTGTTGTACAGGCGGACAATGATATCCGCGTACCACGATCTCCGGATAAAGCTGACGATAAAGCTCCGCCATTTCAGGTTCGCATTTAAGCGTTATTTTATAGAAGCTGTCTTCCGTGTTGAATTGAGCGAATATTTTTCCCATTACCTTATAACAGATGGGATATGTTCCAAAAGGTCTTGCCTCATAAGCTCCTGCTTTATTTATACAGTACTCTTCTATGGACTGTATGGTTGTCTTATCATTCTTCATACATATACTCCTAATTCCACCTATTAGAACATTAACTAGTTTATAACCGATTACCAAAGCTATTATACCAAGCTCTTTCTTCAAATGGACGCTTTTTCACCTTCTTTAAATCCTCTACAGCTATCCCGATGGGAAGAAAACATACCAACTCATATTCATCCGGTACGTTTAATATTTGTGCCATTTGATGACCGATTTTATCATCATCTGTTATATGTCCTTCTATCCAACAGCTTTGATATCCTAATTCCACAATCGCTAATAGCATATTTTCTATAGCTGCTGAATAATCTTGAGTCGCATAACACTTATCTCTGTATGCAAATATCCTTTTCGTTAATACACATATCATAGCAGGTGCTGTTTCCCCAATAGGCGGCTGAATAACAGCATGCAATTTGTCCAGTATATCCGGATCATCCACCGCAATTAAGCTGGTTGTTTGCTTATTACATCCTGAGGGAGCCGCTAGTCCCGCTTCCATAATCAGCTGAAGATGCTCCCTAGGAATTCTATCACTGGCATATCTGCCTCTATAACTTGTTCTTTCACTAATAATATCTATAACGCCCATTATCTCCCTCCATGTGCTCAAATATATTCTTAATTCTCATATTTCAATAGTAATTTCTTTACAATCCTGTGATAATAATCGTGCGCATATAGATATGTAAATGAATCTTATCGTTATTTGCTATTGAAATCCAGTCTGTCAAAATTCCTTAATAATTTTAGCTTGCGGATTGCAACATCTGATTTCCACCAGTTTTCTGATATGGCAAATTCTTTTGGATAAGTATCATTCAAATCAAACCAGCTCCAGGTAATTCCCCACACACCATTTTCAGGTCTTGTATCTATGGTATAGTCAAGCTCTTTTTGCATGATATCCTCATTTTCCTTATAGAACTCACTATCCGGTGAGAATATATAATCGGATGGTCTCTTTCCATAATAAGCCCATTTGGAAACATCTCTCTCTATGGAATCATATACTATTTTTCTAATTGAATCCGACACTACTTCCATATCATATTTACCAGCCAACCCAAGCTTATGTAAGGTATTTTTTAACGTAATATAACCCTTTGCACCCATATCCCCGTAGTTATCCGTAGAATTGAGTTTGAGAATTAATCGATCGATAACCGATAACGCTTTCTTGTATAACTGGGTATTCGGGTCAATAAACTCTATTATAAAAGAGGCTATTCCTGCCGATACGCCAATACTTTCATACTGATTCGCTTCTCTGTCATAGGTCCACCAGGGTGCATGCGGATACTCATTGTTAGACGGAATTGAAAATAACCAACCGTTTTCATCATAATGATCTCCACCATCCAAATATTTTATTATCCCTTTCATGATAGGATGGCTACTATCCGTTGCGTTTATATCCTTTAATATGTCGATGGCGTACAGCGTCGTATAAGGAGAGGAATTTGGATTCCAGTTATCCGGTTCAAGAGCATTTCCGAATCCTCCGTCTTCATTTTGATAGAGCGACAGAGCCGATAGCACCTCCTCCTTACTACCATGCTCGAATTCATACTTCCATCTGGCTAATTCAAATAGTCGTGCATTCTGGTACACCCATTTTCTTATTTCTTCAAATGATTTTTCGCTTAATTTTCTCATTTTATCATCCTTTCACTGTAACACAGAATTTGAACAGTTATATCATACTCCACATTTTATATTCATCATTGTAAAAAACGGACATGTCTTTGATATAATCCATCGGTGATATACCACAGATTGATTTAAAATCATGAATGAAATGTAGTTGATCAAAAAAGCCAGCTATCACTGTTACATCTGTTAGATCAGAAGGATTGTTCTGCATTAATCGCATTGCATAATTCATTCTCACTATACGAGCAAACATCTTGGGTGTCGTACCTATATATTGCATAAACAAACGTCTGATATGCCTTTCACTATAATAAAATTCTGAAGATAACTCCTGTGTACTCACATTTCCATTCCTAATTAAGATATGTTTCCTGATTTCAGTAATTCTATTATCCGTATATGTATCCATCAATCGTGTTAAAAAAACCTTATCCAGTCCTTTCACCAGTGAATCAATATCTTCTGCCTTGATCAGCTCCATCTCGATATTCTGTGTTAGTACCCTGTCCAATTCATTTAACAAAATCGATTGGTCTATTAACTCTAACTGATCCATATTAAGAAAGGGATACAATCCACCAGGATAAAATTCGATTAACAGTAATAATATCATCTTATTGGCATGGACACCTACATTTGATGCTTTCGTATTCACTCCCCTCAGCCTACTGGATATTTGCTAATTGTCTACTGCTATTACAATCGTTGAACTTGCAGAAGGCATAATTGTGTACTCGTCCGACATTGAAGCTGGTCGCGTTATCGTATAGCAGGAAATGTAAGGACGCAATAAATTATCCGGAGGAATATAAAGATAGTCATTGCTCCGCTTTAGTGTCTTCCCATGATAATCTTGTATGTTTTCTATCTGAATCATCTACCTGTCTCCATTTTAGCAATAATGCATTACTCCTTACTCGATATCAACTTCCTGCATTTTCTCTTTATCCATTGTATTAAAGCTATAAAATGCTCTGCAAATCGCAACTCTCTCCCTATCCAGTCAGCAAATTTGCGAAACAATATTCCCATAAAAATAAGAAGTATCAATCCGATTACAAGCCTTGTTATATCTAGAAGCGGGTAACTAAATTCTGATGCCAAATAGATTAGAACCATAAGCTTATCTGTCATAATAATCCTCTATATATTCTTTAAATTGTATAATATCTTGATCTGTTTTAAGTTGCTAATTCCAATATAAACCATTTCATTATCTAAATTCAAGAAAAATTTAATTATAAATTCGTATGACATGACATATTAATTGCATTCTATTTATATGGTGATACGATTTATCATATTTTGAACTTCAACTAAGCTATGAATAACGGGATATTTGCTTTGTAGCTTGTTATTACGGTCCATCATAATCGGATAAAATCCTGCAAGCTTTGAGTTATCTAAGTTACCTTCTGAATCATCTACAAATACTGTATTTGCCGGTTCCATCCTAAGCTCTGTTGCAGCGATATGAAAGAATTCCACTTTATCCTTACACATTCCATAATCGCAGGAAATAATCAGTCCATCCAGTAGTGGAGTAATGAAACTGTTGTCTAACACTCTTCTCACAGATGGCCAATTATCTGTTAATAATGCAACACGATAAGTTTCTTTCAAATTCTTAATTGACGTAAGTACATCGTCATAGATCACTACACGGTTATCATTACATACCAAATCCTTTGCTAATTGTCTTGAAACCCAGTTGATATCTATATTTTCCTTTGAACCGAAATCAATATTCTGAAGAATGATACGATAAAAATCGGTGAACTGCTCTATTTCCTCTTGTTCCGTATGCATAAGATGATTTTCGTTAATAAGCTTATAGGCCTCTTGAAATGCAGAAGTTATATTTTTCATCTCCTTAACCAGTAAATCGCAGACATCCATACTTAGTATAGAATGAATATTGGGCGGAACAAACCAGTTACCAGAGCTTGGATATGCTAATACATTACCAAAATCTAATAATATAGAGTTTATCATCGTCAATCTCTCCATTTCTTTCACCATTTTCTCCGATCACATGCTTATATATCACTTATAGCATGTTTACTACATTTTTATTATAACATAAAGTCGATCGAAATATCTGTTAGTATTCGCATAATATAAAATGTGAATGTATTTGCTTCATGATTTACACTTCTTAATATTCGAATTATTATCTGTATATGCATAAAGACCCCCATATATCAAATAGGGGTCTTTATACATGTAGAATATTATAGGAGATCATCTGGCAGCATCAACATAGTATGGAACTATAATAAAATTACCGGCATGAATTTCATCGGTAGCCATACCATTACTATTCTTTATCTCATCGATATAATCGTGTAAATCCTTGTATTCATCTGTAACATAATCGGATGCGATGCTCCATAAGGTATCGCCTTCCTTAATCTCAATACTGGCAACTTTCTTGATACGTGATGTATTACGCTGAGCGGTAACTGTCTTAGTTATAAACAATACGGAAAAGAACAATACTACAATTAAAACTGCTAATCCGATAGACCATAACCGTCTTCTATTTACCATATAAGAACTTCCTTTACAATAATGATGAAATGCACGCTTGCTATATATCTTTTCACCTTTCATGTTCACTGTTTTATCCATCTTAATATACCTCCTAAGATATTATCTTACTGTGTAATATATGTAACTATTCCATCTACTCTGACAATCAATCAAATCATGCGGGATCCATCAATATATCCTTTCATGCATGTATCATGTTACCTAATTACTTATTACATAATAATGGAATAGCATTGATTACCTTTTTATTATATTATGGGTTAAAGTCATCCGATGTCTTATGAAGAAAAGAATATTAAAAATTTTTAGCGAACATATGATACGAACATTTGTTTTATATTCATATTATATATACCAAACATTTGTTTGTCAATACATTTTTTCGAACATATGGTTTGTTTTATCAATATACCTTTTCAAAACTTCTGGTAATATAATAAAATGCTGTTATTATACAAACATTTGTTTTGCAAACATTTTTTCGTTTTTCAGAACATAAGTTTTGCATTTCTACGAAAGCTATGATATAATATTTCAAAAGGAAATGGAGGCTGATACATAATGGGGTATGGAAGAATTAGCAATAAGCAAAAAGAAATATTAGAATATTTGAAATCTCAAATTATTAATAAAGGTTATCCACCTGCTGTTCGTGAAATATGTGAAGCGGTTAAACTTAAATCAACCTCTTCTGTTCACTCCCATTTAGAGACCCTGGAGAAGAATGGATATATCCGACGTGATCCCTCAAAACCACGCGCTATTGAAATTATTGATGATGAATTTAATCTGACCAGACGTGAGCTGGTGAATGTTCCATTAGTAGGTACGATCACAGCAGGCCAACCAATTCTGGCAGTCGAAAATATTGAGAGCTATTTTCCCATTCCTTCTGAATATATGCCGAACGAAGAAACCTTTATGTTAAGAGTTAAGGGTGATAGTATGATTAATGCCGGTATATTCAACGGGGATAAGATCTTAGTTCAAAAGCAGTCCCATGCTAAGAACGGTGATTATGTAGTGGCATTGCTTGGCGATGAAGTGACCGTTAAGACATTTTACAAAGAGAATGGTTACTACCGCTTACAGCCGGAGAATGATACTATGGAACCCATTATCGTATCTGATTTGAATATTCAGGGAAAAGTAATCGGATTATTTAGAATGTTTATGTAGATAAAAGACGGTAACCTCTCTTATACCAAAGAGAATGAATACCGTCTTTTATATTGTATTAACCTGTTATTTTATTTGATATAATGCTTATCTAATATACCATTTTATCATTATATTTTCTGTAACATATAACGGGGACTATTCTCCCATCAGCTGTTCTTTGCTTACAGTCTTACCGTCTCTCCAGATACGTTCCAGGTTATAAAAAAGTCGATCCTCTTTTGAGAATATATGAACAACAACATCACCATAGTCTAATAATATCCAACTAGCTGATCTTATGCCTTCAATTCTCTTCGGTTCATATCCGTTTCTACCCAGTTTATCTGTTACATTATCTACGAGAGCATCAACCTGAGATGCATTGGTACCATTTGCAATGATAAAATAATCTGCGATGATGGAGATATCCTTTATCTCAATAACCTGAATGTCTTCTCCCTTTTTTTCATCCAATGCTTCATAAGCCAGCTTTACCATTTCTTTCGAATTATCCATTTAATTCATTCCTTTCTTCCTAGCCTTTATATGCAGATACTCAGACTAAAATATATCTGCTAATTATTTATATCTTATTCGTTTCAGGAAGGATTGCTTTATAATAGTTATATGTTTCAACTGTCAAATAATCAATCTGAGACTTTTTGGCCTGCAGATATTTCAATGTACTTTCCAATATCATAAGTACACAATGATCCAAATTCGTATACGCCTGCCATCGTATCTCATCTATTCCCGGAATAGGTTTTCGGAAGGGCTCTATAAAGTCTGCTGTAAATACGATTTTCTCAAGTAATGACATATTTGGACGCCCTGTTGTATGATAGATGATCGCATTCAGAACATCACAGTCAGTTACTTTGTATCGGAACTTGGCATATTCTGCTCCGAGCTTCCCATGAAGTAATATGGGACATTGCTCTTCTGTTTCGGAAATAGGTATATGATATTTTATGCATTCATGTATCATTTCTTGCTCGGAAATATTTCTTGCACAGTCATGAAGAAGTCCTGCCATATCAGCTTTCTCAGGATCACATCCATGAATATAAGCAAGATCAACAGCAACCTCTTCCACACCAGTACTGTGAAGATACCTTGCTTCCTTAAGTCTTTTTCTTAAATCTTCTTTGACTCGTTCTACTTCCATTATGTGTCTTCCTCCGGTCTATTAAGGTAAAGATGATTTGCGATAATATAATCATGTACCGGATCTGGAAGATAATATCGAATTGATTGCTTTAGTGCTACTTTTTCTCTGATACTAGCAGAAGATACTTCTATGGTAGGCATATTAATCAGAATAATGTCAGCATTATATTCTTCCTTAAGCCAGGAAGCATGCTGCTGCATTTTTTCTCGTTCAACATGATCTCTTCCAGAAGCAACAATGGTACAAAGCTGAAAGATAACCTGGGGCTCCTTCCACTTATGAATATAAAAAAGAGAATCCGCTCCTATGATAAAAAAATACTTTGTATCCTGCTGCTCCTTCGTAAGAAGCATCAAGGTATCAGCAGTATAGGTCATACCTTCCCGATCAAGCTCCATTGTAGATATGGTAAAATGTGGATTACCCTTAATAGCAAGTGAAATCATATCCACTCTCTGCTGTTCACTGATTTCTTCGGGCTTGGGCTTATGTGGTGGGTTTTTTGATGGCATAAACATAACCTGGTCCAGCCCAACCTGTTCATATGCCTGTTCAGCCAGAATTAAATGACCTAAATGTATCGGATTAAAGGTTCCACCCATGATACCAATTTTTTTCATATTACGACCATCCCTATCCAAATGTCTGTTATATTTCGTTTATGCCTTTGTTTTTTTCTCTTCAGGAAGAATAATTTTCTTCTTATCCTTTGATTCCCGATATAACACAATCTTTTTCCCAATAACCTGTACCACTTCAGAATGAGTACGCTCTGCCAGGGTTCTCGCAAGCTCGTTGGTATCATCCATGCAGTTTTTCAGTACATTTATTTTAATCAGCTCTCTAGCCTCTAATGCATCCGACACACCCTCCGTTATTTCCGGTGTTAATGAGGATTTCCCAATTTGATAAATGGGATCCATAGTCATCGCAAGACTTTTAAGATAAGCTCTCTGCTTTGTTGTCATCCGTATGCTCCTTTCATATAATTGCCTAAATCACTTATAATAGTCAAAGGCTAATCCGTACATTCTTACGGTATCACCTTCCTGAATGCCTAATTCTTCCAGTTGCTTCAGTATCTCATTCTCCTTTAAGAATTTCTGGAAGAATTCAAATCCCTTTTCTGAATCTAAATTCGTGTAACCAAGCATTCTTTCAATACGAGGTCCTTCCACAACATATAAATGCTCTTCTTCTTTCCATACCTCGAAGGGAAGAGTTGACTGTGCCAAATCCTCTGGAAAGAATTCTTTCTCAAATACAATGGGAGTGGTATCCAAATGACTCAACATGTCTTTCACATGATATAGTAATTCCTTGATACCCTTTCCGCTAACTGCAGATATAGCAAATACCGGTATTCCCTGAGGTTCAAAAGCCTCTTTTAGCTTCTTAATAATCGCCACTTCTTCCTCTTCTGTTAATACATCCAATTTGTTCGCTGCAATTACTTGAGGACGTTGTGCTAATTCCGGATTATAGGCGATAAGCTCAGAATTAATCTTATTAATATCCTCCAAAGGATCCCTGCCTTCAGTAGAAGCTGCATCTACAAGATGAATGATCACTTTAGTGCGTTCGATATGACGTAAAAATTCATGTCCGAGACCCAGTCCTTCAGATGCACCTTCAATAAGTCCTGGAATATCAGCGATTACAAAGCCGCCTCCCTCCAGATCAACAACACCTAAATTCGGAGACAGGGTAGTAAAATGATAATTACCGATCTTAGGCCTTGCATTGGTAACGCGGGAAAGAAAGGTTGATTTACCTACGTTTGGGAAACCAACAAGTCCGACATCAGCGATAACCTTCAATTCTAATATAACATCCATTTCCTGTGCTTTTTGTCCAGGTTGTGCATACTTTGGAACCTGCATCGTAGGCGTTGCATAATGCTGATTCCCCTTACCGCCTCTTCCACCGCGAAGAATCACTTCACGTTTATTGCCATGGGACATATCTGCAACAACTTTACCCGTTTGCTTTTCCTTAATTACCGTTCCCGGTGGAACTTTAATTACTAAGTCCTCCCCGTCCTTGCCATGGCAGCGTTTTTTACCGCCATTCTCGCCATCCTTGGCGCTATATTTTCTAATATATCGAAAATCCGTCAGGGTATTTAAACCTTCATCCACCTCAAATATAAGGTCACCGCCTTTACCGCCGTCACCTCCGTCAGGTCCACCTGCCGGTACGAATATTTCTTTTCGGAAACTAACATGGCCATCGCCACCCTTTCCCGATCTAATATGAATTTCTGCTCTATCAGCAAACATTTTATCACCTGCTCCAAGTTTCTCTATTTCATAGAAGGTATCATTTTACATTTATTATTTCCAAAATAGGATATGCTTATTATATCTTGAAAACATGCCAAATACAACCAAATTTCAAATAGTTAAAAAGAACCCCAAATCCAGGATCACTCGAGAATTTGGGGTTATTACCGAATGGTTTAATTATTTTGCTTCTACAGGGTATACACTTGCCTGTTTCTTATCTCTACCCTTACGTTCGAATTTAACTACACCATCTACTAATGCAAATAATGTATCATCTCCACCGCGTCCAACGTTTACTCCGGGATGGATCTTCGTTCCACGCTGTCTGTAAAGAATATTTCCTGCAAGAACAAATTGACCATCTGCTCTCTTAGCACCCAATCTCTTGGATTCGGAATCTCTACCATTCTTGGTAGAACCAACACCTTTTTTATGAGCGAAAAATTGAAGGTTCATTCTTAACATGGTCTACACCTCCTACAATTCTAATTACAAATCTATCGTCTGGTTACTGTGATTGAATCTCGGTAATCTTAATGTATTTGCCCTTGTATTCCTCTACCACTCCATATAGTCCAAGAGCCATAGAGCTAAGAAGCAAATTCGTGTTATTACTGATACCGGAAATCACATGAAATTCTAAAAATCCTTTTTTCTCATCCTGTTTTAATTCAAACCGATCTGAGGTAAAATTTTCAATAGAATTTATTGTATTGATTACCAGTGCTGAAACCGCTGCACACACAATATCACTACCCGCTTCCGAATAGTTCGCATGTCCATCCAATGTAAAACCAGTAATCAAGTTTTCTGCATTTTTATAAATGGATACGTTAATCATATCACCTATACCTATGCGTTAATCTTTTCGATCTTAACCTTGGTATATGGCTGTCTGTGACCGTTCTTCTTGTGATATCCGGTCTTTCTCTTGTATCTGTAGACAATCACTTTCTTGTTCTTGCCTTCTTCAACAACTGTTGCAGAAACCTTTGCGTTAGCTACAGTAGGATTACCTACTACTAATTCGCCGTTGTTTACTGCAAGTACCTGATCAAAAGTAACAGTTGCTCCTGCTTCTGCACCGAGCTTCTCAACTTTAATGATATCGCCTTCCGCTACCTTGTACTGTTTTCCACCAGTTGCAATAATTGCGTACATATGGCACCTCCTATTATCATTACTCGCCAACTATGGTGTCTGAAATTACATATTTTATTCTTATAATAAAATATTACGTCAGAACTTATACCTCGCTGTGCGGCACACTAAGTTATATTAGCATAATTACTTTATTTTGTCAACGAGTTATTTTATAAACCACTTTTATTTCTTTTTTTTCTTGTAAAGAAAAGAAAACATATTCCTATCAATGCAATGAATGCAAAGATCACTGTGAGAATGGAAGAATTATAGCCTGTAATATAAATTGATGTAGGTCCGTCAGCCCCTCCAATAATACCAATCGCACTTGCTTCCCTTACATCCATTTTTAACATATGAGATAAAAACAATGGTACCATTCTATTAAGAACCACCATACCGATCGTTGCCAATATACTTATTACTGTAATAACAATAGCAATTAATCTTACATATCTAAGTTTCATACTTACTTCTCCTTCTTATATACCTTATTTTTAAAAGGGTTATTCTCTCTTTTCTCTAATGACTTGAAAAGCAGCCTCTAATTGTGTATCAATTCCTATTCGAAAGTCCTCGTAGGTCTGAGAAATCGTGATATCCGGTTTCATTTCAATATTCTCCAAAGGCTTCCCATCATGGGTCTGACTCTCAAAAAAGCAATAACTGATAACATAGTTACCACTCGGTAACAATACTTGGGTAGATAATCCAAATCCGGACAGGGGTACTGTATTACCTACAACGGTTGCCAGATTATTTTCAAGGCATGCCAGAACAAAGCTATTCGTACTGCTGAAAATACTTTCATTACATATTACCACAACAGGAACCGAAGTTAAATACTGCTCTTTCGCTGGTTTTATTCTCCATGACCGCCATTTGGAATATCCCTCGTCTACTTCCGCACTCAATGGAGAGCTGGATATCAAATCCCATATAAATCTCAAATAGAAAATATCCTTATAGCGCTCTGATCTTCTATAATGAAATCTCTCAATATTGATTGTCTTTTTAGTTAGATAACCCAGAATATCTCGAAAGGACTCATTACCGCCCCCGTTATTACGCAGATCCAGTACGACGCCATCTACTCCGGTTTTTTTAAAATTCTCAATAGCTTCGTTGAAGGTATCTAAAATGCTCTTTGGTCTGTTATCAAAGGTATCTATTCTGATATAACCGATATTATCTTCTATATAGGAAACGGGCAGCTCATTGGTCTGCAAGCCAAAATTAATATTGTTATTGCTATAAGCTTCGTTTTGAAAAGTTACATTAGAATCCAGCGTAATTGTTTTAGACACTCCATCAGAATCCTTTAACTCTATGAGAAACTGTTCCGGATAATTCTCACTATAGAGTTCAAAATATTCATAAAAATCATTGCTTCTTAATAAAAAAGCTTTTGCACTTTCATCATTTCCTCTTCGATAAACACATCCTATCATAGTCTCTAAAATATCCATTAATGAGATATGATTGATGGATACCACCTCATATCCATTCAGCTCCGGATTTAATTTGTTTGCAACAATAATCGGGGTTCCATCTATCATTCGTATGTCAAAGGCAGAAACAATTCCATCAGAGTAAGGTGTCCAAACTCGTTCCTCCGGGGTCATGTTATATTCACTAAACCATGTATGACCATCCTTTAAGTCCGATATAAATTCATTACAGATTCGATAAAAATCCTTCCTACTGGTATTCTGATCAATTTGCGATTTATAATACTCATATTGTTGATCCCAATTGATATCCAGAACCTTTTCCTTGTATTCTAAGTTAACATAATTATTCTTTATTTCCTGGTAGATGAATTCCAAGTCCTGACGATACATTTCCTCCTGTGATAAATCCGTAGAGTAGTTCTTCAAATGCTTATCATATGGATGCTTCAATGAAATCCCAATATGGGTTTTGGCTATATATGCAGCAAATAATAGAACTACCATGAATAATATAAGTATAAAAAAGATTATTCTCTTTTTTAAAGTTCTTTTCTTCTGTTTTACTTTACAATCCATCAATCCATTACCTCAACACGTATTATATAATATCATTTTTCGTTGTAATTCTACTAGTATCTTATCTTCTCAGAAGATATACTCAATGAAATTTCGATCCTTATTATATCATCACCAGCCAATAAATGCTATACTTTTCCATCTTTTACATTAACCTAATTATCAAATCCCATATGATTATATATGAAAAGAAGGAGATGTTACATGCAAATAGCAGGGACTATTGAATTGTCCCTGCTAATGTATGATGAAACTCCCCTTCACACTATACTGATTTATTCCTTTTTAAATCGATCAGCAATCTCTTTAATAGCCGCTGCATTATCTCTGTTTACCTGAGCGATCCTGTTGATGTCATCGGCGGTTGTGGTAGTGCGTTCATTTTTATTAATAATCTCTTCCACACCGGCTTCATTATCATTGGAAGCAGCGCTTACATTCCCTATCTGGGCCTTGATGTTGGATACTGACTGTACGAATTCATCCGTTTTATCATCAATTTCATGAATTGCGGATTGAATTGTCTCCACTGAAGTACCATATCCATTTGCCATATCTACAAAATTCTCGAACTTACCAGCAATGTCTTCTTCCATAAACTGAATGATATCATTGAAGCAATCTCTTACCATCTCAATACTAAGATTTGATTCTTCAACAAGGTGTTGAATTTCTGCGGCTGTATGCGAGGAACTGTTCGCCAGATTACCAATTTCACCAGCTACTACAGCAAATCCTTTCCCTGCTTCTCCAGCTCTTGCTGCCTCAATCGATGCATTTAAAGATAAGAGATTCGTCTGTTTTGTAATCTGGAGAATTTGATTGGCCATTTCATTAATTCTCATTAACGAATGAAGTTTATCGATTGCTGTCTCAATCTCATTCTTTGTCTTATTAATTCTGTCAACACTTGTGGTAAGTGTCTCTTCCGCAATATTCCGCATACTGGTAGAAGTTTTAAGCAGCTCCTTACTCTTATTCGTACTATCATTTACTTTCTCTTCAATCTTATTAACCATTTCCGAGATATGTACGATTTCCTGACTTACCGCTTCGATTGCAGAGTTGGTGCTGATGATACTTGCAGATAGCTCCTCAGTAGTTGCTGCATTGTCTTCAACACACTCCAATAGCATCTCTGAGGAATTGCTTATGGAATAGGAACTATCATTTAAACTTGCTGAGCATGTATGTAATGTATCTGCTACACCTCGAAATGTTTTTGTAAGTGTATCTATCGCACTTGCAATCTGTCCAACTTCGTTTTTATACTTTACATATTTCATTAAGCTATTGCTTGATACTAAGTTCAAATCCTTTAATTTATTGATTTCATGCTCTACAACACCTAACGGTTTCGTACTTATTCTCACTACAATAAATGAAATGAATGAGATAAGAATAATGGATATCAGACAAGCAATTCCCAGAAGATTTCTATTGGCATTGGCCTGGGCATAGATTTCTGACTCGCTATCACTTAAAACAAGCGCCCATCCTCTCTCGGGCATATATTTATATACCGCAATATATTTTTCGCCATCCGTTCCTGTATATGCAATTGTATCAATATTCACATCCGGCTTCTCAGTAACCTTATCAATAATTGATAATAGCATCGGATCCTCGATCTGAGTCGTCATCAATTCTTCATTCTCATCAAAGATATAAGTGCCTGTATTAACATTGATAAACGTATATTTTACATTCTCTAATCCATTGATTGTCAGACTATCCAGTACCTCTTTCAGATTGGTTGCTATGGTAGCACCTCCTACTAAACCAAGAGGAGTCTTCCCATCACTATCATAAATCGGACTATACATGGATAAAACCAACTGCTTTGATGCCGGAGATACAATAATTCCAGTATTATAAACTCCTTTTGTCTTAAGTAAGGTATCTTGTAATGCTTTTAGCGGATCACCTTCTCGGGTAATTATTCCTACAACCGCCTTATTCGAATGTGCAATTACATGAGTGTTCCATTCAGAAAGATAGATTCCTTCCCATCCAACGAGATCCGCATAATATTTCTCTGTGTAGGTCTGACTTTTATTTTGTAATTCAGCATTATTAACATCTTTCAGATAGTCTATGAAAACGCCATTTTTACTGTATGATAAAAGCGTGGATTCAGAGCTTTCAATATAGGATTCAATGATCTGAGCCTTTGCTTGCATGGATGTAATCATATTATCTATTGCCGTATTCCGCATAGCCTTTGTCATATTATTATTGGAAATATAAAACAGTACCCCGATACATGATATTACTATTATGGTAATTGCAATGGTGATGCTTGTTCTTAGCTTCATGTTTTTTATCATCTTAAACATATCAGCCACCTCCGATATCTTATTTTTGTCGATCCATTTAAATCTAAATTCTAAATTTATAACAGTGAAAGCTGTTAAAATCAAAGGATATCACGAAAAATAAAACCACCTACCCTCAATTTATTTATATAATCCGAAAGAACGAAATAAGATATATACCGTTTAATCCTGTGAAACGAATAAAAACGAATATTGATAAATCCATAAAATATACCTAATTACTAATTGGTAAAAATTTTCACATAAATTATTGATAATTTTTACCATTTTCTATCTATTACTATTTTTTTACGTATTTTTCGATATATTTTCTAAATTTATTATACAATTTTATGTTATTTCTGTCAATGTAATAATAAATAAAACACAATAGTTTGGTAGTATTCACTAATACAAACTATTGTGTTTAATATTCTGTAAATTATATACATTTTACATAATTATGCAGATGGTCTTAATTCGAAGGATATTTGTAATGGTTTACATTGAACATATCTGGCATTATGATTCCCTCATATCCGGCTAAAAGCCCTGTTTCTCTAACCACTCCGATAACTTCTGTACGCGTTCAGATGTCCTGCGTTCTTCACCATTATATTTACCTAAGATCAATTCATCATGTATCTTTCCATCCATTAGAAATATAACTCGATCTGCTCTTGATGCAACTTTCGCGCTATGGGTTACCATAATAACTGTCGTTCCTTCTGAATTAACCGTATTGATGATATCCATAACTTCTTTTGATGTGCTGCTGTTGAGTGCACCAGTCGGTTCATCGCAGAATAGGATATCCGGTTGATTTATCAGCGCACGACAAATCGCTGCACGTTGTAATTGCCCACCGGACACTTTCTTAATATCATGATTTGCTACACCTTCAATTCCAGTTTTTGCTAATAATCGATCCGCATTCCGATTTATTTCCTCTCTTGACTTGGTCCTTGCTTTAAAACCCGGTAATACAATGTTGTCACGAATCGATAAGTTCTTAAGAAGATAGGAATGTTGAAATACAAATCCCATTTTATTTAACCGGATGGAGCTCATTTTATCATCATCCACTTCAGAAATATCTTTACCATATAGCATCACTTTGCCGGATGTGGGACGGTCCATGCCACTGATACTATATAACAGAGTGGATTTCCCGGAGCCGGACTGTCCCATGATAGCCAGAAATTCGCCCTCGTTAACCTTTAAATTGATATCGTTTAATACATTACTGTCTTCATAGCTTTTACACAAATTCTGAACCTCTAATGTTGTTTTCATGAATCCTCCTTAATCTCCATTTTCCAATCATAAGTTATGGCATTTTACTATTATTAACAATCGCATTAATTCTAATTTTCTTGACAGAACTCATTACAGTCCAGACAACCAGTAGTATTAAGCCCAGCAATAATATGGGATATGCAAAATATTGTACGAAAGGATTAATAATAAAATCGATCTTCGTAATTCCAAATCCAGTAAGCTGCAATGCAGTATTTACGATCCTTTCACCTAAAACATTACCCAGAACAATACCCGTTACGAGACCTAATAAGGAAACATATCCTGTTTTGATCATGTATTGAATTCTGATATCCGTTTCCGAAAATCCTATGGCTTTTAATATCGCAATCTCTGATTGTTCCTTTGCCAGACGCAGTTTTAAAAATAATACGGTAATTAGTATTGTTAATAAGGAAGCGATTATCACAATGGTTATCACTACCTTCATGAGCTGTTGTACTACGCCTCCCAATGTCTGTTGACTGAACTCCTCCATCGGATCTATGGATACTCCTGTCCCAATGATTTTTGACCATTCCTTTGATTGCTGTTCTACATTTGTAGCATCATTTAAATCAACTGAAAATGCATATTTTTCAGCGTTAAGTTCCGGGAAATTATATTTTGACTTTGCAGTATAACCACCACTGGTTACATCCTGATAGATACCGGAGATTATAAATTCCTTCTCCTTGGAAGCATAGAATAGCATTATGGTATCTCCGACTTTTTTATCAATTTCCCTGGCATTCAGGTAGGATATCGCTATTTCATCCGGTGCCTGTGGTGTTCTCCCATGAAGATACTGTAATCCGTTGCCTTCATGTTCCCCACAGTCAATATGCAAATTCATAGGTTTCTTCTCAGAATTAGTCGTATGGACACGTACTCTTCTACTTTCATAATACTGTTGAATTACATTACTTTCATCTAATACCTGCTTCACTTTCTGATATCCAGTTTCCAGATGTACTCCATTATCAATTTCTATCAGGATATCTTCTGGTGAGCATCCCATGTAAGTAATGAATTCAGGTGATTGAAAGGTACCTACCAGATTAATTGATATCATAATCATAAACACAGCAATGGATGACACGGTAAATATTATGATCCAGTTTTTAAAGTGGAAGAAGACCTCTCGGATCCCCAACAGCCAATTCACAGGCAGTATCTTGGATTTGTACATTCCATCCTTCGTTTTCCCTTGTTTCCTTTCAAAGCCTTTTCCAGTGACTAAAGTATCTACAACAGTTACCCCTTTGATTTTCTTCAAAATCCTTTTGCAATAAAAGGTGATCAATAGAAATACCAAGTAAGCGGCAACCGCAGATGCTACCAATGCTAAAGGAGATATTCGAATAGAGCCAAAGGTAGTGTGAATATGCTGTGTAAAAAGCTTATTCGTCAGCAATACAATCAGATAACCTATGAATACTCCTGTAAAAGCTAATACACGGTATTTTCCAAGATAAAGTGCTCTGATGTCCGCAAATGGTATTCCAATCGCCTTCATGGTACCAATTTCTTTCATTTCCTCTTCCAATGCAGCCAATATGGTAAATTTAATGCAAATAAGCGCAACAAACACCAAAAGTATACTTACCAGGATCAGTACAAATACGGTAGTAATATCCGTAAATGCACTCATAAGAAAGATCATTGTGTAAGTGACAGCCTGACCATTCTGTGGCAATTTGGCATTTTCATAAGCTGTTTGAAAGGTATTAGCCAGATCTGTATTCGTTAAATATACTTCAATCAAATACTCCTTCTCTCCGACCCTGTCTTTCAGTGCTTCATAATCGCTATCACTTAATAATATTCTTGTAGAAGAACACATGGAGGAATTCATTTGAGAATCCAATATGAATTCTTTAATAACAAACTCCTTTTTTACCTCATTGGAATTAAGAATAATGTGATCTCCTATGTCCATATCGTACATTTCCTTTAATAATACAGGCATACCAATTTCACCTTCTTGAAGGATTACCTTTTCATGCTCTGCATTTAACAGCAAATCCTTTGAAGTGTTTTGCTTGACCATTCCTATGTCTAAGCGACAGTCGGATAGATTAAGGTATTTTTCGTTATTTACTACTGTTAACTCTTCTCCATATACATTAATCATTGCCACTGTCTGCCAGTCTGTTACCTCTTCCTGTTCTTTCATAAATGCATCAATTTCATCCTGATTCATTTCACCTTTATGCATTTGAAGAAAATGCGGCGGCTGGGCTGTTCCATATAATTCATTTATGGATGCTATGGTCTGTACCGCCATTATTACAGAAAGAGTCGCTAAAGCTGCAGAAAAAACAATAAATAATAGTAAAGCAGCATGAATCGTCTTATTCCTTTTCAAATCATTTTTAATCATGAACCATTTCATATGCTCTCCCCTTCATGTTGACTATTTCACCTATTATTACTTTGCCTTCTCTTCATTCTGTTACTTCATCCCGTCCATATTTTCTGATTCAGCGCTCTTTTTCAGTAATAGCTGCATACAGTATCCCTCCGGAAGCTCCAGCATTTTTTCCAGCATTGAAAATAATGCTTCCATAATACTATGCTTGGAATCTTCATCCATAACAAAGATTCCTTCATCCAACAAAGTTAAGGAGGCCGCTAAAAAAATCTGCATATACTGCAAAGGATATTTGCTATGCCATACTTTTTTTTCATTTCCCTCTTTAATCAGCTTCTCCAATATGGGAGCCATAGCAGTCACTGTCTGAGAGAGTACCTTTTGATGGAACAAAGCGTTTTCTGGTTTATGCAGACTATCCAACTCAACACTGTTCGCCTTTTCTTCAATTCGCATTGCCATAAAGAGATCCATCAGCTTTTCTTCAGGTGACATATCCTTCTTCTGAAGAACCGCTTCCGCTCTGCTGGTAATTATGTCCGTATACTTTGCAACGATTGCATCCATTACTTCTTCCTTCGATTTGAAATAATAATAAAATGTCCCTTTTGCTATACCTACCTTTTTCAATATGTCATTCACCGTACACTTATCATAGCCCTTGGTTTCAAATAACTGCTCCGCTGTATCAATAATCTCGCTTCTTCGTTCATCGTATTCCTTAATAACTCTCATCTTATTTATTACCTCCTAAGAGTACTTTAATATAATTATAGACCGACGGTCGGTCTATAATTATATTAAAGCATTCATCTTAATTTGTCAATCTATATTTTTACTGTTTGATCTGTTAAATTTTATACCCTAAAAGCAGAAAATCTCTCCGAAATTCCTGTATGGTTACGGTGTTAAAAGTCATCGAATTAGAACCTTAACACAGTAACTCGAATAGGAAATTCGGAGAGATATCGTGAATTATTGAGCAATATCACATAAGGTTGCATCAATAAAATCTACAAGCTTATCTCTCGGAATACATAGTTGACATCCTCTTACTCCGGCACTGACTGTGATTTCGTCATATAGGATTGCTGTTTCATCGATATAGGTCGGAAATTTCTTCTTCATTCCAATGGGGGAACATCCGCCACGAATATATCCGGTGATTCCAAGCAAGTCCTTAACATGCAACATCTCAATTTTTTTATCACCTATGATAGCAGCAGCTTTTTTCAGATTTATCTCGAGATTAACAGGAATACAGAAAACCACAATTCCTTTCTTTTCTCCCTTCGCAACGAGTGTTTTAAAAACCTGTTCTGCAGGCATTCCAATTAATTCAGCCACATGCTCCCCGGCAAGATTGTTCTCATCCACTTCATATTCCATTGCTTTATAAGGGATATTTGCCTGATCAAGTAATCTCATCACATTCGTTTTTATCATTTGATCAATACTTCCTTTCGAACTTCTTTACGCCTCGGTTGTTTTTATGAGCTCCTGTACCTGCTCATGGAGTGGTTTACGAACTTTTTTTCTCGTAACCTCCACTAAACCCAATGCAGTCATATCCACTAAGGTCGTCTTTATCGGATCTTTTTTGAGATATTCTTCGAACTCCTCCATCAGAAGCTCTTTGTCTTTGGTAAGTTCCATATCAATAAAATCAATGATTATAATACCGGAAAGATTGCGTAAGCGAATTTGCTTCGCAATTTCTTTCGCGGCTTCACGGTTTACCTTAAGGAAGGTTTCCTGTACCTTCTTTTTTCCAGCAATTGCTTTGCCCGTATTAACATCAATCACCGTCAAGGCTTCCGTGGGCTGAATGACGAGGCTTCCCCCCGATTTCAGCCAAACCATTGGGCGAATCGCATGATTCAATCGTTCATTAATACCATATAGATTACCAAGGCTAAGAGTCTGATCATCATAAAATCGAAGCTTCTCTTTATCCTCTGCTTGATACCTTTCTAGGTAATTACGAATATGGTCATATAGCTCCTTATCATCCGTGATAAATTCATCGACATGATCTGCATAACCGTCTCGAATATCACAGATATAGTTCGGAGGTGTTTGATACAACAAGGAGAACCGGCTTTTATGAACTCCGTACTTTCGTATGTCTTCATAGTCCTGAATTAACTTATTTATTTCATTGATTATCTTCTCTTCCGGCATATAAGCCGCATTGGTCCTAATAATAAAGCCATATTCGCTGCTTTCAAATTGCTTCGCGATATTCTTAAGACGAATACGCTCCTTTTCCTCCGATATTTTAGAAGAAACACCAATGATTCGTTTCCCATAGGTTAATGCCACATATTTTCCGGTAAAATTCAAATTGGAACTTACTACCGGAGCTTTGGTTTTTACCTCTTCCTTGACAACCTGTACCAAAAGCTCATCTCCAACCTTAACCTTCGTTTCTGTAAGCCTTCCTTCCACTTCCTTCTCCTGAGTCTGATTCGCAAGGATGGGATACCGGTTCTCATCAAGGGAATAATAGCACATTCTTCCTTCTGCAATCTCCACAAAGGCTGCATTTATATTTTTCACTATATTTTTCACCTTGCCGAGATAAATATTCCCAAGTATTCCTTCTTCCTCCGATGCATTAAGGGATACCTGTACCATATCCTTTCCCTCAAAGAACGCAGAAATTATGGTATTGTCCTGTCTCGTAATAACCAGCTTATTTTCCATATCTGGTCCTCCATCGCAATCCTAATCTATATACAGTAAGCCACAATCTATTATAATCTTCTTTCATTTCAACAGATATCTGTATCATTATCGCTCTAACTGGTCAAGAGAAATCTGCTTACCGTTTTCATCTCTTGTATAAGTTTCTATCCGATGTACCTGCCATGCGAATTTTTCATATGGCAAACCAATATAATCGTAGAACGCTTCCATCACTAGCTCGGGCTTTAAATTGGATGCACTTCCGGTATCAAGCTGTAAGTATACCTTTATTCCGTTCTCATATACATCTGCAACACTTTTTACCTCTTTCACCACGGCTACGGACGCAGGTACGGTAATGCTCTCCTGTCGGATTACTTCCTTAAGCTTGTCCTTATATTCCTCTTCACGAAATGCTGTCAGAGTAATCATTGGTCGAATATCAACGGCTTTTTCACTGGTCTTCGTTTTTTTATCAACAATAATCTCCTTTTCAGATAAAAACCTTAGCCATGCATTTTGGAATTCTTTGATTCGAAACCCATTTCCAATTTCATAACCATCCTTCAAGGAAACAAGATAATCAGCAGATGCCACCAGGGACATTGCCGTAATTACTTTCTTGTTCTCTTCCGGATCCAGTAAATGCCGAAAGCCTATGACACGAAAACCTTCGGTCATTACAGCATTCATCCGATTAATCATGGTATCCGGATCATCGCTGGAAAGCAACTGGGCGTCCAGATATTCACCGTCACTGGTTAAGCCCACCCCAAGAGGCGCTGCAAAGGACATGATCTGATGGGGATTGAAGCCCTTTGATAGTTCATTATCAATGTTCGCTCTTCGAAAGGCTTTCTGAAAATATCTCATTACGTCTAAATGTCCGATGAACTTCATCGCACCATATTTTTGAAATTTAATTCGTACCTTCATCGGACACCTCCTCGTTCCTTATATCCGAAGCATCGGAATGCATATTAATGTCCAAGCCTTGTTCCTGATTATCATAGCAAACACCACCACCGTACTTTTTAACACCACAATTAGCACAAGCCTGTCTGCAATTCGGAGTTACCTTTTCCTCAATAGCACGCTTATATTCACGTAACAGGAACTGTTTGGATACTCCCGCATCGATGATATCCCAAGGGAACACCTCGTCTTCACCACGTTCTCTGGTATTATAAAAATCGATCTCAATCTGATTATCCGAAAAGGCTTTCAGCCATTTATCATAATCAAAAAACTCGCTCCAGGAATCAAATAGACATCCTGCCTTATAAGCACTATAGATCACCTTGCTGACACGCCTGTCCCCTCTGGCCATAACCCCTTCCAGAATAGTCTGCTTCGCCTCATGCCAGTTGTATTTAATGCTCTTACGATTAAGCTGTTCATTCATCTTATCCCGTAAATACCTGGCTTTACGGATAAATTCTTCTGCTGTATCCATTTTAGACCATTGGAACGGAGTAAAAGGCTTAGGAACAAAGAAGGAGGAGCTGGAGGTGATACTTACCTTTCCATTTCTTTGATCCTTCGGAATGGTATAATATTCTCTCGCAATCCGATCTGATAGAACCGCTATTCCTTCAATATCTTCTTCCGTTTCCGTAGGCAATCCCAGCATAAAGTAGAGCTTCACCTTATTCCACCCACTCTGGAATGCCTTCATTGCACCATCCAAAATGGCTTCTTCCGTAAGCCCTTTATTTATAACATTACGCAATCGTTGGGTTCCTGCCTCCGGAGCAAAAGTCAGGCTACTCTTTCTAACATCCTGCACCTTACTCATAACATCCAGAGCAAATGCATCAATTCGCAAGGAAGGAAGGGATATATTCACTCCCTTTGAACCAAATTCATCAATCAGGAAATAGACAAGCTCCTGTAGCTGGGAGTAATCACTGGAGCTTAATGAACTCAGAGATATTTCTTCATGTCCAGTGGATTGAAGCATTTCATAAGCACACCGTTTTAGGTACTCCAAATCCCGTTCTCTGGTAGGGCGGTAAATCATACCAGCCTGACAGAATCTGCAGCCGCGGATACAGCCTCTCTGTATCTCAAGTACCACACGGTCCTGTGTCGCTTTAATAAAGGGAACCACTGGTTTTGTGGGATAATATGCTTCGCTAAGGTGCATTTCCACTTGTTTCTTTACTTTTTCAGGTGCAGCGGAATTATTCGTCGTATAGCTCTCGATAGTATAATCTTCCTTATAATTTACATCATAAAAAGCGGGCACATACATTCCTTCAATCTTCGCTACCCGCTCCAAATATTCTTTTCTGGATTGTCCTGCGCGTTTGCACTCCTTATAAGCATCAAGTATTTCATCGTATACTGTTTCCCCTTCCCCTATATAGAAGAAATCAAAGAAATCTGCTATAGGTTCCGGATTATAGCTACAGGGTCCGCCACCAATGACAATAGGATCATCTTCGCCACGATCCTTGGCATAAATCGGGATTTGTGACAATTCCAAAATCTGCAGGATATTGGTATAACACATCTCATACTGAAGAGTAATTCCAAGAAAATCAAAATCTTTTATTGGATCCTGGCTTTCCAGCGCAAACAAAGGAATCTTCTTCTCCCTCATTATTTTGTCTAAATCCACCCATGGAGAATAGACTCTTTCACAATAAGTATCCGTTCTACGGTTCAATATATCGTATAAAATCTGTATACCCAAATGAGACATTCCAATCTCATATACATCAGGGAAACACATACAAAATCGAATATCTACTTCTTTCGGGTTTTTCACCTGCATGTTAACCTCTCCGCCAATATATCTAGCAGGCTTTTCCACCATTAATAATATTTCATCCGAAAGTGCTAATTTTCTCATTCCTTAAGTCCTTTCCTTCATTTCTACCCGTTATTATAACTGAAGTGTAACAAAATTACAACGAACAAAAAGAAGTCGAAGACATTTGTCTATATACTGGATTACTGTTCTGTCTACCTTCTGATGGATGACTCAGTTCAACAGCAGGTGTACTTTCGGTATACTACTGAAACCAGGATACTAATATATTCTCCAGTTCCTCTATTACATTTTTACCAGTAACATACTCTTGAATGATGTTATGGTTTAATACTCCCACCTTAAAATCAAATTTATCTATTAAAAATATAAATAGGAAGATCACCACTGCGCATACCATACGGATGATTAATGACCGATAGGAAGCAATTTCCTGAGGGCTGTTTTCCAATTTCTCATTATTATTCTCAACCAGGACAATGGGTGTTTCCTTATCGGTATTTCTGGATGTTATTTTATTACTATCTGAAACACTGCTCGTATCCGGATCGGTTTCCTGGCTGTCATAATTTACATAGTTCACATCATAGGGTTTACTATATATCTGAACCGCACTCAGCTGACGCAAACACGCCTCTCTTGCCTGTCTTATATATTCAGCGCGTGATAACCCTGTGGATAAATGATCAAAGGAAACTACCGGATTCAGATTCTCCTGAATAGCTACATCATAGCTCTGTAGTTTATCTGCCTGGTAATCACGATATCCATTGTTTCTTACTGTATTATCATAACCACTTAAGAATAAATTCTCATTCATATTATTCGATAGATTTTTTTCTATTTGACGTACCATAGTATCTTCAATCTTAGAATCCATCGAGTACCTCCTTATGCCAGGCAAAGCTTGTTTTCTTGATTCATTATATTAAAGCATTGTATACATTATTACTGATATAATAAATGTTTGACATTATCATAAAATGGAAATATAATGATGATGTATTACAGATGGTAACATTAATAAATTAGAAAAAGAAAGGCGGGTTTTTTTGCTACTTGTGTCTGTAAATTAGATGGAAGCAACTTCATAGTTGTTAAGGCTTAGAGCTTCAGGGTTCGAACCCTGTTTTTCGTATGCCTATTATTCGTATGTTTTATTACGAATAACAACGTCTATCCTACAGATTGCATAACCCCCATTCTGAACCAATCACATTTGGAATGATTCTGTCCTCGGGAGCTTTCTATCTGTTTATCCCATCGATAAACTAAGGTAGACGTTGTTCGCGGCTTTTTTGATTCTGCTCTTAAGCCTTTCTATACTTAAGGAACGCATGAACAAAGACATTAATCAAAAGGAAAGGGAATGTAACAAATGAACGTGATTGAAACTAAGAATTTAACAAAAACCTATCGACGTTTTCAGAAGGACGCAGGATTAAAAGGCAGTGTAAAATCCCTGTTTAAACGGGAATATATCACGAAAATTGCTGTAAATGAGTTTGATTTTACTGTTCATGAGGGGGAATTCATCGGACTCATTGGGCCAAACGGTGCTGGTAAGACCACCTTGGTTAAGATGCTGACAGGTATCGTGGCTCCTACCTCTGGTGAAATCTCTGTGGCAGGATATTATCCTAATAAACTGGAGAACGCATTTAAAAAACAATACGCTGTTGTTATGGGCCAGAAAAGTCAATTATTCTTTGAACTCTCTGCAGCAGATACATTCTTATTATTTAAGGAATTATATCATATTCCGGATAAGGAATACCAGGATAACCTGAATTATTTCATAGAGCTGTTCGGAGTTCGCGATCTAATGAATGTTCAGGTACGTACCCTCTCTCTGGGGGAACGGATGAAGCTGGAACTGATTGTTGCTCTACTTCATAATCCGAAGATATTGTTTCTTGATGAACCTACTATTGGTTTGGATGCTATTGCCCAAAAGCAAATTCGTAAATTTCTTAAGGAAGTAAACGAAACAAAAGGAACCACTATTTTATTAACATCTCATTACATGGAAGACATAAAATCATTATGTAAACGATGTGTGGTAATAAATGGGGGGACTAAGCTATATGACGGTGATACTGATACCTTATTTCATAAATATCAGACTCATAAAAAAATATCAATCTCCTTTGAGCATGAGGAGACCTGTAAGCTTGATCAGGATTATACCATATTAGAGGAAACTCCATATAAGCTCACCTTACTGATCCGTAAGGAGCAATCACAAAAACTGTTAAAGGATATATTGGACCGTTATGAATTAAGTGATATTACTATCGAGGAGGAAGATATCGGTAACGTCGTAGAGCGAATTTATAACGATAAGAACGAGGTGTTAGAATGAAAAAATATTTAGAAATATCAAAATTATTCTTTAAATTACAGCTGGCATGGCGTTTTGATATTGCAATCAATGTATTTCTCACCATTGTTAAGATCGTGTCGGCCTATTTGATCTGGAATAACATATTCGGTACCCGAGAGCTGGTCTCAGGCTTCACCTTCCATACCATGCTATCCTACTATATCATCAATTCCTTCCTGTCACAGCTGGATATGTCGGATCGTGTCAGCAACGAAATCAGCTTCAGAATAAGAGGTGGTACCTTTTCAAAATATATGGTTATTCCGGCAAATATTCAGGGCTATTTCGTATCCCAGACCTTTGGTACCTCTGTATTTTACCTGGTCTTTAACCTGATTGCAGCCATTGTATGGATTTTCATATTTCAAATAAAATTTGCTATTACAAATAACCCATTTCATATTGCTGCTGCTCTACTTATAGCATTATTAGGAATATTATTTATGATACAGCTGAATTACTTCCTTGGTCTATTGACCTTAAAATTCGAAGACATTTATCTGTTTTTAATGATTAAGAATAATATCCTGCTATTTGTAACAGGTGTTATGATTCCATTGGTCTTATTACCGGAGAAGATAGTAGGGGCTATGAAATTCTTACCCTTCTACTACCTGACTTATTTACCCTCCATGCTCTTTATTGGCAGAAATGAAGGAGAAATCCTATTAGGATTTATTGTGTTGCCTATATGGATTGTACTATTCTTACTAATCAATAAATATACTTATGAAATGCTTCGCGTGAGATATGACGGGGTGGGAATATGAGAAATAGTAAATTTATCTTAACTTTAATCAAAATGAAGCTATCCAAAATGATGGTATTCCGTTTGTCCTTCTTTGGTGCTTTCTTTGTGGATGGTACACTATTTTTGATGCAGCTATTACTTTATCAGGCTATCTATTCACAAGTAGACACCATAGGCGGATGGGAACGGGGAGAAATGATTATCTTTATCGGAACCTTTTCACTAATCAATGCATTGAATATGGTGATCTTCTTCTTTGGTACCAATGATATAGGAGTAAAGATCAAAAACGGGGATTTGGATCATTACCTGACTAAACCGGTTAATCCACTACTTCGTTTGTCCTTAGAAAACGTGGACCCCGGTTCAATCCCTTTGATATTTGCCAGCATCATAATCATTTTATATGGTGTTAATAATCTTAAGATCGTTGTTACTCCTGGAAAATTCATTGCTTATTTCCTATTTGTCCTATTGATGACCTTGCTGTGGTATGATTTGATGGTGATTTCCAGAACTATCTCATTCTTTACCATTTCAGCGGTTAATATGGGACTATTAAGTGATACCGTTCTTGAGCTTTGCATGAAGATACCCGGCACCCTCTTTCATGGTATCTATAAGGTGATATTCTACTTTATCCTACCTTATGGAATTATGTCGACTCTTCCCACAGAATTCATAGCGGGTAAACTTTCTCCGGCAGGTATTACGTACGGCTGCTTGATCGTAGTACTATTCACTGCTTTCACCCTTTGGTTCTGGAAGCTTGGTGTAAAGAATTATAAAAGCGCCAGCAGTTAAATCGTAGTAATGGATATGACTCAAATTAACAAATTCATTGAAAATTGAAATCTTTTCGCTTATAATGACAATAGTTATGAAAGAAAATATGGAAATACCGAAAGAAAACAGTATTTCAAATCAAGTTAAGGAGGATTACCATGTCTACGAATGTATACGACATACTACAGGAACGTGGGTTTATAGAACAATGTACTCACGAGGATGAAGTTCGCGAATTATTAGGAAAGGAATCCGTTACCTTTTATATAGGCTTTGATGCAACCGCAGATAGTTTGACCGCAGGACATTTTCTTACTGTAATGGCTATGATGCATATGCAAAGAGCAGGCCACAAACCAATTGCTCTTCTTGGAGGCGGTACCACGATGATCGGTGACCCTACCGGCAAATCCGATATGCGAACCCTTATGACAGTTGAAACGATTCAGCATAATGCAGAATGCTTCCGAAAACAGTTATCAAGATTTATAGACTTTGATAATGGAAAAGCGATTATTGCCAACAATGCAGATTGGCTGTTGGATCTCAATTATGTGGAATTTTTAAGAGAAATCGGGATTCATTTCTCCGTAAATAAAATGCTTACTGCAGAATGCTATAAACAGCGTATGGAGAAAGGCTTAACCTTCTTCGAATTTAACTACATGCTGATGCAGTCCTATGATTTTTGGAAGCTGAATAAGCTATATGGCTGTAACCTGCAGTTGGGTGGAAATGATCAATGGTCCAATATTCTTGGCGGTGTTGACCTTATCCGTCGTAAGGAGCAAAAGCCTGCTTACGGTCTTACCTTCAAGCTTCTAACCACCAGTGAAGGCATCAAGATGGGTAAAACCATGAAGGGTGCTGTATGGTTGGATCCGAATAAGACTTCCCCTTACGAGTTCTATCAGTATTGGAGAAATATCGAGGATGTTAAGGTAGAGGAATGCCTTGCTCTCCTAACCTTCCTTCCAATGGATGAAGTAAGAAGACTCGGTGCATTAAAGGATGCTGAAATTAATCATGCAAAAGAAGTGCTTGCATTTGAAATTACCAAAACCGTGCATGGTGAAGAGGAAGCGATTAAAGCTCAAGAGGCAGCACGTGCATTATTTGGCGGCGGTATGAAATCCGACGATATTCCGACTACTACTTATCCTGCTTCTCGTTTTGCAGAAGGAATTGATTTAATCACCTTATTATGTGACGCAAAATTAGCTAGCTCCCGTTCCGATGCAAGACGTACAATTCAGCAGGGTGGTGTCACTGTAAATGATGTAAAGGTTGAAGAATTTGATAAAGTGTTTACAAGCAACGATTTTAATTCTGACGGTGCTCTTCTAGTTAGAAAAGGAAAGAAAGCATACCATCGTTTTATGGCAGAATAATTTTTGCAGTACCAAGTTTCATTTCAACAGTAATATATCGAAAAAATAAGATTGGAGTTGATATTATGCCTTGGTGTCCCAAATGCAAAACCGAATACCAGGAAGGTTTCACTGTTTGTTCCGACTGTAAGATTGATTTAGTCGAAGAATTACCGGAGGAGACGAATTTCATCCCTTTTTTTCAGGCTGATAATAAAATGATAGCCGACAAGCTGGTTAAGTATTTTAATTATTCTGAATTAAAAACCGAACTACAATATGATGAGACAAATCAAGTTTATATTATTTCCGTACCAGCAAAGAAAGAAAAGCAAGCGAAGAAACTATATCAGGCCTTTTATTTTGTAGAACGGGAACGACTGGCAAATAGTAAACTCACACACAGCTCCACTACTTCTTCAGATGAGAATAACGGTTCGGATAATGATGAAATCGGTGTTGATATCTCCGACGACAACAACGAAGCGGATGATTCTACAAATACAGTACCAGATGATATGGTAGCTGAAAGTTCTCCTCTGCCTTATGAAGAGGCTTCCGCTTCTTCCTTAGACGAATTTGCTTATGATGCCGAGATTCCGGAAGCGGATGATACGGGTATGGACGATAACCAGAGTTCCTCTTCTTATGTAATGAAAGCGGATCAATATAAAGATTTAGCCGGTACGGTATGGGTTTTCCTTTTCTTTGGTATCGCTGGTCTTATCTTTGTTATATTGAATCTGGTTGGTATTTTAAGCTTATTTAAGGGCTGGATACCGAACCTGGTACTAGGAGCTTTATTCCTATTCTTCCTCTATATCGCGATAAGTACTCAAAAGAAAGCAAAATCAGTTCAGGCTGAAATCGAAGCAGAGGAAAAACTAACAGAAGAGATTAATTCCTGGCTGGAGCAAAATCTGAACGAAAGCTTCATACAATCACTTCGTGACGAGAACATCTCCGATGAGTTAAACTATATCAAATTAACGGATACAGTGAAGGAGATGTTAATCAATGAATTTGGTTCTCAAAACCTGGCCTATTTAGATCGGTTAATTGAAGAATTCTACAACAAGACCTATGATACACCTGAGAAATAAAAAATACAGACTATATATCGAGGATATTGGAGAAGCAGTTTTCTTCTCCGATATCCTCTTTTTATGAATTGCATTCTGATAAAAGTACTCCTAAGTCCGTTCATATCACTCATGAAAGGTTTGTGTAATAAAAATCGGATAAGTAATTTGATATATCTCACAATGAATATTGCATATAATTGTCGACTCTTTGCTTCATAAGGGTTGACAATACAGAGTTCTATGTTAGAATTGGAAACGTAAGAATTCAAATCCCACAAATTAATGATCATTAAGAACAGGATGAATTACTATGGAATTAAAACAACAGGTACTTAAAATACTGGAAGAAAATCGCGGAAGCTCCGTCAATGGTGCCAAACTGGCAGAAAAGCTTTTTGTAACTCGTAGCTCCATATGGAAAGCAGTGAAAGCTCTGCAAAAGGATGGATATCGAATTGAAGCCGTAACCAATAAAGGCTATTCCCTATTGCCCAATAATGATATTATTTCTGTAGAAAGCATAGTACCATATCTATCGGAAAAAGCAGCCTTATTCTCTCTGGATGTAAGACAAACAGTAACTTCAACCAATACGGTTGCAAAGGAAATGGCTGCGAAGGGAGCAAAAGCTGGTACGGTGATTATCGCAAGAGAACAGACAGAAGGACGAGGTCGTATGGGCAGAACCTTCTACTCTCCCCATGATACCGGTATCTACTTTTCTATCATCCTAAGACCGGAATTGAGTTTGGAGGATTCCTTATTGATAACCACTTCCACTGCCGTAGCTGTTGCAAAAGCAATGGAAAGGATTGCGAAGGTAAAGGCAGAAATAAAATGGGTAAATGATATCTACATCCATGGAAAAAAAGTATGTGGTATCTTAACGGAAGCTTCCCTGAATTTTGAAAATGGTGGTTTGGAGTACGCTGTTGTAGGCGTTGGCATCAATATTGAGACAAATGATTTCCCCCAGGATATTCAATCGATTGCAGGCTCTGTATTCTCAGAAAAGCCAAAGGATGCGCCTATTACGTCCATGCTGGTAGCTGAAGTACTTAATAATATGGCCGACTGCATGAATAACTTAACCGACAAATCTTATCTGGAGGATTATCGTAGCCGTTCCTTCCTAATCGGTAAGGATATTATCGTTCTTAAGGGAAAGGAGCAGACCTTTGCGAAAGCCATTGCCATTGATGATCAGGCAAGACTGGTTGTGGAGTACGAAGATCATTCGAAGGAAGCCCTAATCTCCGGAGAAGTAAGCGTACGTCAGAGGTAGCCGCCACGGTTTGTTGCATAATAAATATTCAGACATAATAACTTACCATAGAGCAACCGTCTCCATCTGATCTGCAACTGTAATATATTTCATAATATCATAGAAAGAAAGGAATGCCGGGCCAGCAGGTCCGGTTACAGAAAACCATGAATGATGTAAAGCAAGGAACTACTAATAAAATTAATACCGTGGACTTAGTACTTACTGGATTGTTTACAGCAGTTATCTGCATTATGTCCCAGATTGCAATACCTATTCAACCCATTCCATTTACATTATCCTTATTATCCATCTTTTTAACCGGTGCCCTTCTCCAACCTCGTTATGCTTTATTATCTGTGCTGGCATATATATTACTGGGAGCATTCGGTGTCCCTGTATTTGCTGGATTAAAGGGAGGATTTCAGGTCCTGACCGGTTATACTGGAGGCTATTTGATGGCATACCCCCTCATGGCATTTGTTACAGCAATGCTTTATAAATACATCAAAAAGAACAAATTGTTAGGATTAATCGCTGGTATGCTTCTTTCTCTCCTTCTTTGCTATATAATTGGAACTATATGGTTTACAATAGTTTCAGGAAATGATTTTATCACAGCGTTAACCCTTTGTGTGGTACCCTTTGTCCTGTTTGATTTATTAAAGATCATCCTAGCCATTTCGATCAGTACTGTAATTCGAAAGGCCTTAAGTCGAAATAACATTCTGAGCAATTAATAAAACCATAAGCCAAAAACACGCTCTATAAGATACCTTCGCTACTGAAAGCAGCTTTTGGTATCGTGAGCGTGTTTTTTCTTCTTATTATCTTATAATCTTGTATCAATGAAAGGATATTGACATCCTCAGATGATTACATATTATATGTTTTCTGTTCAGTAATCGCTTTACAGAATTCCTTAAGCTTCTGCTCTACTTCCTTATCCATTCCTTTTAACGGATCACGGAACTCAACTTTTCCTTTGATTATATTGCCATCCAAGTATCGCTCCATTTTAAGCATTGTTTTCGTTCCGCCACCTCCAGCATGACATATCACAAAGTAAATATTTTTATTCTTAATCTGATACTCTGAGGAAAATGTCAAAAGGGGCGGTGCACAATCGCTGGACCATACCGGTGTTCCTATAATAATTGTATCGTATCTATCAACCGGTATCTTCTCATTAACCAGTTTTGGTTTCATATGAAAAGTGATACAGAAGCCATTCCATACATATTTACTTGCTTTACCGGTTGCATAGCCTTTTTTCGGTATCAGGCGAACCAAATCTGCTCCACATCTTGAAGCGATTTCCTTCGCAATATAATCTGTGTTACCTTCCAGGGAGTAATAAACCATCAGTGCGCTCATAAATTTCCTCCATATTCGTAGAAATTTCCTAGACGATATCATAAGCTACATCGGAGAAAACAACTCTTCCAATTCTTCTCTTGATAAGGTATTGATAAATACCTCCTTTGAACTGATGATTGAATCAGATAATTCCTTCTTCTTACGCTGTAGCTTAAAAATCTTTTCTTCGATTGTGCCCTTTGTAATCAGCTTCATAACATGTACCTTATTCTGCTGACCGATCCGATAGGCTCTGTCCGTTGCCTGATCCTCCACAGCCGGATTCCACCATGGATCATAATGAATTACTGTATCCGCTCCGGTAAGATTTAAGCCAGTTCCACCAGCTTTTAAGGAGATTAAAAATACCTTCCCATCTCCTGCATTAAAACGTTTTACGAAATCATTCCGCTCCTCCGTCGGTGTAGATCCCTCAAGATAAAAATATGGAATTTCTAAATCCTTCAACTCATTTTCAATAATCCGGAGCATTGAAGTAAATTGCGAGAACACTAAGATGCGATGATCGTTCGCAATAGCTTCAGGAATTAATTCCATTAGAAGTTCCAGCTTTCCGCTTCCGCCCTGATAATTATCTAAAAATGTAGACGGGTGGCAGCAGATCTGACGGAGTCTGGTAAGCGCAGCTAAAATCTTTATTCTGCTCTTTTCAACACCTTTTTCTTCAATTTCTGAACTTAGCTCATTGCGAATATTCTCTAAAAATGATAAATATACCAGCTTCTGTCCCTCAGATAATTCGGTCAGCATCTTTGTTTCATATTTATCCGGTAGCTCCGTTAATACATCCTTCTTCATACGTCTAAGTATAAAAGGCTCAATATGCTGATGGAGATCATTTAAAGCTTCTTTATCCTCCTTAAGAATTGGTTTTTCATATACCTCAACAAAGTGGGAATGACTATTCAAATAATCCGGCATAATAAAATCAAATATAGACCATAATTCAGATAAACTGTTCTCTATAGGAGTACCAGTTAACGCAAAGCGATGCTTCGCTCGTAGTCGTTTCACTGATTTGGCATTGAGGGAGGAATCATTCTTAATAAACTGTGCTTCATCAATGAAAACTGTATGAAAATTGATTTTTTCGTAAAATGCGACATCCCTTCGTATCAAAGGATACGAGGTAATTAACACGTCATACTTTTCATAGTTTTCAATTGCTGCTTGTCTTTCTGCAGGATTACCACTGACAACTAAGGTTTTGAGAAAAGGTGCAAAATTCTCAATCTCATCCTGCCAGTTATAGATTAATGAGGTCGGGCATACAATCAAATGATGCGTATTCTTATTTTCATTGACTTCCGAAGCAATATACACAATGGATTGTAGGGTTTTACCCAATCCCATGTCGTCTGCCAGAATACCCCCTAATTCATTACCAGCCAAAGTTTTCAACCATTTAAATCCGGTTAACTGATAGGGGCGTAAATTCGCCTGAATTCCATCGGGTATCTTATAATCCGTCTTATTGGGATTCAAGATTTTATCTGTTAATGCCATAAAATCCCGATCACGTTCAAATTCAAACTCCTTATCAGTAAATACCTTGTTAAGATAGAGAGCATTTTGCTTTTCCAATAATATCGTATCTTCTTTTATATTCTTATTATTAATATTTAAGGAGCTCAATATCCTTGATAGCTCTCCAATGGTTTTATCCTCAAGATCAATAAAGCTGCCATTCTTTAGACGGTAGTATTTCTTTTTTATCTGATATGAATGAAGTAATTCCTTTAGTTCTTCCCTTGGCACCTCATCAAAAGAAAGATCAAGCTCCAGCATATTAAACTCAGAGTTGATTCTTGCACCTGCCTTAAAGCCTCCTGGCGCTCTGATTCCAAGTCTGCGAAAATCTTCCGAATAGAATAAATTAGCCTTTGATTCAAGCTCCATTACTTTCCCAGATAGAAAATCATATATCTTGTCTTCATCCTTCATTAAATAAAAGTTTTTATATGGTACAAATCCCATCTTTAGTAGGTCTGTTATAATGGCATCCTCTTTCTCCCGCTGTCGAACAATAATAAACGAACCGGAGGAAGCATTCCCGAAGGAATTGAATTCATAATCTCCATATTTATACTTTAACTCAGCCTTTATCCCTGATTTATATTTATCAAAATATAACTTCGCTTCCATATCACAGGAAATATACCTGCTTTTTAATTCTTCTGGTACATCAAGGACCATCGTTTCACTTATTTTCGGTAATACATATTCTAAGAATCGGTTCTTACTGTCACCCCTGAAAACGAGTGGCTCTCTGTCCTTCCCAAAGCTATTATAAAAGGGTTTATAATTGCGTATAAATTTCTTATCCGGATAATAAACCTTTCCATCCGTATAAAGTAATTCTCCAGTCTCCGTGATCGGAAGAACGGCCTCTTTTCCCTGATAATCAACACTTATTGAGTCATCCTCTATGGTAAGCTGGTAAGCTATGGAAGGATTCCCTCGTACAAACACCACATTATTATATACTTTTCCATACAGTTCTAAAGTAAATGGGTTACCATCAAGTATATCCAAAAGCTTTATAAGCATATTCTTAGTAATAAACATCTGAGATTTTGAAAAAATCTTAGAAAAGTGAGTACCATCAATCACTTCTTGTATTTCATAAATTCCCAACAAATAATCCATCAGTTTTAACGAGGTAGAATCAAACGTACTTTCTCCATGAATATACTTAAATTCCTTTCCAATGGCAAAGTTCTCATGATGATAAATATCTGATAAAAACTTCTTAATCGTCTGAATTTTATATTTACGGTTGCTTCCTCCTCGCAGCGAAGCGATAGCCCGCGCATGTTCTCCTTTTAATATGGACGGAATTGTGATAACTAATTCTAAATTAAATGTTTCTCCGACTAATACAGTATCCTCCTGAGAAACAAAGTAATCCAATATAGCAATAGCCTTTCGTTCCTCCGGACTTTTCGATTCAGATAATAGCGTACGCTCCTGGTATTTTAATACAAATAACAAAGCAGCCACCACATGCTTACATGCCCCTTGATCCTTTAATCTCGAAGGGCAGTTACAATTATAATCAAAGGATCCGTCCTCTTGTTCATCGATGGTAACGGAATAATTATAGTTTCCTTTTACAACCATTCGATATTGCTTGTTTGCATTAGAATAAGTCGCATTCACGATGCGATTATCCTTATAATACTGCAAGCCTCTGGCATAAATTGTATCATTGGAAGCAAGATTACGTATTCCAGTACGCGAAATTTGAATCATATACGCACACCTTTCTTAAATTGTATCTGAATATTATAACACATTATTAAGAAAAAGTGTAAGCATAATTAAAAGAGAGTATCCAAAAAATTAAATAGATACTCTCTTTCTATGTCAAATGATTCATATTATTGCGGTACCTGACATCTCATTTCCAGAAACGCTTTGAATAAATCGCAAAGCCTATGGTGATCAGTACCAACCATCAAATCTTTTAATATACTAAAGTGTAAGGTGGTCTGTACCTTCCTTTCTTTCATTTTGTTGAGATATAAACTTAAGTGTCTGGTGGTCCATACCTTCCTTTCTTACATATTCCTTTGAGATATTACACTAAAGTCTTCGGTGGTCCATACCTTCCTTTCTTACATATTCCTAAAGATATTACACTAAAGTCTTTGGTGATCCATACCTTCTTTTCCTCTGTATCATTATGTATTCACTCGATAGAGGTAATACAAATAAACTTATCTTTTCAAGGGACTCATTCCTTTCTTTCTATTCTTTATACCTAAGATTATGTAATTCATCTCTTTGGTATGTCTATATTTTACACGACAATATTAATTATGTCAATACTATTTTCAGTTAATTTATAATTTTATTTGTTATTATTAATTTATTTTACTTATTATGCCTTTTTGTATATCAATAACACTTAAAAACTACATGGCTATTCTATAATCCATAAATACATACTATCTTTCAGTCATATTCTATGTTCATTGAGAAAAAGAAGTTCAATTTTTTAATTGTAATTTTGTATCATTTATATTACAATATTTAGTTAAGAAAATAAAATAATAACAATATACGGAGGTACTTATGAAACATATCATCAGTCCGACCGACCTTACGGTTTCAGAGCTGAACGAACTTCTAGAATTGTCTGAAGAAATCATTCAAAATCCAAAAATGTTCTCTGATGTATGCCGCGGAAGAAAGCTCGCAACACTATTCTACGAACCAAGTACTCGAACACGACTTAGCTTTGAGGCTGCAATGATTAATCTTGGTGGTAGTGTCTTAGGATTCTCATCCGCTGATTCCAGTTCAGCTGCTAAAGGCGAAAGTGTTGCCGATACTATCCGAGTAATTTCCTCCTACGCTGATATCTGTGCTATCCGCCATCCAAAGGAAGGCGCCCCATACGTTGCATCTACTTACTCTTCTATTCCCGTTATCAATGCCGGAGACGGCGGTCATAATCATCCCACTCAAACCTTCACTGATTTATTAACTATAAAGAATCTGAAAGGACGTTTACATTCATTAACCATCGGCTTTTGCGGTGATTTAAAGTTTGGACGTACTGTACATTCCTTGATTAATGCTTTAGCAAGATACGAAAATATTAACTATGTACTGATTTCACCGGAGGAGCTGCGGGTACCCACCTATATCCGGGAAGAGGTTCTCGATGCAAACCAGATTCCCTATGAGGAGGTCCGAAGCCTTGAGGATGCAATGCCGAAACTGGATATTCTCTATATGACAAGAGTTCAGAGAGAGCGCTTCTTCAATGAGGAGGACTACATCCGCTTGAAGGATATCTATATTCTGGATATGAAAAAGATGGCCCATGCTAAAAATGATATGTTGGTACTGCATCCTCTTCCAAGAGTGAATGAAATTGCAACAGAAGTGGATGACGATCCCCGTGCAGTATATTTTAAGCAAGCAGAGTTTGGTGTCTATGTTCGAATGGCTCTTATTATGAAATTATTGGAGGTGGTATAATGCTGAATATCGGTGTATTAAATCAGGGTATTGTGATCGATCATATTAAAGTTGGAGGTGCAATGAAGATTTACTCCTATCTTGATCTGGAAAACAAGGATGTATCCGTAGCAATTATTAAGAATGCAAAAAGCAATAAAATGGGTAAGAAGGATATTATAAAGATTGAAGGTACTTTAGATGATTTGGATTTGGATATTCTAGGTGCCATCGATCACCGTATCACCATTGATATTATCGAAAATGGTGTAATCATCGAAAAGAAGAATCCTACGTTGCCGGATAAGGTTACGAATATTCTGAAATGTAAAAATCCAAGATGCATTACTTCTGTAGAGCCAGGAATCAGCCATACCTTTAAACTAACGGATCGTGCCAATGGAGTATACCGCTGCACTTACTGTGAACAAGCCTTCGATCGTAGATAACTTTGCATGATATTGGCCATCGTACACAACCTATTTAACATAATTAATGTCAATCAATTTTAAATAAATAACATTATATAACGAATAAAAGAATAGCGTGTGATAGAATATTCCAATTAAAGAATACTTCTTCTATTGGATCATCAATCACACGCTATTTGTGCGTATTAAAACATCATTCTTCCGCTGACAACGGTCCAGTTGATATTATTCATAAAATTATTAATATAGTCAACTTTTTTATCTGCATATTGAAGGAAGTAAGCATGTTCATACATGTCTAACACTAAAATAGGTGCCGAATATGCTATATTACCAAGATCATGGGCATCTAAACTAATATTTCGTAATCTTCCGCTTCTCTGATCAAAGGATAGAACAGCCCAGCCTCGACTTGCCTTAGCAGTTGCGATAAAATCTTCTTTCCATTGATCAAAGCTACCAAAATCTCTTTCCAGCTTTGCTCTGGACGTTTGATCCGGTTCTGTTTCCGTTCCACCAATGTTCTCAAAGTAAAGTTCATGAAGAATCACCCCGTTTAATGCAAAGGTCTCACCACGTTTTAATTCCCTATAATAGCTAAAGGTCGTGTTCGCTTGATCTCTTTGCGCATTGCCCCGGATGAGTTCCTCATCAATCTTGTTAATGTTCGTAACATATCCTTCGTATAACCTCATATGGGCTTCGAATTGCTCCTGATTCACTACAGTGATATCATCTGTGTGTATAAACTGTACTTTTTCTATCATGATGACCAATCCTCCTATTTGTATTGTAAAAGGAGGGTAGCCTCCTTTTGCTTTAATTAAGGGATATTATTTAACTTTAACTGTATAGTAACCTGAGCTCTTTTTATCCGGCTTCGTTACTTTAATATAATATGTTCCTTTATTCCACTTACCACTTGATTTCAATTCGAGTTCATACTCTTTTTCATAGAGTGTTCTGATTCCATACAATATTGGTTTTCCGCTACTATCCATTATCTCTACTTTAAGATTCCCATCACTTTTTGAATTAATAGTAATCTTGATGCTTTTACTTTTTGATAATGTAAACTTATACCAATCCCCTTTGCTTGTTTTATCTGTAACAGCACAGATACCTTTGACTGCCGATCCTCCAAGCTTAAGCGCAGTTGCTTTTGACTTGCTGGAACCAGCTTTATCCTTTACAGAAGTAAATTTATATTTTATTCCATACAGACCCTTGTTCGTGTTAACTTTTAAATAATAGGTACCTTTGGTGACTGCATAATACTGCACAATATCGTTATATTTACCCTTATCATTTTTTTTAGCGCTTAGATTAGCCTCTTTAGAAACAGCTTTCTTATCCTTATTTAATAGCTGGAATTTACTACTATACCCATACTCATCATCAAATGCCGCAAATTGAACTGTAATATATCCCGTACTGTCAACTTTGATTTTATAAGTGATATCTGACAAATCTCTATCCTGATACGATAAGATGGGGTCTTTTGTTAAGTCTTTATTCTCATTGCTGTACAAGGCCAGACCGATAACAAAATCCAGAGCTTCTGTATCTGATGGCCTTGATAATTCATATTTAAGGTAATAGGTTCCGCTTTCTTTTAATGTTATGCTATTTTCCTTGTATAAATCACCGCAAAATAAATAAACCGAATTACCAATTTTTGAAGTACAGCTACTATCTGAATATACACTAACCACAAGATTACTATAATTTGTGGTGATCTCCTCTAATACTATCTGCAAGCATCCCTTTGCCGAAATCTTGATTGGCATTACAAGCTCTTTCGTAGACTCTGGAAAATTCACTTTATAATAACTATCAAATGCTGCAAAATCCTTTTCTGTCTGAAGCAAATCCGGAATTAACTCAGACTGTTCATTCGCTAAGAGCATCTGTGAAGCATCCTTGGGAATATAGTTGGAAATACCTTTCTTAGTAGTATTTTCACTTGCCTGAATGTTTACTCCTGGCACAGCTAACAGCATAGAAACAATGATAATCATGATTGTGCTAATAACTCTTTTCATATCTGTCCTCCTGCTACTTTTGTATCTAGTTCATTCTTACATATGTTACCATTAAAGACTTTATACTCTTAATTTAGTTAAGTCAATAATTTATGTATAATTAGTTATAATTTACTATAAATATAAAATTGGCATAATTATACAAAAAGTAGCAACTCCCCCTGTATGGCCAAAATCATATTAAACAAGTAATCTTTTAATATATTTTTTAACTTTATAAAACGCATAAATATATATTAATCAATGTATCTCCCACCATAATTCTCTATCTATCAGTATTTTTTTGCATTACCTATATCCCAAGGTAAGATTGAATATTAGGTAGGTGAAGGGGTACGGTAATGATAAATGTATTTCCTTTACCGTTACAGACGTACAAAAATTGTCCGTAACGGATTGACATTCATTATATGTCAAATCAGTTACGGACAATGTACGGATGGATGTAGAGGTAAGGAAATACATATCATTACCGTATCCCCATCCCTACCTAATATTCAATCTTACCTTGTACAAATCCCTTTAGAATAGCCCTGTTATTCTACCGTTCTCATCCACATCAATTCCTTCAGCAGCAGGAATTTTAGGCAATCCAGGCATTGTCATTATTGTGCCTGTGATTGCTACCACAAATCCTGCACCGGCAGAAACATAAACCTCACGAATATTGATAGTAAATCCGGTTGGTCTTCCCAGCTTTGTAGGATCATCCGATAAGGAGTATTGGTTCTTTGCCATACATACTGGCAGTTCCTTATAACCCAGTGATTCAATAGATTTTATTGCCGCTTCGGCAGCAGGATCATAGGTAACTCCCTCTGCACCGTAAATTTCCTTAGCTATTGTTTCAATTTTTTCTTTGATGGATAGCTTTACATCATAAAGTGGTTTATAATTACTTTCCTTCGTCTTAATGGTAGTAAGAACCTTATTTGCCAGATCGATGCCACCCTCTCCACCTTTCTCCCATACTTCACAAAGAGAGAATTCACAATTACGGCTTTCGCAGAATTCCTTCACAAAGGATAGCTCTGCTTCTGTATCTGTAATAAAACGATTCAGGCTCACAATTACCGGTACACCGTATTTTTGCAGGTTTTCAATATGCTTTTCCAGATTTACAATACCACTCTTAAGTGCCTGTAGATTTTCTTTGGATAGCTCTGTCTTGGGTACACCGCCATTATATTTCAACGCTCTGATGGTAGCTACCAATACAATAGCATCCGGTTTTAATCCGGCCATACGGCATTTAATATCGAGGAATTTCTCTGCACCGAGATCCGCTCCAAATCCTGCTTCCGTAACTACTACATCGGCTAGCTTAAGTGCTGTTTTTGTTGCTCTTACGCTGTTGCAGCCATGTGCAATATTAGCGAAGGGTCCCCCGTGAATGATTGCAGGAGTATTCTCAAGAGTCTGTATCAAATTCGGCTTAAGAGCATCCTTTAAGAGTGCTGCCATAGCACCAACCGCATTAATTTGCTTCGCTGTGACAGGCTTACCGTCATAAGTATAGGCAATAACAATTCGTCCTAAACGTTCCTTTAAATCCGTCATATTCTCAGCAAGACATAGTACCGCCATTATCTCCGATGCCACTGTAATTATAAAATGATCCTCTCTTACCACACCATCGGCTTTACGTCCTAATCCCACGACGATATTGCGTAATACTCGGTCATTCATATCCACGCATCGTTTCCATACCACCTGATTCGTATCGATGTTTAAAGCATTTCCCTGTTGTATATGATTGTCCAGCATAGCAGCCAATAAATTATTTGCTGATGTAATTGCATGAAAATCACCGGTAAAATGTAAATTCAAATCCTCCATCGGAACCACCTGTGCATTACCGCCACCGGCTGCTCCTCCCTTTATACCAAAGCATGGCCCTAAGGACGGCTCGCGTAACGCAATAACGGACTTTATATTCATTTTACCCAATGCCTGTCCAAGACCTACCGTGGTTGTGGTCTTTCCTTCACCTGCCGGAGTCGGATTAATTGCTGTAACTAGTACCAGTTTGCCGTCCGGTCTATCCTTTACCTTGTCCCACAACTCATCAGAAAGCTTTGCTTTATATTTTCCGTAGAACTCCAGATCATCTTCAGCGATGTTAAGTTTAGCTGCTACTTCCTTAATATGGACTAAATTCGCTCCCTGTGCAATTTCAATATCCGATTTCATACCGATACCCGCCTTTCAAAATTAATAATCGCTTTATATTCATTAACTAATGTTAAATAAGCCGAAGTATGTATAAATTATTTTATTAGATTTTACATCGTAAACAGTTGATTCGTATTGTATCATCAAAACATAGGCACAAAGTTTATTATAAGGATTCCCCTTCCATATTTCAATAGAAATATATCAGGACTGCTTAAAGGAATTCTTTGAAAATAATTTGAAACATAAAAACTACTTGCGTTTCGAAATGCTTTATGTATATACTACAGATGTGTTTATTTAAAATAATGTCAATTGCTTCTAATTAGTTAATATAAAACACTTTTTTAAACTGATATTTAGTATAACGAAAGGATGTAGTTCATGAAATACAATACCATAATATTTGATTTGGATGGAACTTTATTAAATACATTAGATGATTTGCGTGATAGTTTAAATGAGATATTAATATTAAAGGGGTTCTCTCCGAGAACCATAGAGGATGTTCGTTCATTTGTCGGAAATGGAGTGAGAAATCTGGTTCGTCTTTCCGTTCCAACCTCTTGCAACGAGGAGGAAGTAGATCAAATTCTTATGGAATTTAAAGAGCATTATAGTCATAATATGCAAAACAAAACCAGACCCTATGACGGTATTATGGAACTGCTTTTAGACTTATACCGATTCAATTACAAACTGGCGATTGTTTCGAATAAATATGATACTGCAGTGAAGTCTCTTTCCAAAACATACTTTGGTTCTATGATTCCCGTTGCAATCGGTGAAACTGCTGAAATCAGACGTAAGCCTGCTCCGGATAGCATATTTACTGCAATTGAGCAACTGGGCTCTAATCTAGAAAGTACTGTATTGGTAGGAGATTCAGAAACCGATGTACAGACTGCCAAAAATGCCGGAATCACATGTATCGGAGTGACTTGGGGTTTTCGTTGTCGTGAAGTTTTACGAAATGCGGGTGCTGACTATCTGATTGATACTCCCAAGGAGTTACTAACATTGATTTAATGTTTTTAAGGATATGCTTTAAATACAACTCCACAATATTAATGTCAGAGCATCGATAAAGCATTCTTGACCCTACTACATCCTCAATCTCATTAAAGATTAGCTCACCTTTATCTCCTATGATAAAATCAATTCCTACTAACCCAAACTCAAATTCATTAATAATTTTTTGAACGATCTCTATTTCATCAGGCGAAAGCTCATAGCTTCTGACATCTCCACCGAGGGAAAAGTTGGATTTAAAGCCCTCTTTGGCGGTTCGAAGAACGGCTGCAATAATCTCAGTACCGATGACATATACCCTCAAATCCTGATGTCGTCCTCCGATAAGGGGCTGTACCACCACATCGGAGTGTCCCAGTCTTTGTATCATATCTTCTTGTTTTTTATTATTCCCGGAACGAATGCAATCACTTAATAAAAATACTTGCTGTCCACCATGGCCATCTACCGATTTGATCACTGTCGATGAAGCTCCATCTCTTCGGTTGAGTAGTTCCTTAATCCGTGTATTCTTATAGAAACAGGTGTCTATCATGGAGATTCCAGTTCTTGCTAAGTGCTGATAGGTTCTTGCCTTATCATTACATATCTCTGAAACAAAGGAATTATTGAATACCGGAATCCCCATATATTCAAATTGCTTCGATAGTAAAGGATATATGGTGCGATTAATAATAAAATCGGGTTTCTCAATCTCTTTATTCTGATAGGTAACAAACCACTGATTATTTCTGACGCCATATTCAAGCTCCTCAACAAGAATAAGCCTGACTGTAATGCCAAGCTTTTTTCCTTCCTCCATATAATACTGAATATATTGTGCATTATAATCAGCATTATCGCGAAAATAAATAATCCATGCTATCATAACGTTATCACTTTCTCACCACAATTCATGACAATAGATAATTTACAAAGCGTATTTTCTATTTATATACTTTTAATAGGAAGTTCGTAAAGTGTACTTTCTATCGCTTACTTTTAATATGTGAAATAATATAATCCGCTGCGTTAACACCTGTGCAATCATATATGTTTTTAAAATGGGCATTGGAATTCACTTCACAGAGGATAGGTTCTCCCTGTTCCCCGAATAATATATCAACTCCGGCAAAATCGAGCCCTATTATTTCACAGCAACGTATTGCCAGATCACATTCTGTCATTGTTGGCTGATAGGGCTTCATTTTACCTCCAATGGTTACATTCGCACGAAAGTCCCCCTCTTCGGAATATCGATACATGGCAGCCACTACTTTATTCCCCACTACCTGTAATCGAATATCCCTGCCATAACTGGATGCAATATATTCCTGAAAAATCATTGATTTCGTTCCGAGTTTTTTTACCTTTTGTTTCAGTTCTTCTTTATTTTTCGCCAGGTAGACCTGTTGTCCGAAGGAGCCAAAGCTTTCTTTTATGATAATTGGAAAGCTCAGCGATTTCGCTATGTTATCAAGGAAAATATAATTCGTATAACCAATATTCGCAAAGGTATACGGAGCTACGATTGTTCTTGGCATTGGTAATCCGGCATTCATTAAGGTCAAATGGGTTAAGGCTTTGTTATCACAGATTTCAATGGCCTTCGAGGAATTAAAGACCGGATAGCCTAATTGCTCCAAATAATATGCAAGCTTAATATCTTTATCCCAGAAAAGAACAAAATCCGCAACTCGCTCCTCCTGTGGCTTACTGTTTCCTGCAATATCAATCATGATCTCCGCATTCGTCTTAATCTGAAGTTCAATATTCTGGCGCTTAGCTGCTTCCAGAAGCCAATTGTGAATTTCATTGAACTTATTTGTACGTAAAAATTCGTTAATTACCAATATGCCCTTCATCGTATTCTAATACTCCTCCAGATACTGCTCAAACTCCTCTTGGGTCATCAGTACCTTTCTGGGTTTCGTTCCTTCCTCCGGCCCAACCACTCCTGCTTCGGCAAGCTGATCCATAATTCTTGCAGCACGATTAAATCCAATCTTATATACTCTTTGCAGCATACCAATGGATGCCTTATCCTTTTCAATAATGAATTTTCCTGCTTCGGCAAAATATTCATCCCTGTCATCCCCACCACTAAGTGATGTTTCACCAGGCTTCGCATTATTTATTTTCTCATGAATATCATCACTATACTGGGCTTCATTATTGTTCTTCTTTAAAAACTCAACAACGGAGCTTACCTCTTTATCCGATATAAATGCTCCCTGAATACGAACTGGCTTTGGATATCCGGAAGGGAAAAACAGCATATCACCCTTACCAAGCAGCTTCTCAGCTCCGGAACCATCAAGAATGGTTCTGGAATCAATGGCAGAGGATACCGCAAAGGCAATTCTTGAAGGAATGTTTGCTTTAATTAATCCTGTTATTACATTAACCGAAGGCCTTTGTGTAGCTATAATCAGATGCAGACCGGCTGCTCTTGCCATCTGGGCAAGACGACAGATAGCATCCTCCACTTCTCCTGGAGCAACCATCATAAGATCCGCTAACTCGTCAATAATAATTACAATCTGTGGAAGCTTCTGACAGCTTTCATCATTTAAGTGTGCTACCTGAGCTACCTTCTCATTATATCCTTTCAGGTCTCTTACTCCGGCATCAGCAAATTTCTTATATCTCTCCGTCATCTCCATAACGGCCCAGTTTAATGCTGCTGAAGCCTTTTTGGGGTCTGTGACTACCGGTATTAGCAAATGTGGTATTCCATTATAGACACTTAACTCTACCACCTTAGGGTCCACCATGATTAATCGCACATCGGAGGGCTTCGCCTTATATAAAATACTCATTACTAAAGTATTGATACAGACTGATTTACCGGAACCGGTAGCGCCGGCGATTAATAGATGTGGCATCTTGGCAATATCCGTAATAATCGTCTGTCCTCCGATATCCTTACCTACTGCAAATGCAATATCCGATGGGTGTCCGGTAAATTCCCTGCTTTCTATAAGCTCTCTAAAGGCAACCATCGAGTTCTCTTTATTAGGGACCTCGATACCGACTGCCGCTTTACCGGGAATCGGCGCTTCAATTCTTATATCTGCCGCAGCCAAGTTCAGTTTGATATCGTCCGCCAGTGCGGTAATTCGACTTACCTTAACACCCTGTTCTGGCTGAAGCTCATAACGGGTAACCGCAGGACCACAGCTTACATTTGTTATGGTAACATGTACTCCAAAGCTTTCCAGTGTGTTCTGAAGCTTCATCGCCGTTTCCTTCAGTTCTCTTTCAGGGGATACGCCTTTGTTACTTTTCATCTTTGGAGCTGCAAGTAGATTAGTTGGCGGGAAGATATATTCCTTTTGTTTGGATGTCTGGTCAATTTCTATATTTTCTACTTCTGTAGTACTTTTCGTAATCTTTTCCTGTTGTTTAACGGAATGTTGTTCCGGTGGTACTACGTCTGTAGTCATGTCCGGAACTGGTTCAACAGGATCTGAGAATGATATATTCTCTATTTCAGGAGTTTTGATATAAGGAGTACTGGTATCTATTTCTACCGGTTCTTCTTCAAAATCCATAGAATCGGTGCCGAATTTATTCCGGAGTTCTTCCTCATATAGAGGAATTGGACCAGTCTGCTCAAGTGATTGATTGCTTTTTTCCGTAACATTATGTGCATGTCCTTCAAATAGAGTATGAAAATTAAAAGAAGGCTTTTCCGTATTCTCAACTTTCTGACCTTTCCTAGCCTTTCGATCATTCATCGAAACCACGGCAGCATTCTCTGTCGATTTTCCTTTCGCAGTGGGACCTGCCGTCTGTATTGATGGATCCAATATAAAGGTCTTTGGCGGTCTTCTCCCTTGATCGTGGGCAGGCATCCTTCTCTCAAGTTCTTCCTGTTCTTCTCTACGAAGCCTTTGATATTCCTTTCTTTCTTCATATGATACCTTACTTTTGCCTGCAATATATGTGAATATTGCTTTACCAGAGATCACAATAAACGAAATCAGCATAACAGAAATTAAAATGATATATGTGGCAACCTCTTCAAATAAACCGCATAATATCATTACCTGAATACCACCGAGTATTCCACCACCGATCCGTTCTTTGGAGGAAATGGTGTAATATTCATAAATCTTGATTGTCCCGTCATAGGATCCCATGGAAATTAATTGCAGCAAAGCAGATAGTGCAACAAAGAATACAATCACACTAATTATTTTACGTCCGGCTTTCTTGCTTCCTACATTCGAGAGATGAAACGCAGTCAGAAAAAATATAATAAAGGGTAATATATAGGCTTCCATTCCAATAACACCGAAGGTAAAGCCGCTTACATACTTACCCACTTTCCCACTTAAATCAAAGTTGCTTAAGAATAATAAAATTGAGACAACTAATGTAATCACCAGGATAATCTCATCCTGAATAGCACCGCTTTCTTTAACATTTTTTTGTCTCTCTTTATTATAATTCTTCTTTTGTGTATTTGCTCGTTTTTTCGTTTTCGATTTGGGAGCCATTTGCTATCAAATCCTCCATTACAATAATATTCCCACAGTTCATTATACCTTTCCTAAAAATGATATGCAAGTCAAAATAAAGAATACTGTTTATGAAGAACCGCTGAATCTAGGTGGGAATATATCCGCCACGGAGCCGCTCGCGCTTAATTGCATTTAGTAACGGTACATAAGGCTCTAAAATACAGAGCCTAAGTACCGACTAGTGCAAATGCTCCGTTATGGATATATTCCCACCTATTCTAGCGGTTCTTCACGGTACATAGGACTCTGAACACAGAGTCCAAGTACCGTCCATAATAGAGCCCCGCTATTTATAAATATACACTCCCTGTGCTCGCTCACATCCTATCGGTACTTATGTGTTACATAGAGTTCTCTATATTACAGAATCCAAGTACCAAGTCATGTGTATACCCATCTAGATGAATCCAGCTCCAATCCTGTTTAAATCAGTTCAGGAAAAATAAAAACAGGTGACTCTTTCTGAGAAATCACCTGCTATCAATAGATTATTTTAGTAAATTATGAAAAGAGTCGGAAGACTCTTATTAGATTTATTTGAATTCTATAGGTAATCAAAGGTATCTGAAGTTTTTCATTATAATGATTTAATGATAATACTTTTTTCCAGGGGAATATTCATCACATAGGTAGTCCTTCATATCGGTGGAGTTTATTCTTTCGATGATATAACTGTCCCCTTCTCTCCTGGTAACAATTCTTCCATGGGGTAAACTAATCTCTTTATATTCCGCTTCCGTCGGTATCATTGTTTTGTCTTTCGGAATTGCTTCATTTCGGTTCGAATAGATACGCTCCAGTGGCATTACCGTATAGAGCATTTGGGATCACCCTCCTTCCTTAGCTGTCTATGTGGCTCATTAAGAGCTTTCCGCTTTTTTCGCATCAATTAATTCATTGATTTTATTCAGTGCTTCCTTAATTCCTCCGACTTCATCAATTATACCCTTTTCCACAGCCTCAGCACCTACCAGAATGGACCCTACATCCTTCGCCAGCTGCTTTGTATCCAGCATTAATCCTCGAAAATGTTCATATTCTATTTTCGAATGGGACACTACGAATCGAATGATACGGTCCTGTATTTTTTCAAAATATTCAAAGGTTTGTGTTACCCCGATAACCGTTCCATTCATTCTGACAGGATGAATTATCATAGTTCCTGTTGGTACGATAAAGCTATAGTCTGCTGATGTTGCTAGCGGTACTCCTATAGAGTGTGATCCCCCAAGAACCAAGGACACCGTAGGTTTACTTAGGGAGGCAATCATCTCAGCAATTGCCAATCCTGCCTCTACATCCCCTCCAACGGTATTGATTAATATTAATAACCCGTCTATGTCAGTACTGTCTTCAATGGCAGCTAATTGAGGAAGGACATGCTCATATTTTGTTGTTTTATTGTGCTGGGGAAGTACTTCATGTCCTTCAATCTCTCCGATGACGGACAATAGATGTATTTTATGTTCATTATTTCCGTTTTCCAGAACCGTCTGGCCGTACTCACTTATTTTCTGATCCTTTAAATTCTCGTTTTCCTTTATGACCTTTTCATTTTCCTCATCCTTTGGTGTTTTTCGTTCCTTATCCTCTCTACTATTATCATCCTTTTGATGAGTTTGATCCTGATCCTCTTCCATTAATTTATCTTCTTTCTGCATGGCTGCTCCTTTTCTTTCTGTCTATGCCACATAAAATTGAGGCCGATTCTTTTCTAATGATATTATGTAAAAGGATCATTGGTTTTATTCGATTATGACCAATAGGATTTCATATTCTTTTTTTCAAGCTCCAGAATAAAATTACGTTTTATCATAAGAAAATACTCCATATCCTTTAAAATCTGATATAGGATTGCGCGATATTCAAATTCTTCTCTGGTTATCGGTAATGTGTCTTTTTTAAATCCCTGATGAAGTTCTTCCAGCTTTGTAAGGAGTCCAATCACATTATTCATTTCATGAAAGGATTCTGCTGTTTTATCAAAAAAATCAGCTATGGGAAATGTCTGATTTAACAGCACGGGAATAAGGTCGATATGCTTTCTTATTTCCTTCAATACACCAATCTGAAGCTTCCTCATTTCCAAATATGATACAAGATATCTGGTATTGTTAAGTAATGTATTGCCCGCATCCTCATATGCACTTTTTAAGAGTTCCTCCAGTAAATGTTCCAATCGATGAAATTGAACGTCCAGTGTTTCCGCATTTATTTGGGAAAGCTTGTATTGTACATCCCTATTCGGTATCTGACTATTTGCAGTCCCCTGTATCAGACAACTGTCCTTATTCCTTAATAACTCTCCTAAGGAATACAACGCCATCTTCATCTCTTCCTCCAGCTTATGCTGCTCAGTTCTTATCTTTTGTCGATATCTCGGCATAATCAGATTTATAACGATCCCAATACCCATACCTATTAATAAGAGCGATATTTCATTAAGAAGTAAAGGAATATCCATCCTCTTTTCAATAAGAAAATGCGTCATTAATACAGCATTCATAGAAATTGCTTCCTTTAAATCAAAAAGAAAGCAAAGTGCAACGAAGATTATAACAAATCCACCAAAAGCAACAGCTGTATATCCAATCATTTGAAACAGCAAATAGATAATTCCTGTTGCAAGGAAAAAAGCTACCATTCTTTTAATAGCAAGCGCTATGGTCTCCTTCTTGGTATTCTGAATGGTTAAAAGCGTAATGATACCGGCAGAAGGACTATATAATAGTCCAATACTCTCAGCAAGTAGAATGGATACCGCTGATCCTATTCCGACTTTTAACAGAAATAATAAATTCACCGACTTTAATAATTTCTTTATACTCATAATCCTCCTCCTTATTCATTATTTATTACAGTATGCCAAAGAATTAGTTTGAAATCAACATCATATATTATACCAATGCAGAATATTGAGATAGGTAAGTATAAAGATGGATGATAATTATTATAACCAGTATATCAAGGCCTGTAATCAAGAAAGAACAGTTACCCGGTATTTGAACCCGGAGGATATCAACTTACCACCAGGTTTTACCATAGAAGTATATGCAGAGGGGTTAAATGAGCCTTCCAGTCTTCTATTTACGGATGAGGGTGAGATGATCATAGCTACTTCGGGATATATTTTTGGATATCCTTCCGTATCCCGTCTTGTCGATGGTCGTCTGGGATTGATATCGAATCAGTTTCATATCCCGTTAATTGGAATCACATATCATAATGGTGATATCTATGTAGCACATAGGGGAACTGTCAGCGTAATCAGAAGGGATGGTACTCAGGAGGACATAATTACCGGATTACCCAGCTTTGGTGACTATTCAAATAGCAGGGTTGCATTTGATATAGATAATAAGATGTATTTCGGAATAGGAACGGCAACTAATTCAGGTGTTGTGGGAGCGGATAATCTATGGGTAAAGGATTACCCTCAATTTCATGATTATCCTGGTGATTATATAATTCTTAACGGTCAGAATTTTACTTCGAATAATGTTCTAATAAAAGCCTCCCATGAATCAACACAGACAGGTGCTTTCTCCCCATTTGGAGAAATGAATATCCCATATGAGACCCGAAAGGGAGTGATCAAGGCCTCCGGTGGAGTAATGAGATCAAATCCTGATGGTTCTGAGCTTGAGCTTGTTTCATGGGGGTTACGCAGCATCTCCTATATGAAATTCGATCAGCTGAATCGATTATTCCTATGCAATAATGGCTATGATATTCGTGGAAGTAGACCCATTGCAAATGCTCCGGACGAATTTCACTTGCTTCATCCCGGTCTTTGGTACGGCTGGCCGGATTATGCCAGTGGACAGCCCGTAACCTCCACTATTTTTCGACCAGCAGCCGGGGAACCACCTCAGTTTTTATTAACAAATCATCCCAACGTTCCTCCTGCTCCCTATGCTTCATTTCCTCCTGACGCAACAATCGTAGGGTTTGATTTTGATAATGAAGGTTTATTTGGACCTCCTGGTGATGTATATATAGCAGAGTTTGGTAGTATCAGGCCCTTTACTTATACAGATGTAATACCACAATACACCAACGTCGGACATCGGGTTTCTAGAATTGATATGTTTACTGGATCCGTAACCTCCTTTGCTGTGAACCGTTCTGGTTTTCCATCCTATGTGACAGGAGGGGGTGGATTTGGACGGCCAAGTGATGTAGTCTTCGGTCCAGATGAAGCAATGTATATTCTTGATACCGGATTGAATACTCTGGAGGATCCTAACCGCTTTATCCCATATACAGGAGTAATATGGAGGGTTACCAGGACATCATAATGCACATTAATATTTTCTGAAGTTGTGGCTATTTCTGTATATGACCTAATTGTTATTTTATTAATAAATTAAGTTATTCGCCTGATTCAATATCCAGCTCTTCTTAATTCTTTAATATGACGTTGAATTGTCATATTTTATTTGATAGAATTAAAATCAGGACTACTACCGAAGTTAAATGCTTGCGAGAGCTTAATTCGCGAGTTGTCGACAGAAGGGAGAATACTATGCAGATTAGCCGTTTATTTGAGATCGTATATCTATTATTAAATAAAAAAACTACAACAGCCAAGGAACTGGCAGAGCATTTCGAGGTTTCCCAAAGAACGATTTACCGCGATATCGAAATACTTTGCCAGTCCGGCATCCCCATCTATGCCACAAAAGGAAAAGGCGGTGGAATTGGATTAATGGACCGCTTTATTCTTAACAAATCGGTTCTTTCAGAGCAGGAGCAAAACGATATTCTGACTGCGCTGAAGGGTATTCAGGCAACCAGTTATCTCCAAACAGATCATGTGTTATCAAAGCTCAGTTCACTCTTTGGTAATAATGCAGGTGATTGGATTGAAGTTGATTTTTCTTATTGGAATCACAAAGAGGAGGACAACCTTAAATTTCAACAGCTAAAGGAAGCTATTTTAAATCGAAATGTCATAGAATACCACTACTTTAATTCCTATGGTCGGGAGTCTCATCGCACAGTAGAGCCAAGAAAATTGATATTTAAAGGACAGGCCTGGTATCTATATGGTTTTTGTAGAGAGAAAAAGGAATTTCGTTATTTTAAGATATCAAGAATGACGGATCTAAAGGTATCACAAGAAGTATTTGAATTCACCCCACTGCCAGATACTCAGCTTCCCATGAATCCGGAACAAACCGGCTCCTTGATTCATGTAGTGTTCAAAATCGATGCTGAAATGGCATATCGAATCTATGATGAATTTCCTTCGGAAGCTATTGAGAGAAAAGAGGATGGAGCCTTTCTGATCCATTCGGATTTGTTAGATAGGGGATGGCTTTATAGCTATATCATGTCCTATGAGGATCACATTGAAGTTATCGAACCTGCTTTCTTGCGTGAGGAAATTATTCATAGATATCAGAAGGTACTAAAAAAATATAATATATGACATACTGATGTCATATTAATAAACATACCAAAGATGCACTTTATCATGGTCGATGGCAAAGGCAAATCAAAGATAAAATAAGTTAATAACTGGAGGGAAATTATGCAGACAATACCCGCTAAAACCATTATAGGCCGCACTCAGAACACCTCTTGGTTCGGAACAGATTATAATATGAATATTTATAAAGGCTGTTGTCACGGTTGTATCTACTGTGACAGTAGAAGTGACTGTTATCAGATACAGGATTTTGATACAGTTCGTGCCAAAGAAAATGCAGTAATATTAATCAGGGATGAGCTTAGAAAGAAAACTAAAACGGGTGTCATCGGTACCGGCTCTATGAGTGATCCCTATAATCCCTTCGAGGAGAAACATAGATTAACCAGACAAGCGTTAGAATATATTGATGAATATCATTTTGGTATTTCGATTGCTACAAAAAGCGATCTGATCTGCAGGGATATTGACCTGTTACAACGAATTCAAAGTCATTCTCCCGCTATCTGTAAAATTACGATAACTACTTTAGACGATGAACTGGCAGGTAAAATTGAACCGGGAGCATGTGTGTCCTCAAGACGCTTCAAAGCAGTTCAAGAGTTATCCGAGGCTGGTATTTTTACTGGTATTCTTATGATGCCCCTATTACCTGGCCTGACAGATACCATGGATAATGTTATGGCAATCATACATGCCGCCAAAAACAGCGGAGCTAGATTCATTTATCCAATGTTTGGTTTATCTTTACGAAATGGGCAAAGAGAATATCTGTATCAAAAGCTGGATGAATTGTTTCCTGAATTATCCTTAAGGCAGACTTATGTTCGTTTATACGGCTCTTCCTATGTATGCCACAGTCCTAATTCACCAAAGCTGTATCCTTTATTTGCCCAGGAATGCAAAAAGCTCGGAATCTTATATAAAATGGAAGAGATTATAGCTGCTTACAAGAAAAAATATCAATATCAGCAGCTATCCCTCTTCCAGTAATATACCTATAGCTATTCCATGAGAAGTCGTTCGATTTCTTCAATATGTACTGGCTTGGAGAAATAATATCCCTGACCAATCTCACACTGGTTCGATTTCAGGTAATCTAACTCAAATTTACTTTCGATTCCTTCTGCAATTACATTTAATCTTAAAATCTTACATAAGTTAATGATGGTGGTTACGATTGCCTTTGATTCCTTGCTGGAGGTAATATTTTGTACAAAGGATTTATCAATTTTGATGCTGTCAATCGGTAATCGTACAATATAACTGAGTGACGAATAACCGATACCAAAGTCATCAATTGCTACCCTAATACCCATATCTCTTAATTGACAAAGCTTTTGTATACTTTCCTCCACATTCTTTATTACCATACGTTCCGTGATTTCAAGCTGAAGATATTCAGGATTAACTTCATACTGATTGATTATACTTGTAATATCGGGTACAAAGCTCTTTGTCTCAAAGGACTTTGCTGATATATTGATTGATAGTAATACGGGCTTTTGATTACGATCTCGCCAACTTTTAAGCTGCTTACAAGCAGTTTCCAGTACCCAATAATCAATATTAATGATAGTTCCTGCCTGTTCCGCAAGCTCTATAAATCGATCTGGATACAGCAATCCTTTCTCTGGATGCTTCCATCGAATTAAAGCTTCTATTTCAGCTATTCTTTCATCCTGTATATAGAATAAGGGTTGATATACTAGGAAGAATTCATTCTTCTCCAATCCCGTCAAAATATCAGCCTGCAGTTCATTCATAGTCATGAGTTTTTCATGTATCTCTTTGTTATATAACTGGAACTGGTTAGTTCCCATATATTTCGCATAATTTTTAGCTTGAGTTAATGCTTTTAACGGTGTTACCGTATGAGTATCCTCATACCACCGGAATACTCCAATATTAAAATTAATATCTATGGTTTTTCCATCTATAATATAGCAATCTTTTATTGAAGCTAATAGTTCCTGTGCTTTTTGAAGAATGATATTCTCTTCTGTACAAGTTCTGATTAATACTACAAATTCGTCACCTTTATAACGATAAACACGATCCTCTTCGTCGATACAGGATAATATTCTTCTAGCCGTTTCACACAGTACAATATCACTTACTGTAAAGCCATAGGTCTCGTTAAGGAAATTGAACTTATCAATTTCAACCATGATTAAGGAGAAATCCTGCGGTTCTTCTTTTTTGATCAGAATATCCAAATCCTTTTCGAGAACATACTGATTCAAAAGCGATGTTAATGGATCAAAATAGGTTAATGTCTTAATCTTATCCATCAATCGGTTAAAGCTGTTACCGAGTCTACCCAGTTCATCCCTGGATTTGGATTTGATACGAATGGTAAGATCTCCCTTGGCTCCTTTTGCAAATAAATGATCCATCTCAAGGATTGGCTTCACAAGCTTACAAATAAATATCCAACATGCCAGGATACTCGATAGAACCGATATCAGTAATCCAATATACATGGTCCTGCGCAAGCCGGTGAGACCGTTCAATGCTTCCTTTTCATAGGTCCCGATATAGATTTTCCAATTTGTCTCTTCTATAGAAGCGTATCCCATGAGAATCTGCTTACCATCATACTTATAGGAACCATAACCGGAAGAATTCTCATGACTTTCCTTCACATACCTGGCGAAGGCCTCATATCGTTGATCTTCCGATGCCAATTCATACAGATTATAGCTGTCCGATAAAATCTCATCATTATTTCTGGATATTAAGGTCCCCTCTTCACTTATTATATAAGCTCTGCCATTCTTACCATATCCCCGACTTAAGGCAAAATCAGCCAGGAAGTCAACATCCAGTCTTGCAATTAAGGCCCCTTTGATTTCTTCTCCCTGACGGATGGGTACACCTACCATGATGGCCGGTTGATTCGTCTTTCGACTGATAATCACTTCAGAAAACGATGTCTTTCCCGATAGAGTATTCTTTATATAGGTTCTATCACTTAGATCTAATTCAGAATCATCCACATAGCGGGCAATTCCATTGGTATCCACCAACGCAATACTTTGATAATATGGATTTATTTGATACATGAGGATATCCTTTTGCTTCTCCCAGTCCATACTCTGAATATACTCATGCTCGGAAATAGCATTAAGTGGCATGAGAAACTGATTGATATAATTCGTAAGATACTCTGCAGATTCATCCGCTATTCTTACTACTGCATTATTGATTTCATCAATTAGGATTGCTCGGAAATGGACATAGGTATTCGCACCGAATGCAGACATGCAAATCAGAATCAGACATGTGGCTACTATCATTGCTTTTGTTTTGATACTTTTCATTCGTTATCCTCACTTAGCAAATAAATAATTTGTAGTCTTAATACCAATTCCTGAAATGATTGTGACATAATGTAAAGGAATTACTTATTACCGAAAAAAGAATTATTTCGTCTTTTTATGTAACATTTTGTAATGTAAATATATTATAATTCAAATTTCTTCCAGTGTCTACTATAAAAGTGCAATTTATGAGTATTATGATATTTTTTTAACATTTTGGACTTTAGGGTAAACTGGAATGTAAAAAATGATCAGAGTTCTCCTATACAGCAAAGCTGAATAAGAGAAACTCTGATCATATGATGAATTCTTTACCAAACCACTTATAAAGAAGAAAGTGCCTGTTCGATATCCGCAATGATATCATCCACATTCTCGATTCCTATGGACATACGAATCAAATCAGGTGTAATACCAGCATCCAACAGTTGTTGGTCACTAAGCTGACGATGTGTCGTACTAGCAGGATGCAGCACTCCTGTCCTCGCATCTGCCACATGTACTACAATCGCTGCAAGCTTCAAGCTATCCATGAATTTCACAGCTGCTTCTCTGCCACCCTTAATTCCATAAGAAATTACACCACTGGAACCCTTCGGCATGTATTTTTGAGCCAAATCATAATATTTATTACTCTTTAATCCCGGATAATTAACCCAGGCAATCTTATCATTTTTCTCAAGATATTCAGCAACCTTTAATGCATTACTGCAATGCCGTTCCATTCGAAGATGCAAGGTTTCAAGCCCCAGATTGAGCAAAAATGCATTATTCGGTGTCGGTGCTGAACCTAGATCTCTCATCAATTGTACTCTCGCCTTTGTGATATATGCATTCTTTCCACAATCTCTGGTATATACCATACCGTGATAGGATTCATCAGGAGTGGACAAACCAGAGAATTTACCATTATCCCAGTTAAAATTACCACTGTCAACTATTACTCCACCAAGAGCTACCGCATGCCCATCCATATATTTTGATGTAGAATGAGTAACAATATCTGCTCCAAATTCAAAGGGTCTGCAATTAATCGGTGTAGCAAAGGTATTATCTATGATGAGAGGAATTTGATTGTTATGAGCTAATGTAGCAAATTTCTCAAGATCTGTAACAATCAATGTAGGATTCGCAATTGTTTCTGCAAATACAAGCTTTGTGTTCTCCTTAACCTCTTTCTGCAACTCCTCCAAAGATGCGTCCGGATTCACAAAGGACACTTCAATTCCCATACGTTTTAGAGTCACCGCAAAGAGATTAATCGTACCTCCATAGATTGCATTAGAGACAATCATATGATCTCCGGCATTGCAGATGTTAATAACAGCTATTAAATTCGCTGCCTGACCGGAAGAGGTACACATCGCACTGATGCCCCCTTCCAATGCGGCTATTTTTCTCTCCACACTATCAACCGTAGGATTTGCAAGTCTTGTATAGAAAAAGCCTTCCTCTGTCAAATCAAATAACTTTCCCACATGTTCACTGGAATCATATTTGAATGTGGTGCTTTGATAAATCGGAAGCACTCTGGGTTCCCCATTCCCAGGCTTAAATCCCTCCTGAATACATTTGGTTTCAATATGGTAATTCGACATTCCTTTCATCCTCCCACTATCTTTATTAAAATAGGCAATTGCGAAATTCTGAAGATATCTTAATTATGTATACAGCAGTTACATATTCCTGCGCAAAGCACTCCTTACTCTATGGTTTGCTTCGGAACATGGTATCCACTGTACACAATCGCCACAATTATTAAGTTTCGCAATTACCTATCTGTATTTAAAGGTCTGGTAATTAGTTATTCTGCTCGACCTCAATTTTGCGAATTTCTTTTGTTCTAATTTCCTTACAGATTTCATCAATAAAGATATTCAGAGGCTTTTGTCCTTCATCACCAAGATAACGACTTCTTACTGATACTACTCCTTCTTCCTCTTCCTTCTGTCCAACGACTAGCATATAAGGAATGCGATCCAGTCTTGCTTCTCGAATCTTGTAGCCAATCTTCTCTGCTCTCTCGTCCACCGTTACCAGAACATTATTCTTCTGCAGCTCTTCCTTTACTTTATTTGCATAATCATGATACTTTTCTGATATCGGAAGTACGCGAACCTGTTCCGGGCATAACCAGGTCGGGAACAATCCGGCATACTTTTCAATCAACCAAGCCAGGGTTCTTTCATAGCATCCCATACTGGTACGGTGAATAATATACGGGCGAACCTTTTCGCCATTCTGGTCCACATAATACATATCATATTGGTCTGCTAAAATCGCATCCCATTGAATGGTAATCATAGTATCTTCTTTTCCATATACATTCTTTGCTTGAATATCAACCTTAGGACCATAGAATGCAGCTTCCCCTTCTGCTTCCGTAAATGGTATTCCCAACTCATTTAATATCTGACGGATTCGATTCTGTGTATCCTCCCACACTTCTTCGCTACCGATATATTTATCTTTATTATTAGGATCCCATTTTGACAGACGATAAGTAACATCATCATTGAGTCCTAAGGTAACCAGACAATATCTTGCCAGATCCAAACAGCCCTTAAATTCTTCATCCATCTGATCCGGACGGACGATTAAATGGCCTTCTGAAATCGTAAACTGACGAACACGAGTTAATCCATGCATTTCACCAGAATCCTCATTTCTGAATAAGGTAGAGGTTTCAGCATATCTGATTGGTAAATCACGATAGGATTTCTGGCTTGCTTTATACACATAATACTGGAACGGACAGGTCATAGGACGAAGAGCAAATACTTCTTTATCCACCTTCTCATCTCCAAGAACAAACATGCCTTCCTTATAATGATCCCAGTGACCGGAGATCTTATATAAGTCGCTCTTTGCCATAAATGGTGTTCTGGTTCTGACATAGCCACGTTTTTCTTCTTCATCCTCAATCCATCTTTGCATAGTCTGGATGATTTTATTGCCCTTTGGCATAATCAGAGGGAGTCCCTGTCCAATGACATCTACTGTAGTAAACAATTCCATCTCACGACCCAATTTGTTATGATCACGTTTCTTAATATCTTCCAAATGCGCAAGGAATTCTTCCAATTCGGCATTCTTGGTATAGGAAGTACCATATACACGAGTCAGCATCTTATTCTTTTCAGAACCTCTCCAGTATGCACCTGAGGAGGAGATTAATTTGATGGCTTTAATACCCTTAGTACTCATCAAATGAGGTCCTGCACATAGATCAACAAAATCTCCTTGCTGATAGAAGGATATCTCTGCATCTTCCGGAAGATCTTCAATTAATTCCACCTTGTAAGGCTCATCCTTCTCCTTCATAAGAGCAATTGCTTCTGCACGAGGTAAGGTAAAACGAACCAAATCATTACCTTCTTTAATAATTTTCTTCATTTCCTTCTCTATTTCATCCAGTGCGGCACGATCCAATGGCTCAATATCAAAATCATAATAAAAACCAGTATCGATAGAAGGTCCAATAGCCAATTTGGCATTGGGATAAAGACGTTTTACAGCCTGAGCAAGAACATGGGAGGTTGTATGGCGATATGCCGCCTTACCTGCCTCATCGTTAAAGGTCAATATATTTAAATCGCAATCCATGTCCACTACGGTTCGAAGATCCACCACCTTACCATTTAATTCAGCTGCACATGCCATTCTGCCTAACCCTTCACTAATGTCACATGCGATCTCATAGGCTGTCATGGATTTCTCATACTCTTTCATAGATCCATCTTTTAATGTAATCTTCATAATGCTTCTCCTTTCATAATTAAATCTCTATAGGCAATTGCAAACTCGGAAAATATCCTAATTGTGTATTTTACAGATACATATTCCTACGCAAACCCGCTCCCTCCGCTATGGTTTGCTTCGGAACATGTATCCACTGTATACACAATTACTTCAATTATTTCGTTTTGCAATTGTCTATTTAATCTCTATCTTTACCTAAGCTCTATTTGCAAAATAAAAGCTCATCTCTTCCGACCTGCTTATTTTGCAAACCGAAAGGGACGAGCGTAATCTATACGTCGCGGTTCCACCCTTATTGGTGTATGACACCCACTTCATTCGATTGATAACGGAATCACCGGACCGGATTGGGGCCACTCAGAGTTAGTTTTCATATGCTTCCTAATAAGATATTCACACCAAATCATATCTCTCTCTGTAATGCTCCACATATTACTCTTCTCTTCAACGTGTTCATATTATATTACTTATTATGCTTAAAGCTTAATATAGGGTTAATTATATCATTCTTCTGATTATTGTCAAGACACAAGAAAAGATTCGATTGCGTATAGTTGCATTAGGATTTGATTGGGCTCCGATACTATAGTATTATGGCTCTAGTCAAACCTAATTTAACCACAAAGAGGTGCATCCCACCTTAAGGATATTTCTATAATAAGAAATTCTCAGAATTTCTTATTATAGAAATAGGGCTGTGGCATAATGTGTATGCAGGGATTATGACTTACCATAATACACTGTCAGAAGAACAATATTGTTGAATTCTGTATGGATAGGACGAACTATTAAGTTCGTCTGAGACATACAGAGTTCAGCAATTTGTACTTCTGTCTGTGTGTGAGGTAAGTCATAAATCCCTGTTGATACATTATGCTACAGCCCACAGTTATGTAATAAAATTCTATAAAGATTTAATCTAATTATTTAGCACTAGGTAAAAAAGGACGAAGGGTAGCTGCTACATTGCTAACCGGCATGGTCTGTAATATAATCTTTCCAGGTCCGGTTACTACTGTATTGAAGATTCCTTCTCCACCAAGAAGCATATTCTTGACACCGGGAACTTTTTGGATATCCATCTTACAGCTTTCTGTCATAGCAGCAAGATATCCGGTATCTATAACCATCTGCTGTCCTGGTTGTAATTCATATTCAACTGCCTTACCATCGATTTCAATAAAAGCAATACCGTTACCGGATAGCTTCTGCATGATAAAGCCTTCTCCTCCGAAGAGGCCTGCTCCAAACTTCTTCTGGAAATGAACGGATAATTCAACTCCTGTCTCAGATGCAAGAAAAGCTGATTTTTGAACGACCATGGAGTTACCAGGAGTGATTTCAAGTGCGCGAATTGAACCAGGAAAGCTGGATGCAAACGCAATCATTCCTTCCCCACCAACAGCAGTATATTTGTTCTGGAAAATAGCTTCTCCTGAGAACATTCTTCCTAATGCTTTTCCAATACCGCCATTAGTTGATGTCTCCATCTTCATGTTTGGGCTCATCCAACTCATTGAGCCTCTTTCCGTAATCAGTGTTTCGCCTGCATTAACATAACATGTAACAACAGGCAATGGTTCCCCTATTATTTCGTACCTCATTTTTGTGTTTCCTCCCATTCTATTATATTTCATGAAAGAATTCTATTAAGTAATAAAATTCTCCCATTAACGACAATTATAGTATTATTTGGGAAAGTATTCAAGTAATTTTTTTCCTCATAATGGTTATATTTGTGACCTTTTATTAAAATCCAAACTCCTTTAAACTAACTTCTTTTATATTTCCCACCAGAGAGATTGAAGCATTAGAAAGATCTAAATACTGGTTAGCAAATTCTTTCACATCACTCAGCTTCACATTATCAATATTTGCAATATGTTCTTCCAAGGGTACGACTCTGCCGCGATTCATAAAGGATTTTCCGTTGGAATTCATTCTGCTTTTCGTACTTTCACTGCCGAGAATCAATTCTGTTTTGATTTGCTCCTTTGTCATGCTTAGTTCATCCGATGTAACCCCTTTTTTCTTCAATTCCTTAATAATCATATATATTTTTCTGACAACTGTGCTTAATTGCATGGGATTCATAGCAGCATATATATGAAATAAACCAGTATTTCGATAGGAGCTTCCATATGAGTATATAGAATACGTCAGCCCACTATTTTCTCTGATTTTCTGAAACAATCTTGAATTAATACTGCCACCCAGTATGGAATTTAATACGGATAATATATATCGTTCCTGTGATAGATAGGATATACAGTTAAAAGCAATGTTACAATGAAGCTGTTCAATATCCTTATCCCTATTGCAGAGTACTCGATGATATTCTGGTTCTCTCAGGCTTTGATTTATCTTTGTACTCTTAGCCTTTATCATACCGAATTTATCTTCCAATAGCTTTAGTATATCCTTTTCATTAAAATTACCAGCAACAGATATGAATATATTCTCACCAACATAAAAAGTATCCATAAAATCCAGAATCTGTTCTCTCGTAACTCTGCGTACAATTTTCTTGGTTCCGGAAATCATATATCCCAGAGGATGATCCTTCCACACCCTTTGCTGAAGCATTTCATGAACAAGATCCTCCGGTGAATCATCGTACATATCAATTTCTTCAAGAATAACTCCCTTTTCTTTCTTAAGCGCTTTCTCATCAATCAGTGAATTATTTAGCATATCTGCTATAATATCAATCGCTATAGGCAGGTGCTCACTTAATGTAGTGGCATAATAAGATGTGCATTCCTTGCTGGTGAATGCATTCATATTGCCACCGATTTTAGCCATTTCATCAGCTATTTGCTTGGCATCCCTGGTTTTTGTCCCTTTAAACAGCATATGCTCAATGATATGAGCTATTCCGTTATTATTCTCATTCTCATTAGCGGAACCTGCTTTAACCCAAACTCCAAAGGAAGCACTCTTTAAGTAAGGCAATACTTCGGTAATGACGGTGATACGATTGGATAACTGATTAATATTTGTCATAGGAGGTCCCTCTCTTTTTCATTATGCATATTATAATAAGTTTATCTTTTCTGTTAACCGCTCATATTCGTATTAATATGTCTTGATTCTACCATACCACCCTTCAGTTTACAACATTCTTCACACCTTCAAGCATGAAATAGAATACATTGTATCGAAACATAGATTATTTTGTACTATATAGACGCCTTTTTATCTCCGCAATATTCATATCAAAATCAATACCTAATACTGACATATTCTCGATTTTAATATTAGAATACGTATTTGACATGGGAATGCTCCATTGCTCTAGATCATATCCGATATAGGACGGAAATGATAATAACTGCTCAAGGATTTCAACCTCAGAAAAGTTGGTGGTTACTTTTGGAAGGATAATATTAAGTAATTTATTTAGAATCAGAATGTCCTGCTTCTTTACTTTATTGAATATAGCGGTTAGTACCTTTCTCTGACGATTTGTTCTTTCAAAATCCCCGTTTCCGGTAGTTCGATTTCTGGCATAACTGAGAGCCTGTTTCCCATTCAATACGCATTTTCCAGCTGCAGGTATCTGATCGGAATCCTTCTCATCCTTCAATATTACATTTAATCCCCGTATGATGCGATTAAGATCATCAAGCTCCTCCTCTTCGATCTCCATTGTAATTCCTCCGATCGTATCAACAATATCAATAAATGAATAAAAATCCACCATTATATATCGATCCACTTGAATCTTAAAGTTTTGCTCCATGGTATCCATCAGCAGATCTGCACCACCATAAGCAAATGCAGCATTTAGACGATTATTCTTACGGTTAGGGATGCTGAGATAAATATCACGTAAGAAGGAGGTTGCTATGATTTTTTTCGTATTCTTATTGAGCGTAATAAGAATCATCGTATCGGAACGGCCGCGCTCGTTGATATTCCTGGTATCGCTGCCGATCAGCAGAATATTCAGGACCTTTTTATCATGTAATACTTCTACATCACTATTCCTATTTTTCTCAATTGCAGCTTCCAGCATTTCAATTTCCCTGTTAGTAGTCTCAGATACGGACAACTCCTCATCGAAAGCCATTGCTTCCGTCTCTTCTTCCGGATTCAGAACATTACTATTATCCACCGCTTCCAGTACTTCGTCCTTGTACTCTGTTTCATTCTTTATAAATGGTGTATCTTCCACTAACGATTCCGTTATTTTCTCCTGAGCCGTGAGGAGTTCAGATGGCTCCAGTTCTTTTGATTTTGCAATATTTATTTTGCTAATATAATTATGAAACAGCATATAGGTGGAAAACAATCCGATGATCAAAATGGATGCGAAACATATCACAATCAGTCTTATCACTTTTTTTATTTTATCTCTTTGATCCATTTTTAATGCTCCTTATCAGATAAATTAATAAAATGTTAAATGTTTACATTTAATAATACTAGCATACCCATTTTTTATAATCTATAAAATACATTAACAAAAATAATATTTCGTACTCGCTATTTCTTGCATTATTAACACTCTCCCACAAAAAGGAAAAGAATCAGACAGCAAACCGTCTGATTCTTTTCCTTCAAGAAATATTTCAAATTAAATATATGCTTTCAAGTGCAATAATGGGACGAATGCGTAATGTAACACCAGGGAACTATGACTTACCATAATGCACTGTCAGAAGAACTTATTGTGAAATTTGTATGGATGAGGCGAACTATTAAGTTCGTCTGATATATACAAATTTGCAATCTGTCATTCTGTCTGTGTGTGAAGTAAGTCATAGTTCCCTGTTAATCGTTACGTATTCATCACTTCAGCTCTTGTTATTGAACATCTTTAATACTAAAGCTAATACGTCCCATCTTATCCTGACCAAGGCATACAACCGTCACAACATCACCTAAGGTCAGCTCATCTTCTATATGCTCGACTCTATGCTTTGCAATCTTAGAAATGTGAACCATGCCTTCTTTTCCTGGTGCAAACTCAATAAATGCTCCAAAGTCTTTAATACTGATAACCTTACCAGTATAAGTTTTACCTTCTTCGAAGTCGGTAACTATCATCTTAACCATTTCTACAGCTTTCTGGATGCTTTCTTTATCTACACCACATACGGATACTGCACCGTCATCGGTTATATCAATCTTAACACCAGTCTGTTCAATGATAGCATTAATTGTTTTACCTCTCTGTCCAACCACATCACCGATCTTAGTAGGATCAATCTTGATCTGTACAATCTTCGGTGAATAAGGACCAACTTCAGGTCTCGGCTGTGAAATGACAGGAGCCATAACCTCATCAAGAATATAGGTTCTAGCCTCTTTCGTTCTGTAGATGGCTTTTTCAATAATTTCTCTGGTCAAGCCATGAATCTTAATATCCATTTGAATTGCAGTGATACCCTTATGAGTTCCTGCTACCTTAAAGTCCATGTCTCCAAAGAAGTCTTCCAAACCTTGTATATCAGTTAAAATAATATAATCATCATCGGTATCTCCAGTTACAAGACCTACGGATATACCTGCAACCATAGCCTTAATCGGTACTCCGGCAGCCATTAAGGATAACGTGGAGGCACAGATACTACCCTGGGATGTGGAACCATTCGATTCTAATACCTCGGATACGGTACGGATTGCATAAGGGAACTCCTCTTCACTTGGAAGAACTGGAACGAGCGCTCTCACAGCCAGTGCACCATGTCCAATTTCACGTCTGCCCGGGCCTCTGGAAGGTTTGGTTTCACCCACAGAGTAAGAAGGGAAATTATAGTGATGCATATATCTCTTGCCGGTTTCATTCTCATCGATACCATCCAGTCTCTGTGTCTCTGCTAACGCACCTAAGGTTGTAATTGTAAGCACCTGAGTCTGACCACGGGTAAACATACCAGAACCGTGTGTTCTTGGTAATACATCGATTTCCGCTGCTAATTTTCTGATTTCAGTCATACCTCTTCCGTCCGGACGTTTTTTGTCTTTTAAGATCATCTTACGTACGGTCTTTTTCTGGAATTTATATACTGCTTCACTCAGATATGGAAGCCAATCCGGGTTCATCTCCTCATAACGAGTAGTTAACCGTTCTGTAATTTCTTTAATATTTGCTTCTCTAACCTGCTTTACATCGGTAAATACAGCCTCTTCCATTGCCTCCTGTGTAATGAAGTTAACCATATCATCATATAACTCCTGAGGAGTGTCAAACTTAACATAATCATGCTTTGGCTTACCGCATTCTGCTACAATAGTATCAATAAATTCAATTACTTTCTTATTCATTTCATGAGCTGCAAAGATTGCTTCAATCATTTTATCTTCTGGAAGTTCATTTGCACCTGCTTCAATCATAATTACTTTTTCTCTGGTTGATGCAACGGTTAGTGCTAATGTGGACTTCTCTCTTTGCGCTGAGGTGGGATTGAATACAAATTCACCATCTACCATACCAACCATTGTAGAGGCTGTTGGTCCATCAAACGGAATGTCCGAAATACAGGTTGCAATTGCTGAGCCCAGCATAGCAGTCAATTCAGGTGAGCAGTCCTGGTCAACGCATAATACCAAATTATTCAAGGTCACGTCATTACGATAATCCTTTGGAAATAAGGGTCTCATAGGACGGTCAATAACGCGGGAGGTAAGAATTGCATTTTCTGATGCCTTTCCTTCTCTTTTTATAAATCCTCCGGGTATTTTACCAACCGCATATAATTTTTCTTCATATTCAACACTTAAAGGGAAAAAATCAATTCCTTCTCTTGGTTTATCTGACGCAGTCGCTGTTGATAGTACAACTGTATCACCATAGTGCATAAATGCAGCACCATTAGCCTGCGCAGCAACTCTACCGATATCAACGGTTAAGGTTCTTCCGGCTAATTCCATTGAAAAACTTTTGTACATACTCTGTTCTCCTTTTCATAATATCCATGATTTACATAAAATCACAATTTTTCAGAGTCGGAGGAACCGAAACAACTGAAAAACCTACCGAATTACATTCTTCGATAACCTTTTCAGTAGTCTCGGGTTGTCCCCCAATCACTCTAACTTTATTATTATAGCATAATTATTTCCAACATGCTACCGTTTTTTTTAATCATGCCACCACTCATTCACTGCTACGATTCATAAAGCTGTATATAATAGGTACACATTGAAATAATAAGATTTATATTAACATTATCCACCGATAACCTGATTCTTAGTCATTCAATGATTAATTTATTAGATATCTGTAGTATAAAATACGGGTGATGCCGTGTAATGCATAATAGAAAGCATTTCACTGATACATCACCCAAATATTCTGATACATTCATAAAGGCTGAATATTTCGTAAATTATTCAGTTACAATATTTTTTACCCATTTTCCCTGACGATATCGTATATAGCTTAGAATCAATTTATATATTTCTTCCATTGATATCATTGCATATACAATATAAATCGGTAACTGTAATACCAAACCACCGATGATTGCCATAGGAATACCAATGAACCAGACTCCAGTGATATCTAAAAACAGCGATGCAACCGTGTCCCCACCACTTCGCAGAACAGCCACAATGAATAACGCATTCAACATTCTCAGCGGCATATAAAGAGTAAAGACAACGACACTTAACCGGATATACTCCGATACAATCTCTGACACCTGAAACAGTCCGATAATTGAATCCTTCATAAAGAATAATAGAACTGCACCCACCACAGATACTAAAAATTGAATAAAGATAAAATTCTTAGCATACTCTTTCGCTTTTTCTAATCGATTTGCACCTAATTCATTACCAAGGATTACCGCTGCTGCGTGACATATTCCGAAGAAAAACACCGATGCAATTTGCTCCATCGAACTCGTAATCGTAATAGCAGCCGTCGCCTCATCTCCCATTCTTCCATAGACAAGGGCATACATAGTGACACCAAGCCCCCACATAAATTCATTAATAATTACCGGAGAAGCAGTACGAAAATATCTTACTATAAATTCCTTCTGAAACAATGAATTCCCTTTTACTTTTATATATTTCTGATGAACAAAATCACCAATTCCACCATCACCAGCTTTATATCTGTAAATGATAATCAAAAGTAAAACACACTCTACAATTCTGGCAATTAAAGTTGCCAGTGCCGCTCCTGCCACTCCCATCTCAGGTAATCCTAATTTTCCGAATATCAGACCGTAATTCAAAACCACATTTACTAAGATTGAAACGGATGTAATAATAACCGGAAGAACAACATAATTCATACTTCGTAGGATCGCAACATATGCATTCGTTATTGCTGTAAGCGGATAACTGATTGCAACAATAACTAAGTATGCTGAACCGATGGCAATGGTACCAGCCTGGGGTGTAAAAATTCGCATCACTAATTCCGGTGCGATCAGTGCCGGGATCATGAACAGGAATGAACCTCCTATACCAAGTATCAGCGAGATACGAAGCACTCTTTTAATGTTCCACATTTCTCTTTTTCCGAAATATTGGGAAGCAAGTATACTCGAACCACTGCATACACCGAACATCAGTAGACAAAACACAAAAAACAGTTTGTTAGCGAGTCCAACGGCAGCAATCGAAGTATCTCCCAGCTGACCGATCATTAAGGTATCTACTAAATTCAATAAATTATTTAACATATTTTGCAACGCTACCGGAATGGTAATTGCTAAAGCTTTTTTAACGAATTCTCTATCATTCATTATAGTACGTAATTGCTTCATGTCGATATCCCATTCTGTTTATAACATTGTTATATACAGCCTTTCTTTTCTCATATTATCCATATCATCCTTATAACTAGTTTACCTTAATAACTGGTCCTATAATTACTCCTATTTGTTATGCATGAAAATAACGTTAGAAAAAGCTGCCCCTTTTCAGCACAGCTGCATAAGGGACAGCATAATCAAATCGAATTTTACTATTTTCTTAAACCTAAACGTTCAATCAGTTCACGATATCCTTCGATATTCGTCTTCTTTAGGTATTCAAGTAAGCCTCTTCTTTGACCAACCATCTTAAGAAGTCCTCTTCTGGAGTGATGATCCTTCTTATTGCTCTTTAAGTGCTCTGTTAACTCTGTAATTCTTTCAGTTAATAGTGCAATCTGTACTTCCGGAGATCCTGTATCCTCAGGTGTTCTTCCGAAATTCTTGATGATTTCCTGTTTTTTTTCTTTGCTAATCATAATAAAATTCTCCTTTCAATTAAACGCCTAATACCAAGAAAAAGGTCGGAGTGTCCAAATTCTGAGTAATGGCTCATCTGTACCTAGGTATATTAACATATTCTTTTATTATTGTAAACAAAATTTTGAATTCTAATTTATATTAGCGAGTTGAATGGGCTGATACAAGATATACTAGGTAGTGATTGTGACTTACCTCACACACAGACAGAAGAACACATTACTGCTTTTGTAAGTCTCATGCGAATATGAATATTCACCTAATTCTTACAAAACACAGCAATATGTTCTTCTGACAGTGCATTATGGTAAGTCACAATCACTACTAGTATATATGCATCAGTCCTTCTCAATTCTTTTCAATTTAAGACTTGCCGGTATATTCTGCTTTATCGAGCAAGCCACCACAGGTTAGGAAAATCAAACCGGTAAACACCATGCAACAAATGGAATATGGAAGTGTACATAAAAAGTCCAAAGCTTCCGGCAGCAAGAAGGATACTGCAATGGAGGATATAATTGCCGGTGATATGATAATGAGGAAAAAGCCTACACCAAATAACATTTTCACATAATTATTAGGCTGACCTCCTAAAACTCTTTGATAGAGTATGGTAAATCCGACAAACAACGCACCGGATGAAGCATAAGCGAGCGCATAAAATAAGCCGGTCAGAGGGTCTGTTCCTCCCATTACCACAAGAACAGAAAACATGATGATACCATCAATGCATGGCTTTACAATGGAAGTAAACGAAGCAGCGAATAATTTTTTTACCGATTTCTCAGGAATCAAGTAAATATATGGTTTTAATAATTCTGATTTCAGTTTACCCATAACCGTCATAAAAAATTGAAGATAAATGGCTGTTGCCAATATAATATAGGATGCTAAATGAGTGACCTTAACCATATAGTAAGCTGCTGCTCCTACACCGAATGCGGCAAATAGCGTAAAGCTGTCTATAAACATTAGCTTACTGGTTCTCTTAAGTTCCAGAAGATGCTTATAGGCTATGGTCATGGCTCCCATTCCCTTGTTTAGCCCCATTGCTTTTTCTGAAACCTTTATTTTCTTCTTCCGGTTTTGAATGGTTTTGCCCTCTTCCTTAATTGTCTTCTGCGTCTGATATGTTATCTCAGTTGATAGCAAAACATCTTCATAATAATCTGCTGTTCCAGAGGTTAGAAGTAGTATAATGATACTTCCTGATATGAAATATAAGATTAATGGTATGAGCATGGTGACAACGGATCCTTGTGCAATACCGATAAAGAACATCATGGACCAGCCTGCAACCGGTATGTATCCAAACCATTTTGTATCAGGAAGACTTAACACAGCTTTAATTAAACTCAGGCCCTCCTGTCGTTGTATGATAAGCACCATGATGGCAATGCTGCTGAATAATGCAATTATAATTCCTTTAATTATATTTTTTCTGGCCGGATTCCCATTGGAAATAATATATATTCCAATGGACATCAGCTGGCAAAACAGTGTCATTACAGCACATATGATAAATAAGGCGAATACTTCCTTTAAGCCATATCCAAAGTTACTTCTAAGGTTACTCATCTGAAAAATTACAAAGATATTAGCAAGCATAGCCTTACCAAGTGAGCTGATTAATCCATACATCAGTATTTTTTTCGTTGATATGGGAGCTACAAATAATAATCCCACATCGGACATGGAAAACAGACTGGAACCATTGGATAAGCCATTTGAGACAAAGGACCATAGAAACAATAATCCAATGCCTGCGATAATGGAAAATATAATACGCTCATCTGCATAGCCTAGATGGCTTGGTTTATAATCACTGATCAACAATACAACAAAACATAGGATTAAAAATGCAGCTGTTATCAGGTACAGGATCAGCAATCCAGGTTTTTTTCTAAGAGATAGTATTCTGTTTTTCAATTGGGTTAGCAATAAATATGCCAGAGCATTCATACTATCTCTCCTCTCCCACTGTGCTTTTTTCTTTTTCAGTGATTTTAAAGAAGAGATCCTCTAGATTTTCTCCGCTTCCTTCAATTTCTTTCCGAGTTCTCTTAGCTGCAATACGGCCATCCATCATAATATTCGTGCTATCCCAGAAATCAGCTACGCTATCAAGCATATGAGTACTGATTAAAATAGCAGCACCTTCATTTTTATACTCAACAATCATGTTCTTTAATTCCTTAATGGCATGAGGATCCAGGCCTACCAGAGGCTCATCCAGCAAGATTACCTTCGGTTGCGGTAGAAGTCCGCAGCAAATACTGACCTTCTGTTGCATTCCTTTTGATAAATCGCTTCCAAGCTTTTTCTTCTTATCGTCCAGCTCAAGTCGTTCCAACAGCATCTCAGCTCTATCCTTCCAGTCCGTGAGAGAATAAGCTCTTGCAATAAACTCCATGTGTTCCCATACTGTTAACATATCGTAAAGAGCCGGCATCTCCGGTATGTACCCCAAATCTCTTTTAGCCGGCAGCGACTTATTCTCGTTTTTATTAATCAGTATCATTCCATTGAATTTTAATAATCCAGCGATACATTTTATAATAGTAGATTTCCCCGCACCATTCGGGCCGAGCAGAATTGATATATCTCCTGGATGAACCTCAAAGCTGACATGATCATTGGCAATGAGTTTACCGTACTTTTTCGTTACGTCAATTACTGATAGCATATTTATCCTCCAGATTTTGTTTCATCAATAAATTTATTCCATTATACAATAAAAAAACCGGTACTGTATACAGCTACCAGCTTTTTTAATCATATTTTAAGATATGAAGGATACCGTTTATTAATTTTCTATGCTCTTAAAGTAATGCTTCACGGTAAAAATATCTTCCTGCATTTTTTGAGTCAGTTCTTCAAGAGTACCAAATTTCAATTCCGGTCGAATGTAATTATGAAGTTCAACCTCAATGATTTCTCCATATAAATCATTATCATAGTCAAAGATAAAGGTCTCTACCCCGATAAATTTCTCTTCTCCAACCGTTGGTTTATACCCTATATTGGTTACTCCATTTTGATATTCTTCACCAATTCTAACTCTTGATGCGTAGACTCCATTAGGTGGAAGCAGCTTAGAAGACGGAGGAATTAAGTTTGTCGTGGGTACTCCCATGGTTCGGCCCAATCTCCTTCCGTGAACCACTTCACCCCTAATCGTAAACGGCTGTCCCAGCATTGCATTGACGGAATCCAAATCGCCTTCCTTAAGTGCCTTTCGAATAGCGGAACTACTGATAATTTCATTTCTCCAGGTGCTTTTGTCACAAGCAATAACGCGATATCCATAGAGTTCTTCATACTTCTGAAGTAGTTCGACATTTCCTTTCCGTTGGTAACCAAAACGAAAGTCCTTCCCAACCACAATAATCTTCGTATCTAGCTTCTTAACCAGTATTTCTTTAATAAAGTCCTCTGGCTCCATCATTCTGGTCTCATTGGTAAACGGATAAGAAATCAATACATCAATACCACATCTCTTTAGTTTAGCCAGCTTTTCTTCTTCTGTATAAAGGACTTCAAATTCTTTCTCAGAAAACAAGTTACCGGGATGAAGCATAAAGCTAAACATAACCGCTGTGTATCCCTGTTGTTTGTAGGATATGACTTGATTAATCAGCTTTTGATGTCCCTTATGAAGCCCATCGAACTTTCCAAGGGTAACTACGCAATTTTTATATTCAAACTCAGTCTTTCCTTCAATATATTCCATGCTTCCTCCAAATCTACCTGTACAACATTCAACTTACTCTTTAGAGAAAAAGCTTAACCGGCTTATATTGCTTCTCGGCCGTATCGTACCGGTATATTCCAATAAAAATATCATCCGCATCATATACCCTTACCATATCTGATGAATAGACATCAGGCCTTTCTGTTAAATGCGCTTTTGAAAATGGATTTCCATTATATATCAGCTTATGATACAGTTTGTCTACTTTTACTTTATTAAAGGTGTCGAACATACGATCAATCGGTACTATATACTCATCCAGTACATTTTCTTTTACTTTCTCTTCTATCTGGGCAAGGGTTAGTGCCTGTTCCATATGGAAATTGCCAACTGCAGTCCGAAGCAGGCTTTTCATAGCTCCGCCACATCCCAATTCGGCTCCGATATCATGAAGTAAGGTTCTGATATAGGTTCCTTTGCCACAGTCCACAGATACCGTAACTTCGTGGTCCTGTTCCGAATAATCAAGAATTTTAATGTCCTTGATAATCACCTTACGTCGTTCCCTCTCAATTTCCTTCCCCTGTCTAGCCAATTCATACAGCTTTTTACCACCCACCTTAATTGCGGAATACATAGGAGGTAATTGCAGATATTCACCAATATAATGCTTCATAACTTCCTGAATCTGTTCCAGGCCAACTGTTACTTCCGAGGTTGCTAATATCTGTCCCGTCATGTCCTGAGTATCGGTTGTAATACCAAGCTTAAGAACAGCCATATAGGTTTTATCCTTATCCGTAATCAAATCCACAAGCTTTGTTGCTTTCCCGATACATACAGGTAATACCCCCTGTGCTTCTGGATCCAATGTGCCCGTATGACCGATTTTTTTCATTTTTAATATACCTCTCATTTTTGCTACAACATCATGAGAGGTATATCCTTGTTCTTTATATACATTAATAATTCCATTTATCAATTGAATGCGCTCCTTACTCAGTTTAATTATTCGCGCTTATGCTATAACCTTTGCTATTATCAACTAAATCAAGGCTTAAGCCTGAGATTTCTTTTCCTTAATTTGCTTTAACTGGGCCTCGATATGAGGGGTCAGGTTATTAATTACATCATGAAGAGAACCTTTCATGCTGCATCCTGCTGCTTTGATATGACCTCCGCCACCAAAATACACAGCTATTTTGCTAACATTAACCTCCCCATTTGATCTCATGCTCACTTTATAATCCTGAACATCCGTTTCAGAAATAAAAATGGCTACCTCGACACCTTTGATAATCCGAAGCTGATCAATAATTCCATCTAAGTCACTATGGGTGGCCTCATAAAAGTCAAGCATTTTCCGGCTGATTGAGGATACCACTACCTTACCGTTCATAATCAGAAGACTTTCCATCAAACAACGTCCTAAAATCTGATTCTGCACATAGGTTTTAGAATAAAAGGACTCGTCTATCAATTTCGAAAAAGCGATCCCTTTACTGATTAACTTGCCGGCAATCTGCATGGTTTTCTCTGATGTGTTGGAGTGCTTGAAAACGCCAGTATCGTGAATTATTCCGACATACAGAGCTTCTGCAATTTCTTTTGTAATGTGATCTTCCTCCATCAGGGAGTATAGTACTTCACAGGTCGAGGAAGCATCTGCCACCACATGGTTCACCATAGCAAAGGATTGGTTGCTGATGTGGTGGTCTATATTTATTGTTTTCTTAGCTTGATTATAATATTTCAATGCATTACCCAATCGATCCAAGCTGCCACAATCAAGAGAAATGAATACATCATAGCATTCCTCATTGTCATAGGAATGAAGGATGTTATCGACTCCGGCTAAAATACGAAATTCATTACCAAAGCGCTCTAAATATACATCCACTTGATCAATACCAAGCTCCTCCTGGTATTGCTTCAGATATAGATATAAAGCGGTACAAGAGCCAATGCAATCACCATCCGGTCTTATATGACCTGCAATTGCAATCTTTTTAGCACCGATTACTTCTGCATTAATATTATTCATAGGCTATTCTTCCTTTTCTTGTGTGCTTATCTTACTGTCATTTTTGATTACTTACTCATTATCATCAAAGTCAGAGAGTTCCTCTTCATCCTCTTTCTCATCCACTAAGTTCTCTGATGTATCCGATGATTTCTTGCTGATTTCATCGATTAATTTTGACATGTTTACACCATATTCAATGGAATTATCAATGATAAAGGTGAGTTCAGGGGTGTTTCGTAAATTTAACGATTTCGCTAACTGTCCTCTTATAAAGGAAGCGGCGCTTTTTAACCCTTTCAGGGTGGATTCCTTTGCTTCTGAATCACCCAATACACTGATATATACCTTGGCTGTCTTTAGGTCAGGAGATACTTCAACATCCACTACTGATGTCATAGGACTGATTCTTGGGTCCTTAATCTCCCTACTAATCAACGTACTTAATTCTTTTTGAACTTCGCCATTTATTCTGGTATTCTTAATACTGTTTTTCCTCATAAATTCACCTATACCTTTCTGTCCTGCATGATGCCCGGGTAATAACAGACTATTGAATTCGCATCGTATTCCTTACCACGCAAGTATTATATCAGGTTAGATAATTCCCTGTATTGCCTTCTCAGGATGCTTCGCTCTATCTAGGAACCTCTGCCATAATATAGAGCTCTACTCTGTCGCCTTCCTTAACATCGTTAAATTTCTCAAATACAAGTCCACATTCGTATCCGGTAGCAACTTCCTTAACATCATCCTGGAATCTCTTTAAGGATGCTAAATTACCTTCATAGATCATATCGTTCTCTCTGTAGATACGTGCCTTGCAGCCTCTTACTATTTTACCATCCAGAACATAGGAGCCTGCAATTGTACCAACACCGGAAGCCTTGAAGGTCATACGTACCTCTGCGTGGCCAATGACTTGTTCCTCGAATACAGGATCCAACATACCTTTCATCGCTGCTTCAACATCACTTATCGCATTATAAATAACTCGATATAGCTTAATATCCACATTCTCACGGTCTGCTCTTTCCTTCGCTGCGTTATCCGGTTTTACATTAAAGCCTATAACAATGGCATTGGAGGTACTTGCAAGTATTACGTCGGATTCATTAATAGCACCAACACCACCATGGATTACCCGAACAGCTACCTCATCGTTGCTGAGCTTTAATAGACTTTGCTTCATTGCTTCCACAGATCCCTGTACATCAGCCTTAATAATTAAGTTCAGGTCCTTAATATTACCTGCCTGAATCTGAGAGAATAAACCATCCAACGACAATTTTGCTTTGGTGTCAGCAATTAATTTCTCTTTGCTTTGTGTCAAATATGCTTCAGCAATTGTTCTTGCTTCTTTCTCACTATCAGTAGAAAGGAATATCTCACCGGCATCCGGTACTTCATTTAAGCCTAGTATTTCTACTGGTGTAGAAGGCGTAGCTTCCTTCACTCTTCTACCAGTATGGTCCATCATTGCACGAACCTTACCAAAGGAAGAACCTACCGCAACATTATCTCCCACATGAAGTGTTCCTTTTTGAACTAATATCGTTGCAACCGGACCTCTTCCCTTATCGAGCTCTGCTTCAATAACAATACCTCTTGCATTTCGGTTGGGATTAGCCTTCAGTTCCAGCATTTCTGCGGTTAACAGGATCATTTCCAGCAATTGATCAATACCTTCCTTGGTATGAGCAGATACCGGAACAAATATGGTATCACCGCCCCAATCCTCAGCAATTAATTCATATTCCGTTAATTCCTGCTTTACACGTTCTATATTAGCACTTGGTTTATCGATTTTGTTGATTGCTACAATAATCTGTACTCCAGCTGCTTTCGCATGACTGATTGCCTCAACTGTCTGCGGCATTACACCATCATCTGCTGCTACAACAAGGATTGCAATATCCGTTGATTTTGCTCCACGTAGACGCATTGAGGTAAATGCCTCATGTCCAGGAGTATCCAGGAATGTGATTTTCTCACCGTTAACATCTACCACATAGGCACCGATGTGCTGTGTAATTCCACCTGCTTCTCTGGAGGTAACATTCGTCTCCCTGATTGCATCAAGTAATGAAGTTTTACCATGGTCAACATGACCCATAACACATACTACCGCAGGACGCTTTTCCATAGTATTAGGATCTTCTTCCTCTTCCTTCAAAAGCTCTTCTACTTCATTTATCTTAACTTCTTTTTCGGCTATAATATCATATTCCAGTGCAATCTCTTCTGCTTCTTCAAAAGTTATTTCCTGATTTAAGGTTACAATTTTGCCTTCCAGGAACAGCTTCTTAATTAATGCTGCAGACGGCTTTTTCATCTTATCAGCCAGTTCTTTAATTGTAAGAACCTCCGGAATTGTGATAACTTTGATGTCATCCTCTACAACCACTACCGGCTTAGGCTGAATAAACTGTCCCTTTTTCGGAGCAAGCTTTTTGATTTCTACATCATCCAGTTCATCCCGATCAAGCAGGTTCTTATCCTTATAATTCTTTTCCTTGTTGATGCGATCTCTGTTTCTCTTATTGCTGTTATCATTCTTCTCAGCAACCTTTTGATCTAAAATCTGTTGATCAAAGTTCTTACGCTCACCACGACCAGAACTGCCTTTTCTTCCAGCCTGGCCCGATCTGTTGCCATAGCTTGGTTTATCATCGTCATCCTTATTCATATCCTCAAAACCACGGGATCCATATCCACCGGAAGGTTTTTGACTATTAGCAGGTCTTGAGTAGTTATTTCCACCAAAACCTCCTCTTCCCTGTTGACTTCCCTGTGCTGAAGGGCGTGCTCCGCTCTGAGTACGGTTTGCTCCATAAGAGCCACCCTGCCCAGATGGACGATTTCCTTGATAGCCTTGACCTGAAGATTGAGGTCTATTTCCTTGATAACCACCAGTTGATCTTTGTCCCTGGTAGCCTTCTCCCTGCGGTCTATTCCCCTGGTATCCACCACTTGGTCTCTGTCCCTGGTAGCCTTCTCCCTGCGGTCTATTCCCCTGGTATCCACCACTTGGTCTTTGTCCCTGGTAGCCTTCTCCCTGTGGTCTATTCCCCTGGTATCCACCACTTGGTCTCTGTCCCTGATATCCACTGTTTGGTCTGTTTCCCTGGTATCCACCGCCTGGTCTTTGTCCCTGATAGCCTTCTCCCTGCGGTCTTTGTCCCTGATATCCACTGTTTGGTCTGTTTCCTTGATATCCACTGGCAGGTCTTTGTCCCTGATAGCCCTGCCCTGTCGGTCTCTGTCCAGCTGCAGTATTCGTCTGACCTTGCTCTACTCCTTGTCTACTGCTTCCAACCATACCTTGCTGTCCTTGTCTCATTGTGCCCTGTCCTCCTGCCGGTCTCTGCGCTGGTGTACCTTGATGACCTTGTTCTACGGAAGGTCTTTGATTACTGCTTTGCATAGGCTGTCTTACTGTACTTTGCCCAGTTGTAGATTTTTGTCCAGCATGTATATTTTGATTTGCTCCTGCCACACTATCAGCGGGTTTATGTGCGTTTGCTCCAGTATTTTCTGTCTGCCCAGCAACAGTTTTAGAACCTGTTGATACCGTTTTCTGATGTACTTCCTGCTTTTCTGGTGATTTTGATGCAGTCTGAGCTGCAGGTTTTTGAACCTTTGCTTGGGCAGCAGCCTGAGCAGCTTTACTAGCCTGGACAAAGTGGTTTTTAACAACCTGAACCTCATTGTCCTCCAGGTTACTACTGTGAGTTTTCTTCACCCCAAAACTTCTCTCCAAATAGTCCAGGATGTCCTTACTCTCAATTTTATTAGGTATTATTTCATTTATTTCATTTTTTAACTCAAATATCTTCATTTTTGCCATCTACTTACTACCTCCGTTTATATCACTGCTCATTTTCAGTTGCTTTTCAATTGCGTCTGCCAAGCCCTTGTCAAACACTGCCAAAGAAGCGCGAAACTCTTTACCAATTGCATGACCCAAATCATTTTTTTCACCAAAAAAGTAAATTGGTACATTATAGTAAGTACAGGTGTTGGTAAACATTTTTTTCGTATTATCCGAAGCATCTTCCGCTACGATAACCAAGGCCGCTTTCCGTTCTTTTACGGCTTTCTCCGTAGAGAATTCTCCACTTACTAAGTTACGTGATTTTGTTGCAATTCCTAACAGATTATATACCTTCTTTTTTTCCGGACTCAAGCAAAATCATCTCCTTCTCCAATGTCTCTACTAATTCCTTTGGAATGCTTACCTTCAACGAACGCTCCAATCCTCTCGTCTTAATTGCTTTCTGTAAACAATCCAGACTGCAGCATACATAGGCTCCCCTGCCATTCTTTTTGCCAGTAGTATCTATGACAATCTCATCCTCCGGAGTTTTCAACACACGGATCATCTCTTTTTTTGCTTTCATTTCTCCGCAGCCGGTACACATTCTTAACGGTAACTTCTTCGCCATCTAATCTCCATCCTTAATAACCCATGGTTTGTGATTCACTCTTAATATCGATTTTATAGCCGGTCAGCTTTGCAGCTAGTCGTGCATTCTGTCCCTCCTTACCAATTGCAAGGGATAACTGATAATCCGGTACAATCACTCTGGCACTCTTCTCGTATTCATCCACTGTAACGGATACTACCTTTGCCGGACTCAATGCATTTTCAATTAAGGTTGCCGGATCCTCACTCCAATTAATAATGTCAATTTTCTCATTACGAAGCTCATGCACAATTGCATTTACTCTCGCACCATTCAAACCGACACATGCTCCTACAGCATCAACATCCGGATCATTACTCCATACTGCCATCTTGGTTCTTGAACCGGCTTCTCTGGAAATACTCTTAATCTCAACCGTTCCATCCTGAATTTCTGTAACCTCTGCCTCAAAGAGCCTTTTAACCAGTTCCGGATGTGTTCTGGATACTGTGATCCTTGGTCCCTTCGTTGTATCCTTTACTTCCAATACATAAAGCTTAATACGATCAGTAGGGCGGAATACCTCTCCTCTTACCTGTTCATTTTCCGTAAGTATTGCATCCACTTTACCCAGATTAATGCTAACATTATTTCCCACATATCGCTGTACGATACCGGTAACGATGTCTTTTTCCTTTGCGCTATATTGAGTATATAAAACTTTTCTCTCTTCTTCACGGATTTTCTGAACAACTACCTGCTTTGCCTTCTGAGCAGCGATTCGACCAAAATTCTTCGGAGTAACTTCAATCGCTACTAAGTCCCCGATTTCTTTCTTAACGTCCTTCATTTTAGCTTGAGCCAGGCTAATCTGCATAATCGGATCAGTAACCTCTTCTACAACCTCTTTCATTGCAAATACGTTAACTTCACCGGACACTCTATCAATATTCACCTTTATATTATCAGCTCTGCCAAAATTATTCTTACATGCTGCAACCAGCGAGTTTTCCAATGCTTCAAGTAATATTTCCTTACTAATGTCCTTTTCCTTCTCAATCTGGTTTAAAGCCTCAATAAGTTCTCTGTTCCCATCCATTTTGTTTTCATATCCTCCTTAATTTACTAAAATAATGATTTGCCTTGAATAGGAGGATGTATCCTCCCTTATAAATCTATATTTTCTTGCTACTTTGGCAAGGAGGATTTTCCTCCTTTAAATTAATATTTTGCATTACTCTATTGAATATAACAACTTAAAAATCAAAGGTTAATCTGGCCGTCGCAATATCCGACCTCAAGATCTCCATTGTAGTTCCATCCTCAAGTTCAATGGTGATTGACTTCTGATCAAAAGAGAGAAGCTTTCCAGCAAACTCCTTCTTCTTATTCACAGCCTTGTATAGTTTGATTTCTACTTCTTCCCCGATGCTTTTTTCAAAATGCTTATCTTTCTTCAACTGTCTTCCTAGACCGGGTGAGCTTACTTCTAATACATAGGAATCTGAAATGAAATCATGTTGATCTAACAAATCACTTAATTCCCGGCTAACCAGTACACAATCATCCACAGTAACACCATTTTCTTTGTCAATGTATGCCCGCAGATACCAGCTTCCACCTTCTTTCACATACTCTACATCATACAGTTCAAAATGATTTGCTTCCAAAATCGGCTCAAGTAATTTTGCCGTTTTTTGTTCATATTCTTCATGCTTTGCCATTCAAATCCCTGCTTTCTTTATATTTCATCACCCCGGAAGAAACATGCTTCGTGAGTTTCTCCGGCATTCACGGGCTCGTTCGTATTAATAAATCATCGCTTTGTTAATACTTCACTTTGCCTTCGCACAAATAATAAGAGTGGACTTTCGTCCACTCCTTCATAGTCTTATCATTTAGCACATTTGTTATTATATCAAAAGTAACCAAATATTGCAAGCGTTAATTTTGATTTCTTCCTATTATGAATTCAATTCTCTCATATATTCCCGGAACGCATCTGTCCACTCTTTCATATAATAACCGTGACGCTGGTGAAATGCTCTGTTTTCCAGAATAGAATACATTGGTCTTTTTGCAGGAGTCGGATACTGCTCTGATGTAATTGCTTCAACCTCTACATTTTTACCTGCTTCTTTAAATATCGTAACCGCAAATTCATACCAGTTCGTACTACCCTCGCAGGTAGCATGGTATATACCATAGCTTTCCGTATTCATTATAAATAGAATAGCCCTTGCCAACTCCAAAGCACTGGTAGGTGTTCCGTACTGATCTGCTACCACTCTTACCTTCGAATTCTGTTCTGCCAGACGCAGCATTGTTTTAACAAAATTCTTTCCTTCACCGTAAACCCAAGCAGTTCGAAGTATATAGTATTTCTTACAATATTCCTGAACGAATTTTTCTCCCTCTAGCTTTGTTGTACCGTATACACTAATGGGATTGGTAGCATCACTTTCGATATATGGGGATGAAGCTAGACCATCGAATACATAATCTGTTGAAACATGCACCAATTTAGCTCCGGTTATCTCTGCCGCCATGGCTAGATATTTGGGTCCGAGCGCATTTATTCGATATGCCTTCTCCTCTTCACTTTCACATAAATCAACTGCCGTCATGGCAGCACAGTTTATGATGATGTCTGGCTTATTCTCACTGATATAATCATTCACTGCTGCTTCGTTGGTGATGTCAAGTGCCTTCACCATTCCATCTTCAGTGGCAAATGCATCCGTACGAAATAGCTTATATTGCTTGTCATCTCTTAACAGCCGATGTAGTGCCAATCCAAGCTGACCGGCTGCTCCTGTAATCATGATTTTTTGCATATTATTCTCCATTTGATAGCATTATATTTAGATCGTAAAGTTACCTATCTGTAATTGATTATTCTCTCTAACCTTAATACTAATACATATTTACATAAATACAATCAGGACATAATCCTTAATTTTGATTAAATCTTTGCAGGAAGCTCTTGGTTCTTTCATTTACTGTATTACCAAATACCTCGTCCGGAGTACCCTGCTCCACGATTACACCCTCATCCATGAAGATTACACGGTCTGCCACATCCCTGGCAAAAGCCATTTCATGAGTAACAATTACCATTGTCATATGCTCCTCTGCCAAGGAACGAATTACCTTTAATATCTCACCGGTTAATTCCGGATCCAAAGCTGAGGTTGGTTCATCAAAGAATAGAATCCGAGGATTCAGTGCTAGTGCTCGTGCTATGGCAATTCTTTGCTGTTGTCCACCCGACAACTCACAGGGATAAGCATTCGCACGGTCACGTAAATTCATCTTTTCCAAAAGAGACAACGCTTTCTCTTTGGCTGTATTCTTATCGATACCAAGGACTTTAACCTGCGCATCCACAATATTACGGAGTACGGAATAATGAGGAAATAGATTGAAGTTCTGAAATACCAGGCCTACCTCCAGTATAATTTTATGAAGCGTCTTATTATCCGCATATCCGAAGCCCGAATAAGTATCTACCATCACGTTGTCACACACTTCAATTCTACCACTGTCTACCTTCTCCAGCTGTGTAAGGCATCTAAGTAATGTAGACTTTCCTGAACCGGAGGGTCCAATAATTGCAACCACCTCCCCCTCATTCACTTCAAGAGAAATGTCCTTCAGCACGCTTGTATTATCAAACTCTTTCCGTATTTTTTCTGCCTTCAATAACATAATATGATCAGCTGCCTCCTCGTCCATTATCTCTAATTTTTATAGTAATCGAATTTCTTTTCAATCAATTTAAAGGATATCTCAACTACGGTGTTCATAACTAAATAGAATACGGCAGCAACAATAATCGGTACTGTGGAGAAATATTTGGAGCCTGCTGCAGAAGCAACACGGAATAATTCTACTACCGAGATTACCTGTGCCAGAGAAGTATCCTTTACCAAGGTCATTAATTCATTACCAGTTGCCGGAATGACCTGCTTAATTACCTGGGGTAAAATAATCCTCATAAAGGTCTGAAATTTAGTGTATCCAAGTACCTTTGCCGCTTCATACTGTCCCTTTGGAATTGAAGCAATTCCTCCGCGGAAAATCTCTCCGAAATAAGCCGCATAATTTACTGTAAAAGCAAGGATACAAGCTACAAAACGGTCAAGGCTGGAATCAAATATGTAATAAGGACCATACATAAAGAAAAACAATTGCAGCATTAACGGCGTACCCCGGAATATCAACTGATAAATACGAACCGGTACACTGATGAATTTGTATTTACTTCTCCTTGCAAGGGCTACGATAAAACCTAACGGTATTGAGAATAAGATAGTAAGGAAAAATATTTTTAGTACCGTAACGGTGGCGGATAACATATTCGGTAGGAATAAGTCCATCGGTACGTTGTCGATTCTCATAGGAAACCTCCATCTGCCGTCTTAGTACGGCACTATTACATTACTTATTTATATTATTTTTGATTGATCGCTCTGCGTCTCTACTTCTTTCTGGTATCCAGTAATTCCTGTATCTGCTTTAATGTAGGCAGGTTATCAGCCAACGGATACACAGAACACGCAACACCCGCTATGGCACATGCAAAAGCAACTATTTCTTCATCGCTCATTCCACTATAATACGCATATATACATCCACACTTAAAGGTATCTCCAGCACCCAATGTTGAAAGTGCTTTCACATGGAATGGCTCGTAGCGTGATATCTTTCCTTTCCGGCCATAGATAACCTCGTGGGAGCCAAAGGTGAATATATATAGTCCGTCCCCACGTTTCATATATTCCTTCATAAGCTGTTCAGGATTCTCTCCCTGAAATTCACTGGACAAAAACTCCTCTGAAATTGCAGCAACAGCACAATTTTCCGCTAGATAGCTATCGTATCGACAATCAATCGTAATATAGGGAACCTTATACTTTACAGCGTATTTTGCTGTAGCCTCTGCTGCATCCGGTAAGAACGGATCTATCGCTGCACATTTCACATCAGCGATGTCACTTTCTATGGGCATGTTATATGGATGATCCATTATCCTTGGTAAGGTTCCAAATGGTCCGAAGCAGTTACGGGTATTATTAATTCGATCTATTAACACATAATCATGAAAGCCTTCAAAATCATCTCTGACCGTCATTGCACTCAGATCTACACTTCTGCCCTTAAAATACTCAAATAGTTTCGGTGCAGTATATGTACCAAGATGATATCCATCGGCTTTTACCCTAATTCCATACTCCGATAGTATTGCCAGGCATATTCCGGTTTCTCCACCGATCGTACAATGGTGCTCCGTGAACTCTGCATATTGATTTTTCTGAGGGAATTCACCCTCAAGAATAAAGGAATCGGTTACAAGAGTAGATCCGTATAAATAAATATCATGCATATTGCATCCTCCAATATAATGTAACATCCATATAATACTAAAAGCTCCTAGATATTCTATCATATTTAGGAGCTTTTTATCAACATTATCCTACTATCTCATTATTCGATTGTCGTAATATCCGAACCAAACCATTTGACTGCAAGCTTCTCCACAGTTCCGTCAGCCTTAAGTTCCTTTAACGCTTTTTCCACTGCTTCACATAAAGCGGTATCCCCTTTGCGGAAGCCGATGGCATATTCGTCTTTTAATAAAGTCTCATCTAATACAACAAAATCTTTTCCTGCTTCTGTAATCATATAATTTGCTACAACCGAATCCATCAATACCGCATCGGAGTTCCCTGTCTCAAGATCCATTAAAGCAGTTACATAATCGCTGAACGGATTCACCTGACCCAAGGAATCCTTGAAGTCTTTATTCTCTTCGCTATTTAAGGTTTCTTCCGCAGAAGAACCGCTCTGTACAGCGAGGCGCTTTCCTGCCATATCATCAAACTTGGTAATATCACTATTCTTTGTTACTACCAGAGTTATGTTATTTAACATATATGGCTTCGACATTGTTAACTTCTCAAGACGATCCGGGGTTACAGAGAAACCGTTCCAGATACAGTCAATGTTCTTCGTATTTAATTCCTGCTCCTTAGCATCCCATTCAATCGGCTGAAGTACTAATTCTACTCCCAGTTTATCACATACCGCCTGCGCAAGATCAACATCAAATCCTACTATATTATCGGCATCATCACGAAAGCCCATCGGCGGAAATGAATCATCCAGACCCAGGATTAATTTCCCATTATCCTGTATGTACTTAAGAGATTCGTCACTACCGGTACTCTTCTGGCAAGCTGTCAGACTTATTATCATTAGAGTAACCATAATCAAACTGAATAGTTTCTTCATAAAATCCTCCTCATAAATACCATTTTTCATTTAGCACTTTACCATATTACCATAATGATGTGCTAATTTCAACAGGAATTATTGAGTGGATTATTATTTTACAGATAATACAGCAATCTTTTGTTGGGGTTTTCGGATAAAATAAAACATAGTTATTACGATAATTACCCCCATAAGGAGCAGCATAGAAATACTGATATTCTGACCGGGCATTTCAAATTCTAAATAATAGGACAGCAAAGCGGTGAAATTAATGGAAAAATGCAGTAGAATACAATGTAGTAAGGAACCTGTTTTCAGATAAATGTAGCTTAACAGGATACCAATCATAAAATAGAATAAGGTATTTACAAAATCAAAATGCAAGAAGGAGAAAAATAAGCTGTTTAGTAAAATTCCTACACCTACAGAATATTTTACGCTTACTGTCTTTAGTAAATAACCCCTCATCAAAAGCTCTTCAAAGACCGGAGCAGTGACACAGATTTGCAGAAAAAGAGGGATCGGATAACGAAACATCTCATCCATAACACCTTCGCTCTCCGGAAGGGATATCTCATAATTAAAATAAGTATCAATCAGTTTCTCGATGGTTCCCTCATAAAAAATAATCGATGAAAATAATAGCAAAAATGCTATGATAAAGTCCAGAATATGAAAATGGAATTTATAATGAAACTCCACTCCTTTTTCTCTGTGTAATATAAAGGCAAATAACACATACAGGAAAAACTGTGCAATTCGCTTGACATACACAGCTTCATCCGTCAGGGTACTTATTGCTGAGTAGATGAGTAGAAAAATAATAAACTTTAAGATAAAAGAAAGCATCGGTGCTCTTTTTATACCTTCCATGAATTCAATTTCCTTTCCTAATATCTGCTGACTTTGGGTAACAGACAAGTGATTAATGACGATCTGCTAACAAACAGGCTGGATATTCTTTGAGAAACCCTCCATCTTAATTCGATTACCTTCTGTTTTTTCTAGTATTATCCTGTATTTTCCAATATCTGTATTCATTTTACCAGATTGTTTGATCTGAAGCAAATCATATTGGAAATTTAACTCCACACTCTCTCCGATTTCTCCATACAAACGAAGCATTACGATCTGCTGGTCTAATTCAAATATCTCAGTAATAACGGATCCATACTCTTTATTCTGCGCAATAATCTCTGCAAAAGTATTTAATAAGTCAATTCTTTTCTCAATAGAATCCCGATCCGTGCTATTGGTTACTGCAAAATTCTCAACGAATATACTCTGGAACTTCTCGCTGCATTCTGTTACTAAATCTGTATAAATGGCTAGGATATTATTCTCATATAACTTAATCAGCATACTGATGGAGGTCTTAAAGCCAAGGAATAGCATACTAACTAATATCCAGACAAATCGATCTAAATATGCATACTGTTGTCTTGTAATACTGTCAAAATCGCAAAAATGCGGAAAGATATCCTTGTGCTTCGAAAACATGGGATAGAAATATTCAAATTCCTCGTATCCACACAGATAAATATTGTCCAGATTTTTCTTGATATATAAGCGATCTTTGATCTGGTCGTGTATTTCCGTACCATTTTCCACATTCAAAACTCCGATTTCCGGGAACCAATAACCGAGGCCGGCACCGCGCAGCATCATATTCAGCGTCTGATTTAGATCCTCCTCCTCTTCTTCCGGAAATCCATACATAAAGCCTGCTTCTACTTTTATATGGTATTTTTGCAGAAGCTGAACCTTTTCCCATATATTTGATATGTTCAGGTTCTTCCTGATTACTTTCTGTAGCTTTGCAGAGGCTGTCTCAATTCCTAAGAAGACCTTTTGACATCCTGCCTCCTTCATAATTCGTATCAGGCTTTCGTTGACTGTATCTACTCGAATACTGCAGATCCAGCGTATTGGAAGCTGCTTTGCAATTACCTGATTGCAAAAATCAATGACCTTTTGCTGATGAAAGGTAAATAAATCATGAAGAAAATGGAAATCATATATTCCATACTTCTCAATGATAAATTCTATCTCCGAAATTAATCGCTCCGTGCTCTTCATTCGGGGCTTCTGCTTCCAGAAGGTCTTCGTACAGCAGAATGTGCATTGAAATGGACAGCTTCTGCCTACTTCAATGGGAAATGCTATTTTATTAGCCCTGTTGGTTTCAATATCCATGGGAATCAGATCGTAATGCAACATTGGAAGTAAATCCAGATTTTCCATCAGTTTTGCTTCCCCGGTACTTATTATCATATTGGATTCCCGAAATACGATACCTGGTATCTGATCCAGTGGTTCATTATTAAGCAGAGCCTTCGTAATTGGAACAATGTTGTATTCTCCTTCTCCCACAGAAACCAAATCAATCCAAGGAAATTGATTCATGGTCTCAATCGCACACAGACTGGCCTGATGACCTCCGAATATCACCTTTGGGGTTCCCTTCTCCTTCAGTAAGCGAGCCAGCTCAATTGCTACATGATGACAGGAGCTGTTGGTGCTGAAGCCAATTATTCCAGGAGATAAACCAAGCAGATAATCACACATTTCCTCCAGAAGTGCCTTTATATTCTTCTCTTTATCAAGAAGCTTTTTTTCCCAAAGATAATTAAAATCTACTATCTTTACATTGATATGATTTTCCTCTAATATTGTTGCCAATGTTAAGGTACCCAGCGGCAGCATCACATAGCTGTCCCTAATTTTTATCGGATTAACCAGTATGATATCATACATATGTATATCCACCCTTCCTTCTAAGATTATCCACCATAGATTTATTCATAATGTCAAGGGCCTAATCCCATGTAGTTTTCTTTTCTAAATTCTTAGCCGTAAGCCATGATAAAAGGCATACTCTATAAATACTAACGATAGAGCAAACATGAACCCCCATAAAAGGTATAACAGCAGCTTTCCCTTTGGTATAAAATCAATGGGTTTTCTGCATACTACGGAATAGATCAGACGCAAAAAATAATTCCGAAGTCTTGCCACATTATTATAGATACAGAACATATTATATCCGTCCCCCTTTAATAAGAACGGCCAAAGATTAATCAGCATATAGGAATAGCCAATAATGGAAAAGGTACAAAACATATACGCCAGGCTTTTCATTGATAAGCACATAAAAAGGAAACCGATGATAGCAAATTTCGAACATAGGGCTATCGTAAACAAATCCACCAGCAAAAAGGTACGGAGTGTCTTCTTTTTCTCAATGGTAAGCAGATATTCCCAACCAACAACTACACTGATAAAGACACCTAAGAGTATTCTTAATTTAAATTTTATGGTATGCTCTCCTCCATAACGGATAATAAATGCAGCCATCCAGACCTCATGATAAAAAGCAATCGCAATACCAATTAGCAGAAATCCAAACCACCGTTCTACCTGATTCCATGAAAATCCAGTATAAGGAATTAGCCGAATATTACAATAGATGGAGAGGCTGATACAAATCAGAGAGGATACTACCTTCCATGTCATATTACGGGATGCCAGACACTTTTTTATAATGACGATTAATCTCCTACTGGGCAATTCAATACGAGTAAGCATACGAAAATAGTATCCTATCGTTTTCTTTTGTAATCGATTCGTTCTTGTGTCCAATATCAGCTTTTCAAAGATAAATTTGTCTAAGAGATTTTTCAGTTTATCTGACGGCAGGTTATTGTATTGCATATAAATATCGTTCAGAGTAATCGGTGTTTCCGAGAAGCGCATAAGGATCTCATACTGCAAGCGGTTTAACAGAACTACCCCCCTGGGTGATTTTACAATATACTCGGACTGCGTTTCTTTTACGATTAGCTTATCCTGAAGGATATATTTTGATGCTGCTTCATAATTCAATGACATTTTGATAAAAGTCCCCTTTTCTATTTTGCATTGTTTTTATAAATGCGATAAAATCACAATCATCCGTTTCATCCTTTAAGATGGTATTCTCATATCCCAGTTTCAGCAGGCTGCTTAAGACATTGTTGTTTTTGATACTGTTTCTTATCCTGATCTTTCGTTCCAGTTGATTAAGAAGAGCTGCTTGTTCCTCCTTCATTTTCTCGATCAGCAAATGGATCTTCTCTGTAATCAGTGGGACATTCTGACCCAACGTCTTGATCATCCAAAAGGTCACATATCCAGAGCGAAAATTCAGATTAGAGGTTTCCACGCGGTAAGTAATACTCAGCCTTTCTCTTAGCTCCTCCGTTAATTGCTCCTTCACATATTCAGAGAAAACCTGCCCTTCTTTACGAAATTCTTTACGAAAAAACATTCCGGCCGTATAGTGAACTATTTTATCCTTCGAATAATGCAGAGCCTCCCCCGCACTCTGCACCGGATGATATTGCAAATTAGTATGAATGGACTTGTCTTCCTGTCCAGAATGACAGGTATTCTTATTGAAGCCCTGATATCTTTCCTGTTTATCCATTAACCATTGATCGATACCATTGCCACACAGAGTAAGGAACCTACAACTTCTGTTCGCAATATTATTATATAATTCAGAAACATCCTCCAACCTTATTGACTTAATTCCCTCATTTGTTCCGAGAATACGAAATCTATCCCGTAATTCCGGAAACATCCTGTTTAAAATACTTTCTCTTGCATGTTCCACGAGAATATTGTGGTACTCCAGCTCACTTAAGATAATATTACGTTCATTCTCAAAGCCCAAATCTTCATTTGGGTCAATTTTGCTAGAAAGAAGTTCCTTCATAAACTCCATAATTTCTTCCATATCCTCTTCCGGAGAGGCTGCATAGAAGCACATGATTTCATGGGATGTGAATGCATTAACCAGAATTCCCTTTTCCTTCAGCTTATGAAATTGCTTCTTTATGTTCGGAATATTCAGTAGAATATGCTCCAGGAAATGATGTAATCCGGGAAGATTAGAAGGATCAGAAAAGGATCCCGAATCAAACCAACAGCCAGCCGCCATTATATTCATACTCCCCGTTCCATCGGAAGTAATTATTGTTCCATATTCTTCTCCCATAATTTCACAACCCTTCCGTTGTCCTTGTTATAGGCAAATCTCATTTCGAGCATCCTGCACTTTAGCAACTGGCTAATCATAATTGCCGCCTGACAATAATTAAAATCTGCTTCTACAAAATAACCATTCGGATAATCACTAAGCAGCTGATGAAGCATCGTCTCGCCCATACTGCTTTCGTACAGTTTTGCCTCTTCAATAGCAGAAATACTCGGAAATACAATACAATCTATATTCAAACCATTCTCATATGGTGTAGAGGGGATTGGAATAATTCTTCTTGTGATATGTATACTTTGCTCCACATAGAAATCCTCACAGACTCTTTTATCCATTCTGTCATCGCAATTCTGCTTTACGTAATGTCCGAATGGATAGGCCCTGCCATGTAAATCCAAGAAAATGATATCATCACTTAATGCCTGGTAACCCCTTTCTGCCAAAAGCTCCATTAATGTGGTTTTACCGGATTGGGATGACCCAAGTAGCATATATACTTTCACATCATGAATCATCAAAGCTCCATGAACCGGAAAAAAGCCCAGTCCAATATGATGTTCAATAACAACTCCTTCTATCACCTTGATTAACAGAGGCAAAAATAATGAAAATTCCTTATCGACATAATGAACCTCTATGCGGTGTCCCGTACTCGTTACCTTTGCCATATTATTATTGAAGCAGTAGAAGGTGTCTCCGTTCTGATTTTGACCCTTTAGAAGATTATCCTGCTCTGTAATCCAGAATATTTTATCATCATAGGAGGGTGCTTTCATCAAATGAATATGTACAATGGGTCCGGTGAAGCTACTCCAGGTCATTTCTTGATAGTATTTCTTCATTGTATCTATCACTTCCCTGGAACCAGCAGTAAAATACAAGCCCACCTTATTAACAATTGAAGTATAATGAATTGAATTTGTATCATATTTCATCGAAATGCCGGTTAATAGGTCTTTATCAAAGGAATATACCTTACGGTTGATGCAGTAAGTAATCTGATTAAGCATGGAATATCATTCCTTTCTTTGAAGCCATAAAGCTTTTATTGTAATCTATCATTGTGAATCATGTTATTCTTGAATAAGCTGAATTAAATCCTTAGAATATTTCACGATATCCTCATCTCGATAATAAGCATTCTCCAACAACAGCCTCATATAGATTTCATACATATCTACTGGAAGGAGTATTTCCATGAATCTATGCTGCCATTTCAGATGAAGCCAATAGATATCCTTGGAAATCAGATAAGCCACACCTAAGGATCGCAGCATCATATCAATAGAGTATTTCTTTAATAAAAAATCGCTGCTCTTGGAGTCAGAATAAAAATTCATGGCTTGATATATGAATTTCTCAATTAATTTACTCCTTTGTTTAAATGGTCGGTAGTGTTTCATGAGCTTTCCGACCTCATCATCTCTGTTGACAACCATTTTACTCATATGGATTCTTCCTGCCATCAGATTCAGATCCGATATTCTGTCAAAAAGAGTATCCTCGTATTGCATCAAAAGCTGTTCCAATGATGACAGATCCAGGAATTCTAGCTGAATCTTACAATGCGTATTATCAAGAAAGGTATCTATCTTTTTCCCTTTATCCCGAGTTATTATGAGATAATCGTAATCTGAATACTGGTTGGCAAATCCGATTGCCTGGGAGCCATGTAATAATATACAGTGATAATCGATGTGATTGCTGATGCAATATGCTTCTAAGATCTCCTTTTTATCAACCATAGCAGTTCCTTCCTACCGTGTAGCATTACTTATCCTATTCAGAGTCACTAAAAACAGTTTCCGCATCCTGAAGTAATATCATCTTGCATTTCTCATATAGTGAGCTGCAATTCTGATATAGTAATGTATCATCTAGGTTACCGGGTATAAAATTATTAAGAAATATTTTCCTTTTAAACCGTTCTTCTATAAAGCAATTGCGATTATTGGGTAAGATATAAATTGAACTGATACAATTCACATTGATACCGGTTTTCTCGTATAGAATTGGAAGCTTCAGTAATTCTTTTTGTTCACCTGTAATAGCACTTCGTATAGTTCTTACTCGTTCTATTGGGTAATTGGAAAAATATCGCTCCAGAACCTTACCGGATAGAGCCGGGTATCTCTTTAACGCTGAAATCTGCTTGTCCCTGTCCACAAAGATCAGTTCATCCGTTAGGATGTCCCAATGTCTGAAGTAAGCTCTCAACGCAGATGAAGTTTTTCCTGATCCCTTATTCCCTACTATTAAGATAATATCATCACCCTTACGGAGTAATGCCGCATGGATGGCATATAGAGACGTAGCCAAGGCCTCCTTACGAATCAGTTCACACAGCTTTCCCCTTAAGCATCCATATAATTCTTCTCTGTCTCGATAATAAATCTCACTGGAGAAGCTCCTTGTGACACTTATGATATTAGAGGTTATATCAACGGTCTTTTCCTTATCCCTCCATATCTCATGTCCAGTTACGGGATTATGGTAAACTCTTTGCATCCCGACTATGTAGCGCTCAAAACAACGTTCCAAATTCTCTATATAGATAACGTGCCTTTTACATCGGTTTAATTCCTGATTACTTCCAAGCTCCTTATGTAATAAAACCATTTCTTCGGTTATATTCTGAAGTGATTTTATTATAATTTTACCGAATTCGTATTCGTTCATTCTATTCACCCAATTTTCTATATCCTCATGACAAATCATTCTCAAATATTGAATATTGAAGTCTTATTGCAATAAAGAAAGTGTGGTAACAGCCTGAAAGCGAATGCATAGTTTGCCAGATTAAGCTTTCTATGCGTTATTGCAAATAATTGTTTCTGAATATGTACTCATAAGCCAATCATATGAAAACAGCTTTCCATGTGCTACCACACTTTTCAAATAGTTCACATCTTATTACTAATTAAAACTTATTATGATAATAACCAGGTGATTAACTTATCTTTCTTAGCCAAGAAACCACTTTCGCAGTCATCAAACATAGTAACTAAATCGATGTTCTCAGAAATCTCAGTTTGCATTTCCATTGTGTTATCCATTCTTTTTTCTTCCATGGCCAATACCTCCTAAATTTTTAATTGATATGTTTCGTTACTTTGATGTGAACTATTTTCTTTGCAAACACTCTTCTGTTATTTGCAAAGAAAATAGCTCAATCCTTTGAATTCTCGTTTGTTTGCTTCTTATTGACATAAATTTACTACACGATATCTGATATTTCAATGCCTGATGCATGAACATACCGCTCCACTACACAAATCGACTGTTTTGATGCATATTATGCGTAATTGTGTATTAAATAGCTGTTATTTATTACTTATCTTTTTTATCGTATAGGAAATTCGGAGAAATTCCTTATGCGATAAAAAAATCCGGTAGGATGATTGATTTACCCTACCGGATTTTTTTATGGTAACCATTGATAACTTAAAGTTGAAAATTACAATTGCAATAATATAGTCACAACAACATTTTGGAGAGAACAGATTATCAAATGGTTACCACATCATTTCATAGTTCACACCATATTCTATTTTATATTTAAAGTTTTAAGTATTCATCATCTTTTGCTTGAACATTACTTTAAGTTATGCTTTAGCTCAATTTGATGTAGACTATGATGTCATTGATGTGAACTATTTTCCCTGTAAACAATTTTCATTATTCACAGGGAAAATAGTTCATAAGTACAAGAAAATGTGGAGTACCTGGCTACCATCTATAGCATACAATCTCATGGCTGACATTACAATTGCATAGACAAGAATGCACTCTTGAAATGCATAAAAAGTCGGTGATTAAGTTGCCATACTGTTGGAAGCATCAAAAATCATAATGGAAAAGAATAATCGGCATAGCAGGTAAGCCAAACCATACTATGCCGATTTATTCCGGGATTAAGTTATAACCGCCCCAAATGGCAGTTCTTTATCAACTATATATCTGTACCTATGTACTTCTTACTTCTTATTTCTTATTTCTTATTTCGTATTCTTTTTCTGAGGCCTCTTTGGCTGATGAATTAGCCCCATACAATTCGGAGGCCAAGGTGTCCAAGCCATATTTGCCTCCACTTCTGCTACCTTTTGAACTGATCTTAATACACTTTTCTTAATCAAATCTTCTTTCATAGCTTACCTCCTGTTTTATAATTTTTGCAATCATTAATAAAACAGCACACATTATAATCCCCATTGATGGAAATATAATATATACCGATTTTATTCTCAAGATGGATAATGTAACTATATATAATAATTCTAATCCAAGAACCACTCTGGCTCTTATCCGATAGCTATTCAGTTCCTCCGAGTCCATATTTACATTTGGATGATTAACCGGTGCAAATATCAAAATTATAACACTTGCAATTGCACATAATAAATACATAATGAGCGTATTGTTTAGCAAAAAAGGAGCAAACACCTTACAACATGATAAAAATAATAAGGTCGATCCTAATAAGCAACTAATATAACGTTTTGCATGATAACCGCCTGTTCTCCCTCTCAAAGCAATAAAGAATACTAAAAATAATATACTCGGAATAAAAAGTCTGAAATACAATGCTAAGGAGAGAACTATTAGATAAAAAGTAATCTTCTCAATAAAAACTTCAATTCCATAAATATAGTACTCTACATTATCTCGGTTACTCATTCCATTGTTAATAAGACTTTCACTAATCCGAACTGCGATTTTATGAACCATAAATATATGCCTGTCCCCTTTCATCACAAAGCATCCTATTTAATATATTATATGCTTGGTGACTTAATCTATGCATTCAATTTATCCCTACAACTAATATTAACATCCTAAAGTATAATAACGTCAATCATGATAGCAAAAACCGACTGCGCGAAAACAAAAAAAGCCCCTTCATAATATTTCATTCGGTATGAGCGCTGAAAAGTAAAACCAATGATTTTCACACTTAATTGCACTGGTTCCATTATATTTATTAATAATTTCCCTAATATTAAGTAATCCAATACCATGATCCTGTTTATTCTCTTTTGTAGTTGCAATTCTTTGGTCAATAATCTGAATGTCCTCCCTTACCGGATTATTTACAGCAATAATAAGTTGATTTTTATCATTCATGCACTTAAACTGAATCACTTTATTCTCTTCAAGTTTTTGGCAGGCTTCAATTGCATTATCTAAAAGATTAGAAAGTAACGAAACCAAATCCTGCTCTGTTATGATTAATCTTGACAGATCATTAACCGTAATCATAATAATTATTCCATTTCTTTTGGCATCCCGATATTTCTGATTTATGACTGCATCCGCTACTACATTATTCGTATGTATAGAATCCATATCCATATCAATATTTCCAGTAAGACCAGTTATATAATCAATCGACTCCTGAAGCTTGCCGTTCATCAACAAACCCTTAATACAGTTTAGTTGATTTTTATAATCATGCATATATTTCTTCTGTTTCTCAAAGGATTCCTTCATCGTATAGTAAAGACGCATCTGATTTTTTGTTCTCTCCTGAACTAATCGATCATTCTGTATCTGTATCTCTCTGTCAATAATGTCATGTATTAAGTAAAATATCACCATATTCATTATGGCCATACCTACTGCAATGAATAATAGCGAAATATTCTGAACCATGTTTTCATAATCAGTTGTGGCGATCAACGCAAATATTGTTCCTAATGTTAATAATGGAAAGTACGCAAAACGTATCATTTCCTTATTCGTAATCATATTCAAACTATCATGTGGTTTCCATATGCGTCTGATAAAAAAGAAGATAATAAATAAGACGGTTTTGCATAGTAATGCAATTAAAGTACCCTTTAATGGACTATTTAGGAATGAATAATAATCCTTTGAAAATATAAATTTTAATAATGTAAGCAAGGAATAATCTATGCTTATCAAAATCCCGAAATATATAATAGCAAAAAACAATATCTGCTTAAGTTTTGCATGATAATATATTTTCCATAATAAAATAATGAAGGCAACGATACTTATGTATTTTAATAAAGCGAAGCTCAGCAGAATTGTTGATATAACAAAGAACCCTATAAACATGATTACTAAGATGTATTTTTTTATCCACTTATTAATATATTCCTTGCGATGAAAAAAAGTATCTGCAAATATCTTACAGCATGCTGTTTCAAATAATATTATTACAAAGCTTTGTAATAAACTAATGATCATCCTATTCCCCCTTATACAACACAAACGCTTCCTTCACCAGTTGAAACTTTTGCTTTGGAATTGGTAGTATTTCATCCGAGCTTAAATAAGCCCTATAATTACTAATCTTCTCAATATATTTCATATTCACAAGATAACTTTTATGGATGCGTAGAAAGCCATACTCCTTCAATCGTTCTTCCATATTATCCAGCTTATCATATAGGCTATATGTATTTATCCTCCCTTCCAGTACTTTGAACATAATTTTATGCTTTTGACTTTCCACATAAATAATCTTATCTATAAAGATTTGCTTTTCTCCTTCAATAAAGGAAAAGCTCATCTTTTTCATCAATATCTTCATTTTCTTCACTATGGTATTCATACATTCAACTAAAGATATCGGTATAGAATCCTTCATAATATAACGAATTGCATCTACTTTATATCCTTCCAGTACATAATTAATGAATGCAGTAACAAATACAATGAAAGCCTCTGGGTTAAATTTTCTTATTTTGTATGCTGTTTTAATGCCATCCAATTCTTCCATGTTAATATCCAGAAATATTATGTTATATTTGGCCAGCTTAATTCCCTGTTCAAATAACTGCATCCCATTTTCATATAAATCAATGCAGGACTCAATTTGATTCCTGTTCATATATTCTGTAAGCAGCCTTTTAATATAATCTCTGTAGTACTTTTCATCATCACATATTGCAATCTTAAGCATAATCCGTCATCTCCCTGTCAATTTTAAAAGTGCAATTGAATCATTATTTCATTCGTTTCTATCATTTTGAAAATTGGTATTTTATATAATTTGAGTAAGAAATTTACCAATTAACTTGTACCATTATTATATAGTAATAATTTGTAAATGTCTAACACAATTTACTATTAATTGCTTTCCATAAATTATATTTTCACATGAAGGATGAATAGGAGATGTTATCGAATTATCGGACAAAGATTTTGATTGGTATGGTAATAGCCAGAGTATTGATAATCCAGAAAATCACTACAATTGCAATATAAAACCACTTTCCGATGAAAATATACATATCAAATTCTCATCAAGAAAGTGGTATTTAATTATTCCTTAATTTTAAATCGATTGATTAGATTATCCAGTTCCTTCGTCATTTCGTTCAGCTGTACGATGCTGTCTGAAATACCAACAACTGTCGCCGACTGTTCCTCTGTCGAAGCGGAAACTTCCTCAATGGAAGCAGAATTATCTTCTGCGGTTGCAGAAACATGATGTAATAGAGTCAAGACTTCGTCCTTTTGGCGGTTAATATTATAGTTATTATTTGCAATAACCTTAATACCCTCAACCAGCTGCTGCAAGCTGTCAGAAATCTTTTGGAATATATTTTCTGTATCTTCCACAGAACTATTGATCTTTTTAACACCGCTTTTATTGACTTGAACGAATCGAACTGCTTCTTCTGATTGATTTTGCATATCTGAAATTTGATTTCGGATTTTTTCCGTGGATATTGAAATCTCACTAGCCAGCTTTCGTATTTCTTCTGCAACTACTGCAAAGCTAGCACCGTGTTCCCCTGCTCTGGAAGCTTCAATACTCGCATTCAGAGCAAGCAGATTCGTTTGTTTTGCAACGTTCGTAATTATGGTTGTAATCTCACCAATATCCTGTGAGTGCTCGCTGATTCTTCCAATTACCTTTTCCAGTTCATTCGCATTTGTTTTGTTTAGTCTGTTGGCATCCTTTAGATTATTCACGGAGGATAATCCCTGTTCCTTAAGTTCTAGATTCTGCTGTACTAATGCTTCGATCTGATTACTAGCCTCAGCTGTCTCATTGATATCCTCTCCCAGTTTCGTAACCTTACTCACACTATCCATAATATCTTTATATTGCTCCTGGGTTGCTTCCGCAATATGAGAAATCGTCTGAGCTACCTCAGCGGTTGCCTGGGACATATATGACGAGGTTTCTCTTAAATCCGAAGAAAATGTATTGATTCTATCTCCTGAAGTAATCATCGTTTTTAGAATATCGTTAAAACTGTCAAGCAATCTATTTACGGAGTCCCCAAGGATTTTTGTTTCATCCTTTGCTTTAATCTTTATCTTTTCCTGTGTTAGATCTCCATTTGATACTTGCTCCAGGATATGAGTAACCTGTTTGATTGGTTTGGTAATTCTTCTGGTAACAAAAATCGTAATCGCTATTGCAAGTACCAGCGTTAACACTACTGCTATGGTGTTGGATAATAATATGATACTGGAACCCCTTGCCAATTCTTTATCATAGGTCACCGCTGATACAATCCAATCCCAATGAGGAAAATACATGGTATATACAGTCTGCTTATCCTTTAATGATTTATCAGATAAGGTATAGCTTAGGATACCGCCACCATTTTTCGCTGTATCAATAATCTCAGGTAGGATCAGTCTTCCATCCTTAGTTTGCACATTACTTACATTACCTTCCATAGATGGATGATATATGATATCTCCTTGAGAATTCAAGATATAAAAGTATCCCGTTTCACCTAAGTCAAGGGTATGTATTCTATATGCCGAATTTTCCGTTGCAGCTGATACAACATCCGTTTCCACAGTGGCTCCGGAGGTTGCCTCAGCTTCCTCATTCAGCAGATTTTGTATCATATTTATAGAAGACTCCTTCGCTGTCTCCTCTGTCATCCATGCTGAGTCACTCAATGTATAACTATGGTTTCGGTTAATATCAGCCATTACTGTCTCTATTGCATTTCTTAAAATAATCTCATTCGAACGCTTTAATTCATTATTTGCTATTATGTAATTCATAATAGATATTACAAATAGTGAGTAAATTGCAACCGCTGATACCAATACACATATTTTCTTATTGATGCTGTTAAACTTCAAGAATCTCATTTAGTATCTCCTTTTACTATGTAGTGATATGGAAACTCAAAAAGAAAATAACATTTTTTATTACTAATTCTATTAATTCAAAATATACCATAAGTGCAAATATGTTGCAATAGAATAACTTTATGTTAACAAAAAAGTAATATTTGTGACGTTATATGGGATTATTTGGTGTACACGCAAAAAGAAAAGGGATAATCATTCCTCCACAACATTACAAATCAAGTGGTGAAAGAATCATTATCCCATAATAAATATTTTAATAGAATATATTTATACCTTTTCATAAATAAAATCAATATCACTATCACAAAGTCTTGGTGCTTTTTCATCTTTCTCCGATACAATTGGACACTCAATTCCCCAGTTAACTGCTATATCAGGATCATTCCACATGATGGAGCGATCTGCTTCAGCATTATAAAAATTATCTGCCTTATATAAAAATTCTACATCCTCAGTTAATGTTAAATATCCGTGAAGAAATCCTCTGGGTATCAATATCTGTCGAAAGTTTTCAGCTGATAGTTCAACAGCAATCCACTTTTTATAGGTTGGTGAACCTTTTCGTACATCAACCACTACATCCAGCACTGCACCTCTTGTACAACGAATTAACTTAGCCTGTGCTGCATCACCCTTTTGACAATGCAATCCCCGAAGTGTTCCCTTCTTGCTTGAGTAGGAATGATTATCCTGAACAAATTGATAATGGAGTCCTGCCTCCACCATAGTCTTCTCAGACCAGCTCTCCATAAACCATCCTCGATTATCTCCAAACACCTTTGGTTCTATGATATATACATCTTGTAAATCTGTTTTTATTACCTTCATTATGCTCCTCCTAATACAGGATTTTCCCATTCGCTACCTTCATCAGATGCTGTCCATACGTGGACTTGCCATAATGCTCAGCTGATTGGATCAGCCTATCTTTGTCGATCCAGCCATTCTTATAGGCAATTTCTTCAATTGCAGCAATCTGGATTCCCTGTCTTTGTTCAATCACCTTTACAAATTCAGAAGCTTCACTTAAGGCATCCATGGTACCCGTATCCAGCCATGCATATCCTCGCCCAAGGGTAACTACATTTAAACTACCATCTTTAAGATACATATTATTCAGATCAGTGATTTCAAGTTCTCCTCTATGAGAAGGCTTGATCTGCTTAGCAAACTCACAGACTCTGTTATCATAAAAGTAAAGTCCTGTAACACAATAATTTGACTTCGGATTTGCCGGTTTCTCCTCAATAGATATTGCCCTACCATTCTCATCAAACTCTACAATACCAAAACGTTCCGGATCCTCAACATAATAGCCGAATATGGTAGCTCCTTTATCCTGCTTTGCTGCATTATTCAATATACGAGTTAGTCCATTGCCATAAAAAATATTATCTCCAAGCACCATGGCGCAGGAGTCTCCATCAATAAACTTCTCACCGATAATAAATGCTTGAGCCAAGCCATCCGGTGATGGCTGTTCTTCATATGATAAACTTATACCAATATTACTACCATCACCTAGAAGTCTTTTAAAATTAGGTAAGTCATTAGGAGTAGAAATTATAAGTATCTCCTTAATTCCCGCCAACATAAGTGTGGATAACGGGTAATAAATCATCGGTTTATCGTATACAGGCAATAACTGTTTTGACGTAACAAGTGTTAATGGATATAACCTTGTTCCGGAACCCCCAGCCAATATAATACCTTTCATATTCAGCCTCCTACTTTAGCTTACCGCGCTTAATGGGTAAAACCGGTTATTTTTTATCTTCCTCTAAATCAATATCAATTGCACTTGTTAACTCCCCTATTGAATCATTTATTTGCTTGGCGGTAATCTGTCCTTCCATAATTCCCTTTGTACTCTCTCTTTGGAATATAATCTTTGCTGTAAGCAAAATCAACTTGATATCCAGCCATATTGAATAACTTTCGATGTAACAGATATCAAGCTTCAATTTATCATAGGGAGTCGTACTATAATTACCATATACTTGTGCATATCCAGTTAGGCCTGCCTTCATCTTTAACCGATATTCAAATTCCGGCATCTCTGCTAAGTATTCCTCAGCAATTTCAGGTCGTTCTGGCCTCGGTCCAACCATCGACATATCACCTGCTATGATATTAAATAGCTGTGGAAGCTCATCCATACGGATGGAGCGTAAGAAACGTCCAATTGGAGTGATTCGATCATCATGTTCTTCCGCAAGTCGGGCAACTCCATCTTTCTCCGCATCCACTATCATACTTCGAAATTTATACATCATGAATGTTTTTCCGTCAATAGTATATCGTTCCTGCTTATAAAATACAGGTCCCCCATCATATAGCTTAATCAGAAGAGACACCACCAGCATGAAGGGAGAGGTAAGGATTAGAAGTAATATTGACAATACTAAATCCATAGCTCTTTTCATTATCTTCTGATCAAAGGTTAAGCCGATATTTCTTGATAATAGCAGCGGAGTATCAAATAGGTTAATATCAGAGGCACGCATGATAATGATATCCGATAATTTGGGCATAATGTAAGTACGTATGGAATGGCCAAAGCAGTATTTTACAATTGGATTACGTAGTGACGAGGGTATATCCCATACAATTACTGCATCAAAATCATGGATCACCTTAATAATCGCATCATAGCCTTTGTTCACATTCATAGCAGCACAGATTTGATACTTATCCTTACGCGTACTCATCTTCTCGATTAAGGTATCAGGTGCTCTGTCACCATAGAGTAAAATCATTTTCCTAGGCGGAAAGAGTCTTTTGTATATCGCGTTCGATATGAAGGTCCATATAATTATGATAACAACATCAATGGCCGACATAATTAGTAATGGAACCGCTTTAACAAATCCCAATGCAAGCAAACTGATCTGTAAATAGGTGATACCATTTACAAATAGTAATCCCAATATCTGTGAAATTAATACCTCCGAGCTTTTATAATACCCCACTCGGAAGCCACCGTATATTTTCGTAAACACAAAAATAAGCATGGCATATAGCGCAACCATAACCCAGCTTCCTCGGCGAAAGAAAGGCTGCCAAATTACGTTATTATAATACCCATGCCAGAAAAACCAAAAAACCACTGAATGCATAAGTAAAATCACAAATGCAGCAATGAATACAATTAGACGTTTATATTGATCAAACTTTCTCATGAAAATACCTCAATTGTTCAAGATAATGTTCAAAAAGCAATTCCAAACATCTACTAAAGTGTATCAAAGGTAAAGATTGATGTCAATAAGAACGATGACAAAATACGCTGTCATAATTTGATAACAAATATAATTTATTTGCATTATATTGCATTATATTGTATCATACAAGAGTAATAAAACACCGAAGGAGAGATATCAGACTATGAAAATGACAGCACTCATTATGGCAGGAGGACGAGGCGAACGGTTTTGGCCAAAAAGTAGAAAGAATCTGCCAAAACAGTTCTTATCGCTAACGGATGATGGTAAAACAATGATACAGTTAACTGTAGAGCGTATTCTTCCTCTTGTAGCAATGGAGGATATTTATATATCAACGAATAAGGATTACAAGGCATTGGTATTGGAACAACTCCCTGAAATTCCTGCTGAGAATATTCTGTGTGAGCCGGTAGGCAGAAATACCGCACCTTGTATTGGTCTTGGCGCCGTTCATATCTCCAAGAAATATGAAGATGCCATCATGTTCGTATTGCCCTCCGATCATTTAATTAAGTATAACAGTATGTTCTTAAATACCTTACGAGATGCGGCTGAAACAGCCAAAGAGAATACCAATCTGGTTACCATTGGTATTACTCCTGATTATCCTGAAACCGGATACGGTTATATCAAATTCAATCCGGAAGTAAGTAATCACAGAGCCTTCTCGGTGGATCGTTTTGTTGAGAAGCCATCCCTTGAGGTTGCCAAGGAATATCTGGCTTCTGAAGAATATCTTTGGAATAGTGGTATGTTCGTATGGAAAGTATCTTCTATCCTTAGTAAAATAGAGTACTATATCCCAGATACCTATAATGGTCTTATCAAAATAAAGGAAGCGATTGGAACAGCGGAGGAAGAAGGTGTTCTTAACCGAGAGTTTCATAATTTCCAATCCATCTCCATTGACTATGGTATTCTGGAAAAATCAGATAATATCTATTCCGTTCCTGGAACCTTTGGATGGGATGACGTCGGTTCCTGGCTTGCCGTAGAACGAATTCGAAAGTCCAATGAATTTGGTAACGTCGTAACAGGAAATGTTATTACCATTGACTCAAAGGATTGTATTATTGAAGCCGGAAAAAAATTAATCGCTACTGTAGGTATGAGAAATGTTATCGTAGTAGATACTGAGGATGCCACCTTAATTTGTGATAAGGAAAGTGCTGGAGATATCAAGAAAGTACTTGAAAATCTTAAGATATGCAATAGAAATGAATACATATAATAAATAAAAGGAGTATGAAACATGAAGAATGCATTAATTACTGGTATTACGGGACAGGACGGTTCCTATCTTGCTGAATTATTATTAGAAAAAGGATATCAGGTTTATGGTATCATGAGGAGAAAAAGTGTCGTTGACTATGGGAATGTGGAACATATAAAGGACAAAATTAATTTCATCTATGCTGATATGACGGATGTGATCTCTTTAATCAATGCCATGAAGATATCGCAGGCAGATGAAGTATATAATCTAGCTGCACAATCTTTTGTTGCTACAAGCTGGGAGCAGCCTCTGGCCACTGCTGATATTGACGCATTAGGTGTAACTAATATGCTTGAAGCAATCCGTACCGTAAAGCCTACAGCCCGCTTCTATCAGGCTTCCACCAGCGAAATGTTTGGTTTGGTACAGGAGATCCCTCAGAAGGAGACCACCCCATTCTATCCAAGAAGTCCATATGGCGTGGCAAAATTATACGGACACTGGATTACCAAGAACTATCGAGAAAGCTTTGGCTTATATGCCTGCAGCGGTATCTTATTCAATCATGAAAGTGAGCGCCGTGGTAAAGAATTCGTTACCCGCAAGATTACGGATGCTGTTGCTAAGATCAAATTAGGTCTACAAGATCATCTTGAACTTGGTAATATGGATTCGAAAAGAGACTGGGGTCATTCCAAGGATTATGTCTATGCAATGTGGCTTATGCTCCAGCAGGATACACCGGATGACTATGTAATTGCTACTAATGAAACAAGAACTGTTCGAGAGTTTGTCGAGACCGCGTTCAAGCATGTAGATATTACAATTGAATGGCAGGGAATAGGTGTTGATGAAATTGGTAAGGACAAGGCAACTGGTAAAACACTTGTTAAGATAAATCCCAAGTTCTTCCGTCCTGCAGAAGTGGATATCTTAATTGGTGATCCTACAAAAGCTGAAACAAAGCTTGGTTGGAAACGTAACATTTCCTTCGCTGAATTGGTTGAAAGAATGGTAAAGAATGATTTGGAATTAACGAGTGCAAAGGAAGCAAAGTAATAATTAAAGTAAACATTACAGAATGTCTCAATACCGATTGGGACATTCTTTCTTTGGAGGTATTCATGAAGGCATTAATTATAGGTGCAGCTGGATTTGTCGGTAATTATCTGATTGATCATTTGATTCATGATTGTCATTGGTCAGTAGCTGTAACTAAGCTAGAAAATGAAGTTATCGAGCACCAAGAAGTTGAGCAATATAACCTTGATATATTAGATAAACAGGCAATAACCCGACTATTAAGAGTATTACAACCAAATTATATTTTTCATCTGGCTGCCCAAAGCTCTGTGGCATTATCATGGAAAAACCCCTCATTAACCATAGATGTAAATGTGAAGGGTAGTATCAATGTTTTAGATGCCATCAGGGAACTGGATTATTACCCACGTATTCTTTTGATTGGCTCAGGCGAAGAATATGGCCATATTCTTCCTGAAGAGACTCCCATATCAGAAGAGAACCATACACGCCCTGGTAATATATACGCTGCCTCAAAAGTATGTCAGAATATGATAGGGAAAATTTATTCAGAAGCATATCATATGGATATTGTTATGGTAAGAGCCTTTAACCACATTGGCCCAAAGCAATCTCCTACTTTTGTTGTCGCAGATTTCTGTAAACAAGTTGCAGAAATTGAAAAAGGACTTAAAGAACCAATTATTAGAGTTGGGAATCTTAGTGCTAAAAGAGATTTTACAGATGTAAGAGACGTTGTTAGAGCATATTCCTTATTAATGAAAAAGGGAAAAGCAGGTGAGACTTATAATATAGGAAGTGGTAAAGCAATATCGATTGAAGAGATTTTAAAGCTTGTTCTTTCTAACTCTGACACTCAAATATCTATTGAAATAGATAAAAATAAGTTACGACCTGTTGATGTCCCAATAATTGAAGCTGATATTAGAAAACTGCAAGAATGTACTGGGTGGGAGCCAAGCATTAATATAAATCAGACAATATTAGATTCTCTCAATTATTGGAGATTCCACTCAAATACTAACCATTAAAGAACTTACTCTAGTCTGCTATGGGCCTTTTTTAAATGCCCATAGCTTATTTAAAGCAAAATTAATTGGAACTCCAATAAGGGAATTAATTATAGGAACTATATATTTTGATACAGAGAAAATATCTATAAGCACATAGGATATGATATTACTCAGTACTAAACCGGTAAAAGCATAAGAAGCATATGTTCTGGCTAATGCAACATAAAGATTTCTCTTTTCTGACTCCTCTTTCTTAAAAACCAATTTATTATTCCAATAAAATGACCAAAGTACACTTAATATAAATCCAATAATATTTCCTATAATATAGTCTTTTTCCAACGCAAGATCACGAACAAGTAAAAGTGTTATCAAATTCAAGATGTAATAGACTAATGTATTTGACACACCTACAATACCAAATTTAATAAATTGCAGTAAGACCTTATATGTACTTTCTTTCATATTAATATGAAGCATTTTAAAGAAAGCTCTGAAGATCATATTTAAAATTTTATCCATTTTAATTCTCTGCTCCCGATTCTTCATAGCCTTATATTCATTGAATTCTTAACAGCTAAGTAATAATATAATCCAGTTTTGATTATTAATTCACCTACCTGAAGTCATTACAAACGAAGTCTTTTTCTTAACGTGTTTCTTTCGCTAGAAATTCTTCTATCTGTTGATCCATCACTTTAGACACGTCTCCACCTGCCAAATAATCAATACTCCACTCCACTATCTTTTTCATGGTATGTTCTACATTCCATACTGGTTTCCATCCAAAAGTAGTTTTAAGCTTTGAGCAATCTAGCTTCAGGAAATTTGCCTCATGGGGTCCACCAACATGTATATTTTTCCATGTGATATTTGTTCCATTACTCTCATTCCATTTATCACAAAATAGTGTAACAAGTTTACCCGTTGTCCAACAATCAGCATCATCAGGTCCTACATTATAACAACCGGCAAAACTACGATCTTCGTATTGTTTTTGTGCAATCATCAGATATGCAACTACAGGTTCAAGTACATGTTGATAAGGTCTTATAGAATATGGATTTCTTACAATGATATCCCTTTTTTCAGCTACTGCTCGAATACAATCAGGAATAATTCTATCATTTGCAAAGTCTCCACCACCGATGACATTTCCTGCTCTGCAGGTTGTTACCGCTGGAGCCGTAACTCCTTTGCCATATATCTTCTCATAATATTCATCTGTAAAAAAAGAATTCTTGTAGCTTGATGTTACTAGTTCTGAACATGATTTAGAATTAGAATATGGATCGTATCCATTCAACTCATCATTCTCTCTATATCCCCATTGCCATTCTTTATTTTGATAAACCTTATCTGTTGTGACATTCACAAAAGATCTTACTGTAGGCGTTCTTTTTACTGCTTCACATATATTTACAGTCCCCATAACATTTGTCTCATAAGTATACACAGGATCATTATATGAATCACGTACTATCGGTTGAGCTGCCATATGAATAACTATTTCTGGTTGGCATTCCTTAAATACAGTAAGTAAATACTCCAGATTTCTAATATCACCTTTTACCGAGGTCATCTGCCTTTCTAAACAGCACATCTCGTACAGTGAGGGATTTGTTGGTGCTTCCAACGCATAACCAGTTACAACTGCTCCCACATTTATTAAAAGTTTACACATCCATGAACCCTTAAAACCAGTATGACCTGTTATTAAAACTCTTTTCCCTTTAAAGAAACCTACATCAAACTTCAAGATACAGCACCACCTTTTTCTCTTTTTGTAAACATAAATCAATCAATATTAAATCTCTGAGTATAAATTAAATTATTCATTACCTTTCCATCTATAATCATATTACATTATACATAATTCTTAATATCCTCAGCAATTATATCAGCACAAAGATGATTCTTTTCCATTACTTCGCTAATGTTATACCTATCCAAAAATTCTTTTTTCAGACCATAATTTAGAACCTTCATATCCTGTGGGCCATAAAAACTTGCTATTTTTTGCCCAAATCCTCCATCAAGTACTCCATCCTCTAAAGTAATAATCAATTTATGGTTTTTTATCAGATCGGTTAATAATGTTTTATCTAACCCAGTAATGTATCTCGGATTAATCAACGTGGAATTTATGCTATATATTTTCTTTATTTTATCAGAAAGTTCTTCTCCCAACTGAAAAAAGTCTCCAAGAGCAATAATCGCTATTTCTTTACCCTCTGAAACGACTTTATATTTATTTAATTCACTATAATCAACATCAACTTCTCCTTTTGCGTCAAATACACCATTTCTCGGAGCACGTATAGCCACAGGATATTCCGTTTGATCTATACTCCAGTCAAGCATTGCTATGTACTCCTGCCTGTTTGTAGGAGCAAGATATACAAGATTAGGTATATTACTCATCATCGGAATATCAAATATTCCAATGTGAGTCACATCGTCCGCTGAATATACAGATGCATTTACAACTATCATAGTTGCTGGCATTTTATTAATACAAAGTTCTTGCGAAATTTGATCATATGTTCTTTGAAAAAAAGTCGACATTGTAGCAAATACCGGTTTCCCTCCATGTTTAGCAATACCAGCTGCCATAGCGATAGCATGTTCTTCTGCAATACCAACATCAACAAACTGTCTTCCAATTTGTTTTCTATATTCTTCTGAAAAAGATAATGCTCCTGGAACAGCTGCAATCATTGTCACAATTCGTTCATCTTTTTTCATCTTCTCAATTAAATGATCTCTTATAATATAGTCATAGCGTGCACCATTAAAAGGATTTTTTTCTTTTCCGGACTCAATATCAAATGGCCTAACCCAATGTGTGCTTTCTTTATTCATTTGAGCGTGCTCATAACCTTTTCCTTTAACTGTACATATATGGACTACTATAGGATGATCTATGTCTTTGACAGATTGCAATGTTTTTACTAATTCTTCAATATCATGTCCATCTTTTACAAATAAATAATCATATCCAAATGCTTTAAATAGATTGTTTTCACATTTGCCATATGTCTCTCGTAATTGTTGCAAATTCTTATATATTCCACCATGATTTTCCGCTATTGACATTTGATTATCATTAAAAATTATAATTAAGTTACCCTGAATCTCTGACCCTCCAAAGTTTAGTCCTTCCAGAGCTTCTCCACCACTAAGAGAACCATCCCCTATAATTGCTATGATGTTCTCCTTTCCACCAGCTAAATCCCTTGCTTTGGCCATGCCACATGCTAGACTAATAGATGTTGCTGTATGCCCGACTCTAAAAACATCATGTTCACTTTCTACCGGATTTGTATATCCATTACATGTGTTATATAATTCTTCATCAATAAACGCATCTTTTCTTCCAGTTAAAATCTTATGAGTATAACATTGATGAGATACATCAAAAATAATCTTGTCTGTAGGAGAATTGAAAACATAATGAATTGCTATGGTAGCATCAACCATCCCAAGATTTGAAGCAAGATGCCCACCCTTTTTACTGGCCTTAACAATAAGTGCTTTTCTTATTTCTTTAGCTAACTCCTGACATTCTCTTATTGTTAATTTTTTCAAGTCTGAAGGGGTATAGATTTTCTCTATATACATTTTTCATACTCCTTTCACAATTCATCTAATATTCGATATTTTTCTCTCTCAAGTAACGGGTACATATCTTGGCAATTATTTCCTTTTGGTAAATCAGGTTCCAGTTTAACATTTTCATATTCTATTTCGTATATTATACTTTTATACTTATTATCACATGCTATATTTTCGTCTTTTGTGTAAGGTATGTTATATGCTTCTGCTATTTTTTTTAAATCAGGCACAGTATATCCACTTTTTATATCTGTATGAATATACTTATTACCAAATAGTTTTCTTTCATGATCCGCTATCATTCCCGAACAATTATTATTCATAATTATTACTTTTATAGGAAGATTCCACATCGAAATGTAATGTAAGTCTTGGGTATTATACTGGAAACCCTGATCTCCCACTATACAGATTACTTCTTTTCTTGTTGCATAGTAAGCACCGATTGCTCTTCCCAAAGCCACACCTAGAGTCCCATATGATTTAGAACACAATAAGTTTCCTTTCGGATGAACGCTTTCAAATGCTCTAGATAAAAAAAACTCATTATTACCGACATCACTAATATAAATCTTTTCCGTTGATTGCTTTTTTAGATAACTTTCCAATCGTACTACTGGAAACGGTCTATCATATGTTTCCAAAGAATTTTTTATCTCATCACATACTTTTAACCACTCATGTTTACTAAATATTGAACATTTACTTTTAACTATTCCCTCAATTACACATTTTGCGTCTAAATTATAGTTATCTGCTCCTGATATTTCTCTATTAAATTCTTTTTCATCAATATCTATTCGGATGATTTTTGCATTGCTTATAATAGGCAAGAAACTAACTGAATCAAAAGGAAATGCTAGTCTATTACCTATAACTAGAATCAGATCAGACTTAGACAGAATAAAATTACTATATCTTACTCCATGACTTCCAATATATCCATAGTAATATTTTGAATTACAAATCAAATCCTGTGCTCCCCTGCTTGATAGTACAGGTATACCCAGTTTATTTATAAATTCATCTAATTTATCTCTACTTACACAATAACGAATACCATCTCCAATCAGCAATACAGGCCTACTTACCTCATTAATACAATATTCAATTTTTTCAACAATTTCTGAACATTCCATATTTGAAGGAAGCTTCATTGTTCTCATATATTCATTCTGAATAGTTTTGTCGAACAAACTGGCCAAGATATCAATGAGAACAGGACCTTTCCGTCCTTCTAATGCAGTTTCACAAGCCTTTATAAACTCTACAGCAAGATCTTCTATTCTATTAATTTCTACCGCATATTTTGTGATATTCTTTACACAATCAACAATAACCAATTCCTGGTTGACTGAGAATCTCACTTCTTCACTTGTTCTATTTCCATGCGCAGTTATGAATAGGACTGGTAAAGATTCCTGGTATGCTTCAGCAATACTTGTCATCATATTCGTAATACCAGGACCTCTTGTAGCGTACGCAACACCCAATTGACCCGAAGCTTGCGCATAACCACACGCTGCAAATCCAGCAGTTTGCTCATTAGTCATGAGATGAGCCTCTAACTCAGTTTGCCTTTCATTCATTGCATATAATAGCTTCAATATAACTCCACCTGGAATACCAAAAGCATCTGACACTCCATAATCTTCTATTAACTTTTTTACTATAAACTCGGATGCTCTCAACTTATAATTTCCCCAGTCTTCTCAAAAGTTCTTTAGTGTTTTCTACAGTATATCTAAATCTTAAATCATCAGGTATGTTAGATAGAATCTGGTCAATTTCTGAATAAGACATTTGATATTTATCTTGTAATTCTATCGCATATTTGTATGCTGTTTTATTATTTGCAGCAATATATCGTGGTATTGAATAACCCCATAATCTATTAATATTAAATTCATCTACTATTTCACATGCTTGATACATTTTATCAACATTATAATTGCAATTATAATTTGCATTCATATAATTTAGAATCACTTCGGATTGCAAATTACCTGTGCCTTGACCCATCCCTGTTGCACATGAATCAATTATAATCTTCCTATCAGTATCAATATTAAGTAATGTAATTACATTTAATAATGCCATCTCCATATTATTGTGTGCATGAAAACCTATATGTATACTAGGTTTTAATGTTTCATTAAACCAAGTAAAATACTTAATCACATCCTCTGGTGTCATATAACCATAACTATCAACAAAATAAACAGCATATGCATCCATCTCGTTTGCCGCATTTAAGACCATTTGTAGCTCTGCATCTGAATATCTTACTGTTACCATAGGCTGTAAAAAAACTTTATAACCCTTTTTAGACAAATCCTTTGAAAACTCTAATGATTTTTTTAACTCAGAATATCTTAAGCATATTCTTGTAATATCAAGTTTTGATTCGTCCCAAGAAGGAATAGAAGATGTATCTATATCTGGTCCTCTATAAAATCCAGCAAATAATTGATTATTTCTTCTTTTATGTGGTATTATAGATGATATTTCTTCCATGTTTTGATATATTGCAAATCCCTTTTTATCGCAATCAGACACTTCAATAGCACCTAATTCAACAATTTCAACATTAGATTCAACAATGTAATTTGCAATTTTATCTCTATCACCTCTCTGGAACGTTTTGGTTTCTGCTCCATTTTTGTCTGCATCTTCTAATGCAAAGCCACCATCTCTCAAAGTGCAATCTAAAATCTTTATTCGATTCATACATACCTTGTATGATGTTTTTCATGAAAACATCATATTCCCTTTCTTTTTTATCATAGTAGTAATATTATTAATAAATTTGTACTAATGATGGTTTTAATACCTAATTGTTTGCTGCTTCAATCGCTTCAATAATGATCTTTGCCATATAATCAATCATTGCATCTGTCATACCAGGATATACTCCTACCCAAAATGTGTTATTCATAATAAACTCTGTGTATTCCAAATCACCAACCACTCTGTAAGCATCAGTACCACGAATTGGGTCAAAACAGGGATGTTTAATAAGATTTCCACTAAAAAGTAAACGTGTTTGAATATTATGATCCTCAATATATTTAGTTACATCATTTCTCATGATCCCTGTTTCGGGTTTTACCGAAATCAGGAAACCAAACCAAGAGGGCTTACTGTTATCTGTTGGCTCAGGTAAAATAATTTTATCAGAAATAGACTTCAAAGCATTGTATAACTTATCCCAGTTATACCTTCTTCTCTCAATAAAAGAAGGGAACTTTTTAAGTTGTTCTACACCAACAGCTGCTTGTAAGTCAGTGACTTTAAGATTATATCCAAAGTGGCTGTATACATACTTATGATCATAGCCTTGAGGAAGTTCTCCGAATTGTCCATCATATCGATGTCCACAGAAATTATCATGACCAGATGGGCATATACAATCACGTCCCCAGTCTCTATATGATAGAATGAGCTTATGCAATTTCGGATTGTTGGTATAAACGCAACCACCCTCGCCCATCGTCATATGGTGCGGAGGATAAAATGAAGAAGTTCCAATATCTCCCCAAGCACCGGTGTATTTCGTCTCGTTATCAATAGTATACTGAGTCCCTAGAGCATCACAGTTATCTTCAATAAGCCATAAATTGTTCTTATCACAGAATTCCTTAACTACCTTCAAATCAAAAGGATTACCAAGTGTATGAGCAATCATCACGGCTTTAGTTTTCTCAGAAAGCGCGTCCTCAAGTTTTGTAACATCAATGTTATACTGAGGTACAGTTACATCAACAAACACTGGAACGGCACCATACTGTAGCATAGGTGTTACAGTTGTAGGGAAACTACATGCTACTGTGATAACCTCATCGCCACGCTTAATCTGACGTTCGCCTAACTCAGGTGCTGTTAATATGGTGAATGCAATTAAATTAGCTGAGGAACCACTATTAACTAAATGTACATACTTTACTCCAATCCATTCAGCAAACCTCTTTTCAAACTCCTCAGAGAATCTTCCAGTTGTAAGCCAAAAGTCCAACATTGCATCAGTTAGACTTTGCATTTCCTTCTCATCGTATACTCGAGATGCATAACTAATACGATCTCCTGGTTTAAATCCCAACTTACTTTCTGTAGGTTCTTTAAAATCATGATAATAATCTGCAACTAGTTTTTTAATATACTCCCTTGCTTCTTTTTCTGTATTCCACTTACTCATCGATATCTTTCTCCTTATAAAATGCCATAATTATATTTTTTATACCATCATATATATCAGTATTTACTTCCCATCCCAGGCTTTTTATCTTTTCATTTGATATCTGTATTCCTGGTAAACGTATTAAGTTCGGCTGTTTTTTTATAACTTTAGAATTGTTATGTCTAATCAGCTTACCTTGTTCAATTATCACTTCTGCAATCTCATCTATTGCCAAATAATTATTTTTTTCTCCATTTGAAGATATATTATAAGCTTCTCCACTAATCCCATTCTTGGCGATAAGTAACAAACCATTAATGACATCTTCAACAAATATATTGTCCCTTCTTGCCATTCCTCCATTATTAATAACTATATCTTTATTATTTATATAGTTATTAATAAACTCATAAAAAGCAGTTTTGGGATAATTTCTTATATATCCATATACATAACTTATTCGAGACACAACTACATCTACCCCATATTGCCTATAATAAGCATATGCCATAACCTCTACCATTCGTTTTGATTCTGAGTATGGTGTGCTTAAACCGCTTAAAACTTCCGCATTATCAGTATTTTCTTCATTTACTATTAAATCATGTCCAATGTTTTTTAATGATGTTCCATATACAGTTGCAGAAGAAAATATCACTACTTTCCCTTTTTTTCCGCAAGTTTCTCCTTGTTTTTTTATATATTCAAGACAATTACGAGTACCAAATATATTTGCTTCTATTGTATTTACCGGTTTATCTTTTATTTCATCCCCTGATATCGGACTAGCTGCATGAAAAACATAATCCAATTCTCCAAGATCATCCGGTATTCCATAGGATATATTGAATGCATACAATATTAATTTTGAATTCTCAACAAATTCCTTAAATACATATTTAAGCTTTTCTTCTTTTCTGCCAGTGGCAATTACTATAGCCCCCTCACTAAGGAGTCTTCTAACTAAATAGCTTCCTATAAGTCCTGTGGCTCCTGTTACAAGTACTCTTAAGCCTTCAAATGCATTTCCCATTTATACGGCCCTCTTTTCCGCTAAAGCAGCATTATTCCATAATCTTTCATATCATATTCATTTATGTTATGTAGCAATAAGCAATAAAGCTTGTCCTTATATTTATGTTGATAATTTAATCGTTATTATCGTCAACATCAAAATTTATACGCTCATGCTCTATCACAAGAGGTCTTTTCATACTTCTTTGATTCATCGTTAAAATATATTCTCCAATAAATCCTAGAAAAATAAGTTGTACCGCTCCTATAAAAAACATTCCAACTAATATAACTGGAATACCAAACTCAAATTCGTCCCACATTATTAACTTTATAATTAAATACACTAGCGCGATAATAAGACTTACAGCAGCCGTTCCAAAACCAAAGAAGGTACACATTCTTAGACCAACCTTTGTATATGATGTAAAACTTCTCATAGCCATATCGTATAAAGTAAAAAATCCTATATGACTCTTTCCAGCTCTGCGTTTTTGCTGTTCATATTCTATGGTTTTTCTATTACCTGCAAATTCTGCTACCACTCCGCGTAAAAAAGGAACAGGATCATCTAAACTTCTCATAATATCCAGAAATTTCTTATCATAGCAGCCGAATCCGGTAAAGTGTTCTATAATATCTATACTAGATATTCTTTTAATAAGTCTATAATATATGGTTCTAAAAAATCTAACCAGCTTATTTTCCTGACTTTCCGTTTTCACTGCTGTAACAACAGTGTAACCATTTTCCCATTCTCTTACCATTTTATGAATCATTTCAAGTGGATCTTGAAAATCTGCACAAAATAGAATAGCACAGTCCCCAGAAGCTTGCATTAATCCATAATATGGCGAATTATCTGGGCCAAAATTTTTTTCATTAAGAATCGCCCTAACTTTCTTATCTTCAGCACAAAGAGAACGTATAATAGCTCTTGTATTGTCCTGAGAGTTATTATCGATAATTATTATTTCATAATCATATTCAGATAAATTATTCTCAATTTCATTTTTAACAGCCTCAGTTATTGGTCTAATGTTATCCTCTTCATTATAAGAAGGAATAACAATACTAACCTTCTTCTTTCCTGGCATATATTTCACTCCTAGTTCTCCCATTTCTTCCATGGTGCCTTATCTGATTCAAGCATTTTCTCCAGCATTTCTTTTTCTCTCGCATTGTCCATGCACTGCCAAAATCCCTTATGCATATATGACATTAATTCGCCCTTTTCCACAAGCGACATTAATGGTTCTTTTTCAAACACTGTCTGATCACCTTCAATATAATTAAATATTTCTGGTTGCAACACCATATAACCCGCATTTATGGGAGCACAATCTGACATATTTTTTTCTCTGAATGATTTTACAGCATTATCTCCGCCGATATCTAACACACCTTTTTGCTGTTCCTGTAATACTGCTGTCAAAGTGGCTATTTTCCCATGCGATTTATGAAATTCTAAAAGCTTCGATATATCTACATCACAAACACCATCTCCGTATGTCATCATAAACGGTTCATCACCAACATACTTCTGTATTCTCTTTATTCTACCACCTGTCATCGTATTTAATCCAGTATCTACAACAGTAACTCTCCAGGCATCCATATGAGATTCATGTACTATCATTTCATTCTGACCATTTCTAAAATCAAATGTCATATCACTATTATGTAAATAATAATCGGCAAACCATTCTTTTATTACGTACTGCTTATATCCAGCACAAATAATAAAATCATCAAATCCATAATGAGCATATTCTTTCATTATATGCCACAGTATCGGTTTTCCTCCAATTTCAATCATAGGCTTTGGTTTAAATTGTGATTCCTCAGAAATTCTTGTCCCAAATCCACCTGCTAAGATGACTACCTTCATGTTTTATTGTGTCCTCCTCGTATTTCCTATACTTGATTTAAAATTAATATAAACTATTTACTTCATATTCGTACGAATTTAATGGCTTTATACAATTAATCTTATATCTCAATTTGTCTTCTAGTTTTATCAAATATTACTATTTTGATGATATGATATAATTCATATTTTGCTATACTGCAAAGCTTACACCTTATTCTGCTCATTATACATGTATGCTCGTTATCAATGCAAGAAGTTTCATCTTCTTTATCGTTAGATTTTTATTACAGCTTCTCTAAAATTGGAAAATCAAACTGTCCGGGATATGATTTACCTGAAAGAGATCGTCAAACATTCAAAAACTTATACATTATGTTTTAACTTATTATATTGTAAAAACTCATATATATCAATGTAATAAATTTCTAATAGTCTTATTTCTTGCACAGAAGATAAATATATATTAGAGAATTGTTAAACTTGTACTATAAAAGAAAATCCATATTAGAATGATATTTATTTTATTAATATATCATCATCATACATATTATAGAAATCTGTAATCCTTAGATATAGCTCTCTTGGATCTTGTGGTGCATATACTTGTGGAGCATTGGTAGATATTCTTATTATATTTTCACCCGGATTAAGTATTATCATTTCATCAATTCTGATACCATTTAAATCTATATAATAATTAAATTCAGTATCGTTAACTCGAATATTTAAACTAGATTTTTGATCTGTCGAGGATGAGATGTAGAAATTCATATTAAATTGTCTCTTCTCAGGTGATGAATTAAAAATTATTAATTCAGCATCATTCGATGTCCACATCCATTGATTTGGCCTATCACCTTCTATTCCAGAAAAACCTTTTCCTAACTTAATATAATTCATATTAAGTATTTTCTCTTTTAATTTACTAATTTCATCTTCTTCATACATTGAATAATACTCTTTATTAAAATCTCTCATGTTAAAAAAGCATAATTGCTCATTTTCACTATAAATAGGTTCTGTATCTAAAATATTCATTAATTCATTTTCTAATTGAGTATAATCTTCTATGGTATAAGCTCTTTTATCTATATATATTCCTTCAAATCCTACGATTGAGATATATTTAACCATACTTTGAATATCTAATGAAGATATTTTCTGATTCCATAAGTCAGATATTCTACCTTTCATCCCACCATAACTCCACTTTAAATTCTTTGAATGAATATATCCTGTGAATAAATGGTAGTCGTTCATTGCATTTACAGGTCCACTTTCTGGGTATTGATGATATGGTAATTGGAATATCATAGCATTACTAGATACAGAAGTTTCAATATCCTTAATAAAATTCTTATCACTATAAAACGTTTCTTTTGCGTATTTATAATTAGGTTTTATATCAGGATATTGCTCATATATGCTAAATAAAAAAATTAAAGTAACAATAGGATAAAAAATAAATGGTTTTAAATGTTTCTTATATATATAATTTAATATAAGACAAACAGTAAGAATACATATAAATGCAATAAAAATAGATATTCGATTATAAGCTCTTATGCTAGATGAAATTCCCAGAGAAAATATACTGCCTAAACCACCAATAGTTCCTAATAGTATTGCAAATATATTTAATTCAGATAATAATTTAATCTGTTCTAAATCTTTTTTTTCATTAAATGATTTAATAAAAATTGATAATAGTAAAATAATTAATCCTATACATCCTATTACACCTAAATGCTCAGAACCTTCATTAGGTAAAGGCGCATTATTACCATAATAAGTAATTAAATCATCTATTTTTGATATACCTAAAGATTTATTGGGTAAAAAAAACTGGGTAATTTTTAAACCATATATTTCTGCTTCAATTTTGGATCTATGTGCAACCACTTCATTTGTACCATTTTTCATAGTATAATATAAACTAGGTAGTAAATTTATAATTAATATAGTAACTATGATTGCAATCATACTTAAACTTTGTTTAATGCCTTTAAATTTCTTGTTCTTAAGCGATTTTGATAAGCCAGTAATTATTAAAAAAAAGCATGTAAAGAATGGATAGTACGCTATGCCATTATTTGTTATTAATAGCAAAAACAGCAATGTTATAAGATTACGCTTATATTTAAAAAATTTTTTGATATTAAATAATTCATCATCATTATATAACCAAATACATAACAGAATAGATAGCGGAATAAATTGATATTGGCTTAAAACAATATGAGCTTGATTTCTTAAAAATATGAATGGTAAAAAGGAAAATGTTAGTGAGCCAAAAACTGATATATAATAACATATATTAAGATTTCTCATAACTAAAAAGCTAATAATTGCTATAAAAGGAAATAATAACAGATATTGTATATTATATGTCATACCTGCATTATTCGTTATACTAACTAACATTTTAGTAATTAAGTTATCAAAATTATACGTTAATAAAGAATAATAATCATACCTTTCTGTACCGAATGGAGCACCCATATAATCGCTAACTAGTATACTATTGCCATCTTTTAACATTTTTGTACTACTTAACCCCATGAAAGAATCATCACCATTATAAAATAATGGTACATTAATATCCATTTGAGATAGGTCAAAGAAAAAATATAAGAATACAAAGCTCAATAATACTATAATAAATATACATATATAATCCATTTTGTATTTTTTTAAATAAATCATTTCTAACTCCTCTAACTAATTATTTCGCTTAATTTTATTATTAAATCACTAGAAATTTTACTCCAGTCAAAATTACTTTCCACATATTGTCTTGATTTACACACCATTTTACTTAATGTGTGAATATCTAAATTATTAATAGTTATATGCATTTCATTTATTTCTGCTAATATAATAGCATCTTTAGAATCAATTCCTCTTGATCCAAATTCAGTTGTTATTACCGGAATACCGGCTGATATATAATCAAACATTTTTAAGTTAGTTCCAGAGCCTGATAACATAGGGTTTAAAGCAAAATCAACAACTGAAAATATCCTACTTTTTGTCTCTTCGCCAACTACACCTAACAAACCAACATTTGATGGCAACTTTTTCTTTTCAAAATATGCACATTGACTTCCCATAAGCAAAAATTTTACATCAGGACATTTATATGCTATTTTAATTATTTCTTCAGCTGCTTCTAAATTAGGTTTATGCCAGCTTCCCATAAATAAACCAATTTTCTCATTAGCTAATCCTAAAACCTTCTTATTTTCAATCCGCTGCTCCATTGAAGTAAATGTTGTAGCTTTACAGTCAACTCCATTTGGTACTACTATAATTTTATCTAATGAAATATTATATAACTCACTTAGATCTTTCTTATCTTTTTCCGAACATGTCATAATAAATCTACTAACTTCGCAACATTCTTTTTCTACACTATATAATTTTTGAAGTAATTTTTTCGTGGTTTCATTTTTAGGAAGCATTTCTTTTTTTATCAAATACTCTACATCCTGCGCTTCATAAATAATTATTTGATCATCCTTAATATATTTTTTTGCTTCATTAAAGAGATATGGATGAGACAATATTATAACTTCACTGTTCTTTATTGAATTCTGTAATTCATTACAATAAGAAGCAGACTCACTAATTAACTCAAGATTTGCAATATCGCTTACAACAAAACCCACTTTTTTTTCCATCTCATATTCAAGTCTTTGATGAGATCCACTTTTAGGTATTCTGTTTTCTCTTAGTCCATTGGCTATCATGTTATTAAATCTCTTTTGGTCCTCATTGGTTAATGATATAATATCTATATCATATTTTTTTGATAAATTCTTATATAATTGATATGTTCTGACTTGGCCGCCTCCTTGTGGTGGATATATAGGGAACGTAGAAGTAACAGTAATTTTCTTTCTTTTTTTATTTATATGCTGTACTGAATTTACATATCTCAATGGTAAGTCATCAATATTACTTAGCAACTCACATACCATATTATCCCAAGTCATTTTCTTAACTTTATTATACCCATTAATACCCATTCTTTTGGCTTCAGAGGGATTATTTGCGAAATAATCAATTTTTTCAGCAATAGCTTTAGGATCAAATTTTGTTACAAATCCTGTCTCTTTGTTAATTACAAATTCAGTTGGCCCTCCCGCATCAACTGTAGTTATTACAGGTTTTTTATGTAGCATTGCTTCAATAGTTATTAAGCCATAATCCTCATCATAAGGGAAATAAGGGATAACTAAACTATTTGAATAGTATTTTTCTACATCTTCATCATTAACATATCCCAGAAATTCTATTCTTTTATCATCTGCTGCTAATTTTTTAAGTTGTGCTTCTTGAGGACCAGTTCCAGCAATAAGTAATCTCACATTGCTTTTAACATATTTCATAGCCTCGATCAGCATATCAATACGTTTTGGAGCATCCAGTCTGCTTATCATAAATACGTATTGATATTCTCCGGATGTATATTCAGTTAATGTTGAAGGAGGGTATACTACCTCTACATCTGCGTTTGGAGGATAATATTCCTTTCTTCTTTTAACAGTTTCAGAGATAGCACATATTTTTCTTACACCTTGTTGAGATAGTCCAAACCTGTCCATATAATGTATAATTTTACGTATAAATGGCGCTGGAAACGCAAAGTACTCGGCGGGTACATCAAATGAATTATCTTTAAGATCAAATAACATAGAAAAGAATTCATCTAACGAATTAGGGTTTGAGTTACTATCCATATAATTAAGTATTTTGTCGATTTTTTCATTTCCCTTTTCAACATTATCTGGCATTTTCATAAAATGATAAGTGTCATATAAACCCCTTAAGGTATGAACCATATAACATATGCTATTTCTATGGCGCACCATCCATGAGGGATACTTTGTTGAAATAACTAAATCAAAGTGATTCAAATCTAAGTTATAAAAAGCATAGTAATTCTCAATTAAACTCCAAAAATCAAGCTCTTTTGATGGTAACTTTATAAGCTCAGCTTGATGGGGAGTTTTTTGATTAATTGTATTACACAATCCCCATATAAGATTTTCAGCACCACCTATAGTAAATGGAACAGGGCTAGGCCCCACAACCGCTATTTTCATATCCTTAACTCCTATCATTTGTTATTCTAGTATATCATTTCGATTTTCTATTTTTTTGCGATAATAGCATAATCCTGACTACCAAAAATAATGTTCGAAATACAATTAATACCATCATTAAACTCGCTAAGGTTACTGATGTTCTCCCCATTTAGCAATGGCAATTGATATCCCACTTTGCTCTGCTCTGTATATATTATTTCTATATCTTTAAATCCAGATTGTTGCATAAAATATTCCAGTGTTTTAGGATGTACAGGTTTATTATGTGATGGATCAATATAAAAAGCATTCATGAATATTGACAATGAAGTTGGATTTGGTGTCTCTAAAATAAAATAACCACCAAACTTTAATTTCTTATATGCATCTTGGCACAGTTGAACTAATTGATTTGTTTCTAAATGTTCTACCAATTGTGATGCAAATATTCCGCCTATTGAATCATTTTCAAGACTATTGATATAGGTTATAGCATCTGCCTGTATAGCATTAAGTCCTTTAGCTTTACAGTATTCAACAAATTCAGCATATGCGTCAACTCCTGTTACCTGAATACCTTTTTCCTGCAATAATTCCAAAAACTCTCCTCGTCCGCACCCCAAGTCAATTATCTCACCTTTATTTGTAAAATAATCAATATATATCTCTTGTGATTTTTTTATAGCACTACGTGAGCCTCTGAAATGATTTTCAAATGAAAAATAATCGATAGCTGAATAAGTGTCTTCTTCAACTTTTTGTATAACTTTTTTGTTATCATCAATTAAACTCTTCTTTGTTCCATCAGGTTCTTTAAATTTTGGTTCTTTAAATTGCTCTTTTAGTGTTCTTAAGAACCATAATTCAGTATTATCTATTTTTCTTTCTACTAAATCAATTGAATTACTTATACTATCTTCCAACGTTTTAACAACGTTATCTACATCAATCTCATTTATTTTTCCTTCTAAATTATAATTTATTTTAACTTGCTCATCTACTTTATCCTTTAATATATTTATCTCATCATTTTGTAATTTTACAATTTCTTGTAGTTTATTGTTAATCATACTAAGATCATCTATCTGTTTGCTTAGCAATTTATATTCTTGCAGTTGTTCATTGATTTTGTTCAAAACTTCCAATTTATTATTGATTAAATCCAGTTCTTGTATTTTTGTCTGTATATTATCCACATTGTTTTGTAATGATGAGATTTTTGCTAATTCAATTTGATTATTTGACATAAATGATTCTGTAACAATGGTATTATTATAAAGAGCATTTATTGAAGCAGTTACAGAAGCATTAAATTCATTCTGATCATTAACAATAGGTTCCAATAAAAATCGCATAACCTTTCGAACTACCCTTTTAAAGAAAATAATAGGTTTAGATAAGAATCTTCTATTGGAGTAGATACTTCGATAATAATCTACTTTATATAATTGATTATTTTTATCTTTCCATAATGATAACTCATGCATATCAAATCCATGTTTAATATCATTCTTATTGATATTTTGATTGTTATAATCAAGCGAATTCCTATCTTGATCCTTGTTTAGGAGTATATCTATAACTTGTGATACTGTTTTTTTCTCATCAGTATGTTCTTTTAATGATATATTAGTATGCTCGATTTCACTGATAATTTTCTCTATTTTTTTTGAAGTTTTGTTCATTACTTAATCAACTCCTTTACCACTTTATCCCAGGTTATATTCATTTCCTGAAGATGTAATTTGGATTGTTTCCCCATCTCTATATACATCGATGTTGAAGAAGCTATATAATCAAAAGCCTTAGCAATCTCTGTAGGAGTTGATTCTACAATCATTCCATTCCTATTATCTACGACAAACTCTAAAGGACCTCCACTGTCTTTTGCTGTAATAATCGGCTTCGAAGCTGCCATAGCTTCAAGAGTAATATACCCATAATCCTCATCTAATGGAATAAATAGAATTGCTTTTGCTTTTGCATATAGTTTAAATTTATCTTCTTGCGATACATAATCAAAATATTTAATCTTATTTTGCAACTTACATTCTTTTATAAAAGAAAGCATACGATTTTTTTCATATTCAGCATCTGCTTTTCCCATAATATAAAGTTTTGTATTCGTTTTTGATAAAGTCATTGCTTCAATTGCCAACAGCTGACGCTTAGTTATATTTATCCTACTAGGCATTAAAATATAATCCTCGCATTCGTCACAATAGAATTTATCCATATCTGGGCATGGATGATATAAGGGAATTGATTGCAGATTATTATACTTTTCCATACGTCTAGATACATTAGCAGCTATAGTATATATCCTTTTAGCCTCTTTTAGATATAGATTATCCGCATTTGTGATTATATCTCTGTATCTTCTTCCTTCAGTATCATTTTTTAAATTACTATATTCTGTATCAAATAAATCATATGCCGCTCTATGCTGATGTAATGCCCAAATCACTTTATTTGGATGTGGAATATAGTATGCAGGAAATTTCAATCCAATACATAAATCAATTTTTCCAGCCCATGAATATGATAAGTCAAATAGTCTCGAAGCAACAATATGATCTTCGATTAACTCACATGGACTATCCATAAACGGAATTGATATTATCTCTGCTTGATGTCCTCTTCTTATTAATGCATCTTTTAAATTATTAGCTAAAAATTCAGCACCTCCAGTAATAAACGGAGCTTGAACTGTAGTGATTGCTATTTTCATATGCTTCCCTCATCTTATCGTAAGTAATTCTAATTCTTATCTTATTTATGTATGAATATTCCATTCATGATTCAATCTAACAATGCCGACATCATTTATTGATGAATATACTTGTACTTTATGAGCCTGCTTGTAGTAGTCTACAGGAGTTCCATTATCACTTTCAATTGCTACATCTATGTAATACTCACCTGGTAGTAAATTAAAATCATGGAATCTAATCTCTGCTGTACCACTCCGAATAAGATCGAATTCATCTAGATTATCAATTTTAGTATTCACACCATAGCAATGTATTCCATCACTTCTATAGATAGCTATACCAAATACAGCATCTTTTACTGTTTCATGTACATTATAGTCAATTTGAAGTATAAAGGCTTCTCCTGAGGCAAAGACCATTTGATGTTTTTTTTCAGAGTTTATCGTTCTAATTGCGGAAATTCTAGCCTTTCCGTTTCCCCATCGTTTATTTTCTGATATATTCTGATCATCTTTAGAAAGATTATTTACTTCATCTGCATCAGAGCTATTTTTATCTACTACCTTTTTATTGTCATTCTTTTCATCATTACTTTTATTAATTATGTTTTTTTTCTCAAGTTTTTCAATATTTTCTTGTCTCTTTTGCCCCATAAAATCCATATACTCTGGGTGTACTGTTCTTGGAGTACCTTCTGATCTTATTAAACCTTCTTGTATCCAAATAGTCCTATCGCATATTTGCTCAATTTGACTTAAGGAATGTGATACAATCACTATTGTCATACCTTTAGATTTCATTTCTCGAAGTTTATTAAAACATTTTGCTTGAAAATTCGTATCACCGACTGCTAAGATCTCATCAATTAATAAAATATCGGCATCAACATTTATTGCTACAGAAAATGCAAGCCTCATGTACATTCCAGATGAATAAGTTCGCACAGGATTATCTAAATACTCTTCTAATTCCGAAAATTCAATAATATCTTTCATTCGATCATCAATTTCTTTTTTTGTTAAGCCAAAAATAGAAGCATTTGTATATATGTTCTCCCTTCCGCTCATATCAGGATGAAATCCAGCTCCGAGTTCAATTAAGCTTGATACTCTGCCTTTCATTTCTATTGATCCTTCATCAGGATACATAATTCTAGTAAGTAGCTTTAAAGTTGTACTTTTTCCACATCCATTCTGACCAATTAAGCCAATCGCTTCTCCCTTTTTAACCTCAAAGCTAATACCATTAAGTACCCAACGTACTTCATATCTATTTCGATTTCGAAATAATACTTTTTCTTTTAAGCTCCTACCTTTATCATAATATACTTTAAATTTCTTTTTTACATTATTTACTTCTATTGCATTACCAATTTTCATAATCTTATAATTCCTCCGCAAAGTGTCTTTTTAATTTGGAGAAAACTAAGCTCCCCAAAATCAATACAACTACCCCTAATAAAAAGGCATGCAATAATGTACCTATCTGTGGAATCTGTTTATAGTAAAGAATATCTCGATAAGCTGTTATAATTGGTTTCATTGGATTCAGGTTAAAAATAGGTTTAATCTCTTTAGGGACAAAATCCTCAGAATAAATAATAGGTGTCAAATACATCCACGCCATACTAATTATACCCAGAATATACTCTAGATCTCTAAAATAAACAGTCAAAGCAGACACAAGCATTGCAACTCCTAATGCTAAAATGAATTCCACAAGCATTATTACAGGTAAATATAAGACAGCAATAAAATTAATACCTATTCCCGATATAATTACAACTAAAAATATTATAATAAACGTTAATAACATATTAATAAATTGGCTTATTACGTAAGATATGGGCAACACTTCTCTTGGAAAATATATTTTTTTAACCATATCCTGTTGAGCCATTATGCAACTAGCTCCCCCAGTTAAACATGTACTAAAAAACATCCAAGGCACTAATCCTACAAATAAAAACAAGTAGAACCTTTCGATACCTGTTTTCATTATTACAGAAAAAACTAGGGTATATACAGCTAGTTGTAATAAAGGGTTAATAAATGTCCAAAGAAATCCTAATACAGATCCCTTATACCGTCCTCTTAAGTCCCTTTTAACTAAGCTATATATCATTTGTCTATATGAATAAAGTTCCTTTATTGTTTTCATCTACTCACCTTTTTATAATAAATTCGAATAAATTTTAGCTAGTTTAGTTGCTGATACTTTCCATGAAAAATTTTTAGAATGCAATATCCCAATCTCTCTTATCTTGTTTCTTAATTCTTCATCATTAATAGCCTTCTTCATGGCATCACAAATCTCATCTACAGAATAAGGATTAACCAGAATTCCAGCATCACCAACTACCTCCGGTAACGAAGCCGTATTGGATGTGATGACCGGTGTACCACATGCCATTGCTTCTAATGGTGGTAAACCAAAGCCCTCGTATATTGAAGGAAAGACAAAAATCATGGCTCCCTTTAGCAATAAGGGTACATCCTCTGTATCTACATAACCGGTAAAGATAATATGATCCTGTAATTGCAGGTTATGAACTTTTTCAAATATTCTATCATATAACCAGCCCTTTTTCCCTGCTATAACCAGCTTAGGACAGTTGTTGCTTTCATTTATTAATTTTGCATACGCTTCAATAAGAGTTTCTATATTCTTTCTAGGTTCCAAGGTTCCCAGATAAAGTATGTAATCCTGTTGTATCCCGTATTTACGTTTTGCTTTAAGCACTTCTTCGACAGAATAATTCGAACGGAATACACAATGATCTACTCCACAAGGCATTACCGATATCTTACTTTCCGGTATATGCATATATTTTATTATCTCTTTTTTACTGAATTCTGATATCGTAATAATATGATCTGCCTTATCACAGGCTCTGGATAAATTATGATCCAACATATTATAGGTTTCCTTGCTTATGGTCTCGGGAAACGCTTTATATACCATATCGTAGATAAAGGTTACTGCTTTTCCACTAACTCCCGGAGGGACATCATAATTAAAGAATTGTGTTATCTGATTCTGCTTTCCGAAGATCAAGGAATAAGGAATCGGCAGCTTATCCCATATTCTACGATAAACAACATTATGAAGCCAACCACAAGCATTTGCTTGATATCCCATATTCTTATATTTACTTATAATTTGATTTTTCTCTTTCCTGTGATGGAGAGAAAAATAATTCAAACTATATTCATTATCATCTTCTACTATCATATGTTTCAACAGATGCTCTACTGTCCATCCTATTCCGGTTTTTTGCTTTTCAAATAATAGTTGGGCATCAAATGCGATTTTCAAAATCAGTTCCCCCTAGTGACATCCCAATCCTGTAATACTTCGTTGATAACTTCAACAGATTTTTCCCAGGTAAAGGTTTGCGCTCTTTCTATTCCTTTTTGCGATAATTCAAATCGTAATTTTTCATTATGTAATAAGGATGCTATACCCTCCCGAATACTATCTACTGACAATGGATCTACCAATACTGCTGCATCTCCAACAACTTCCGGCAACGAGGCAACATTGGATACAAGTACCGGGGTTCCGCATGCCATAGCCTCAAGTGGTGGCATGCCAAAGCCTTCATAAATAGAAGGAAATAGAAATGCTAAGGCCCCTTTCATTAAGATAGGCGCATCCTCTGGATCGATATATCCGGTAAAAATCACATCCTCTTCTATCTGTAATTCCTTCACTATCTCAAAGATACTGTCATACATCCAACCCTTTCGTCCAGCCAGCACAAGCTTAGGAAGATCCGAGGTTGTTTCTTTCAAACTTGCATAAGCTTGAATAAGCCTTGTAATATTTTTCCTTGGTTCCAGTGTTCCCAGATATAAAAGATAATCATCCGGAACTCCATATTTCTTTGTAATAGCAACAACTTCTTCATCAGTATAGTTCGGATGATATTTCATAAAATCAACTCCGCAAGGCATAACTACAATCTTATCCTCCCGGATTCCTAAATAACGCGTAATCTCACTTTTACTGAATTCTGATATTGTAATTATTTTATCTGCTCTCTTACAGGATCTTTTTAATGCGATATTCAGCATGTCCTTCGTTCTCTTACGAACTGTCTCAGGGCATGATTTATATGCCATATCATAGACAAAGGTTACTCTTCGTCCTCTCACTCCCGGTGGAACTACATAATTAAAGAATACGGTAATATCCGTCTTCTTCGGAAAAAACATGGAATATGGTATGGGTATTAGACTCCAGATCAATCGATATATTACATCATGAAACCAATGACATCGATTGATTTTATACCCCAGCTTCTGGTATTTATCAACACAGGTTAACTGTTCTTTATTGTAGCCCAATGTAAAGCAATTCAACTCAAAATCATTTTGATATTGGGGCATTCTTTGTAATATATTTTCCGCACACCAGCCAATCCCGGTCTTTTCACCCTTCATCAGCAATTGAGCGTCAAAAGAAATCTTCAAAGCAATTCCTCATTTCCTGTGATTTATGTCGATAAATAAAACTATAGTAAATTATAACTAACAATGAATTGAAATACAACATAAACTATCATTATTTCTTTGTAAACATTTGGAGTATTACTATATTCACTCATCACATTATCTTATTACCTTATTATAGACTTGGAATACCTGATTCAGCATTTGTTCGGTGCGATAACATTCTTTTACTCTTTCTCTGGCTTTTCTACCCATCTGAAGTCTCTCTTCTTCATGATCGACCATCCACTGCATTGCCTTTGCTAAAGCCTCAGCATCACTTGGTGGAACTGTAAGACCGGTCTCACCATCAATACTTACATAAGGAACACCACTAGGAAGCTGTGTATTAATCACAGGTTTTCCATATGCCATAGCTTCTATTTGAACCAATCCGAAAGCCTCACTTTTTAAGACAGAGGGAAGGATTAATACATCACAGTCAGCAAATGCTCTATCTAATTGCTCGTCGTCAACAGCTCCTAGAAAATGAACTCTATCATCAATTCCGTCAGCCTTCGCCTGTCTCTTTAAGGTTTCCTCTAGGTCTCCTGTTCCTACTATGGTAAGTTCAGCTCCGGTTACGGAACGAAATGCTTCCAATAACACTTCGCAGCCTTTATAATATACTAATCTTCCTACAAATAATAGATTGATTTTATCTTTCTTTTTTTCTTTTGACTGATTTATTATATATTCATCCGCTTTCTTTTCAATTACCTGATCTACCCCATATGGAATAATAACACATTTATCTCGATATTGTGGCAGATAATCAGAACCATCAATATGCCCCTGGGTAGCAACTATGATAACATCTGCTCTTTTTAAAAATTTTTCCATGATAGGTCGATAGAATTTCATTAACTTCTTCTGTCGAACCACATCACTATGCCACCATACAATAACCTTTCCTTTAAAACCAGACAAAAGACAGCCTAAATCTCCAAGCGGAAATGGTGTATGAAAATGTAACACATCCATACTACGCGACAGTTTCCTTAATTTCCATAGAAACGGGAATGAAATCGGAAGTGAAAATAGTACGCCAAGGCTTCCCGCTCTTCGAACCGTTACTCCATTGACGTTCTCTATAAGGGATCGTCCTCGTTCCTGACATACAAGAACCTCCATATCAGTTCTGTCCTTCAATCCCTCAGCTAATTGCTGCACTACTTTCTCAATTCCTCCGGTATGTGGATAGTACAATTTATTAACCTGAAGTACCTTTAATTTATCCATATATCCTCCATAAGTCATACGCGTCTATATAATTACTCTCAACAACTCTTTCATAACAAAAGCGAATTGATAATTCGCTTTGTGAGATAACTATATCAATAAGCTGGTATTTTTGAAGCATAAAAAAGAACCCAAAGAACAGAAGTCAATGCTTCCATATATCAGGTTCTATCATTTAAAGGTTTATCTTGAAGCATATGATCTAGCTTGTCCTTGTAGAGCTTCATTCTTTTTTTGTAATCTTCCTTAAAGGAAATCCGTTCTTCTTCTGACATATTCATGTATTCAATATATTCTAAATTACATTTATTCAAAGAGGAACCGCAGTGAAAACATGTGGCATCCGGCTTTCTTGATACAATACGAAAATTATAGCATTGTGGGCAAATAAATATTTTTAACATGTAATGTCCGTCCCTCCCATATGTATAACTGCTTTTTAATTATACTATGTAGAGAGAAGAAAGTAAACCAAATATAACAGATTAGTATATAATAAATCCATCATAGTACCATACAACACTATTTTATTTCTCTACAATATACAGTCCCAACCCTCTATCAGAATCTTATTTGTATTGCTTAAATTTCTCTTACAATGATATAATAATCGGTATACATAATTTGTGTTTAATCAGTATATTTCTATAAATATTAAAACGGAAAGTGAGAATAATCTATGAAAAAAAGTAAATTATATCTGGAATGTTATTCTGGTATCAGTGGTGATATGACAGTCGCTGCGCTGTTGGATCTTGGTGCAGATCAGAAGGTTTTAATGGATGGTTTAAAAAGTCTGAATGTGGATGGATATCGTGTTGTGATAAGCAGAAAGACTAGAAATAGCATTGAAGTCTGTGATTTCGATGTAATTTTGGAAGGGAATGAACATTCTCATTCCCACGAGCATCATCTCGACAACAATGAAAATCATGTCAATAATCACGAGCACACCCTCAGCCATCATCATAATCATGATCATATTCATGAGCATCCTCATGATCACAATCATGACCACGAATACAACCACGAACATGAACACGATCATGATCATCATACCCACGATCATGCTCATGCCGATCTACATGTTGACCATGCAACGTTACGACATAATCATAATACCTTACATCTTGGTCATCATGAGCACCGTAATCTTCATGATATTAATGAAATTATCGAGCACTCTTCCATTACACCCCATGCAAAGGAAATCGCCAAGAGGATTTTCCGTATTGTTGCCGAGGCTGAAGCGAAAGCACATGGAAAACCCATTGAAGAGGTTCATTTTCATGAGGTTGGTGCCATTGATTCCATCGTTGATATTGTAGCTACTGCCATCTGCCTGGATAACCTGAATATAACCGAGGTTATTGTATCCGAGCTTTATGAAGGCACAGGGCAGATACGCTGTCAGCACGGTATCCTTCCCATCCCTGTCCCTGCTGTCGTGAACATCTCCTCCGCATATCAGTTACCACTCCATATCACATCCATGAAAGGAGAACTGATAACTCCTACTGGAGCGGCAATTGTTGCTGCGATTCGAACTAGCAATACTTTACCCCAGAGCTTCAAAGTGATGAAGATCGGGCTCGGTGGCGGGAAACGTGAATATGAAGTACCTAGTATTCTACGTGCCATGTTGATAGAAGATACCTCAACTATGTCAACCGTTCCCACGGATACTGTCTGGGTGCTGGAGGCGAATATCGATGATTGTAGCGGGGAAGCCTTATCCTTTGCCATGGAGCTCCTACTGGAACGTGGAGCGAAGGATGTATATTATACACCGATTTATATGAAGAAGAACCGACCGGCATATCTAATGGGAGTCCTCTGTGCAGAAGATAAAATAGCGGCTATGGAGGATATTCTGTTCACTCATACTACTACAATCGGAATCCGCAGAACAGAGGTTATGCGTTCCACTCTTTCCAGAGAGTCTCATACGGTATCCACTCCTTATGGTCAATGTACTGTAAAGGTATGTAGCTATAATGGACATCAATACCTATATCCGGAATTCGAAGATATAAAATCGCTTTGTATTGCATCCGATATGGATTATCAATCCATGTATCGCATGGTTCAATCCTATGCAGAGCAACAGCTTGAAGATTAATACTTACAGTAAAGGAAGAGAACAAATGAACCCATTATCCCATATTGCACCTGAGAATTCTTCTAACAAACATAAGGGTATACAAACTAGTATACAGTCAAGTATGCAAACGGATATACAAACAACCGCTACGATTCAAGCTCTGGAGACTTATATGGAACAGCATATGGAAGAAGGCATCTGCATTGCTTTCTCCGGTGGTGTTGATAGTAGTCTGTTACTGAAAATTGCTTGTGAAATTGGCAAAAAAACTAATCATAAAATATTAGCGGTGACATTTGAGACGAAGCTGCATCCTCACGGAGATTTGGAGAAAGCCAGGGCAATTGCCTCCACTTTCGGTGCTATCCATAAAACTATTCCTGTAGATGAATTCTCCGACCCTACTATATTGCACAACCCCATTGATCGCTGTTATCGTTGTAAGAAGCTGCTCTTTCGGACTTTAATTGAATATGCACAGCAGGAGGGATATTACTATCTGATAGACGGAACGAATTATGATGATAAAGATAGTTACCGTCCCGGTATGAAAGCGTTAAAGGAACTGGGAATTCACAGTCCGCTTCTGGAGCTTTCTATTACGAAAGCACAGATACGTACCGCAGCAACTGCTCTGGGGATTTCCTCTTCGGACAGACCATCTGCTCCCTGTCTGGCAACGAGACTGCCCTATGGAACCACACTTGATTTTAAGATACTGGAACGGATTGACCGCGGGGAGCAATATATTAAGACTTTTGGTTTCTATAATGTCCGGTTACGGTTACATCAGGACATTCTTCGAATAGAGGTTGACCGGTGTGATTTTATGAAATTCATAGAGCTTCAGGATGTGATCGTATCAAAATTAAAGGAGCTTGGCTTCTCCTATATCACACTGGATTTGGAGGGCTTTCGCTCCGGTAGTATGGATATTAACATTGATCATTCCTTGTAATGAATGAATTATATTAATCTGGGATAGACTGCAGGCAAAAGGGTAACTCCAGCCCTGCTTCCTCCATGATATCCTTATCGGCAAGGATTTGCTTCGCCGATCCCTCTGCATATATCTTCCCATCCTTTAATACTAATACTCTGTCGCAAAGTTCCAGTGCCATATCCAGATCATGTGTGGCTATGAGCTTTGTGACAGGAATACTTTTTAGCAATTCTATTAATTTTCTTCGTGTCTTCGGATCCAGAAAGGAGGTTGGTTCATCAAATAGAATAATGGAGGGCTCCATCACCAGGATGGTTGCAATGGCTATGATACGCTTTTCCCCACCGGAAAGCTTGTGGGAATTGCCTCTCTTAAGTCGTGCCACGTCCAATTGCTCCAATACCCGATCAACCTTTTCTTCTATTCTTTTCTCATCAACCCCATAATTTCTCAGTCCAAAGGCTATATCATCATATACATTGGATAAAAACAACTGATCATCTGGGTTTTGAAATACGACTCCTACCTGTTCCCGTATCTGTTTGATACTTCTCTTGTCCACCGGTATTCCGTTTACCTCAATTCTTCCCTCGCTGGGAAGCAGTATGCCGACAATAGCAGAAAGAAGGGTTGACTTCCCTGCGCCATTAGCTCCGACAATACCCACAGTCTCGCCCTCCCGGGCAGTGAAACTCAGATTCGTAATTACTTGATTGCCATCTGAATATCTGACACTAAGCTTTTCTATCTTCAGCATATTTTACTCCAATCATATCGGTATATTTAGGATAATATTTTAAAATACATCCGCCCGATCCATTCACTTAAATTGATCAAACGCATGAAAAGGAACAAACCTCCCACAAGCAACAGATAGAGCCAGTCCATCTTCGACATCCTGTTGTTATCTGAAAGCGTAATATTTCCGCTAAACCCGCGACATTTCATGGCATGATAAACCCGTTCAGCCCTGTCAATGCTTCGTATAACTAATTGTCCAATAAAAGGTCCCATATCCTTCAGTTTGATACCTTTTTCTCTCGGCGCTCTGAGAATATATGCATGGTACATCACTGAGGCCTCCTCCATCAGAACAAAAAGGTATCGATACATCATCATAAATTGCATGACGAATATAGAGGGGATATGAAACCGAAGTAACGCATAAGATAAATCATCCATACGGGTTGTAGCTATTAATAATAGTACTGCCATTACTGTAAGTAAACTTTTTATTAGAAGTGAGCAAAAGGACATCATTCCTTCCGTAATACCAATGCTTCCAATAGAAAACACTATCTCCCGGCTGAGAAACAGATTAGAAAGACCTGCTAGTACAGTAAATGGAAGCGCTACTACCAAACGCCGGAATAATAATCTAATAGGCAATTCTGCCAATGCTGTTACGATGACCGGATATAGGATATACGGCAATAATCCGCTTACTTCACCCTGTTTCCATGATATCACCATAACCAGATAGATTACGGTTACAATTATTTTCGCAGAGGCTTGTATACGGTGAAACGGGCTATTTAATCCCGCCAATTCCTCCAACGCCGTAACCTGACCAAATGTTTTCTTCATTTCTGACATAATTTCCACATTCCTTAATGATATCCTATATTAGCCTTCCGTCATCGTTCGGGAACGTCTTACTCTTTTATACATCATAATCACAATCCCGATACTTACAGCCATGATTAATGTAATCAATCCTCCGATAATTCCCGATAAGCTTGTTCCTATAGGACTATCTGACATTTCTTCTGATGAAAAGGAGTAATCCGGCATTATAGAAGTGGCTTCTTGAACCTTCTCAGTTGCTGCATGGATTTCTCCTTTAGACACTAATTCTGTCTGCTCTGTTACTTTCTCAATTGACCATTCCAGTCCGTCTGGCTTAGTAGACGCATATAGGGATAACCCGCCACCGATTAGAAGCGATGCTAGTAGAAATATGATGATAACCTTATTTCTACTTATACTGTCCTTCGAAGTAACTCCAAAATCCAGCTCCAACATATCTTGACGCAAATGATATACAAATATAAGAACAGCTGAAGTTATTATTCCTTCCACAATACCAATTGCCAAATGAATGGGTTGCATGAATAAAATAAACTCACGGAATGGAATTTCGCTGATTCCTGAGAGTACTGTCTCCAGAACCACGGCAAACGCACCAAGCTGTAATCCTGCTACAACCGCAAGTATGGATGCAGTGGTGATCCTTCTCGAACTTATTTTTCTCTTTAGAATCGGCTTATATATGAGCGGATATACCAATAGACACGGTATCACTCCCATATTGAAAATATTACATCCGAGAGCCAGTAATCCACCATCTGCAAAGAAAAGGCATTGTACCAATAATACGGATGCCAAAGTAATCAACGCTGGATAAGGCCCCAAGAGTGCCGCCAGCAATATTCCTCCTCCAATATGTCCACTGGACCCTACTACTGGAATCGTAAAATTAATCATCTGTCCGGCAAAGATAAACGCTCCCATAACTCCCATCATAGGAATCTTCTTATCCTCTGTATCTGTTATTCTCAGTTTCCTGATACTATATCCTATTGCACCTGTGGAAACTGCTGTCATGCTTCCACCAACCGCCACTGATACCAACGCATCCGACATATGCATATCATTCATTCTCCTTCCGATGTACCTATTCACTATATCAAATCAAAAGATATAATACTTTGTATATCAATCACTTATACCTTGCCATCTCTCAGGTTATTTATTACACGCCAGACGATTAATCTGGGTAGCGAGATAGCCTGCTCCAAAGCCATTGTCTATATTTACGACCGAGAGTCCTTCTGCACAGGAATTCAGCATGGTAAGTAATGCGGATACTCCTCCAAAATTCGCACCATATCCGATAGAGGTTGGTACCGCAATCACCGGCTTATCCACCAATCCAGCTATCACACCACCGAGTGCGCCTTCCATACCGGCTACTGCTATGATACAGTTTGCTGATCGTATCTCGTCTAGTTTTGATAATAACCGATGTAAGCCGGCAATCCCAACATCATAGATACGAAGTACCTGGCTTCCAAAGAATTCTGCAGTTTGGGCAGCTTCCTCTGCAACAGGAATATCGGAGGTTCCTCCGGTGCATACTGCGATACAGCCTATTAATTGATACTCCTCTTGCTCCTTACTGCGTATAGAGAGAATTCGAGAAACCGAATCATATTGAACCTTAGGAAAATACTTTTTCACCAGCTCATATTGTTCCCTGCTGGCCCTTGTTCCAAGAACATTTCTATCCTGTTCATATAAACGCTCATAAATACGAAGCAGCTGTTCATTGGATTTCCCCTGACAATATACGACCTCACCAAAACCGGATCGTAATGATCTGTGATGATCCAATTTTGCAAAACCCAAATCCTCATAGGGCATCTTCTTTAAAAGTTCCTCTGCTTCCTTCAATTCTATCTCATTATTTTTCACTTGTTCCAATATTTTATGAATATCCAAGGCAGCCTCCTGATAAATCGTTCCAATCATGTTTTCTCAAAACTAAATTTATTATACTTGTAAAATCAAAAAATATCTACATCAAAACATGAAATAATACACTTCCATTTTTGTACTATATCATGGAAAAAATGTATTATCCTATTTCTTCTTCGTGCATGCTATTGTCTAGCAATTTCCATTATGATATACTTTGATAGCAATATTTGATGAGGAGGATTACAAATGAGTAATGAGTTAAAGGCATACCATCTCCATATGGGACCGGCTAAATGTGCCGTAGATCTTAGTGATGGTAGCGAGAGGGGAAATTATGTAAATCAGGACTATATTCTTCGTAAATTGGGTAGACCTCATAGGGCGGTTAATATAATGTACTGCTACTATCCTTTGGACAAAGGCTGGCCAGGCCGGGCAAGTGTTGTTCATGCGAACCCAAATGTAACCTTTGCCTGGGATTACCCCTATGATGATTATTTTACCTATAAGGGTGGGCTAAACGGTAATCGTGATGAGGAACCCTTTCCCTATATGAGAGACATTAGAAGACATGGACAGGATGTAATATTAACCATGACAATAGATCCAAACGTAACGGATGATCACTTGATTGCAATTGCTCAGGATTTAACAACCTTTGGCCCCATGTTCTTACGAATAAACCATGAAGCTACCGGCGATTGGTTTTCCTTTAACAGACGTTGTACCTATCAAGAGGTAGCGGATTTCTTTGTACGCTTTCACAAGATTATAAAGGAGTATGCTCCTAACGTGAAAACCATACTTTGTATCGGTGGTATTGAAGACCTGGAAAAGGAAGAGATGGAGAAAGAGAAGGAATTCACAGAAGCGGTTCGCCATACGGACATCTGGTCCGTAGATAAATATATGGCATTGCATTGGGGATGGCCTTACGATGTTGCAGAACGTGGCGGAACCTCCCATAATAGACATACCGTACAGAAGATATATGAGCTGACGAAACGCAGCTTTGAGCGTTTTTCTTATCTGTGTGGAGGAATTACGAAACCTATGGTAATGTCCGAATTCAATGCAGACGGAGATGTAACCGGGCCCTACGACCAGGTTAAGATGATCCAGGAGTTCTGCAAGATGCTGAAAGACGAACCGGCTACCTGGTTCTCCGGTTTTACCTTCTATCAGTTCCGTGATGACGGTCGTCTCGGTCTGGAAATAACCGATCCTAATAACAAAGAAGTTGGAGTTGAGCAACCTGCTTTACAAGCCTATAAGGAAATTATCCATGACGACTACTTTAAACCGGTCTTCACCGTGGGAGAAGAACTGTCCTTTCCAGTAAAGCTACGCTGGGGCTGCTCCGAGGATTCTACCGGTCTCTCCATACCTCTTCATTTTGAAAAAGATCCCGTCTTCGCAGAGGTGAACTTTGATGAGGAGCTGCAGGATCTGAATCTAATGATGGAAATAAATGATCACTGGTTCTATAAAGCTCCCGGTGTGAAAATGATTGATCTAATGCCTGCCTTTTTTGATAAGAAGCTGAATGGTCCCTGTGAATTGAGATTGAATCTCTTTGCCCCTCCGGCTACCGGTGAGAATGATCCGTCCCAGGGTGATGATTGGGCAGAAAACTATTATACCGTAATAAAAAAGCTACCATATATACGGTTAAGATTTGAACCTATTGAATTATAATACCTTTTTCGGTTATACGTATTGATATAAAAGAAACTCAACAGAGTCCGGATTATTTCCGAACTTTGTTGAGTATTAATATTACCATATGATATTTTATAAATTGCTTACATACGAATACCTTATTTTATTAAGGATGTAGCAGTCTCATCCACTTCCATGGTCTTAGCGGTTATTTCCTCAATGGCTGCAGAGATATTCGTTACTGCATCTCCGATGGCAGAAACACGGTTCTTTAGATCTGCTGTAATCATAAACAGAGTCTGAATACTCTCTTTTATCTCTGTTTCTTCTTTCTGAGTCGAGGAAGCTACATTCTTTGTGATATCAGCAAGCTTCTTTACCTCCTCTGCTACTACAGCAAAGCCACGTCCAGCTTCTCCAGCGCGGGCTGCTTCTATGGAGGCATTCAATGAAAGAAGATTTGTCTGTTCTGCAATGGATATAATTTCTCCGGCTGCTCTTGCAAAGCTATCCAACTCCGTATGGATCGTATTGGATATGTTCTCCAGCTCATTGGTCTTCTCTAGGATTGTACCTGCATCACCAACGATATCCATTGCATTTGCTCCCATATCTTCTCCACTCGTAACAATCTCGCGTACGGATCTTGAAATTTCACCTACTACAGAGGTTACTTCATTCAAATTATCTTCCGCTATTTTTCGTAAACCAGTAATTTCCTCAACGAATTTCTGAGCTTCACGCTCCCTCTCCCGGATCAGGTCCATCTCAATACTCAGATATTTCTGATTATACTGAATACAATTCCCCACATGGTTTGTATTATTGGCTATGGCATCCGCCATCTTTAAGCAGCTTCCATATCCACAAGCATTGCAATTCACCTTTCTGTCTGAATCTTCGGTTTTCATCATCTGCTGGAATGCATTCTCCAAAGCAGATTCCTCGGTATCATTCACTACCACATTGGATTTATCCTCATATTTACGGGTAAAATCAGCTAAATTCAAATTCTTATCAAAGTTCTTATATAACAGATTGGTTTTTTTCAATAGTAGTTTTCTCTTTGACGAAGTTTGCTTCTTTTGCTCATTCAAAGTCATGTCTACTTCATCTAAGTCAGCGTAATGAAGGGTTCCCGTTCCATCTACGCATCCTGATGAACAGTTTAATGCGTCTACAAGTAAGGGAACTGGATCCTGACGTTCTGTTCTCGTTGCATAATTTTCAAAATACTTCGTTAGATGTTTAATTCCTTCCACCTGCTTAACCCAAGCATCCGGATAAACGGCCAGTACATTTTCCTTAAGACCGCCGGGTCTCGGAAAGAGGAATCCCAATCCTCCCTCCATATTGTCAAAATCGTGTGGAGTATATGCACTGGGCTGTATTCCATTCTCCTCCATATATTCAAACAACTTCTTAAAGGTAATATTATATTGGATATTCTCATCCGTATTCACATCCTGGAATTCATCAATCTTAGCAAGACATGGAGATAAGAATGCAATACTTCCCTGATAGCCCTTATATTTTTTAAGATAAATAGCCGTACATAAGGCCGGACTATGGATAGGTGCCAGGCTATTAATTAACTGCGGTAAGTATTTCTCAATATAATTTACCACCACTGGACAAGGCTGTGCTATCACGCTTGAAAGCTTATAATTCTTTATTGCTCTTAAATATGCCCAGGTTGTAATATCTGCACCCAAAGATACATCATAAACCATCGAAACACCTATGGATTTCAAATACCCAAAAACCTGCTTATAATTCGGATGATCCACACGGAAGCCCGGAGCTGCAATTATAGCAATCTCTTTACCATCCTTCAAATCCGAAAAAAAGCGTTGTGTATCATCCACATAATCTCTTGCTTCATGATCGCAGACACTGATACACCTACCGCAATGAATACATAATGTTTCATTGATTCGGATTTTATTCTTCCCTTCCACATCTAAGTAAGCCTCATTCGCGAATTTAACAGGACAGACACCGATGCACTTATTGCATCCCTGACATTTCTTATCGTTTGTGATAATAACACTTTGATCTCCCATAAGTAGTTTTATCGATAGTAGGTACTACCGTTCCTCCTTTGTAAATATATTAACCGTATACTGCTCTACTGAACAATCATATACTCTGACACTTAAAGTCGTATACGGAGTGATACAAGATAAAACTATCTACAAGTCAAATTCCAGTGCTGTAATCATTGACGCGATGTTAAATAGTATTGATAGAACTCAGTAATGAATCGTATGATAATCTTGTTCTATAATATACTTGGTATATATTAATACCATTAACTGATTGATATGATAAATAAATGACTATTTAATAGACTTTTTTAGACATTTTTATATAATTTCAATCATAATTATACAATAAAAATCATTGATTTTCTATGAGATATTAGTAGGATATTATATGTTCCACTGTTATCTGATTGGTGGATTGAAGGGACTATTAAAATAAATTAATATGTGATAATAGCAAATGATTCTGGAAATGTTTTAATTGGTAAAACAATTCAAAAAAATTATTAAAAAAGGCTTGCATTTTTTCTAAGGATAGTATATTATAAATATTGTTCTCACGGCTCGTTGGTCAAGCGGTCAAGACGCCGCCCTCTCACGGCGGAAACAGGGGTTCGATTCCCCTACGAGCTGCTTTTAAAAAGGCTTATGAAGCCTTTTTTTGTTGCTAATTTTTAAATTATTCAAATATAAAAGAGCAATCGCCCACACGGGGATTGGCCTCGTAGGAAAAAAATCACCTAGTTTGCCAAAAGAACATAGGTGATTTTTTTATGCATCAATGATTTAATTAAATACTACTACAGAAAATCCAGCAACGACATCTGATTGGAGATCGGAAGGTCACCGAGCAATCCCATCCTTGCCATGTTGTCTACTACTGTAGAACTCACTTTACAGCGTATCTTGAAATCATCTCTTGATAAGAATTTTCCCATCTTAGCTGCTTCCACAACACCGTCCGCTGCCTTATCACCAAGTCCATCAATAGTACTTAGGGATGGCATTAGTTTGTCGTCGATGATTTGGAAGGCATGAGCCTTGGCAGTATAAATATCAATCGGAAGGAACTGATATCCACGGGCATACATTTCCTGAACAATTCTCATATCCTTATAGGTATCCTGTTCCTTCTTCGTTAAGGTATTACTTCTCCTTTTATAATCTGCCATATGATGTTCCAATACCTCCCTGCCCTGACACATTAGTTCATAATTAAATGCAGAGGCACGGATGGAAAAATAAGCAGCATAATATGCTAAGGGATAATATACCTTAAAATATGCTATACGAAAGGCCATCATAACATAAGCAGCTGCGTGAGCCTTAGGAAACATGTATTTAATCTGTTTGCAGGACCAGATATACCAATCCGGTACTCCTGCCGCCACCATTGCTTCTTCCATCTCCGGCGTGAGACCCTTACCTTTACGAACGCTTTCCATGATTTTAAAGGATTGTCCCGGATCCACACCAGTCGCAATCAGATAGATCATGATATCGTCACGGGTACAGATAGCGGTAGCCAGAGTACAATTCCCATTCTGAATTAAAGTCTGGGCATTATTCAACCATACGTCCGTACCATGGGATAATCCGGAGATTCGAACCAGATCGGAAAAGGTCTTCGGTTGGGTGTCCTTCACCATCTGCATTACAAAGTCCGTACCAAACTCCGGTATTCCCAGACACCCCAGCTCACATCCATCCAGATCTTTTGGAGATACTCCAAGAGCACTGGTATCATGAAACAGAGATAATACCTTCTGATCATCCAGACGTATTTTCTTGGCATCCAATCCCGTCAGATCCTCCAGCATACGAATCATTGTCGGATCATCGTGTCCGAGTATATCAAGCTTTAGGAGGTTATGATCGATGGAATGATAATCGAAATGTGTAGTAATTGTCTTAGTTGTCATATCGTTGGCAGGTCTCTGGACTGGTGTAAAGGAGTAGATATTTTCCCCATGAGGTAATACAACGATACCTCCCGGGTGCTGTCCGGTAGTCCTTCGAACTCCAACACATCCATCTACAATGCGCTCAATCTCTACATTTCTTTTATGTATTCCACGTTCCTCAAAATAATTTTTCACATAACCATAAGCGGTTTTATCTGCCAATGTACCAATGGTTCCTGCTCGGAAGGTATGTCCCTCTCCGAAAAGAACCTCCGTGTATTCATGAGCCTTGCTCTGATACTCACCGGAGAAGTTCAGGTCAATATCCGGTTCCTTATCACCATGGAAACCCAGGAAGGTTTCAAAGGGGATATCATGGCCATCTTTACTTAATGGTTCCCCACAATTAGGGCAAATACGATCCGGCATATCACATCCGGAGCTTCCTCCGTATTTTTTAACTTCCTCCGAATCAAAATCCGAATAGAAGCAATTCGTACAATAATAATGAGGTGGCAGCGGATTAACTTCTGTGATTCCTGCCATCGTAGCAACAAAGGAGGAACCAACAGAACCACGGGAACCAACCAGATAACCATCCTCATTGGATTTCCATACCAGCTTTTGAGCGATAATATACATTACGGCAAAGCCGTTATTGATTATGGATTTCAGCTCGTGTTCCAGACGATCCTCCACTGGCTTTGGCAACGGATTCCCATACATGGAATGAGCTTTTTCATAGCAGATATTTCTTAGGTTCTCTTCCGAATTCGGTAAGACCGGAGGGCATTTGTCCGGACGTACCGGAGAAATCTTCTCAATCCGATCTGCGATTAAATTCGTATTCGTAATTACTACCTCTTCGGCCTTTTCCCTTCCAAGATAAGAAAACTCCTCCAGCATTTCCTCCGTTGTACGTAGATAAAGTGCCGGCTGCTCGTCCGCATCCTTAAAACCCTTACCTGCCAGAATGATCCTTCGGTATACCTCATCCTCCGGATCTAGGAAATGAACGTCACAGGTTGCAACTACCGGTTTATTATATTCCTCACCAAGTGCAACGATCTTCTTATTTAACGCGATTAAATCCTCTCTGGAGGTAATATCACGTTCATCACTCTTCTCACTTCGAATTAGGAACTCGTTATTACATAGCGGCTGAATCTCCAGATAGTCATAGAAATTAACCAGCCTTGCGATTTGCTCCTGTGATTGCTTTGTTAGGACCGCACGAAATACTTCACCGGCTTCACAAGCGGAACCTAGAATTAATCCCTCCCTGCATTCCATTAACAGGCTTTTTGGAATCTTCGGTCTTTTATTAAAATATTCTATATGGGATAAGGATACCAGCTTGTACAGATTTACTCTTCCCGTATCATTTTGCGCAAGTATGATCGCATGATAAGAAGGCAGCTTTCGAATCGCATCCGCTGACATTCTTCCAAGCCTATCTATTTCATTAATATTGCTTACTTCACGCTCCTTCAGCTTTTCACAAAGCTTAATAAATATTTCAGCTGTAGCTCCTGCATCATCTACAGCACGGTGATGATTCTCAAGGGATACATGAAGCGCCTTTGCAACGACATTCAGCTTATATCTGCTTAGTTCAGGCAACAATATCCTCGATAAGCCTACGGTATCAATCACGGTAAAGCCGGTTGTTATACCCATGCGTTCAGCATTTTTATTAATAAATCCCACGTCAAAGGATGCATTATGTGCAACCAAAACACAGCCCTCACAGAATTGTAAAAATTCAGGAAGTATGGTCTCAATGGTCGGAGAATCTATCACCATATCGTCACGAATACTAGTCAGTTGTTCGATTTCAAAGGGAATCGGAACCTCTGGATTCACAAAGGTGCTGTATTTGTCTGTAATCTGTCCTCCCACGACCTTTACTGCTCCGATCTCAATAATTCGGTCATTCGTTTGACTAAAGCCAGTTGTTTCGATATCAAATACAACAAATGAATCATCTAAGCTTTGACCCTGTCCATTGGTTACTACCTCCTTGAGGTCATCAACCAGATAGGCCTCCATACCATAGATAATCTTAAAGTTCTTAGCACGCTTTTGCTCTTCCTCATCCGAATAATCCTTTGGATTAATTGCGTGGCTGGCATCCGGAAATGCCTGTACCACACCATGATCGGTTATAGCTATTGCAGAATGCCCCCATTGGAAGGCCCGTTTAACCATTTTCTTGACATCCGCCACAGAATCCATATCACTCATCATGGTATGAGCATGTAATTCCACTCTTTTCTTCTCAGAACGATCCGTTCTTGTAGAAGTGAAGTCGGATATCGTCTTAATTCCTACCACCGAACCAATGGTAATATCTCTCTCATAAGTATCGTTCTGGGCAATCCCCTTCAACATAAAAAACTTACCCGGTTTTAATACCGAGGTAATCTCATCCACCTCAATGGTCTTCGCATATAGCTTAACCTTGATCGAATCAGTAAAATCCGTCATTACAAAGGTAATGATGCTCTTCTCATTCCCTATGGTTCTGGTATCCGGCTTAATCAGCTTTCCTCTGATCACAACCTCCCCGATTTCTCCAATAATATCGCAAATCGGTATCACATTGCCTTCAAAATTACGCCCATAAACGACAGAAGGATCTGTTGGAAGCTTACGATAGCTTCCTTTTCCTTTTTCATATGCACTTTTACCCTTAGAATAAGTAGAAGATGGGGAATGTGATGCTGTACTTGCATTTCCATTCTGATTGGTATCCTTACTCTGGTCTTTAGAACTTGCTTGTTTGATAGGATTGTTCTTTTTGGCTACCTCCACTGTGTCACCAATGATTGTACTCGTCTGTTCCGTCGGTTCACTGGAAGGCTCCTCCTGAGCTGCTGCTGTTTCTGCATATAACAGCATCTGTTTCCGATAATCCTGTTCTCCATCCTCCTGCTCTTTCGGTTCCACATAATCCAAGAACACATGCACCGTATAATGAAAACGTTCCTCGAACATGGTTTCCAAATAATCCTTCAGCTTTGTCATTTTGTCCTTCGTGATGCAGCTTTCCGTAACCTGAATATGAAGGTTCATATCCTCAATGGTAACATTAGCATATGAAAAAATGTGGTAGGTAACAACACTCTCTTCCCTTAATTCTTCAAGAATGCTGTCACGATAAATCGGATAGAGCTTTTCCAGGTTATATTGTGCTGATAGCTCAAATTGAGGCTTTATGATTGCTTTATTCCCCGTATGTAAAAAGAGCTGCCGGTTAAGCAGCTCTTCCATTTTTCGAATATAAGGTCGGCTGATTAATCGGGAGCTTTTGATACAGACGTAGAGGTTATTAGTCTGTTTTGAAGCGATAATTTTCACAACATCCACTTCCGAAAAAAGTGTTTGTAATTCCTGATCCGCTTTTAATTGATCAAATGCATCAAAAAATAGCATTCTTTCTCTCCTCCCTGTAAATCGTGTCCATTTGTATACCTAGTTCTTTGAATTCCAATTCAGTAATTCTTCTCTGAGTACCTCCAATAATTGATCCTCAGGAACCTTACGAATGATTTCACCCTTTCTAATTAAGAGGCCTTCTCCTCTGCCACCTGCAATTCCGATATCGGCTTCCCTTGCTTCCCCCGGTCCATTGACAGCGCATCCCATAACAGCCACTTTAATATCAAGGTCTATGTCTTGTACCATTTCTTCTACATCTGTAGCAAGCTTTATCAGATTAATCTGAGTTCTGCCGCAGGTCGGGCAGGATACTACCTCTATCCCTCCAGTACGATATCCGAGAGTTTTTAATATCAATTTTGCTGATTTAATCTCCTCTACCGGATCACCGGTTAGGGATACTCGTATTGTATCTCCAATACCCTGGTACAGAATTATCCCCAGACCTAGAGCTGATTTAATATTCCCTGCATTTACCGTACCAGCCTCAGTAATTCCCACATGTAACGGGTAATTTGTTTGCTTTGCGATTAATTCATGTGCTTTGATACACATCATAACATCCGAAGATTTGATGCTGATGACCATTTGATCATAGCCCATATCTTCAATTCGTTTCACTTTATCTAAGGCACTCTCTACTAAGCCCTCAGCAGTTACTCTTCCATACTTATTAATCAGGTCTTTTTCTAAGGAACCACTGTTAACGCCCACACGAATGGGAATACTCCGTTCCTTTGCCACGTTTACTACGGCTCGAAGCTTCTCATCATTTCCAATATTACCTGGATTGATTCGAATTTTATCAGCACCATTTTCCATGGCAGCAATCGCAAGACGATAATCAAAGTGAATATCCGCAACCAGGGGAATCGTTATATTCTTCTTTATTTCTTTTAATGCAGCGGCTGCTTCCTGATTGGGAACAGTACACCGTATTATATCACAGCCCGCTGCAGTCAGACGTGTGATCTGTTCTACAGTAGCCTTAACATCCTCTGTTCTCGTATTGGTCATGGATTGAATTAGAATTGGATTACCTCCTCCAATGACACTCTGACCGATCCGAATCACCTTTGTATGATCACGGTACATAGATTCGCCGCCTTTCAATTTACAATCAGTTTTATTTTACAAACATGCGTCTAATATCATTATACATAACAAATACCATAAATAACATCAGAACTGCCATACCAACCAGATGTACAATTGCTTCCTTCTCCTTAGGAACCGGTTTTTTGCGAATGGCTTCAATCAGTACAAACACAAGCCTTCCTCCATCCAATGCAGGAAGCGGAAGTAAATTCATGACACCAAGATTCGCACTGATTAATAATGCAAAGTTGGCAAGGGATAGTAACATATTAGCGACACCATACTCCTTTGTCTCATTTACTACTTCACCGACATAATTAACAATACCAACCGGACCGGTTACCTCATTCACATTCACTCTTCCTGATACTAAGTATCCGAGACTTTTTAATGCATATTCGATATTATATGCCACCTCAAAAAAGCTATATTTAACTACTTCAATAGCTGAAACTTTTGTACGATATTGATTGTAGTCCCATCCCATTTCATATCCGCTATAAGCCAGTACTGGCGTAATCGTAATGTTATGTTCTTCGTTATCTCTTAAATATGTCAGATCTAATGGTGTGTTATCAATTGGATTCTCCTCAAAGTAGGTAGCAAAATCATTCCAGGAGTTAATCCTGTTACCATTTATTGCAACAATTGTATCACCAAGCTTTATTCCTGCTTTGTCTAATGGGAATCCTTCTACTATAGAGGCAAGCTTAGCGGGTTCATCAGTACGTGTATAGGAGCATCCGATCTGATAGATATCCTTGTAAACCGGAGTGATATCAACAGTCTTTTTATCTCCGTCGCGTATCAAGGTAATCTCGATGGGTTTATCAGTAATCTTGTTAAAATTAAAAAAGATATTTAACTCTCTGGAAAAAGTTACGCCTGTTCCATCAATACGGGTAATCAAGTCCCCTTCCTGAAGAATTCCATCGGCAGCACTTCCCTTTTTTACATAATTGACTGTGGGACTGTCAATTCCCACATTTCCAAGAACAATTAAAGCCAGAACAAAAGCCAGTATAAAGTTAAAAAAGGCACCCGCAAATAAGACGGAAAATCTTGCCCACACACCCTTTTTATGGAAGGCTCCATCGTCCTCAATCGTCTCATCCTCGCCCAGCATCATACAGGATCCACCAAAAGGTAATAACTTTAAGGAATACCGGGTACCATTCCGAACAAAGCTTGCAATCCTGGGTCCCATTCCTACTGAAAATTCCGTTACAGTGATTCCATTTTTCTTAGCAAGTAAAAAATGTCCTAACTCATGGACAATAACAATAATTCCTAAAATCAATACTGCAACTATTATATTCATATAAAAACATCCTTTCTAAGTATCCGGGCAAAGAAGATAGTACATCAAGAGATATTTAGCTTGCCGGATTCGATTAAACCTCTTATAAAATCATATGTCTGCTGCTCTGTATTCAGAATTTCATTCAAGGAAGGGTTTGATATCCTTTGATGCTGCCTCATGGCTTCTCTGATTAATGCAGGTATTGCCATAAATTCTAATCTTCCCTTTAGGAACTCAGCAACAGCCCATTCGTTGGCAGCGTTATATACCGTTGGCATACTTCCTCCCATACGTCCGGCTTCATACGCCAACGCCAATCCATAAAAGGTATCCAGATCCGGATGCTCAAAGGTCAGTTGCTTCAGCTGTGTAAAGTTTATTCGCTCCCCCTGTTCCAGCGGCATTCTATTGGGGTAGAATAAGGCATATTGAATAGGCAGCTTCATATCCGGAACTCCCATCTGCGCAATGACACTACCGTCAATGTATTCCACCATGGAATGAATAATACTTTGAGGATGAACGACTACCTGAATCTGATCCACTGTGACATCAAAAAGCCATGCGGCTTCCATTACTTCCAATCCCTTATTTACCATTGTTGCCGAATCTATGGTTATCTTCTGACCCATGGCCCAATTCGGATGCTTTAATGCATCCTTGGGCTCTATATGTTGTAAATCAGAACGTGTTTTTCCACGAAAAGGACCGCCTGAAGCGGTTAATATTATTTTATGAACCTGTTTTCTATCTTCTCCATTTAATGCCTGAAATATAGCAGAGTGCTCACTATCCACAGGTAACAGTGCTACTTTTTTCTCTTTAATCAAGGGCATAATAAGATGCCCGGCTGTTACTAAGGTTTCCTTATTGGCAAGGGCTATATTCTTGCCTGCCCGTATTGCCTCTATTGTGGGCTGAATTCCAATCATTCCTACCATTGCTGTAACAACAGTATCTGCTTCTGCTTCCGTTGCACATTCCAGAAGTCCTTCCATACCGGTAACCACCTTCACCGGTAGTTCCTTAATATGATTCCTTAGCTGTTCTGCCTTTTCCTTCTGATATACGCAAACAATCTTTGGTCGAAATTCCCGTATTTGCTGTTCCAGCATCTGAATATTGCTGCCTGCAGCAAGAGCAGTTACTTGAACCTCTTTCTTCTCTCGAACAATTTCCAGAGTCTGCGTTCCAATGGAACCTGTAGACCCAAGAATAGCTATTTTCATCTTTATTTCCTCCATTGCCGTAGGAAGACTATTTCTTAATTCTAATATAATGCTTCCATTGTACTGTTTATCTTAAAAATATGATTGTCAGATAGTATACGATTGGAGCGGTAAAAATAATACTATCAAAACGGTCTAATACTCCGCCATGACCAGGTATCAGGGTACCATAATCTTTAATATCATGATTTCGTTTAATAGCAGATGCTGCCAAATCTCCAATTTGCGAGATTATACTGGAAGAAGCTCCTATTATGGCAAACACCACCTGCGGATTATCCATATTCAGAATTCTATCTTGAAAAAATGTAGCATATAATAGGCCAAGTAATGCAGCACCAATAACTCCACCAATACAACCCTCAATGGACTTCTTGGGGCTCAGTCTCGGTGAAAACTTATGCTTTCCAAATAACATCCCGACACAATATGCACAGGTATCAGATCCCCAAGCTCCTATGAATACAAGCCAAATCAGCCATGCACCATCATTAAGCATACGAACCTGATATATGTAAGATAACATGATACTAACATAGAATAGTCCCAGAAAAACGATTGCAATTTGCTCCGATGTATACTTTGGGAATAAAAAAACATATACCACCAAAAGCAATAACAGAAAAGCAATAAATAACAGCATATAGAATTGCTGTAAATTAAAATAAAGCAACATATAAAATGCTATTCCAGCGAGGTAACCAAGAATACCTGGTAACGCTTTATTCAATTTGATAACCCGGTATAATTCCATCAAACCAATTAGAGATATCACAAATAAAGTCGCAAACAACACATTACCACCAAGAATTACCACAGTAATTGCAATTGCTAATAATATGATACCACTAATTAATCTTGTTCGAAACATAGTTGACCTCCAATTAATGCTATTCCTGCATTGATATTGCTCCAAAATTTCTTTTTCTACTGCTGTAGTATTCTACTGCCTTTTGTAATTCCTTTTTATTAAAATCAGGCCATAAAACATCAGGAAAATAAAACTCGGTATAAGCTAACTGCCATAGAAGGAAATTCGATAATCTTTGCTCCTTGCTCGTTCGTATCAGCAAATCCGGTTCAGGAATTCCTTTGGTATCTAAATATTGCTCAAAGAATGACTCATCAATTTGATCGATGGTTGCTTTATTCTCTTTCACATCCATCGCTATGGCTTTTACCGCACGAATAATCTCATCTCTGGAACCATAATTTATGGCAACCTGAAAATTTAAGCCTGTATTATTCTTTGAAGCCTCCTCCAACTCAATGATACTCTTGCGTATTTTATCCGATAATTTTGACGTATCTCCAATGATACGTACTCTCATATTATTCTTTTTACTGGTATTAATACTGGTATCCAGATATGTCTGCAGAAGCTTCATTAAGGAATCGATTTCTTCCTGGGGTCTTTTCCAATTCTCCGTTGAGAATGCATAGACCGTTAAATACTTTATTCCCATCTTGTAGGCCTCTTCACAGATTCGTTCCACTACCTTACTTCCCTGTGTATGCCCGTAATTACGAGGCATTCTCTTCTTTTTTGCCCAACGTCCGTTTCCATCCATGATAATCGCAACGTGATTTGGTATCTTTAATTCGTTTTCCTTCATTTCTTTCTCCCGTTTGATAAAGACTAGGCTATTGTGAAACAATAGAAAGTACGCTTCGCGAACTTTCTATATATTATGAATTAGGGTGTCTCAAAAGTATATTGAATAATCATGAATAAGACTTTTGATACACCCTTCCATTATTAACTTACTGGTATAACATTATGCTTTCTTATACAGTAAGAACCTCTTTCGATTTTTCTTCCATAACCTTATCAATTTCTGCAATATAACGGTCTGTAAGCTTCTGAACCTCATCTTCTAAGTGTTTGAATTCATCCTCAGAGATCTCACTTGCTTTATTTTGTTTTTTGAAAAGATCGTTGGCATCGCGTCTGATGTTTCTGATTGCCACCTTCGCATTTTCTGCCTTCTTCTTAATATCCTTAACTAGCTCTTTTCTTCTTTCTTCCGTTAACTCAGGGAAAACCAAACGAATGATTTTACCATCGTTGCTAGGTGTTAGTCCTAAATCGGAATTGATAATTGCTTTCTCTATATCTTTAATCAACTTGCTTTCCCATGGTTGTATTTGGATTACTCTTGCTTCCGGCACCGAGATATTCGCTACCGATTGTAATGATGATGGCTGTCCGTAATAATCCACCCGAAGCTTATCTAACAGATGTGGATTTGCTCTACCGGCACGTATTGTAGAATATTCTTCTTTCAAGGTTTGAATTGTCTTTTCCATTTTCGTACTAAATTGATCTAGCTTTGCATCCATTTTCATCCCTCCAATATTATACTTTATCACTTATAATTACTTTACTATCATACGTGTACCATTTGATTTACCTTGCGCTGCTGCTACTATGCTGTTATCCTCTGATAATCCGAATAATAAAATAGGCATCTTATTCTCAATACAAAGCACCGTTGCAGTCAGATCCACAACTCCTAACTTTTTATCGAGAACCTCCTGAAGAGGAATCTCATGGAACTTCTTTGCATTCGGATTTAATTTCGGATCGCAGTCATATACTCCGTCAACGGCTCTGGCCATAAGGATAATATCGCAATCTAATTCGACTGCTCGAAGTACCGTAGCAGTGTCTGTGGAAAAATATGGATGTCCTGTTCCACCGGCAAGGAAAGCAACCCCTCCCCTGCTCATGCAATCAATAACGCCATCCTTAGAAAACAACTTCGTCATGCTACCGCATTGAAAGGGTGTAAATACTTCTGTTGGTATTCCTACATATCGAAAAATCTCCGAAACATAAATACAGTTCATTACCGTAGCCAGCATACCAATCTGATCAGCCTTTGTACGGTCTATTGTCTCGCTGGTTCTACCTCGCCAGAAATTACCCCCGCCAATTACGATGCTTACCTGAATTCCCTCTGTCACCAGCTGCTTAACCTGATTCGCAACCCGGATACAGGTATCCTCATCAAAACCTGTTCTTTTGTCTCCAGCCAAAGCTTCTCCGCTCAATTTAAGTAAAACTCTATCATATGCCTTCATACGTATTCTGCCTCCACGAGTATTCGAATCTGTCTATTATTAGAATAAAAGTAGTAAATTATAGCTTTTATCCCTCAACGATTCATTCTATAATAATTTACCACAAATCAAATCAGATTACCATACCTAACTCAAATGAATACAGTACAAATTGCATCTATATATCTAATAATTAAACATTAACAACGATTTGCATTCAAGCAAGTATATGCTACATAGCAGAAATTATACCTGTTACAAGCAAATGATTGTGCTCACTAATGTTTATTCAAAAATATTATCCACATCAATGTCAGAATAGCTTAAGGAGCAGAAGCCTTCAATAATGGCGCCATTGTTAATCTGTACAGACTTGGCTTTTATATTACCTTTAATGATTGCAGTAGAATCCACTACGATAGGTCCCTGAATATCTATCTCACCCTTAACCGCTCCTGCAATCACACCGGAAGTACCAATAATATCACCAATCACAACGGTACCCAGTCCGACTTTGACACTACCCTCACTATTGATGCTTCCTTCCAAACGTTCTGTATTAACAAACACCTCAGCAGCAGTAGAATTTCCCTTTACTTTACCAGTAATGGATAATTTGCCAAGACATTCGATATCGCCAGTAATAGTTCCCATAACATCCAAAGAACCGTCGGAGGAGATGCTACCAGTGATAGTGGTTCCTTTGGTAATCACTGTAACCTGATCGTCACTTCCTGCGGGCTTTGCTTTTGGCATATCATTATTCTGCACTGCAGCTTCCTTCTCTGTTTCCTCTGCCTGTTCTGCATTTAATGCTTCCAGTAATTCTAAATCCACATTATCATCCATGTTATCATCCTCTTCTTCTTTATTTTCTTCTTTATTTTCTTCTATATATTCATTATCTTCCGCTTCTTCTGTAAGCTCGTCCTCTTCAAAGTTATCTACCAATTCATCGGGCAGGTTATCTACCATGTTATCGTAAAGATCAGCTTCATCCTTAAGTTCGGTATCTTTCAGAGTATCCATATCCTCCTGTGCTAATTCCTCAAGCCATTCATTGATTCTGTCATTATCCGATTTCTCAACAGAATTCATGTCATCAGCATCTAAGGTATTAACCATATCATCATTATTGTCGCCCTCACTAAGGTTGTCGTCCGGAAGCAATTCATTCACTGCCTGTGATAAATCATCTTTGAATTCCTTAAAAAAACCCATTTGCTCCTTACCTCCATATGTGTATTCATTGTTCTTTCGTTATAACATATATTTACGTCAATCACTCAATTGTATCTGCCTTTATCATTTGAATTGGAGATACCTCCTCATTTAAAGGTAAAATCTCTGCATCCTCTTTGATCAGCTTCTCCAGCAAATCCGGAAGGGATTCAACCGTCTTCCCCTTAGTTGGAGAGTCATGCATCAGGACGATGGATACCTTTTTATTTTCCACTCCGCTTAGCACATTCCTTATCAATTGCTTTTTCGTATATTGATAGCCCGTCGCATCTCCATTCACTACATTCCAGTCGAAATAAACGATTGAAGCTTTATTCAGATAACGAATAAAATCTTCCATTCCGTTCTTATTTACGAGATTATCGCTTCCTCCCGGAAATCGGAAAATAGAGGGCATATATCCAGTAGTATCATATAACAATTTCCTCAGTTTTGTAAAGTCCTTATCAAAATCTTCTACAGAATTGTATATTTTTTTATAAACATGAGAATAGGAATGCATTCCAAGCGTATGTCCATCATTTACAATCCGGCGATAGATTTCCTTCGAATAATCATCCTCTTTACCAGTTACAAAAAAAGTTGCTTTAACATTATACTGTTCAAGGATATCCAATATCTCATTCGTATAAACACTTGGTCCGTCATCAAAGGTAATATACACCTTTTTACCAGCATACTTCCCCTGCTTTTCTTTCGTTTTCTCAACCTTTTCTTCATTGTCTGTGTCTTGTGTATCTTTTGTATCTTTTGTATCTTCTATATCTTCTGTATTTTCTATGACATCAATTTCATCTGTGTCTTCTTTCTTCTCAATTTCTTCCTTGTCAGGGGACTTATCCATCAAGCCTTCCTGATTCGTCATTCGTTCATCTGACTCTGCCTCTAATGTAGCTTCCGTATCCAAGGCGTCCTCCGAATCCAGTATTACATGCATATCAATGGCCTCTTCTGGTTCATCCTCTTTTATTTCAGAAACATCCTTTTCAGCAGCATAAGCATATCGTTCATTTTTGGAATCATTCATTGTAATCCCATAATTTTTATGTATTTCCAGCAATTCACTTACCTGCTGTTCAAGCCGATTTACCTGAAGCCCCAGCATTATACAGTAAATTGTCGGCAGAACAAGAAATAAGATAAATAGAATTATGATAGCTACCTTGATGCGATTAACACGTTTCCTTCTATCTGCCTTATTCTCATTTCCATTATCCAAAGAGTTCACCATTTCATCTGTCAGCACTTACTCACCCCTAGCACAAGTTCTCGGAATTATTCTATCATATTTTGATAAGAAATAACACCTATTTTACAAAAAAAATACACGATGCGACATATAATCACATTATTCAACTTATTGTTCTTCATACGCTTTCTCTCTAAAAAAGATCACTAAAAGGAGATGTTCCATAATAATGCAAGGGGATGTTTCATAATGCATCAGCGGGGATAATTGCTTACCATAATGCACTGTCGGAAGAACATATTGCTGTATTTTGGATGAATCAGGCGAATATTTATGTTCGTCCGAGACATATAAAATAAGTAATATGTCCTTCCGTCTGAGTGTGAAGTAAGTAATTGTCCTCGCAAATGTATTATGAAACATCCCCTTGTATTGTTATGAAACATCACTATAATTTGATTGCTTTATTTAGCTCCATTTCTCTGCCCATTTTTGAATTTCATTCATTGCGTACTGGAGATCCGCTCCCTTTTCTGTGAGCTCATACTCTATCCGAACAGGAACCTCCGGGTATACTTTACGAACAACAATTCCCGCCTTTTCTAACTCCTTAAATCTTTCCGTGAGCATACGAGCGCTCATATTAGGAATTGCTTCGGCAATATCTGAAAAACGCTTTTGTCCACCTAATAAGGTTCTGATAATTAAACCAGTCCATCTCTTACCTAATAATTCAAAAGCACTTTCAAACTTCGGGCACATATGAAAATTATCCATAGATTCACCACCTGCGGTTTATTATATCATGCACACTTAGCGAAAGGAAGTAGCTTACTAAGTCATAGTTAATAATATTGATATACCTATTTTATATGAATACGAAGATATCTGTCAGAATTCAATACATATATAACTTAATGTTCCATATACATAGCTATGGTGTAATGCATTGGGCTTATCATTATTACCACTTCCCATAGCGATGAATAAAGGAACTAAATGCTCCTCGCGCGGCACCGCTCGTATTGCATGTGGTGCCAGCTGTCTATAGCGAAACAGAGCGTCCTTATCATTTCTCTCTACCTTATCGATAAGCCAGTTGTCAAACTCAACAGCCCATCCTTCTGCTTTGACTGAATTCCAGTCCACTGTTGCAAGATTATGAACGGTTGAACCACTTCCTATTACTAATATATCCTCACTTCCTAGTTCCTTAATGGCCCTTCCTATTTCATATTGCTTCTCCATTGATAATCGTGGATCAACTGACACCTGAACAACCGGAATATCAGCCTTCGGGTACATTAAATAAAGAATATCCCAAGCGCCATGATCCAGTCCTCTACTTTCATCAAACCTGCTTTCAATACCATTCTTTCGAAGCATGGTATGTACCTTAGTAGCCACTTCTGTAGATCCTTTGGCTGGATATTGAATCGAATATAATTCCTTCGGGAAACCATAAAAATCGTAAATCATATCATAGGTTCCATCTATTGATGAAATTGTAGTTGTTTCTTCTTCCCAATGCGCTGTAAATACAACGATTGCCTTAGGGTTATATTTCTTTCCTAAGTTATTCAGAAATTTCGTATATTCATTTTTCTCTATTACAAGGGTCGGACCACCGTGACATAAAAATATAGAAGAAATCATTTTATCACTCCCTTTCTTTTTCTAGTTAATTATCAAATCATTGCTATGTTATAACTTCACTTTTCCTTCACATATACATATAAAGGAAAGTGGGACAATCTCTACAATTGTCCCATTTATTCCATTAATCTGCTTTTGTTATTTACCTATTTCATCATACTTATTTGTAAATCTTAACCCTTTCTTCTAATGGCGCATAATCCTTATTACCTGGTTCTGATATCGGTTTTCCAAATGGCATTTGCGCAATTAATTTCCAGTTATCAGGAACATTCCATTCCTTCGCAACCTCTTTTTCAACAAGCTCAGTATAATGCTGAAGTGATGCGCCATAACCTTCATTCTCAAGAGCCACCCATATTACAAGCTGTAGCATACCACTTGACTGCTGTGACCAAACCGGGAAATTATCTTTATATAGCACAAATTGATCTTGAAGAGCTTTTACTACATTCTGATCTTCATAAAATAATACAGTTCCATACGCACCTGCAAAGGAATTAATCTTTTCCTCCGTTGCTTGGAAGCTCTCCGCCGGTACAACCTTTCTCAATGCTTCCATCGTAATATTCCAGAATTTATCGTGTTCCTTTTCTAACAAAACCAGCACTCGGGCACTTTGAGAGTTAAAGGAGGATGGAGTGTGTTTAACTGCATGCTCTACAATTTCTTTAATTCTCTCATTTGAAACTACTGCTTCCTTACTTAATCCATAGTAAGTACGTCTATCCTCGATTGCTCTTGCAAAATCTTTTTTCATATTCATTCCTCCTAGATTTAATTATATTTTTAGTAAATATGATATCTATCGTACCCATAATATATTCTCAACTACAATTATATAATATACGACAGTTACAAAATATAAATGGCTCATATGCCATGGGTAATAGTTACTTATCAATACTTCGTTACTTTATGTAAGTTGATTATAAAACATTACTAGCATAATGTCAATAGATAAATATGACAAATTAGAAATATAAAGTATGTCTCCATACAATGAATAAGGATAAGTCATCCGCTAATCAACGAATTTCTTATCCTTATCATAGTTCTATGGTTTATTTGTCTTTTACTAAATCCAGCTTTTTAAGAACCTCTTCCAGCTTTTCTATGTCTATTGGTTTAGCTGCATAGGCATTACATCCGTATTCAAACGCCTGTTGTACAAATTGTGTCTCCGCTAAAGCAGTTGTCATAATTATTTTTGCTCTTTTATCAGCAGCTATATTTTTCTGTATCTCCATATCTCTGATATTTTTTAGAACCTTAACTCCATCTACCTTTGGCATCATGATATCCAAACAAATCAGATCGTAAGGCTTTTCATCCTTCAATGATATCATATATGCATCCAGCGCTTCCAAGCCGTCCACGACGATATCACACTCTCCGTATTGTGATAAATACTTTTGTAAAAATTTAATTACGGAGAATTGTATGGTCACTTCATTATCTTTCGCAAAAAGCTTCTTTACATCAACACTGATCCCACCGTCTTGTGTAAACTTAATTGCATTACTGATTAGATTATTAAGTACCTGACGAATTCTTTGAGGATCTCCAACTAATATTTTCGGAATTGAGGAGGAAAAGGAATACTTAAAATCAAGGCCCTTTTCTTCCACCTTTTTTGTATGAGTTTTTATCACGTCTTCAATTAATTCTCTGATATTAAAGTTGATGTTTTCAATGGAAAGTTTTCCTGCCTCCATTTTTGAAAAGTCCAAAATATCATTAATGATATTTAATAATTGATTGGCACATGCCTTAGCCGTTATCAGATTCTCCCTCTGTTCCTCATCGAGTTTCGTTAAAAGGGTCAAATCCACCATACCTACCATACCATTAATTGGTGTCCTAATTTCATGACTCATATTGGCGAGAAATTCACTTTTTGCTTTATTTGCAGCTTCTGCGGCATTTTTGGCTGCTATTAAACTAATTTCCGTCTGCTTTATTCTGGTAACATCCATAAGAACAGTTACCAAATAACCAGGTTCCGGCATATATACCGATAATAAAATCCACTTGTTATATGTTTCAGAATAATGCTCATCGAAAAATATGGTTTCTCCATTCATCAGCCTGTCATAATCATGGATTAATATACGCTCTAAAAACTCTGTACTATTAGGAAAAACATATAAATGATTTTTACCAATAACCTCATCCTTCTTCATATCGAATAAAGCAGCAAAATTATCATTTACCTCTTCAAACCGAAGCTCAACAGGCTTATTATTCTTATAAATAATCTTATAATATGCGTATCCATTCCGCATATTCATAAATAAAGTCCGATACTTCAATTCACTATCCCTGATTAGTTTCTCTGCCTGTTTTCGGTCAGATATATCTCTTACGAAGCATATAACCACCTTTTCATTGCCAATCTTTGTGCCCTGAGCACTTACCTCAACCGGAAAGCAGCTCCCATCCTTACGATAATGAATCGATTCGTACAATAGTCCTGTTTCACATGCCTTTTGATATTCGATATCCGTAAAATACCAGTCGTGACGTATCTTTTTTACATCCAATAAGTATAGCTCTTCCTTTGAATAACCATAGGTATCGATCGCCTTTTGATTTACTTCCAGAATCTTGCCCTGTAAATCCAAGAAAAAGATGATATCGGTAGCATTATGAATTATTTGACGATAACGGTATAAATTCTCTTCAAATTCTTTCTTCTCATGAATATCATAAATAGAACCAATATACCCTGCATATTTACTGTCAAGATTATAATATGGAGAGGCTACCAGTAAGCACCATCTGTAACATCCATCATATCGCTTTATTCTAACCTCTAACTGAAGTTCCTCCAGTGTGTTCATAGCTAAAGAAGAAGTAGGTGTAGTCATGTCAAAGACAAATACGCCCATGTCTTCATTCTTTTTCAGCGAACGAAATATGATAACTGCCTTTTAGGATTATATTAAGAGAAAATTATAAGTTTACTAACCCACATTAATCATCCCCTGTTAAATAGTTTTACTTCTCTGATGCATAGTCTCATAGAACATAACTGTTGCTGCACATGCAACATTTAATGATGATGCCGAAGATTTATCAGACATCGGTATCGTTGCTAATACATCACACTGTTCTTTATATGCCCTGCATAATCCTTCTGTTTCATTTCCTATCATTAGCATAAGAGGTGTAGTTAGATCTACATCATATATGGAATGTTGCTTATGCGCGGTCGTTCCCACTATTTTGAAGTCATGATATTGTAACCTTATATCTTGAATAAATTTCTCCAATTTAGTATTATCGGAAATTCTAATTACAGGTGTTTTAAAAAAAGACCCCATTGATGAAACAATTACATCAGGATCATATAAATCAACAGCATGTCCTGTAATAATTAATCCATCTGCTCCGAATGCATCACAGGAACGAATTATAGTTCCAAGATTTCCTTTATTAGATGGTCTGTCAAACAAAACAAGAAATGGATTCTTTGATAGACTAATTTGCTGAAAGTTATCCTCACGCATCTTTACAATTGCAATTAGTTCAGATGTATCCGATTTATCACTTAAATCTACCATAAGTTCAGCGGTTAATTCATAATTTATATCTGTATGAACAGTTTTTAATGTCTCGTTTGCCCAATCAGATAGTGGTCTTTCTTTTGTATAAAGGAAAGAAGAAATATGCCATTGATTAGCAATAGCCTGATTAATGTTCCTGACACCTTCAACAAAGAATTCATTATACTTATATCTTTTATTTCTATTTCTACGTAGTACATCAAACTTTTGATATATAGCGTTTTTTGAATATATTCTTTGAGTTTTCATATTTTGTTTTCCTCACATTAACATTTTACTAGCTTCTGAAATTTGGTGCTTATCTCAAATTGCCTAAGACTCAGCTTAATATCCGATGTTGCGTGAACCACAATACCACAATATTAGACTGTCTGGCTATCCAAATCTTAACACCTACAGAGTAAATATACAATATAAATTGATAAAAATAAAGACCGTCCAAGTCTTATAAACCTTGACGGTCTTTGTATTAATTGTATAATTATGCTCATTGCATTCTAGGTATCGTCTAATTTCCCATTTGTTTTGCTAGTCTTCTCAAAGGAATTGCAAGCAATTCCTTATGAAGTTGCCTTTAGTTTTTCTTAATTTCCCATCTGCTTTGCGAAGTTTTGAAGTTTGAACTTCTATGATAAGCATAAACAATGACTTTTTGAATATTTAACGGTATTTATTCTATTTTCCTTACGCAAATTTTTTGCGTAAGATTTTCTTTTTAAATGATAATTATTAAGTTTTCATACGCAACTTTTTATCAGTTTGCGTAGTAATAGTATCTACGTTAAAGGCTTTGATTGGAACAGGTAGTAGGAAAAACTCGTATACTGAAGTTTGGAAGATCTTCGATATGCTATATACAAGCATGGGCAAGAACCATCGTAAAACGGCCTTGCCCATAAGTACCTATTAGAATTTTATATCTGTTCTTTGCATTACATAGACTTTGAAATGGTCAAAATCTTTACCCAAAAAGTGTATGCTATTTTATTTCACTGGCACCTTAAGTTTCTGACCTACATGGATCGTAATCTTCTTTAGATTATTCAACTTCATAATCTCCTTAAAGCGAGTCCCCTTGCCAAGATACTTACGGGAAATTTTCCATAGGGTATCGCCTTTTTTTACTATTACCACCATATAGGTTTCTTCCTTTATATTACCGTCCTTACCTATTACCTAATACCTTACATCCTTTAAATTATTCTCTTTGATGTATTTGTATACTGGGGAATTCCCATGAATTAAAAGCATATAAGTGTCATAAGAATAAGAGTCCAAAGTTTCTTTACTAATTACTTCTACTGAAGCCGGAATTTCTAATGTCTTTAATTTTAAAGGACTTTAGATTTTAAACCTAAACTACCAAGTTCCTTTAATTTCTTGGGTAGTTGGAGAACTTCTAATGAGTTACAATCTTCAAAAGCATAATTATAAGTATAATTTACGTAAGTGATGCAAAACATGGCGTATGTAAAAAAGAATTCCGGTATGCTACAATTAGCACTAGCGGAATTCTTTATGTATTCTCTTATTCAACCTGCACTCTTGGGGCAAATCTTTTGACCATGGTAGGTATGCATCAATCATTTCTGGATGATTATTAAAATCTATGTCCGGCATTATACGGAGCAGATGATGAATGTATTCATATACATCCAGATCATTTGCCTTAGCGGATTCAACGATAGTATATAAAACTGCATTTGCAGTTGCACCCTTTGGAGTGTCAGCAAACAGCCAGGCTCTTCGAGCCGTCGCATAAGGTTTGATATTAGCCTCGCAGAGATTATTCGAAATCGGTAGCCGTCCATCCTCTAAGAACGTTTCAAGGTAATTTTTGTGGTTGGCTGCATAGGCAAGTGCCTTAGTCAGCTTCTCATTCGTTGTAGTAAGAGCTGATGTATTTTCAACCCATGACCAAAAGGCATCAAGAATGGCACGCGATGCCACTTGACGCTTCTCTTTTCTAATTTCAGGCGAAAGATCCTTCATTTCATCTTCTAGTTTGAATAGAAGATCGATGAGATCTCGACCTTCAGCACCCTTCGATCCGGGGATCTCCTTTCCACGGCTATCCAAAGGAATGCTCTCTATCATATACCTACGAACATGAGCCCAACAAAGGTTTCTTTTGATATTATCTACCTTTTCATAAGCTATATATGCATCGGTGGTCAGATAGCCTTTAAATTCTGTCAGTAAGTTCTGAGCAACCTTACCGCTTCGGGATGGCGAATAATGAAAGTAGGAAGCCGTGATACCCTCCGATGCACCACTCCGGATAACCCACATGAAGGAATCTGTGCTGGCTTTTCTTCCTTCCTCCTTGTTGCACTGGATTCTGGTTTCATCCATATGCAGGCAGTCACATTTCATTAATTCAGAATGTATCCTATTATAGATAGGAGTTAACCATTCCTCGCTGCATCGGATTACCCAGTGCGCCATGTTATTTCGCGGGAGTACCAATCCAAGTCGGTACCATTCCTTTTCTTGGCGACTCAATGGTATCCCCATCATGAATTTCTGATACATGACCTGAGCTACAAGAGAAGCGGTTGCAATGGAATGAGGTAATACAGAGCTAGGAATTGCTGCTTTTTGAAAATGATCCTTGGGATTATCATTTTTCCCGGTACCGCATTCGGTACACTTGGCGATTTGTTGTACGATCTGTACCACCTTAAGTCTTGCAGGGATAAACTCTACCTCTGTGCGGATCAGCCTTTTTCCGATTACTTTCAACTTACCGCCACAAGTGGAACATACCTCTTCTGGATTGATGATATATTCATCGATATCCTTGGGAAGCGAGGCAAGCATCTCAGCGCGGACTCCAGGTTGTCTTGTCTTCCGTTGATGTGCCGGTACCGTTATCTTTTTCTGCTCATGAAAAAGTTCTTTTGCCAAATCCTGCGTGGTAGAGAATAAATTCATCTGTCCGGGGATATGCTCGGTAACTTCGGTTGATTTTCCGAACAGCTTTTGTCTTGCATGAAGCAGCGCTTGGATCATGTTTTCAATACGGATATTCTGTTTTTCAATCGTTTTGTCCTTCTGTTCCAATTCTTCTTTTTGCTTTGCAACCAAGGCTCTCAGCATAAGCAGTTCTTCCTGTTTCGTCATTCCCTCACCGACTTTCTTATCAGGTTTATCTCTAACTATTATACCATTTTTCGAGTTATTTTTCCAGTTTATAAAAGCCCGTAAAATGCTGAATTCATCGGCATTTGCGGGCTTTTTTTCGTGGTTTTGACGGTGTCAGTAGCAGGTGTTTTTCAGTTCTAACATAATATCTCGGTGAGCTTTTTGCTGCTCAATCGAAAGCCCTTCCAACAGCCATTCAACCTGACGGAATGAAATATCCTTTACCTCTTCTTCGGTTTTTGGCCATTGAAATTTCATCCCTTCCAGAAGTTTTTTGCTAGCTAGAATAAATCCGTTCTTATCGTAGCGGAGTACTTTAATCGCAGTTTTATTTTTATTGCAGAAAAGGAATACACATACAGGGGAATACGGATCGAGCTTGAATTTCATGGTAACCATTGCTACCAGTGATTCAGCCTGTTTTCGAAAATCAGTCGCCCCACATGCAAGATAAATATGTTCCGCCCCTGAAATGAAAGAGCTCAACATGAGGATTGCAGCGCTCGAATTACCTCTGCTGCTAAGAGGGCTTCTTGCTTCGATGAAATCTGGATACTGACGTCTTTCCAGGTTAGCGACACTCCACACGATGAAACGGAGATCTTCTCAGTTTGATTAATTTCAGCAAATGATGTCGATTGAGAAACGGTCGGGTCTTCCTTATGTGTACGAATGATCTTTCTCCAGTAATAGTATGCATGAGGAGATAACTGATTTTTCTCGCACCATTCCGGTATTGTCACCCCGCTGATTTTTTGTTCCTGTATTCTCTGTTTCCATAGTCTATAACTTTCCTGATTGAACATAACCAACCTCCTGAATTTGTTTTTCAGAAAGTTTATCATAATCAGCTTAATAATTCACGACGCCATGTTTTGAATCACTTACATAATTTACCATTTACACTGTTCAATAATCCGTTCTCAAAAAATATGAAGGATTATTTATCTACTACCATTATAACGTAAGCGTCAAATCGCTCGCCTAGGCTAAATATATTTTTTATGGCATACTTTAATAAATGCAAAAAACTATTAGTTTTTTAAAGGAGGCCATCTAACATGGATCAAATAGCTCACACCGTACGCAATTCAAGATGGAGAGACATCATACTCCAGTGCCATAACAGACCGGCAGGGATGAGTGCTAAGCAGTGGATGACAGAGAATCAAGTTAGTGAGAAATCGTATTATTATTATTGGCAGCGTAAGTTACGTACTGAGACTTTCAAGCAAGTGGATCACTCTTCTCTGTTACCTATCTCACAGGGAACATCAGGTGTTTCCTTTGCCGAAATCCGTATACCTGAGACAAAAAAATCAGTTTCAGATACTATCCCTGAAACCATCAGACCAGCCGCTGTGATCAAAACTGCAACAATGACTATTGCACTATCGAATGATATCACCGGTGATCTGCTGTCAATAATTCTTCGTGAGGTGTCACATGCTTGAGGATGCTGCCGGAATACGCCGTGTGGTACTTGCCTGTGGGACCGTTGATTTGAGGAAAAGTATCGACGGACTCTCGATGATCATCGGCGGTAAATATAATCAAAACCCATTTGAAAAAGGAACTTTATTTCTCTTTTGTGGTAGGAAATCCGATCGTATAAAAGGATTACTTTGGATGGGCGATGGCTTCTTACTTTTGTATAAAAGATTTGAAGATGGTACTCTATCCTGGCCCCGTACAACGGAAGAAGCTGCTGAGCTTACAGAAGAACAGTATAACTATCTGATGCTCGGTTTGAATCCTCTGGATCCGAAGATAAAAGAAGTAACTCCGACAAAAATCAACTGATGTTTGTACAAAACGGAGAAAATATTTCCTTTTTTTCAGGCACCGGCTTCTTCCGGACTGATCGGTTTCTTAGTGGATTCAGAAGCCACTCAAAGTCTACATATAGGCCTTTTATAAGCTTTTTGAACCTTGAAAACTCTATATTTCCAGTGCTTTAAAGAGGGATTAACAAGGTCAGACATGGTGGCAAAATGACGGAACATTGCGAGTCCTAAAAGTCACAAAACTGGCTATTTATAAGCATTTCTGTTATAATGGTTACAATACAGAAAGGCGAAAAACATGTGCAAAAAATTTACTCCTGATGAACTGAATACAATGGATCCAGGATTGAAAAACGATATCATCTACCAGATGCAGGAACGTTTGGATAAGCTGGAACAGGATTATGAGAACCTTATGGAGCAGGTTCGTCTTGCTAATCAGCAACGCTTTGGTCGTCAGTCTGAGAAGCTTGAAGCGATTACGGGACAGATATCCTTCTTCAATGAGGCTGAGGCTTGCTGCGATGAAAGCATCCCGGAGCCGACAATTGAAGAAGCAATTATTGAAGTGGAAAAGAAACCTCGTAAAAGCAAGCAAAAAGGACAACGTGAAGAAGACTTAAAGGACTTCCCTCAGGAGGAAATCCCTCATGATGTCACAGAGAAAAAGCTCCGTGATACCTTTGGTGAAGGCAACTGGAAAAGCATGCCGGATGAAGTGTTCTGGCAATTACGTTTCGAGCCTGCCAGGTGGATTGCAGAAAAGCATGTGATCAAAGTATATGTCGGAACCGATGGGATGCATCAGGATGAGTTTCTTCGCGGAGATCATCCGAATACTTTATTTCGGGGGAGTATTGCAACACCTTCTTTGGAGGCAGCAATCATCAACGCTAAATATGTAAATGGCAATCCACTGGATCGGATTGCACGCGATTTCCAGACAAACGGATTGCATCTGTCAAAACAGACCATGTCCAACTGGACAGTTAGCGCAGCTGAAAAATACTTCGTGCCCGTTTATGAATTTATGAAATCAACTTCTTTAAAGGCACATGTGAATCAGAGTGATGAGACTACGGTTGAAGTAATTCATGATGGTCGACCTGCCGGTAGTAAAAGTTACATGTGGGTTCATCTCACAGGAGAGTTAAGTCCGGTTCCAAAGATCGTTGTGTATGAGTATCAAAAGACGCGTCACAGTGACCATCCCAAGGAGTACTATAAAGACTTCCAAGGGATCCTGGTGACAGACGGTCTTGAACAGTATCACAAGACTGCACGTGAACTGGATGGGCTTACAAACGCCAACTGTTTTGCCCATGCCCGCAGGGATTATGCGGATGCGATAAAGGCCATCGGTAAGGGTAATGAGAAACTGATACGGCAATCGATAGCGTATCAGGCACTGGTCAGGATCGGTGCAATCTATGATCTGGAGAACAGCCTGAAGGAGCTGTCACCGCAAGAACGCTTAATGGAACGCCAGACCTCAGTCAAGCCATTGGTGGAGGAATACTTTGCGTGGGTTAAGGAGTGCCTATCGAACAAGGTGGTTCCTCCGAAAGGAAAAACAGCTTCCGGACTGCAATACAGTGTAAACCAGGAAGAATACCTAAAAGTATTTTTAACCGATGGAGAAGTTCCCATAGATAACTCTGCCAGTGAACGTGCTCTTCGAAATTTCACCATAGGGCGTAAGAACTGGATGACGATAAATACAGTAAGGGGTGCCCAGGCCAGTGCAATAATCTATAGTATTACCGAAACAGCCAGGGCAAACAATCTCAACGTGTATTACTATATCAGCTATCTTCTCACAGAACTGCCCAAAATCATTGATAAAGATGGAAACATAGGACAATCAAAGCTGGAGCCACTCATGCCGTGGTCAAAAACACTCCCAGCTAATTGTTACAGCAAGCGCCGCCAATAAGCGGCGCTTAAAATTTACTAAGGGCGTATGATTTGACGCTTACCATTATCTACCGCTTACTTTGTTATCAAAATCTTACCACCAATAAAGTTATTATACAATATAAACTGACTAAAAATAAGACCATCCAAGTCTTATAAACCTGGACGGTCCTTTTACTAATCACATAATAATACTCTTTGATTCTAGGTATCATCTAATTTCCCATCTGTTTTGCTACCTTCTCAAAGAAGTAGCATTCTAGGTATCGTCTAATTTCCCATTTGTTTTGCGAAGTTTTGAAACTGGAACTTCTATGATAAGCATAAATAGTGACTTTTCGAATCTTTATGAGATATAATCTATTTTCCTTACGCAAATAATTTGCGTAAGATTTCCTTTTTTAATGATACCAATCCGATTTTCATACGCAACTTTTCTATCAGTTTGCGTAGACGTGTCGAGGAAGTAGCCAATCTTATGTACTTCTTTCGTTTTTTATCAGGATTTCTCTTCCTTCAGGAATAATAAACCCTTTACCCTTAATCATTGTAAGGTGTTCCTCAAAAATCTTCGGTTCTTTGTAAGCGCTCGACAATAGAGTGCCTATTCTATTTTAGAGATCCATGTGATAATAACTCTAAATATTGAGTTAAAGTTTTTCAAGTTTTTCAACTTGAAAAACTTTAGAAAGGAGTTGTGAAACATGGATGAAGTTACCTATGTAAAAACAAAGTTCCGTCAAGAACAATGGGAAAAACTAATTGAGGACTGTCAAAACAGTGGGCTTAAGGTTGACGACTGGTGCCAGAAAAATCATATCAGCCGTCACGCTTATTACTATTGGCTTCGTAAGATACGTAAAAAAGCATGTGAAGCTATTCTACCCGCAATACCTAAGCAAGATTCACAAGTTGAGTTTGCCAAGTTTGAAATAGAAGCACAGCAAACCAATCTTATGGCATCAGTCATTATCCATCTTCCATCTGCTACACTTGAAGTACATAATGGAGCAAGCGGGCAGACTATTGAAGCAGTGCTTCTAGCACTGAAAAATATATGCTAGGCGATATTACTGTAGCTAAGAACATCTACATTGCCTGTGGCTACACAGATATGCGTAAATCAATTGATGGACTAGCTGCAGTGGTACAAGAACAGTTCCATCTAGATCCTTTTTCAAAGAGTCTCTTTCTTTTCTGCGGTAAACGCCGGGATAGGCTCAAGGCACTCCTTTGGGAAGGAGATGGATTTGTTCTTCTTTATAAAAGATTAGAGAGCGGAAATTTCAAATGGCCTCGTAGTCAAGATGAGGTAAAACTCCTTACCTGGCAGGAATTTCGCTGGTTAATGGAGGGACTTTCTATCGACCAACCAAAGGCTATTAAGACTGTCAAACAGGGTGCTTTTTGTTAAGTGGAAAGTGACTGAAAGTATTGATTTTACTAGCCTTTTAGCTGTTTTTATGGTATAATAAACCTATCAAGTTTAGAATATATGGTAGGAGAAAAACCACTGATGAATAATAAAGATGCTTACATTGAACAGCTCGAAAATACAATAAAAAAGTTACAACTACAAGTAGATAATCTTACGGAGATGATACTAATACTTCGGAAGGAAAAGTTCGGTTCATCCAGTGAAAAAACTCCTAAGGATGATATTGAAGGACAACTACATTTGTTCAATGAGGCAGAAGCTTATTCTGATTCTCCTGATCCAGAACCTATAACCAAAGAAGTAAAGGGTTACACCCGGACTCATACAAAGACAAAGAGAGTAGAAATTATAAAAGATCTTCCTGTCCGTGAAATCCTGTGTGAGATTCCTATAGAGGATCAGTACTGTATTCAGTGTGGGAATAATCTAAAACCAATCGGTAAGGAAACGGTTCGTGAGGAGCTGGAGTACATACCTGCTAAACTACGTATTGTTCGTTATGTCCGAATGGCTTATGAATGTCCTAAGTGTAAACATACCGACAAACCCTATATAGAAAAGGCACCTACACCGACATCTTTAATGAACCATTCACTTGCATCACCAAGTTCTGTAGCCAACGTAATGTATCAGAAATACGTGAATAGCATGCCACTTTATCGCCAGGAAAAGGACTGGGAGAATCTCGGTATTGCCTTAAAACGTAGCACTATGGCTAACTGGATTATACGTTGCTCCCAAGATTATTTCTATCCTGTAATCCAGTACTTAAGGAAGAAGCTACTAGAAAGGGATATCATTCATTGCGATGAAACACCTATCCAAGTACTGAAGGAGGATGGTAAAAAACCTCAGACGAAGTCCTACATGTGGCTTTATCGCTCTGGTAATGACGGGAAAGCTCCCATCATCTTGTATGATTACAGACCAACAAGAAACGGTGATAATCCAGTCGAATACCTAAAGGGGTTCAGAGGATATCTTCATACCGATGGATACGGTGGATATAACAAGCTTGAAGTTATCCGGTGCGGTTGTTGGGCTCACCTTCGAAGGAAGTTCATAGAGGCTATTCCTGGAAAGAAGGCAAAGAATGCCCCACCTACCAATGCAGAAATCGGAAGGGACTACTGCAATAAGCTCTTCCTTATAGAGGAAAGTCTTAAGGAACTGTCCCCTGAAGTTAGATATACTAAGCGTCTTGAACTGGAACGCCCAGTCCTTGATGCCTTTTGGTGCTGGCTTGAAAACCTTACGGTATTAAATGGCTCTGCTCTAGGTAAAGCTGTAACGTATGCAAAGAATCAGAAGCCATATATGGAGAATTATCTTCTTGATGGAAGATGCTCCATTTCAAACAATACAGCAGAAAACAGCATACGTCCATTCTGTATTGGCCGTAAAAACTGGCTATTTTCAGATACACCGAAAGGAGCTGAAGCAAGTGCTGCAGTATATAGCATAGTCGAAACAGCAAAAGCAAACGGACTTAATGTATATACATATCTAGAATACTTATTATTGTATATGCCTGATACGGATTATCATAATCACCCAGAAGATCTGAAATTTTTGATGCCTTGGTCAGAGGCAGTACAAGCAGAGTGTGGTAAGTGATTATTTGAGACTGACTAATTATCATAGTCGGTCTCTTTCTTATTTACAAGGCACCCTGTTGTTAACCGCTTACGGTTCTTTCAAGATTAATTTCACTCTTTTCCGTATAAAAAATGTCTCCCCATGGGACACATCATTTGCGTGAGAGGTGTGGGGAGTCCTGTTACTATTATAATATGCCATAGATGAAGAGATGTCAATCTGGTTCTTATAAATCAAATTGATGTATAGATTTAAATAGATTGTCTTCACTATGCCCGATTATAGTATTAATCATTTCTTAGCACTTCAGGTTCTTGCATGATTCTCTCAATTATAGCAATTGCTTTTCACTCAAATCAGATGTCTTTATATATTTATTTTCTAAAGCTCGTGCAATAATGACATTTGGTAAACCCTTCATTTAGTTCTGCAACAGAATGCGCATCTATACCTTTGATGATTTTAACTTCAGGAGGTACTAAGTCCCAAAACTCCTGTTTGTACAGCCTTCTCCTAATAGAAGATGCATTTATCTCTAGTGGAATACCAACCTTTTTTGCCTCATCAATGATCTCTTTTGAAATTCCAGCCATAGTTTCGTCCCATCCGGTTTTTCTTCGAAAAATCCGGTCAGAATGTGCTACCACTGAAAAATAACCAGATTTTATTCCTTGAAGAGTCGCTTTAGCCAATCCAATATACTCGTTGTGCTTATCTTCCATTGAAAAACTATACACATCAGGCTCCACTTCATAAAAATGCTGTCCAAGAATAAGTAAATCTAACCCACCCATTTCTACTAGTTTTTCGTAATAGGTCCGAAAACTTGGTAGGAATTCAGTTTCCAGACCTATCTGTACATCAATAAACTTCTCATATTTCGTTTTAAGAAGTTTTAATGAATGGATATATTCCGGTAATTGCTCCATGTCCATTCTGTTTGTAAACGGATTCTCCGGAAATGGGCAATGATCTGTAAATACAATTTTTGAGGCTCCCAGCTTCAAAGCCGCTTCTGTATAATCATCATCCGTATCACTACTTGCATGTTTACATCTTGAGGTATGTACATGAAAGAATTCCCTCGTACCCGTGGTAATAGATGACTCTTTCTCGTGTTGCATTTAAAGCGCCTCCTTTAATTACTATCACAATCAGCGAAGGACCAATAATCAAAGCTTATGCAGTTGCTATGACCGAAATGCAGTTCATTGATATATATAAGGTCATATTTTCTCCATTTCTGCGCACGATTCTTGCGCATGTAAAGTACGTGCTGAGGATTACGCATCACATACTTTGAGAGGAACAGTCTGTGAATTTTTTCACTCTTCACATGACTTTTTCCAAATCAATGCTTCTGCCTTCTTTATCATCTCTCGCATGTCCTGCTCCCAGTAACGGCTTTCGTTGTAAAATACTGTTCCAACGGACCCAGATATCTGCCAGTTCTGCGAAGAACAGAAAATCACTGGAATCTTTATTCCCTTTTCTTGCAGAAGCTTTAAAGTCTTCTCTCCTGCCTCCGGATCATCCTTACCAAAAAAGTTATAATGCATATCACAAATCAACAGATCATATGGTTCACCAGCGGCTTCCGCGCGCTCGATTTCCTCTATTCCTTTTTCTGCATTATCCGCAAGGGCAACCTGTCGAATTCCTTCAGACTCAAGTTCTTTTTTTATAGCTATATGTTTGAGAATTGTATCCTCGATATTGATTACCTTTTTTATCTTCATAATACCCCCTCCAATTCAATTAGCTAGATTAAGTTCTTCCTCTGTAAGTAAATCCTCTTTGTCATTTCAATTATAAAAAAGGATGATCTCCGCCATTTTACCCTTCTTAAGCACATATTCAGCTATTTTATAATCAAATGAAGAGTTATTCGAGGGATCAATATAAATATTAAACCCTACAACATCATCTCTTTTTACGAATCCGCATTTTTCCAAGGTTTTTATTGTTGCGATATTATCTGAAATTGTTGTTGCATGAATTTCATCAAAAACAATCTTTTTATTATCCATTGATAAGCCTTCGCTCATTGAAGTACTACATATTAATGATAGAGCTTCTATACAGTAACCATTCCCCCTATAGTCCTTCCCTATATAGAATTCCACTTCATATCTATTTTTCTGATATCTAACCCCAACATAGCCTATAAAGGCATCAGAAACCTCTTTTCTATAAATACTAAATAGACAGTTACCTTTCTCTTCAAAGTAGGAAGCAAATCTTTGTATTCTATCCTCTGTTGGATCAACACCACAGAACATTCGAAAATCTCCATCTTCACGTAGCATTTTCAAAAATGGTTTTGAATCCCTGGTGTTCAAGCCAGGAAGCAAAATCAATCGCTCAGTCACTAATATTTTGCTTGTATTCACACGAACTCCTCCTTATGCTGCTTCAAGTATTACAGCAATGATTTTGTGATCTGTAACCTGCATATAATACTCATCACGTATTTCAGCTTTAACAGAGATTCCACTATTCTTTAAACCTTCACTTATATAAACATGATCAATTGTTAACTCTCCGTACGTGTCCACTTAACTCCTATATATAATCTTTTGTTATCTCATATATTTATCAAATACACCATGAATATTATAAATAGTAAATTTTAAACCAACTTCTTCCTCGTCTATGATTAAAATGATTCCTGTGCAATCTCATCCCAATGAACCAAAGTATATATATCGCCTGCATGAATTGCCTCTAAATACTTTTCCATAAATCGTTCATATACTTCATTTTTTATCAGAAGATTACTTCCATACCCTATGTAATAATATTTCCATCCACTCTGTTGCTTTTGCCAATCATAATATATACTGGTAGATGTGCCACATATGTACTCTCTCAAAATAGGAAATATTTTATACAATTCATAGAATTCACAACTACACCATTCTGGTTCTACTAGCATCAAATAGCTTTCTCTGTCATTAGATACCATTTTTACACAGCCTGGTCCACCCAATCCACTTGGTTGAGAAAATTCATAGAATAATATTTTTTCTAAAATGTTTGCTGTTAGTTCATCCGATTTTATTCGTATCATAACTTCACCTTTTTAACTATTTTCATAGATATTTTCTCCTTTTAATTTCTCCAAGGAATATCGCACTCCTTTATCTCTTTGCCAGTTGCCTTATCATAAATATGAAAGTTACCTTTTCTAAGATCATCTAATGAGCAAACTTCACCTGTACCTACTCCATTATCTCGCTCCACATAATCATGCAATATTCCTCGAACCCTATATAGCTTCATCCCTAAGAAGCCCAGGTCTACATATTCACAATTTTTATCTTTCATTTTAACAGCATCGGCCTGCTTTTTACTACTTGTACCAGAATACGAAGAATAACCACTACTAGAACTAACAGATGAGCTGCTTGCTGAACTAGCTCCTTCACCACTAGATAATCCTCCACTTGCGACCAAATAAAGGATCAGCCATATTACACAAGCTATAATCGCAAGAAAAAGCGCTCCTACAATCAAAGGAATAATATTTTCTACCAGTAATAATGCCAAAGGAAATAGTAGAAAAGATAATGCTGCTAGTGAACCATCTTTAAACATCCATTTACTTTCAGAAGTTAATATTAATACTAGAGCAGAAATAACTATTGCTACAACAACTACTACAAGCACTATTAAAAAAAGTTGTTTCTTCTGCTTATCTATACCATTTAAAAAATTAATTAATGAAATAATCTGAGAGTCTGAGAGTCTAATTTTCCCTATATATAGCCATATAAGCAAAAGTATACCTACAATGATAATTCCTGCAATCACAAGATCAATAATCATTATAACCCTTTTAACCTTAGTAGCTTTTTTAAAAAACGATATTAAAATTATTATAGATTGAGAGCATAACAAAACTTTAACTATGGTACCTACAAAGCTCCCATATAATATATGTATCGTTCCATTTGTTAGAGATTTTTTAACACCATCAAAGCCAAAACCACTTAATCTGATTTGTGTAATCTGTTTTAAATACCCACCATCAACAATAAACATGATAAATGCTACTATCCATCCAATTACCATAGTCAGAACAATTAATGCAGGAATAATTACAGCTAGATTATCTATAGGATTTACTTTAAAATTCCGAACTGAATTCTTTATCTTTTTCAAATACATTTTCATATCTTCATCCTCGATTTGCATTTTTTATATCTTCTTCGTAAATATTAATAAATATAATAGTCATTTGTTTAACAATTCTTAATTACTTTAATTAACTTGAAATCCATTTAGTCTTAACCTATATTAACAGAACAAGACAAAATGATAAGCATAATTCTTAGATAGTCACGTTCTACAAATATATTTACAAATTATCAATTAGAGTATATTTTTTTACAACAGTATCATATATCAATAATGGGATTTTTCCACTATCTTTAACCGTTCCGTCTATGTAATAATGACTATGCTTATCCCAATATTTCGTTGTAAAATACTGTTCCAATGGACCCAGATATCTGCCAGTTCTGCTAAGAACAGAAAATTACTGGAATCTTTATTCCCTTTTCTTGTAGAAGCTTTAAAGTCTTCTCTCCTGCTTTCGGAACATCCTTACCAAAAAAGTTATAATGCATATCACAAATCAACTGATCATATGGTTCACCAGCGGCTTCCGCGCGCTCGATTTCCTCTATTCCTTTTTCTGCATTATCCGCAAGGACAACCTGTCGAATTCCTTCAGACCCAAGTTCTTTTTTTATAGCTATATGTTTGAGAATTGTATACTCGATATTGATTACCTTTTTTATCTTTAAAATACCCCTCCGCTTCATAAGTATGTCGACATTTGTCGTAGTTTCTCCAATTGTGAGTTACCAAAAAGCTCCAATATGGTAAACTGTGAGTTTTAAAGAGTTGCTGATTTGTTCCAATGGCAAATCTTAAGAGTTTTGGGCCTTATGTATTAATTTTCTTCGTCATAGGGAAGGATTATCCAATCTCCTGTCTCTGCAACGCGATAGTATTTGTTTCGTACAGTGTCAACTTTGATTACTGGAATTTTTCCACTATCTAAAACAGTTCCATCTATATAATAATGACTTTCTCCATCAAAATAAATATCATGAAAATATGGATCACCTGAAATTTTTGATGTACCTACATGTCCTGCAATTATATCCATGCAAAACTTACCTGTCTCTGCTGGATACTTTTCTGTAAATGTGTAATCATCTGTTCCCCACTCCCACATATCTCCAGCATCTTCATCTACACCTGCATGGCAAAAAATCTGATTTTCAGTCGTATAATAACGCCTAAGTGTTTGCATCCAATACAAATATTTGTCATCATCCACCTCATAATCTTTATCATCATCTGCAAATCTATCTTCAGAGATGGGCCATCTTCCATTCATAGCCATATCCTCATGATTACCAACCAAAACAATGACTTTATCATTACCATATGTTTGCTCAAGTTCCATTATTTTTTCAAGAACTCCATATGAATCTGGACCTCCATGAATATAATCTCCTAGTAAAACCAACTTATTGTCTCCCGATAAATCTATCAAGGATAAGGCTTCCTCAAACTGCAAAAGACATCCATGAATATCACTCATCGCATATATTATACTCATACTTTCTCTCCTCCACATCTTTCTATTTAATCTTGTAAACATCAGTAGCTCTTATCAGAAAGAGTATTTCTATAGTTCTTCATAAGTAGCCAGAAAGGGTTTTTTTGAATCAGAATATGCCATCATCTTACACCTATTAGTTTTTCAGCAATCTGTCTTCCTCTTTTTAATATACGTTTGTATGAGTCAGTAAAAAAAATCTTATATTCTTCTTCATTTGTAGGATTCATTTCTCCCCTTTTAGCATTTTGAAAATGCCCTTCCCAGAATTCTATAGGTTTCCATTCTTTATCTACATACATCTCTAGAGAATTATCAATTATGAATTTTTTCCAACTTAATTTATTATTCTTCTGATATCTTGACAGCCATTTCTTGCATGAGTCAATATTATCTTTCTCGCTAGGAAAATAGGGAGTTGCTCCTATTATTTCTATTAATCCTTCATCACTTTCATTATCATTTTTTATAAACCATTTATATATCCCCTTTAAAGTCAAATCCCAATAATCTTTTGTTTTTCGGTATCTCGGTGAATTAAATTCTTTAGGTACCATTATCATGTTTCCAATTGTGTGAAATACACCTAAATAATCATTGATATATTCTGGCGTGTTATCAATATATTCATTTAAATTCTCCAATATAGAAACATATCTTTTAGATCTACTTTCACTGGATATTCCTTTAAATTTCAAATACTCTCCATAAACTGTGTTTAGAGAATTCATTGTATCTCCTCTTAACACCATTTCATCAATATCTAACTGATATTTATAGCGTTCATATTTTCTAATTGGTAATTCTGATAAGTTCTCTGGATTAATTTTTCCAGAAAGAATACCATATATTAGTACATTTCTCATAGATACGTCGTAGTCAAAACCAATTTCTATATATCCATTTATATCTTTAAGTTCTTTCCCATCCCGGTCTTTGTAAGTATCACCACTAATATAGTAATAACAAACTTTTTCAAGCTTTGAGCATTTATCTATGCTATGTAGTTCTATTGAATTCATGATTTTTGCTTGTGTATTATCTTGCATATATTCATATACGCTTTTTCCCGTCCGTGTTCCCATCAAGTACTTAGCGTCCTCCAACGCAATATCTTCTGCATTGTCATGTAGTGCTATAGAATCCAAATCACTCTCTCTTATCTCACAAAGAATACTTTCGCACATTATTTTTAAATTTTTAGAATTAACACAAGCCATATAATACGCTCCTATCTTAAGATTGATTAATGTAACATCCTACTTTACAGTTATTAATGTTTTAAAAGTTTCTGTCTCTGTTCCAATTTGAATCGTTGTGATAATTGTTGCTTTTCCTTTTGATGCCGCCGTTACTTTTCCTTTTTTACTTACTTTCGCTACCTTTGGATTATTTGATTTATATGTAATTTTAACGCCTAATTCTTCAGCATCTTTTGATATAGAAGACTTAATTGTTACTGTCCTTTTTTTCGAGTTGTTGAGATACAGGGTCTTTTTAGCTGGAGTAACTTTTACCTTATCTAAATAATAAGAAGAAGCATATTCATCAGCTTCAGAATCATCTGATACTATTAAATGATCAGAAGAAAACAACTCAATAGAAATATCAAAGTATTTATAATCACTTAAACCCGTATTCTCTGAGAACTTTTTATTGGAATAATTATTATTAGAATTCCATGTTGTGTCTAAAATGACCCATCTATCTGAAACATAGACTTCATTCCATGCATGATTTGACTCACCTGATGATATTATTTTATCATCCCATCCTGAATCAACACTCAGCCCTAATGCATATCCTGATACCACCTTAGTAGGAAATCCACTTGCTCTTAGTAAAGCTGCAGTTAAATCAGCATATCCTTGACAGACACTTCTACGGCTTTCTAATGTTTCTAAAGCACTTATGCTATCATAATCACTATATCCGTAATACGCATCATAATCATAATAAATATTGTTACAAACCCAGTCATGTATAGCTCGTACTTTTTCATAATCATCTTCTATTCCATCTATTATCTCATTTGCTAGCGAAACAATTTTTTCATTGTCTGATTCAACCCAGTAACTTGGTTGCAAATAATATTGCAGTGTTAATTTATCGTTTTTTATTGAGTTATATTTTTCCAGATTTCTTTCATATACCTCAGACATGAGGATTTCAACACTATCATTGACAAGTTTAATTTTTATACCTTCACCATATATATATCCCCAATAAAGTCCATCCTTTTCTGAGCGTATAAATATTTGCAAATAGTAAATACCATCTTCAAGATTAACAATGCTATATTCAATTGGTTCATATGTCTCATACCATTGTCCATTATGTTCAATTCCATCCTCATCTAATAGGTGGATTGTACTAAACTCATAACGCTTTTCATCGGGAAAATCAATTATTAGGCTTTTATCTTTCGTCTCAATTTGAATATTATTGCTATCATCATATGAGGTGTTGATTTTAAATACTTTTTCATGAGCATCAACATAAGAAAAAGGCAGAAGTAGGCTAATTAGTAAAACAAATACTATAATTTTATTTTTCATAATTACAAATCCCTTTCTAATTTTTGTCATTTGTTTTAAGATAAGTACATAAAATTTTTATTATCATCATTAAAGATACTATAATTTTACATGTATATACATATTTCTTCAAGCATAAAGTAGTATATATTTCCTTTATTACAAACAATATCAAATACGTAAGAAGGATACCTAACTTATCTTTATAGATCTCCTCTTACGTAGATGATACTAAGTTGTACTCCATACATTAACCATTTATAAGTAATCTTTAAAGTCTTCTTCAAACAAAAAAGTTAACGTATGTAGCAACTCATTCAGGAAAATCTGTACATCTGAATATTGCAAATTATCCTCTTCGTTTTTTCTTTTAATTTGTAAACGGTAGATAGTGAGTACCCCTATAAAAATTCGCCACTCTGATGAGTGACGAAGATATTTACCTATTTTCTGCATTCCGCAGGCAGCTTTGGCGACCACGGAAGCAGGTCTTCACAGAAACTCCGGTCTGTTTCATCCAGATGCTTCGGGATTTCTGTCAGAAGATATTCGAAGTAATTATAAGGTTTCAAATTGTTTACTTTCGCCGTTTCGGCAATACTGTAAATAATGGCACTGGATTTAGCCCCATTGATGGTATCGATCATTACCCAGTTTTTCTTACCGATACAAAAACCACGGATTGATTGTTCAGCAGCATTATTGTCCATTGGCACTTCACCATCATCCAGGAATGCTTTTAGATATTTTTCCTGATTGATGGAATAGTTAAATCCACTCCATGTTTTGCTTTTTGAAAGAACTTTGCCGATGTGTTCTTTTACCCATACAAAGTAAGCCTCTACCAATGGTTTCACACTGACCTGGCGAAGTTTCAGTCTTTCTTCCGGTGAGAGCTCGCTTAATCGCTTTTCTTCCCGGTAGATTGCCTGTATCTGCTTTAATGCCAGATATGCAAGGCTGCTCTTTTGATCTTTCTCAGGAAGAGCCTTGACCGCTTCATCATATCTACGTCGGGCATGCGCCCAACAACCGGCGATGGTCAGATCGTCACGTTCTTTATCTAAGGTGTGATATACCTGATAACCATCGGTAACACAGACTCCCTTGAAATTCTTAAGGAATTCTCTTGGGTGGCTTGTGTTTCTGGTCTGTTGGTAATCGTATAGGACGATTTGCTTGTCCTGATACATCCTACCCGTACGGTAGACCCACATATAACTCTTAGATCCGGCAGTACGCCCGTCCTTATTAACAAGGACTGGTGTCTCATCTGCCTGAAGTACATGATAATCATAAATCCGTTCATGTAGATAATCATATAGGATTGCCAGATATCGGTCTGCACATTGGATGGTCCAGTTTGCCATATCCTGACGGGAGATGTTAAGATTATATCGTTCAAACTCTTTTTCCAAACGGTAAAGAGGAACAGCATTGACATATTTTCCGTTTATGATAGCAGCTTCCAACGATGGAGATACCAGGCTATTTCTAAGAAGATAGCCCGGATGCTTTGCTTTTATTATGTGATCATCCTTTTTACTGGCATAAACAGCTACGTGATGTTCTTCCACCTCTACTTTAGACGGGGTGAATTTATATCGTTTGTACACTTCATCCGGAAGCTGTTTCCATGCTGATCCGCCAAATTCCTTTCTGAGTTCTTCTTCAGACATGGTATGCTCAATCTTAACGATAGGAAGTCCCTTTAAATCTTCTTCTCGTTTGCCTTTGCGTTTCGTTGGTTTTGATTTTACGGTATCTTCATCTTCGACATCGATCTCGCCTAGGTTGGCAACTGCCTCTGCCTCATTGAAAAACACAATCTGATCGTCTACTTCTTTAAAGGCGATCTGCTGATCGATATCTAGCTTTTCAGAAGACCTGCCATAGCGTTTATGGTTTGCTGTGGCAAGCTGTTCAAGCACCAATTGAAGTTTTTGGTCAATGGACGCAAGCTGTTCCTGATTGGCTAGAAGCAACTGAACCAATACGACCTTATCGAAGCTATTCAGTTGTTCTTCGGTATATTTTATTGCCATAACAGACCATCCTTTCATTAAGTCTATTATAGCGTATTATGCTTTATTTGGCGAATTTCATTTTCTGACAGCTTCGTCATAATGCCTATGGTTGTAAGGCTTTGTGAATCCCGTAATGGAGTGGTAATTAAATGCCTTTCGAAATGTCAAATTTTATTTTTTGATAAATATCGCTTATATATCGCTGCCTGAAGGTATGTAGAAGGCAATCATTTATAGATGATTCTACGTTTTTTAAACGTGTAAAAACAAGATATATTTTCTCTGTTTTGCACAAAGCTTATGTAACATACTCCGGTGATACCGGCTTTACAGACTTCTTCGGGGTTATGGTAAGCCCTTCCATTAGCCAACGGAATTGCTGTGGGGTTAGAACTCTAACTTCTGCAGCATTACGAGGCCATTGATATTGACCAGCTGCGAGGCGCTTATATAGCAGGAGATAGCCATCCTTTTCCCAGACTAACCCCTTTATACGATCCGCTTTTCTTCCACAAAAAAGATAAAGTGTATCAGGCGAAAAAGGATCTATACCGGTTTGCGTTTCTATGATACCAGCCAGACGGTCAATACCGGAACGAAGATCTGTATATCCAGTCACTAGGTAGATTTGCTTAAAACATGTGGCATCATTGAGCATGAGAGATCACCTGTAGTATTGTAGACAGTAGATCTAATGATGTAGCTTCTGTCACATGAATAGAAAAGCCGTTCACAGAGATATCCAGACCTGTACTTGTGCTCGGAGCAGATTTAGGATTCATGACTTCAGCCGGTACCGGCACAATTGATGTTGAAACCATGTCCTTTGGCATGCTTTCGAGACAGGCTTCCCGAACCTTGCGAAGTCTATAGTAATAATCCGCTTTGGTTATGTTGTTTTGTGCACACCAATCGATGACTTTCATTCCATCAGGTCGATTCTGACAGGCACGAACCTGCTCAGCCCATTCCTGCAATCGATAGCGTGTGGCAATCATACTTGTTGTTGAGCTCATAGACTTACCTCCTTGTAAGGAGTCAAAAAAGTTGAGCACTGAACTTTTTTGACCCGGTTAAATAATAAGTCTATTTTCTCAAAAATCTATACAGCGGTCTAGAGTACCCATTATCTACCGCTTACTTTAATTTCATTAAAATATGCCTTTCTATCTTCGATTAAATCTTCGTCTGGATAACATGATAAGCTTAGATCTGATAATCCTCTGCTCATCGTCCTGTATATCTCTGGATTTTTCTCCATTAAATCAAATGCACAATCAAAATATAACAATCTTGGGTTTATCTGTTTCCATCTTTTTACCACCCCTGGTACTTCGTATCTTCTAACAAAGTATTCTGTTTCATCAACGATTTCATTTAATTTTGTAGCCAATGTTTCCTCTCCTAAAAAGAGAGTATTTACTGTTTTTTTGACTTCAAGTAATTTACTCCCCATATACTCCCAAGCGTTTTTAGCCATTTCTCCATTAGGTACTTCATTAAAGCAATCTGTTGTCTCATACAATGAAAGCAAATTCCATAGCTTTCCATACACTACTTTGATTGCAGTTCTAATATCTTTTCTTCTCATAGACACCTCTTTCTGTTATCTGTAACAATAAAATATTCAGTTTTCAAGGTTCAGCTCATACTCTTATTATAGTAATATGCAAGTCGCATTTTTCCACCCTAATATAATATTTTAATTTTTGATTTACAGATTTAAGGATATATCTCTTTATTTAGCAATAACTAATATTCTAAATTTAAATGAGAAGGTTTTCTCGACCTTCTCATTTTTAGCTATTATTTTCTCTTTTTAAGTCTATTCTGTAATTTACATTTAGTATAATACTCCAATTTCATTTTCTTAAATAAAGTATTTTGCGTTCAGATTCATAATTTTTTCAACAACTGTATTTCTTACATCTTCCGGTTCAATAACCTCAACGTAAGCGCTCGACAATAGAGTGCCTATTCTATTTTAGAGATCCATGTGATAATAACTCTAAATATTGAGTTAAAGTTTTTCAAGTTTTTCAACTTGAAAAACTTTAGAAAGGAGTTGTGAAACATGGATGAAGTTACCTATGTAAAAACAAAGTTCCGTCAAGAACAATGGGAAAAACTAATTGAGGACTGTCAAAACAGTGGGCTTAAGGTTGACGACTGGTGCCAGAAAAATCATATCAGCCGTCACGCTTATTACTATTGGCTTCGTAAGATACGTAAAAAAGCATGTGAAGCTATTCTACCCGCAATACCTAAGCAAGATTCACAAGTTGAGTTTGCCAAGTTTGAAATAGAAGCACAGCAAACCAATCTTATGGCATCAGTCATTATCCATCTTCCATCTGCTACACTTGAAGTACATAATGGAGCAAGCGGGCAGACTATTGAAGCAGTGCTTCTAGCACTGAAAAATATATGCTAGGCGATATTACTGTAGCTAAGAACATCTACATTGCCTGTGGCTACACAGATATGCGTAAATCAATTGATGGACTAGCTGCAGTGGTACAAGAACAGTTCCATCTAGATCCTTTTTCAAAGAGTCTCTTTCTTTTCTGCGGTAAACGCCGGGATAGGCTCAAGGCACTCCTTTGGGAAGGAGATGGATTTGTTCTTCTTTATAAAAGATTAGAGAGCGGAAATTTCAAATGGCCTCGTAGTCAAGATGAGGTAAAACTCCTTACCTGGCAGGAATTTCGCTGGTTAATGGAGGGACTTTCTATCGACCAACCAAAGGCTATTAAGACTGTCAAACAGGGTGCTTTTTGTTAAGTGGAAAGTGACTGAAAGTATTGATTTTACTAGCCTTTTAGCTGTTTTTATGGTATAATAAACCTATCAAGTTTAGAATATATGGTAGGAGAAAAACCACTGATGAATAATAAAGATGCTTACATTGAACAGCTCGAAAATACAATAAAAAAGTTACAACTACAAGTAGATAATCTTACGGAGATGATACTAATACTTCGGAAGGAAAAGTTCGGTTCATCCAGTGAAAAAACTCCTAAGGATGATATTGAAGGACAACTACATTTGTTCAATGAGGCAGAAGCTTATTCTGATTCTCCTGATCCAGAACCTATAACCAAAGAAGTAAAGGGTTACACCCGGACTCATACAAAGACAAAGAGAGTAGAAATTATAAAAGATCTTCCTGTCCGTGAAATCCTGTGTGAGATTCCTATAGAGGATCAGTACTGTATTCAGTGTGGGAATAATCTAAAACCAATCGGTAAGGAAACGGTTCGTGAGGAGCTGGAGTACATACCTGCTAAACTACGTATTGTTCGTTATGTCCGAATGGCTTATGAATGTCCTAAGTGTAAACATACCGACAAACCCTATATAGAAAAGGCACCTACACCGACATCTTTAATGAACCATTCACTTGCATCACCAAGTTCTGTAGCCAACGTAATGTATCAGAAATACGTGAATAGCATGCCACTTTATCGCCAGGAAAAGGACTGGGAGAATCTCGGTATTGCCTTAAAACGTAGCACTATGGCTAACTGGATTATACGTTGCTCCCAAGATTATTTCTATCCTGTAATCCAGTACTTAAGGAAGAAGCTACTAGAAAGGGATATCATTCATTGCGATGAAACACCTATCCAAGTACTGAAGGAGGATGGTAAAAAACCTCAGACGAAGTCCTACATGTGGCTTTATCGCTCTGGTAATGACGGGAAAGCTCCCATCATCTTGTATGATTACAGACCAACAAGAAACGGTGATAATCCAGTCGAATACCTAAAGGGGTTCAGAGGATATCTTCATACCGATGGATACGGTGGATATAACAAGCTTGAAGTTATCCGGTGCGGTTGTTGGGCTCACCTTCGAAGGAAGTTCATAGAGGCTATTCCTGGAAAGAAGGCAAAGAATGCCCCACCTACCAATGCAGAAATCGGAAGGGACTACTGCAATAAGCTCTTCCTTATAGAGGAAAGTCTTAAGGAACTGTCCCCTGAAGTTAGATATACTAAGCGTCTTGAACTGGAACGCCCAGTCCTTGATGCCTTTTGGTGCTGGCTTGAAAACCTTACGGTATTAAATGGCTCTGCTCTAGGTAAAGCTGTAACGTATGCAAAGAATCAGAAGCCATATATGGAGAATTATCTTCTTGATGGAAGATGCTCCATTTCAAACAATACAGCAGAAAACAGCATACGTCCATTCTGTATTGGCCGTAAAAACTGGCTATTTTCAGATACACCGAAAGGAGCTGAAGCAAGTGCTGCAGTATATAGCATAGTCGAAACAGCAAAAGCAAACGGACTTAATGTATATACATATCTAGAATACTTATTATTGTATATGCCTGATACGGATTATCATAATCACCCAGAAGATCTGAAATTTTTGATGCCTTGGTCAGAGGCAGTACAAGCAGAGTGTGGTAAGTGATTATTTGAGACTGACTAATTATCATAGTCGGTCTCTTTCTTATTTACAAGGCACCCTGTTGTTAACCGCTTACGTTTCAAATAATATGTATATCACTGTAGCTGATATAAGCTGTATCACCTATGTTGATATACTTTTCCCAAAAACAGTATCACTATTGATGATATAAAATATATCTTACAAATAAAAACCGTATCAGTGTAGCTGATATAAACAATCCAAAAACAGTATCATTAATAGTGATATAAAATGTATCATCAATGTTGATATACTATTTGAATATTCTTGTGCGATGAAATCGCAGTTCCGGCGAAGTGGAAATCACAAGACCGGAACTGGAAATCATCCTATAACATATGCGAGTTTACTCGCTTAACGACTTATCTAAACCATATACCTCTCGCATTGAGATATCTTTAGTTGGATCAATACTTTCAATATTAATTCTGTATGCATCATGAACGATACGGTCAAGAATAGCATCAGACAGTGGACTTGCTTCTCCTCCCAACTGCTCATACCAGCCATCGCTCTGGTACTGAGAGCAGAATACTGTAGATGATTTCTTGCGTCTCCTGTGAAGCAGTTCAAATATATCTTTCTGCTCCTTATCATTTGGCTTAAGTAGGAGCTGGTGCTAGAATATAAATGGTACAAGTTAGACATGGAAATTCCTTAACATAGAAGTATAATAGAATAAATGGAGGAATGAACATGGCTATACAGTACACAGAGGAATTCAAAATCAATGCAGTAAAATACTGGAATGATCATCAGGATTTAGGCATCGGAAAGTGCGCAAAGAACTTAGGAATCAGTAAAAGTGCTCTTTCTAATTGGGGGAAAGCCTATACAATTAATGACGGCACGATCCCTACAAGAGGGCGTGGTAATTTCGAAAGCGACGATGCTAAGGAAATAGCTAGACTACGTAAAGAGTTACGTGATACTCAAGATGCACTTGATATATTAAAAAAAGCAATCGGCATACTGGGAAAATGACCGAAGCTCTGTTTCTGGAAGCTGCTATAAAAGAAGAGCAGCTTCTAGAGCAGGGAAAACGCCGGCTGAATGTCTCTGGTGTGCTGAAAATATTAGGCGTTTCAAGAAGCGGATATCTGAGCTGGAAAAAACGGCTTCCATCTAAAAGAGAGAAAAGAAAACGTATCATTAAAGAGCGGATTATCGATATCTATAAGGACTCCCATCAAAATTATGGTGCGCCAAAGATAACCGAATGTTTAAGGAAAGAAGGAGAAATCATTGCTGAAAAAACCGTAGGTAATTACATGCGTGAGCTTGGAATAAAAGCGCAGTACGTAAAACCTTATACAGTGACAACAATAAATTCAGATTTCAGCAATGAGTTAAAAAATATACTAGAGGAGCAATTTAATCCCCAAAAACCGGATGCTGTTTGGTGTTCAGATATTACATATATTTGGACATATGAAGGCTTTGTATATCTTACTAGTATCATGGATCTATATTCTCGAAAAATAATTGCTTGGACCTTGAGCAATACACTGGAAGCCAGATGGGTAATTGAGACAGTAAATAAGGCTAAAAAAGCGAGAAATGTAAGTGCCCCGTTAATCTTACATAGTGATCGAGGTATACAGTATGTAAGCACCGAATATATAAAAGCAACAATAGGCATATGCCGAAGTTACTCTAAAAAGGCATATCCGTGGGATAATGCGTGCATAGAAGCCTTTCATGCATTAATAAAAAGAGAATGGTTGAATCGATTTAAGATATACGATTATAACCAAGCATATCGTCTGGTATTCCAGTATATTGATACCTTTTACAATACAATTAGAATACACAGCCATTGTGGATATCTTTCACCTAATGAATACGAATCCAGTTACTGGGATAAACTGAATAAAATGGAACGAAAGGAAGCAAGATATGAAGCATGTTAATAGAAAAGTTCACGTTTAACTTGTACTTTTTCTTGACATAGTACCAAGCCATTCATCAATGATGAGAAGGACTGGATTTGCATACTTAGCCATGACTTTCTTATATGTACCCTCGTTCCGCGACATTTCAAGATCGATGAGAAGGTCAGGAAGGCGAACATATTTTGTATTGAAATGCTGCTTACAGGCTTCCATACCAAAGGCACAAGCCATGTAAGTCTTTCCACTACCTGTTGCACCGGTAATAAATAGGTTTCGGTGTTCAGATATATATTCACAGGTTGCCAATCTTTGTATAAGGGCTTTGTTTAACTTACGTCCTGAAGTGTAATTGATATCATAGATGTGTGCATCCGGTTGATCGAATTCTGCATTCCGAATAAGCCTTTTAAGACGATTACTTTTGCGGCTGCTAAATTCAATATCTACCATCATTCCGAAGCGATCCTCAAAGGAAACATCCTTCATCTTTGAATCGTTCATCTGGGAACGGAATGCATCAGCCATTGTTGTCAGGCGCATTTCGATTAATTTATCAATCGTACTTTGGTTTGTCATATGTAATTACCTCCCGTAATAGCCGGCACCTCTGGTGATGCCGTATTTATTCTGTGTGGATTCTATGGGTTGTTCTTCTGATAAAGACTTTTCTTGACCAGCCGTGAGTATATTTTTTATACTCTTATAACTTGGTGTCGCTGTGTAGCTCAGTGCCTTTTCGCAGGCAGCTTCTAATCGTTTGACTGAATATTTATCAGCCAGTTTTAGAAGCCCCATACAGCCTTTATAAGTCTGTTGTTCCACACGTTTGGAGGTAAGGATTGCATCCACTACCTTGTATGTATTGTTACCAATCCGCTTCGCCCATTCGCGGAAACGATCGCCATTCCATTCTAGATATTTCTGGTGGTCTTCCGGCATATGTTCCACGATGGTGTCATACTGCCCCTTTCGGCCATTTAGCTTTCGATGGGACGCGATGCGATTATGATTGTAGAAGATTTCAATAGTTTTATCTGTTACCCTAACATCGACTTTGCGTTTTATATATTCATAGGGAACTGAGTATAGCATTCCGTCGATAGATATGTGATAATTGAACTGAACGGTGGCTTGTTTCCATTCCGCCAGTTCGTAAGAGGTAGCAGGTAGGGGGGCCAGTAATGGCAGTTCTTCGTCGCGGAAGAGATCCAATCGGCTACCTTCTTTCTTTTGAAAGAGCCTTTTGTTGAACTCGTCCAGCTTTTCCTTTATAGCCCGATTTAGCTCGGGAAGAGAAAAGAACTGTTCATTCCTTAGTGCAGCTATTATCCATGTAGATATGTTTCCTACGCTTCCCTCCGCATTAGGCTTGTCTTTTGGTTTACGAACCCTTGCCGGAATTATAGCGGTTCCATAGTGTTCTGCCATTTCATGATAGACAGTGTTTAATTGCTGATTATACCATCCACCGTTATGAATAACGGCGGTTTTACAGTTATCTGGTACAAGTATCTTTGCAACGCCACCGAAGTATTCATACATATGAACATGCGCAGCAATCCAAGCCCGTTGTTTCTCATTAATGAATGCTTCGGCATATGTAAACTGACTATAAGTCATGACACCAATGAATACGTAGGCATTGATAATTTCACCAGTATCAGGATCAATGATATGTGCCGGATCACCAGCCCAATCAACTTCAACCTGTTCGCCAGGCTTCCGATTGATATGCATGGTAGCGCGACGTTTCTGTTCATCCTGCTGGATGTAATAGCAGAATTGAGAATACATGAGCGGTTCTTCGTTATTAAGGCGACACTCCTCCATATATTCTGTCCACAGGAGCTTTTTACTGACTCCGTTGCGGAGTAATTCCTTGCGGATGTGAGCAAAATCGGGCATTCGCTTATTGCTAACTTCCTTGTTGTTTTTAGGAAACATCAGTTTCTCTAGAGCTGCATCTGTCAGTGATTCATCTAATGGCCATGAGAGATTAAGCTCCTTGGCACGGTGTTGAACCTTGACGACGGTTTTCTGGGCAACATCACAGCTTTGCATGATGTTACGTTGAGTGAATCCAAGACCTGTAAGCCTTATGATTTCACGATACTTGGTCATAATTATGACCTCCTTATAATGGATTTGCATCTATCGATGCATTAGACCATTATAAGTTATATTTATATATAGGGAAATGATTTCCACCTAACGGAAACATGATTTCTTTTAAACGGAATGTTGATTTCCAACGACCGGACAGGTGATGTATTTTAGCCCGGATTATTCACTATTTTCGAAAAACAGTATACATACGATGATCAACTTCCCAAAAACAGTATGGCTATTATTGATCACTTTAATCTCATCCATTGTGACATGGAAAAAAACAAGTAAGTGCTGTGATAATGATACAGCCAGTAATTGATGCATACGTAACTCGACTATTATCCGCTACAAGCTAATTATCTTGATATTTATGATTTTTTATGAGTAATATAATTAACGAGATTATACTTTTTCTACTTTTGGCTGCGATATATGCTGCAAATGAAAATCTCATTAGTACATATTAATTGAGGTACACTAGTCACATTGTACTATATGATATGGAGGGTTATATAACTCATGTAAATGCTCCTATTCCCCTTAATGTTGCATATAAAGCCTGAGAAAAGGAAAAATGTGAGACAAGACACGAGAAACCATTGCCTGCTAAACTATACTCTTCTAAAATGGATAGATTCTGATTGTTACATGCTCATGCTCATTTTCGTGCCCCTTCTCTTCTTTATCTACTCTACTTTTATCTTCTTTTTCTTTTCCAAAGCTTTTTTGGACTATTATAATATTTAGTACTAAAAAACATGATTATTTCGATATCGACTGCCTGTTGAGTATAGATCAAGATATAACACGAGAAATAATTATATCATATTTTCGTGCTTCTTCTATTCTCCTATCTCTTTGAAAAGTATCTCTGTAAATGGCAATAGACTGCCTTGCGTTGAAACGCAAGGATGATAATAACTGAATATGTATAAATAAACAAGCTAGACATTTATTAATGATGTCTAATAGATGCTATGGTTCATGCTATAGACATTTTAGTTGATGTCTATTATGCATGATTCATTAAAAAAAATAGCCACCCCATAATATAATTACAAATAATAAAGGATGGTGACTAAAATGCCAGTTAAAAATTATGCTATTTTAAGGACACAAAAATTAAACCGAAAGAACATTCAAGAAGTCAAAAAGAGGTGTGAGCATGTTAATCGAATTGAATTTACTGAAAATGTAAACAAAGAACTCTCCCATCTTGATAGATGTGTGATAGGAGACTCAGATTCTGATTGGTTTAAACTCTTTAAAACTCGTTTTAAAGAGCTTGAACATTATAAGGATCCCAGTTCAAGAAAGTTGAATTCAAATGCAGTTATAGGAGTTGAGGCCGTTACTACAATGTCACATGAAATGGGGGATAAGATTGATATTGATGGATGGATTGATGCCAACAATAAGTGGATGCAGGATTACTTCGGTAAGGATAATGTTCTTCATGGTGTATTACATATGGATGAAGTAACGCCTCATATTCACTATTTTATAACACCGGTTTTGGATGGAAAGTTCAACGCTCGTGAAATCATGGGCGGTAGAAATAAGTATAGGGATCGCCAGACTGAGTACGCAAAAGCAATGGAACCATTTGGACTCCAGAGAGGATTGAAAACAGGTCGTACAGATTATGTTACGATAAAAGAACTGTACGCCAAAAATCAAAACATCATAAATCTCCCAGATATATCTAGTGAAGAATCTGCCGAAGAATATCGTATCAGAATTAATAAGCAATATCGAGCTCTTCAGATTCGTATAGGATATCTCGAACGAGAAGTTAAAGATCATGAGGTAATTAGAGATTATGCAGCCAAGCTGGAAGAAGAAACAGATAAGCTCCAGGAGAAATACAATGAACTTAGAGATAGGAATAAGAGACTGGAACATAATTTTAAATATCGTCGACTTGGAAACTATCTTGTAGAGGACCTCATTTATGCTGTTGAGAACTATGATGATAAAAATGTGATTGATAATTATCTTACAAGAATTGCACCTCTCAATGAATGGGGTAAACAGTATAATGACAGAATCGATAGAGAAGGGGAGCACAAGAGTATTGAAGAAGGTAGTGTAAAATAATTTGAGCACTTGTAATAAGCACCACTTTCTTAGTGAAAATTAGATATGGGTAATTCTACCATGAAGTTGTAAATACAGATACATATTTACATATTTAATTATTACTGATGTTTGTATTAATTATTTGATTTCAGCATCGGACACAGAAAATTTTACACCAGCTAAGAGGATGGTATCTATACTGTCCTCTTGAATTTTTTTATAATGATGTTACCCATCCCCTCTCTTGCGACACCCGTTATGTAATTGTAGACTCCCGCTAGTAATAGCTCTAGGTTATCTTGTCCTATGACATTTTCCGAAATTGCAGCTACAAAATTATTAAAAGTATTATCTTGAATATAGGTAACACATTCATAAATTAATAGTTCTTTATACGTCAATAAATACCACCTTGCAAATATAAGCTTCAAGGTTAGGTAAATAAAAAACACCTTTTCATTACTATGTAAATTATGTTGTATCTTTCTAGAAGATAAGCCCAAGCAATAGGTCTCCCTATCACTTGGGCTCTTATGGATATTATTGAATTATAGTACGTTTCCAAGAAGCTCTGCTAATTTCTTCGCTTCTTCATCGGTTAAGGTAACTCCCTTACCCATCTTCTCATGTTCTGGAGCCCAATCACGTATATCATATTTGGGAACTCCGCCGTTCCATGAAATCTTGTTAAATTCTTTCGTCCATCCCTTTGGACTTTCAGACAGAATACCAAGCTGCTCTACTATTTCATATTGAAAGTCTGCCATATAACATCCTCCTTATCAATTATTTTGCAACTTTCTTCTCAATTGTAGGCATAATGTTCAATAAGCTTTGATAACTATCTACATCATGGTAAACAACATTTTCTGTTGAAATCTCATTAAATAGTTTTCTCGCACATGATATCTTTGCCTTTTCAATCGGTCTAAGCTGTAAGCTCTCCATTGTTCCCTTAGTTTCAGCAATAAAGAAGATATGCTTTACGCTACCAGCATTAAATGCTATTGCCCAGTCTGGACTATAATTTCCAACTGGTGTAGGAATCGAGAATCCCTTTGGTAATTTAGCATAAACACATACTTCTGAAGCTCCATCAAGGTCTTCTGCAAATTTACGCTCTATAGATTTATCAGCAATACCATCTGTAAATACATATGGTTGAATATGTTTCTCTGCTTCGAAAGCTTTATCAATACTTGTATGCTTCTCAGCTGTAAAGATAGAGCTATCATACTTTCCTTCAAGCTGGTCATATGAAATATGTTCTACAATCATTGTAGCTTTTTGCTCTTTAATTAGCCTTGCAACCTTTGTGATAAATTCCTCTGGATTATTTCTATACATAGCAAATCTATCTATACGGATACCCTTAAGAATCGCTGCAACTGTTTTTCTTGTAAGAACCGTTGCTTCTGCAATCTTTCCAATTAAATCATATTTAATCTGACTTGTTTCAAAATGTCTAAGTACTGTTGTACCAGATTTTACCCCTTTGAAAGAATCACCGGATTTAATTGCATCCGCTGACATGGTATCCTTCTGTTCCGATACAGATGTTGTGTACTGGAGCATTGATACATAAAGCTCATTATCAATAGCAACTATAGACTTCTGAATCAGCTCATTACTGTCAAATGAAACAGTATAAGCATACCTATGGTTAATATAACTCCAAAGTGTCTGAAATTCTTTTTTGTAGAAGTTATCATTGAGGTCATTACTTGGTATCTTGGTTTCATTACCATCACCAATCATTTCATCCAGAATCTTTTCATTGAATACACTCTGAATCAACTTATGAATGCCTTCTGCATATGCAACTAATCTTTCTGGCAATACTGCAAGATTATTATTCTCTAAGTCGATATGATACTGCTCAGTAATACGGTCTTCGCCATCCATGGTTACATAATCGTTCTTTATTAGATACTGATAAATCATAGTTGCTTGCTGGTCAGTAATCTTCTCAACTGCACCATTTACCAAAACAGTCTTTCCTTGGAAATAATCTTTTGTTGCTCTTCTTGGCCTTTCGTAAAGTGCTCCCCTAATTTGTTTCTGAAGGTCAGTAACAAATTCCTTATAACTTTCACTTGCAATAACGGTAAGTTTATTTACCTTATGCACCTGTGCAATTCCAAGGCTCTGGTTATCCATACGGAATCCATCTTGATTTACACAAAGTCGCAAGCCTCTACCAACTTCTTGCCGCTTAACGGTAGTACTTTCACTATGCTTTAAGGTACAAATCTGGAATACATTAGGACTATCCCATCCTTCTCTTAAGGCTGAATGTGAAAAGATAAATCTTGTTGGTTCCTTAAAGCTTAATAACCTTTCTTTGTTCTTCAAAATCAAATCATATGCTGATATATCATCAGAAAAATCTGAACCTCTCTTTATATGGCTATCAACAGCACGACCTTTTTTATCTATACTGAAATATCCCTTATGGGTATCAGCAACATCAATTCCCTTAAGGTAACGCTGATATGGGGTATCAAATACTGTAATGTACTCATTTACTACATCGTTATATTCCTGTTCGAACATCTTTCCATATTCGCCAAGAAGCTCCGCACCATCCTCATCATACTGGCGATATTTCGCAACTTCATCAATAAAGAACAGCGATAAGGTCTTAATCCCCCTATTGAATAGCTCTTCTTCTTTTTCAAGATGTGATTTAATTGTCTCTCTAATTTGGATTCTTCTCATATCTTTTTCAGATACATCACCAACAACATCTCCCCTACGAATCACTTCACCATTGGTAAATGTTACTGTACCTGCAATAGGGTCAATCTCGGATATACGATAACCTTTATACTGCTCCATGTTCTTTGAAAGCTCGTATAAATTATCATCTACTTCCAGTATCTTTGGCTCTCTGTTAATAGATTTTTTATATGCAATTTCAAATTCAATTTTTGCTTTAGGAGCATGCTTAGGAGATACGATAATATCCTCTAAATATAAGTATCTATCAGTACCACGGAAATTCTTTACCTGGAATCCTTTTACTTCAATCTTCTTAACAAGTCTCTGATTATAAGCATCTACTGCATCCAAAGCATATACAAGATTATGATGCTGTGCGTGAGTAGCTGAATAGTTTAAGCAGAATAATGGATTAAAATTCTTTAAAGCCTTCTGTGTAGCATCTCCACCCATTTTCTGTGGTTCATCAAGGATGATAATAGGATTATTGGCTTTAATAACATCAATCGGTCTTCTACTACCAAATTCATCTCTTTTATCATAAATAATACGAGCTTCTTTGCTCCTTCCACCTTCCTTCATAGAAGTATTGAAAGCTTGCATATTTATTATCATCACATTGATTCCAGAATTACTTGAGAAAGAATCAAGCTGGTTCAAATTACTACTGTTATAAACAAAGTATCTGACTTTCTTATGGTATTGTTCCATAAAGTGGTCCTGTGTGATTTCAAATGACTTCTTTACACCTTCTCTTATGGCTATAGAAGGTACAACTACGATAAATTTTGACCAACCATATCGCTGATTTAATTCATACATAGTCTTGATATAAACATAAGTCTTACCAGTACCAGTCTCCATCTCAACATCCAAAGAACAAGCTCCTAGATTATCTACCAATGAATCCGATACCATTAAATTATTGGACTGCTGTACTTCTTTAATATTTGATAACAAAGTATCTGCTGATATCATAAGTGTCTCATTCTTAAAGCCAGACTCATCAAAATCGTCAGTGAAACCAATTGTTTGCTGTTCTCCATCCATAGCAAATGACGCCTGTGAATACTGTTGAATTTGATGTTTGTTGCCAATATCACGCCTATAACTTACTTTATCTTGGTAAGGCTGACCCTTAAAAACATTTACAACACTATTAACTGCATCGGTCTGATATTGCTGTATTTTAAAATTAAATTTCATATTACAGCACCTTCCTTACAGTCTCTGGACTATATGTTGCAAATATCTGCTCAAAATTAGTTGCAACACTATCATTAGCCATAGAGCTATCTCTAAATACAGCATAGTATGGTTTCTGCTGTGCTACAGCCTTAACAGTTTCCTCTGTAACATCTTTATCAAAGCAAGCCATAAGGAATCCGTCAGCTACACTAAATACTTTCTTTCCAGCAATTTCAGTTTCTTTGATTTTACTTGATAATAATACACCAAGGTCAAGCATCACCTGGAACAGAAGATCTTCTGGTGTTCGGTCTTCCTTAATATTGTCAGCATAGAGGTCAAATAATGTCTGCTGTGTTACAGCTGGACTATAATATACATCCTTCATATTAGAGGAATCAATTTCAAAAACTCTCATTCCTACATCAATATTCGATTTTTCTTTAACTTCTTTTGATACTCTTCTGATTCTTTCCTCACCGATTTCGCATATTGTTCTATAGCCATTTTCATATGCTTCCATTTTTTCTGAAATAACTTCTGGTAACTGAACTAAAATATACTTACGATGACCTGAATTCTCTGCATTATATTCCATCAGTGCTTGTGCAGTTGTTGATGACCCTGCAAAAAAATCTAAAACAATTGCATTATCATCATCAAATGTAATCATTCTAAGCATTCTATCTATCAATTCCAATGGTTTTGGTGTGTCAAATGTCGCCCCTCCCATTAAAGTTTTTAATTTTGATGTAGCATTCGACATTAGTCCTGCATCATCCCACCAAGTAGTTGTTGTTCTTCTGGTAGCTGCCGCTGTTGTTTTATAATATTTCTGATATAGACTATTACCACGTTTAACAACATATCCTTGGTCATATTTTTCCTGCATAGTTTCCTGTGAAAATCTCCAATAACCTTTAATCCCAAGAAACTCATAATAAGGATTTCCTTTTTTAGCACCTCCTGGTCCATCTACAGGTACTAACCTATACTCTCCTTTTCCATCATTATCATCATAATCAAACTTATCTAATATTGGGTCTAGACCTATCATCTTTCTTTTTTCTTCTAATACAGTAATGTCTTTTGCATAAAATAAAACTGTATTATGATTAGGTGAAATAATTTTATCATTCGATACAGAAGCTCTTGATTTATGGCAAATCAAAGCAACTCTATTTCTTTCACCAAAAATTTCATCCATCATTTTAACCAGATTTGTACTTTCATTATCATCTATACTAATAAAAATAGCTCCATCTTGTGACAATAGATTCCTTGCAATTTTCAATCTCGGATACATCATATTCAACCAATCTGAATGAAATCTACCATTGGTTTCTGTATTTTGAACCATTTTGTTTCCAACATCATCTTTTTGTCCAGATTTTTCTATATATTCATCCTCATCTTCAACAAATTCATCACTATAAATAAAATCATTTCCTGTATTGTATGGTGGGTCTATATAAATTAACTTTACTTTATCCAAATAAGTTTCTTGCAATAATTTCAGAGCATCTAAATTATCCCCTTCAATATATATATTTTCAGTATTATCAAAATCAATACTCTTTTCCCTCTTTGGACGGAGTGTCATAGAGATAGGGTCATTTGCCAACACAACCGATTTCTTTTTATCTGGCCATGTAAATTGATACCTTTCATCATTTCCTTCAACAACCTGACATGAAATTTCCTGTCTAAGAACATCCGCATCTATTGCCCTTTCAACAACAGGCTTACCATCTTCATCATATCCTGTAATGGTCTCTGTTACCGCATTAGGAAACAACTTTGATAACGTCTCAAAATTTTTATCAGCAATATTTGCTGTCTGCATATCTAACTTATCCATATCATCCCTCCAGTAATTTCTTCATTTCTACAGCAATTTCATTTATTGTCATCATTGCAGTTGATAACGCTTTCTTGTTTGCAATAATCGAACTGTAATTTAAAATTTGCTGTTTAGTAATGTTATGCCAAATAGGTAATAAAAACTTGCCATTTATACTCTCTAATTGAAAAAGTCCATCAAGTTCTGCTTTAGTCCAGTATTTTTCAGGAGCTATATAATTAGGTGAGATAACTGCGATTCCGAATTTTGAATTTTTAAGTCCTTCATCAATCTTGGCTCTCATTGAATCTCCCCAACCTATTTTTTCTTTATCGTACCAGACCTTAATACCAAGGTTTTGCATCTCGGTCACAAAACCATCTACAAAACTCTCTTTATCTTCCCATGCATGAGATACAAAAACATCATAGTTTTCTTCAGATTCTTGATAAAAAGAACTTTTATTTTCAACATGAACTGTAATTTGATTCATCAGCTCATCTATACGACTTTCATATGATGCCTGCATTTTTTTAATAGTATTCGCCTGTTTCTTATCTTCCTGTTGTTCTTCTTTTTGCAATTTTAAGTATGCTTCATTCCTCTTCTTTCGTTTATCAACAATTTTCTTTCCATAATCAGCACTATCTTTTGTTTTTCTGGTTAATTCTTTATTCCAATTAGTTATCTGATTCGTTTTACTCTTGATGGTAGCTGCCGACTTTGTTCTTCTTATTTGATTTGCCGCACTGTCAATTTTACTATTAAGGTCAGCTATCTTTGAATCAACATCTGCTTTTTTCTTTTCTAAATCTGCGATATCCTTGTCAAGAGAATTTACATTTCTCTGATACTGCTCTACTGACATTTACGCCTCCTCCAATCTGTTCTTATATTTTTTTATCTGCTGGAACAACTCAAATTTCTTCTTTGATTGGGTTTCCTTTCGTGCCTTTCTCTCCAAATCATCAATCTGTTTTCTTAACTTTTCTTTTTCAGATTCAAGGCTTATCTGCTCTACTAAGGTATTTCCAATTTCTACACTGATGCCAGATACCTGCATAACAAAATTATCCCAGACAGTACCCATATCCAAACCATTAAGTTTCAAGCTGAAATCTTCTTCATTATTCCATTCACTTTTTAACAGTTTAGTTTCATAAATAGCTAGCTGATACTGTTCTTCATAATGCAGCACTATCAACAGATTTTGACCGAACAGCTTCGATATCAGAATTATATTTCTGTCATTATAGTCCTTGGTTTTTAGCTCTACCTGTGCCACAAATATAGAAGATACTTTTTCTGCAGCCTTAATATTTACAGAAATTTCCGATATTTCATTTATAATTATGATTCTACTGATATCAGCATCAAATCTTTCTTTTTTGTCGCCACTAAGTTCGGTGGCAAATTTTGAATAAATCAGTTTCTTGTGTACTGGTTTTCTAATCTCAGTAGATTTCGGTAAATCAAACACATAACCACCCCCGCTTATTTAATTACCAGGAAGCTAATAAGTTCAAAATCATCAAGTCCTCCAATCCTCTCTGACATGAAGCTCATTTGCTTACCACTAAGAAAGCTATCCATTTCACTCTCATCCTTTAATTCAATAATGGATGCAATAGAATCCCCCAACAGTTCAGAATACTTACCCATCTTACGACCATCATCAGTTTCCTCGTTAAATACAGTACATAACTGTTTATCAGGCTTTTTCTTTCCCTTACAAAGTAACCTAAACGAGTCTAACATTTCTTTTGGCGAAAGATGGTCTATGATAACCTCACCATCGTCAGACATATAAACTATGTAGAACGGATGCAGTCTGTTCTGGCTATTAATATTTACCTCATTCTTAAGATTCTTTAAGACAAAGATTACTCCAGATGGAAGCTCATCTGTAGCTGCAACAACAGCATTCATACCATGCGGTGCTTTTCCAATTTCTGGATGCGATTTTATATAATCAAGTAAATCTAGTCTGAATTCATTTAATCCAAGGTCCATAATTGATATTCCTGAAGACATTTCTTCAATATCTACAACCTCTTCCTGTAACCTCTTAAGCTGCTGCTTTCTATATTCGAGGTCTCCTTTTTCTTCCGGACTAAGGACATTATCATCACCAGTAGCTGTCATATCTACAATTTTCATACGCGTTTCTACTCTTGCTTTTAGATTGATATACTCATCCAATGTTATATCTGGCCAGAAGTTTACGAGCTGAATACATTCATTCTTACTTCCTATACGGTCAATACGCCCAAATCTCTGTATAATACGGACTGGATTCCAATGGATATCATAGTTAATAAGATAATCACAATCCTGAAGGTTTTGTCCTTCAGATATACAATCAGTTGCTATTAAGATATCTATCTCAGCCTTTTGATTTGGCATTAATAAGTCTTTTCCTTTGGATATTGGAGAAAAACATGTAAGAACTGTATTAAGGTTTGCATATAATCCTTTAATAGTTGTTTTACCATCTACTGAACCAGTAACAATTGCTGTATCTAGATCAAACTTTTTCTTTACATATACACTTACAGTGTCATATAAATAACCTGCTGTATCTGCAAATGCTGTAAATATAATTATTTTCTTATTACCTGGGTTAATTGGATGCTCTATCTTATCATCAATAACATCAAAGAGTTCCTGTAATTTACTATCATGAGCTGGTGTTATATCAGCAATCATTGTAAGTAGTAAATCAAGAATTTCTTTATCATTTTTCAATTCACGTTTCCATGACTTATAATCCATATCTGCAAGGTCAATCTTTACCTTACGCCCAATTACAAAAATATCATCGTTCTGATCATCTTCATCAAACTCTGTATTTGATAAGTCTTTTAATTCTAGAGAGTTTTTTCTCAGACCATGCTCAAAATCATTAATATCTTTGATGGTTCCGGCTATCAGTTCTTTAATACGTTTCAATGTTAATCGGAATGAATATACAGAACTTTCCATTCGTTTCATAAGATTAATAGACATAAGTCTTCTAATACCTTGCTCACGACCAGACTGAGTAAGTCCACCTTTAACATAGTTTGAATCATACATATCCATGTATTTTTCAATTTTACTTGGAAGAATATAATCCGTTGGTGTATAGATACAAAGCTGCAATAAGCTTATTTGTTCATATATTTCATTATAATTAATTGCATTATCCAAATCTGTAAGACCTGGACGTTTTGATATTGGAGCATTTCTCTTAGGGAATGTCCCAATCTCAGAAGTATCATAATATTTCTGAATATGTTTTCTTGAACGTGCAATTGTTACACTATCAAGCACCTCAAAGAAATCAAAGTCAAGCATCTTTAGAAGCTTACTAGTAGTACGGTCTTCTGGTTCCCATTTGCTCCAATTATTGAATGCAGTCTGAGCCTGCTTAAAAATATCTTCAATACTCTTCTTAGTATTTAACTTTTCATCCAGTATCTGGCTTTCCCCCTCGTATGCGAGAGCAATCTGATTCTTCAAATCAATAAATCTGTTATTAACTGGTGTAGCTGAAAGCATCAATACCTTAGTTTTAACACCCTTGCGGATAACTTTATTAAGAAGTTTTAGATACCGATTTTCTTTCGCATCCTCTCCAATTACTTTTCCACCATTACGGAAATTGTGAGATTCATCAATTACAACAAGGTCGTAATTACTCCAATTCAATCTATCTAAATCGAGACCATTCGATGAACCTCTGGTTCTGCTTAGGTCAGTGTGAAATAGTACATCATATCGCAATCGATCAGCTGCAATAGGATTATTTATATAGTTATCTTTGTATGTATTCCAGTTATTTGCCAGCTTCTTAGGGCACAAAACAAGTACTGATTTATTACGGTTTTCATAGTATTTGATAACCGATAAGGCAGTAAATGTTTTTCCAAGTCCCACTGAATCCGCTAGAATACAGCCATTATACTTTTCCAGTTTATTAATAATAGCGAGAGCTGCATCCTGCTGAAAATTATAAAGTATTCCCCATATCTTGCTTTCTTTAAAACCAGTAGCTTCATTAGGAAGTACATCTTCTGATACATCCTCAAGGAATTCATTAAAGATGTTATAAAGTGTTACAAAATATATATAATCTGGTGAATTCTCATTATATACAGTTGTAATACTATCAACCACTTCATTCGTAACTTCCTGTAACTTAGAATCATTATTCCAAATCTGTTCAAATAGTTGCAGATATGCTGTACTCATAGGAGTATCTGATTTTTGAACCATATAGTAAGCATTATTACCACGCTCACAACCAAGGTCGACTGTTGTGAAACCGTTCAGTGGCATATAACTCTTATCATCTACATTCATGAAACCCATCATATTTTCATTTGTAATATTAGACTTGAATATAGCCTTTTTTCTTATCCACTCCGCACATTCTTTAGCAATAGCTTTCTGGTTCATCTCATTTCTAAGTTTTACCTCAAACTCAGAACCATACAGATTACGCTCCCTTTCTTGACGAGGAATATAAAATTCTCTTTTCTCTTTTTTTGCTCTTTCTTGTACAAAAGTAGGTGAGGTAAAAATAAAGCGTAGCTCATCCAGATTCTTTAATTGTTTCTTTAATTCTGCAAAAGCATAAATAGAAAAGCAAGCGGCTGCTATAGATACCTTACTGTCTTTTTGAATTTCAACTGTTAAATCATCCTTAAGTGTCTTGTTGACGTTATCGATAAGCTCCAATCCGTTCATCCCCTTTCAATAGTACTCTATTGTTCTGGTTTAATCTTTTTGTACCGAGCATCAGCCGGCTTTTCTGCCTCAGCTGGTATTAGCCAAGTTTTACCTTTCTTAATCACTCCGTCAATACGACCTTCTAGGCAAAGAGTACCAATTCTTCTGGGCGTAATATTCCACTTTTCAGACATCTCTATTGTTGTTAAATATTCCATCGCTATTTCCTCCGTCACTTCTTCGACCTATTTTAACATTCTTCCATATCTTTCTCTCTTTTCATTCAGATATTTACATTTTTGTTCCATATGATTAATTATATTTATAACCAAGATATAGCTATGAATATAAAGTACATAATTAATATCATTATATTCTTTTATCGGAATAATAGCAAATATATTTTGGTACTTAGTACATGTTTCCACTTGTACCAAATTATTGTAATCATATCCCCTGTTTCCAAGAGTTTCTTTTAAATATTCTTCATTGTTTGGTAGTAAGTTTGTCGTAAATCTTGACCTTTGTTTTCTCAATCCCGTATAAACACGGGGTTTACTTCTCCAAGGTCTTCATCATCGGTAAATGAAATAGTTCCATTCACGTATTATATAAAGTAAACGCTCTCTTTCTCAATTAGCGAATATGTTGAATAATGATTCTAAACAGTAACATCCTAAAATGAAATTCTTACACTTAATCAGCAACTTATAAACGGTATTCGCCATGTCATTAATTTATGGACTATTCTTTTTATATCTACTATAATTATTATGGGTGTGAATCTATGATTTCTTACAAAGAATTATGGAAGCTACTTATAGATAAGAAAACGATGTAAAGTTAATTGGCAAGAAGGTGCTATAAAAGCTTATATTTAATAAACGTAAAGGTGGTGTCTAAATGAGCGAAGAATTTGATAGTATCATGAGGGGACTGCAGGAAGCAGTGGATGATGCACAGGGAAAAACATCCTTGGAAAGGGAAATTGTACAAATTGTTGATATGAAAAGCAAAATCAAAGACAGCCACCCCGATTTTTTAGAAACTCCTGATCCATAGTAAAGTGTGATGGGCTGCCACTGATGGACAAAGAAAATGATTTTAATTGTATATTCTGCGGAATTTGCGTAAACTTCGCCAAAGATTGTTGTACGCAAATTCTGTTTTGCGTATACGCAAATTTTACGCAAATCGCTTCAAGTTTCCATATCGATTCACGAGGTTTTACGAGGTTTTTAAATAAATATTAAAGAGGCCCTAAAATCCCGTAAACCGCATATATGCGATAGTTACAGGCTTTTAGAGCCTCATACTTACTCATTATTAAATTATACTAAATTAACATTACTGACCCATTTGTTTTGCTACTTCTTCGGCAAAGTTCTCGGATTTCTTCTCAAGTCCTTCACCAGTTTCAAAGCGTACAAAACGTTTTACAGAAACAGGAGCTCCAACCTGCTTGGATACATTTGCAAGATACTGACCAACGGAAAGATCACTATCCTTTACATATACCTGATCAACAAGACAGAATTCCTTTAATTCTTTATTTAAACGACCTTCCAACATCTTTTCAATGATGTTCTCAGGCTTCTTAGAATTAGCAGGATCATTCATAATCTGAGCCTTTAAGATGTCCTTCTCATGTGCAATGAAGTCAGCAGGAATTTCAGACTGATCCACATACTTCGGAGATAATGCTGCAATCTGCATTGCAACATTCTTCGCTGCTTCCTGAACTTCAGCATTGTTAACGCTACTCTCGATTTCAACAAGAATACCAATTCTTCCGCCGCCATGGATATAGGATACTACAAAACCATTCGCAGCAGTAATCTTCTCAAATCTTCTGATGTTCATATTCTCGCCAATAATTGCGATCATAGAAGCTAATGCTTCTTTTACAGTCTTGGAATCATCCAAAGACCATTTCTCAGCCATAAAGGTATCCATATCGTTAGCACTTGACTTAGTGATCTGTGCTGCTACTGCTGCAACAAAATCCTTAAACATTTCATTCTTAGCAACAAAGTCAGTCTCACTGTTAACCTCAACGATAGACGCTTCTTTTCCATCTGCACTAACGTTGGTATCAACAATACCTTCTGCTGCAATTCTACCAGCCTTTTTCTCTGCAGCTGCAAGACCTTTTTCTCTTAAGAACTCAACTGCTTTATCCATATCGCCATCTGTAGCTGCAAGAGCTTTCTTGCAATCCATCATTCCGGCACCTGTCATTTCTCTTAACTCTTTTACCATACTAGCGGTAACTTCCATCGTATTATTCCTCCATATAATAAAGAATTGTATTAATCGATCATTGCATTATTCTGCAATAGCTTCTTCCATCTCTTCTTCAGCTTCTGAGCTAGCAGCATCTGCATCAGTATCGGTTAATTGAACACCCTGATTTGCTTCAATAACAGCATCTGCCATCTTAGAAACAATCAGTTTAACTGCTCTGATCGCATCATCATTACCAGGAATTACATAATCCAATTCCTCAGGATCACAGTTAGTATCTGCAATACCAATCAAAGGAATACCTAATGTATGTGCTTCCTGAATACAAATTCTTTCTTTCTTAGGATCAACTACGAAGATAGCATCCGGGATTTTCTTCATGTTCTTGATACCGCCAAGGTTTTTCTCAAGCTTCTCCCATTCCTTCTTCAACTCTATAACTTCTTTCTTAGGAAGAACATCAAAAGTACCATCCTCTGACATTCTTTCGATTTCTCTTAATCTCTCTACTCTGCTCTTGATGGTCTTGAAGTTCGTTAACATACCACCTAACCATCTCTCATTTACGTAGAACATACCGCAACGTTCTGCTTCTGATTTTACAGCATCCTGTGCCTGTTTCTTAGTTCCAACAAAAAGAACAGTACCTCCTTCTGCAACTACATTCTTAATTGCATTATAGGCTTCATCAACTTTACCTACAGATTTCTGTAAGTCAATAATATAGATGCCATTTCTTTCTGTGTAGATGTATTCCGCCATTTTGGGGTTCCATCTTCTTGTCTGATGTCCAAAATGTACACCAGCTTCCAATAATTGTTTCATTGAAATTACGCTCATAATTTACCTCCATTTGGTTGTTTTCTTCCGCATATATCATTTCCTTTCCAGACCATGATTTCAAGGCACCATGAAAAGAATCAATATGCGTGTAATTTGACTACGAAATTATATCATAACATCATGTGGATGGCAAGGACTATTTTATCATTTCGTGATTGTATTAATAATTTCTTCATAGGATGCTCCCTTGGGTAAAGTATACGTCCCAACTCGTATGACATTCGCTTTACCATGGTCTATGATATATTTATTAAATTTGCTTGAATCCTCAATAATCCCTTTTTCTTGCAACAAAGTAGCCACCTTAGCCGATGACATTCCACTCTCTACCGTAAAGGTGATCTCCTGACCGGTTGTTATATCTGTAATCTGTGTATTATCGGAAGGCGTAACAGGTTGTGATGTCGGTGCAGCCGTCGGTTCTTCATTGGGTTCTGTGGTAGGAGCAACCGTTGGAGTTATGGTCGGTTGTGGACTTGGTTCTATTGTAGGTGTTGCTGATGGACTTGTTGAAGGGTCCAATATGGATTTATCAGAAGGAACGATATTCTCCAGTACTTTGTCTAAAGAATCATCACTGTTCTTAACCTCGGCCATCTCCATCCCTAATGCCATGGCTCGTTTCTTAATTTCTTCATCGGACAACTTCTCTTTATTCCCGCTTACCGATAATATGAGAGTCGTCAGAATGATTCCCATCCCAAGTCCTCTCATATAGTATTTTAGCTTCATATTCTATTTACACCAACTTTCAACTTATCTTGAGGTACCAATGTAGGTTATTATATTTTGATACTTTATGACTTATTTTTTCCCTCTATACAAGTCAATAACTAACTTAACCTCACCCTGACCTAATCCCAATTGTCTTGAGATATCCAATACAGTCATGCCTTGTGCATTCAATTCCAATATACGATCTTTATGATCGATTGGATTAGGTGTTTCAGAAGTATTTTCCGATTCAACGTTGGGGTTACTACCAACCTTATCCTTTTTCGCCAGCTGTGCTGCCTGAGTTTTGGACTTAGCTACCCCTCTGCTACTGGTATGCTTAGCTGTCTGGACCTTCTCCTGTTCCGCTTTACCTTCCATCATACTCTGGACCATTCTTCTTGAAGAATCAATCTCCCTTACTGCTGCTTTTAATTCTTTTTCTTTATCATTAAGCATGTTATAAAGAAATACTACTTCTTCATGATTATGCTTAATTTTTTCTAATATCTGATCCGAAAATTCACTGACAGCCATAATCTTCTCATTCGATATTTTGCTTAAGGCATCATCAGTGCGAATAATGGTTTCTTCACGTGATTCTGATAAGATCTCTTCCACTTTCTTCATTAAATACTTCTTATCTTCCTCTGTTATACTGCCCTGAACAGGTATTATTCTTTCGCTCCCCTGATCCTTCTTTTGATTATGATCTACGAGAACACAGCTGATTATCACCACAATAATACCGATAATGATTAGAATGATTTCTAATAAGTTCATTATTCCTCCAGCATTAAATCAATATGTCAAAACCTCCGCTTCTTTTCGGCGGTTCCTTTGATTTTTTATCATTTTTTTCTTTCTTCTTTTTCTTGTTCTCTTCGGAACTATAATATTCATTGTTCCCTTTTTCTTTAGCATCATAACGATACTCGTTATTTTCTGTCTTTACAGTCTCTTTTGGTTTCGAAATCTCCTTTCGAACCAGATTCTGAAAGTTTTGAATCCCCTGGTCTTGTAAATGCTGTGCTCTCTGGCTTTCCATATGCCTTATTTGGGAAGCTTCCTGAGTTCTTACAATATCAATAGGATTAAAAGACATAATCCATCCTCCATTTCCGAGCTTCAGACAGCCCGTAACTGATCATCTTATCCAATTCTCAAAGGGGTACTACCTTTATGTCAGCCTGATCTCGAATGAATTTACTATGATGAATTTCATCACGTACATAATAAACCACATTAGATATTACCATCTTTGTACCAGGATATACTACATCAGATATTTTTATCATACCGGATTCATTATTACTCATCTCTATTCTTAATTCATCAAGACGCTTTCTGGCTTCCCTAATTTGTGTCTCGAGTATTATATTGCTTTGAGTAATCTGCTTCAGGAATTGTCTTTTTTCATCTGTAATTGGAACGCCCATCGTTAATTTCTTACGGAAATTGCTTAACCCCAGTGCCATTCTTTCCTTCTCAGCAGTTAGGGAAACAAGCTTCTTTTCCAGTTCTCTGGCTTCCTCCGATATTCTTGGATCGATACCCACTTCAAGTAAAGTGATGGTTCCCATGTGAGAACCTGCAGTTTTCACGGCGATCATAGTACCGGATCGAATTTCTCCTCCAGTAACAAAGCCTCTCCTTCCACCTACGGAAATATCCCCTTTTGCAGATACTTTACTATGAAGAATGGATTCTGTTGTAATATAGCCTCCTGCAATTACTTCAGAATTCTCTATAAACTTCGTTATAATATTACCGTTTGCTCTCAGGACTCCTTTATTCATACCTTGAATTCCACGCTTTAATACTATCTGTCCTCCGGCTTCTAGATAGGCGCCTTCCACTACGCCGTTTACTTCAATATCTCCCTTTGCCTTCACAGAAAAGCCGGTAATTACATTACCTCTGATAACAACGTTACCATCATATTCTATATCACCTGTGGAGGAATCCACATCCGCAGGTACCTCATAGGTATCTGAAACAAATACTCTTCCGTCGGTCAATGTAACATGTCCATCAACCTGGGAATACAACCTAAGTCCATCCTCTGAAAGATAGACTTTATTACCATGTCGAAGTGTTCTATTATTAACCTTTGCCGGTTGAATTACATTGCCACAAACATCAATACCCGGCTTACCGTAATCAACCGGTGTAAGTGTAGCCAGCAAATCATTCTTTCGGCAATGGCTGATCATATCCAGCTTATGGAAATCAACGGAGCCGTCTTCATTTGTCTTAGGTTTTAATGTTAAGTCCGTATTAAAATGATAGGTAATAACAGCATCATGTCCCTGTACTGCGGGAGTTGCTTTCGCCAATATGTAATCCGTACAATACTGCCTGTTCTTTAGAAAATCTGCTATTGCAAACTCATCCAGGCCATATTTCACTCCACTACGTACCAGTTCGTTAACGATGTCTTCCTTGGTTAATAGCTTTCCTTTCTCTGTCGGCGGGTAAAACCTTGCTTTTGCTGCCATACGGTCATCATCTATAATTACTCTGATACGCTCATCAACCGGAGAAAGAGCAACCGTTGTGAGTCGTAATTCCGTCTCCTTTTTCCCTTCGGCTAGTGCTTTACTAATAGCGATTTTGTCGTATTCATATATTTTCATGTCAATCAGATAGGTACTGATATCCTCAAATAATACCGACTTGCCTCCTGCTTCTGCCGGAAAGATTTTAAGGTATGTTCCATCTGTTTTTATTGCTAATTGAAAATACCCATTCTTACCATTCATTTTTATCCTCCCATCATATAGTCCATTACCCTCGCAATGGATATTGATTTGTATCAGATTGTATGATGATTAATAACTAGTCAAAAGTTCGATATTACTGCCAAGTTTCATTTTCATTTTCTGTAGCGCTTTTGTATGTAATTGGGAAATTCGCGACTCCGAAACTTCCAGAATTTGGCTAATTTCCTTTAAAGTTAATTCTTCGTAATAATAAAGTATAATCACTTTCTTTTCTTTCTCGGTTAAGGTTTCCAGTGTCTTTATTAATATTTCCTTTAACTCCTGTTTCTCAACTATTTTATCTGGCTGATCATATTCCGCAGTCAGATTTTGCTCAACCTTTCCTTCCGTCCCCTGATCCATAAATTCATCCAAAGAAACCACGTTGGTTACCTTGGTCTGATATTGCCAATTCTCAAGTTCCTCAACAGAGATATCCAATTCAAGAGCAACTTCTTCATCATTGGCTGCTCGTCCATACTTTGCTTCTAAACTCTGATATGCTAAATCTATCTTACGTTGCTTTTGTCTGATGCTTCTCGGAATCCAGTCCATTTTACGAATTTGGTCAAGTATAGCTCCACGAATACGAAGTGAGGCGTAGGTTTCGAACTTTACGCCTTTATTATAATCGAATTTATCTATCGCATCAATTAATCCAAAAGTACCATATCCAACCAGATCATCGTATTCTACATTATAACCAAGATACATACTCAATCTGCCTGCAACCAACTTCACTAATCCTGCATATTCTATTATGATTTTTTCCTGGAGCTCGGGAGTTCTTTTCTTTGAATACTCCTCCCATAGCTTTTGTTTATAATCAGTATTCATAGTGCCTCCTGAAATAGAACTGACTTATTATGCAGAAGTAAATCATTGTACCGGTTGTTGCTCTTCTTCCGTCATCTCTTCAGTACTTTCTTCGCTTTTTTCTTCTTCTGTGTCTGACATCTTACTAATTATTGTTTTCACAATTATAATTTTTATGATAATTCCAATCAAATAAAATATAAGAAGAACGACAAGCAATCGTTGCAAGCTTGTTACTAACTCCACTTGATTCACAATATTAATAATACATGTTACTAAACCAGCCAATAGCATAATAATTGGGGGTATAAATCTTTCTCGCATCAAATCACCTGCCAACCTTTTATAATATTTTACGTTCTTTACCAACAGATTTGATTAACAATTCACCGGTTTCCGGATAGAACTCAATCGTTCGACCATAATTTAAACCGGTGTCCTCAGCACGAATGGGAATTCCTAGTTGTTGAAGTTTCAGTTTCGTTGCTTCAACATTTCGTTCTCCAATTCGCATCATATCACTGTTATTACTAAAAGCGAACATTTGGGCACCGCCCGCAATCTTCGCAATCAATGACTTTCTGTCCGCTCCAATTGTCAACATCTGTCTTATCAATTCATCAATTCCAGTATCAGCAAACTTCGCTTTATTCTCATTATTCAGTATTTTCGTACTATCAGGCAGCATAACATGCACCATGCCAGCAATTTTCTTAATTGGATCATACAAAACGATTCCAACACAGGAACCAAGACCTAATGTAGTAATTGCATTCGGAGAGATACATACATTTAAATCTGCCATTCCGACTTTTATCATTTCACTCATGCAATCACCTTATAATCCTAATGATGACAAAATCTTTCCGTATGAATTTATAGTAGGTATTAATATAAAATAGCCATTAACTTCTCTAATTTCATCTCCGAATTCTGTCTCGATTAGCAGCGCCTTATCACCTATTTTCCCAAACTCAATTGCAGGTACACTCAATATCGCTCCTGCCATGTCAATTGCCATATAAGGCACACTAGATGTAATAACGATATTTGTTAGTGTTGCCAAAGATGAAAGGTATGCGCCTGCTATAATATTACCGATTTCGTTCAGTGCGGATAGTTCCATTTCTGTAAATTCACTGGAAGTGTTCTCATCTGTATTCCCTAAGAGCAGATTTACTAAATGTCTAGAGGCATCTACATCCATCATGAACATCATCATTCCATCAATTTGTCCCTCTAAGGTAAATAAAATGCCGACCACCAAATTCTCTGCCCCACCGACAATATCGGAAAGTTCTTTAAACTCCAATAGTTCTACGTTCGGAACCTTCATATCGATTTTTGCGTTAATCATCTGAGAGAGTGCTGTTGTGGCATTCCCCGCACCAATGTTACCAATTTCACGAAGTACATCATATTGCATATTATCTATTTGGTTTAAATCAATATGGGACACAAAACATACACCTCACCTTCTTAATCGAAAATATTAGCATCAACTCATCAGGAATTACAGGGCCACCTGCAATTCCTGATTTATCACATTTCCGCAAATTACGCAGAAGCTTCCTTCTCATTAATAATAGAGGGAATATTTAACAGGTTAATTAATTCCGTACCGTATTTACCGATTCCACTGCTGTAGTTTCCTTTTTGATCCTTCTCATCGTATGTCATTTTTTCAATATCTGACACATCTAAAGTAATGACCTCTCTCACTTCATCAACAATTAATCCTACCGGTGCTGCTTGTGGGTCTGGCTTTACTATGATGATTCTTGTGCGGTGAGTGAACTCATCGTCATCTTTCCCCAGCTTTTTTCGTAAGCTCATTACAGGAACAACATCACCTCTTAAGTTAATGACACCCTTGAAATAAGACTGCGCCTTTGGTACTCTTGTTATATTCTGCATAACGATGATGTTCTCTATGTATTTAATACGAATACCATATTGCTCGTCCCCAAGCTTTACAACAATATACTGTTTCGTTACTGCTGCTGTTGTTGATCCATCCATTGTCTGCACCCCCTATACTAATGAATTAACATCAAGAATTAAAGCAACCTCGCCATTACCAAGTATGGTTGCGCCACTAATTATTTTATGATTTTTAATATACTTGCCAATCGATTTTATAACAATTTCCTGTTGACCAATTAACTCATCTACCAGCATACCAGCCAGTCTGTCACCTTTTTTCACAATTACAATCAGTAGCTCCTCTGGAGGATTTTCCTGTTCTTTGCAATCCAAAATATTGCCTAAGCGGAAAATTGGAACTATCGATCCTCGCAGATTAATAACTTCCTTACCCTGTATGGTCTTGACCTCGGAGGCCGGTATGTTTTCTACTGTTTGAATGCTGCTTAAGGGTAATGCATACTTTTCGTCACCGATAATAACCATAAGTGCCTGTATGATAGCAAGCGTTAACGGTAAGCGAATTATGAAATTCGAACCTTCTCCAAGCTTTGTAATCGCTTCAATCTCACCACCAAGAGCCTCTATCTTTGTTTTAACAACATCCAGGCCTACGCCTCTACCGGAAACATCCGTAACCTTTTCAGCCGTAGAAAAGCTAGGTTGAAATAGAATATTAATGATATCCTTATCCGTCATACGTTCGGCTTGTTCTTCGGTTATCGTTCCCTTTTCAATTGCTTTCTTCTTGATCTTCTCGGTATTAATACCGCCTCCATCATCCCTAACCTCGATGACTACATTATTACCATCCTGATATGCATCAAGATAGATGGAACCCACCGGATTCTTTCCAGCCTTTTCCCTCTCTTCATTACTTTCGAGACCATGATCAGCAGCATTGCGAAGCAAATGCATTAACGGGTCACCGATTTCATCAATTACAGTACGATCCAGCTCAGTATCTTCACCAGTCATATATAATTCCATTTCTTTACCAAGCTTCTTCGATAAGTCACGAATCATTCTCGGGAACCGGTTAACAACACTTTCAATCGGAACCATTCGAGTCTTCATAACAGATTCATGAAGATTGGTTGTTACACGCTCCAGATACTCTATCTGCTCATGAAAGCCTGTGTCCAACATAATATCCTTGGACGAGCTTATGGAAATAAGACCATTTTTCGCAATGATTAATTCACTGACAAGATTCATTAGTACATCCAGTTTATCAATATCAACACGTACCGAACGATTCGCTACCGGTTTCGGTGCTGCCTTAGCATTAGGTGCAGCTCCTCCTGCTTTTAATGATCCGGCCTCTTTCGCTGGCTTCGGTACAGATGAACTTGTCTCATCCTGCTTAATTACTTCCGTAATGCTTGCTACATCTGTATCTGATAAGTGGATATAATCAGCCACTACTTCCTTAACTTCTGAAACATCGGAAGCAATTTGAGCAAGCTTCTGTGGGGTTTCTTTTGTTATAATAAATGCCGAATAATCAAAATCATATTTTTCATCTTCCAGATCCTGTGCACTGGGGCTAAGCTTTATTATCTCACCGTATTCTTCCAGAGTACGATTTATCATAAATGCTCTTGCACCCTTTAACACACAGTATTCCTGAATATAAATCGTAAGACCAACAACATTGAGATCCATCATCCCGGCCTTTACAATGGCCTTTTTCTCATGCTCCTCAATCTTAATGTTTTTGAACTTCATTTTCTCTCCACCGGCAACAGGGGCACCAACTGTGTCAGTCGATTTTACATCAGCCTTATTATCTTCTACCGGCTTACCTAGTCCTGCATTAAGGAAGTTATTCAAAGCGGTAATGATATCTTCATTATCCTCTTCTCCTTCAGTTGCATCATTCTGTATATTAGCAAGATATGCTTCCAGAGCATCCAATCCCCTGAATAAAATATCAACAAGCTCAGAGGTTGCTTTCATCTTACCATTCCGAATTTCCGAAAATACATTCTCCATATCATGGGTTAATCGTTGCATTCTCTTGTAACCCATCGTACCAGCCATTCCTTTAAGGGAATGAGCCGCACGGAAAATCTCGTTAATCGTATTCTCATTCTCCGGCTCGCGCTCAAGTATTAAAATGTGTTCGTTTAAGTTCTGTAAATGTTCTTTCGTTTCATCAATAAAAATCTCAAGATATTGGCTTACATCCATTTAACACACCCCCACGTTCTTTATGATGGCATCAGAAACTTCATTTAATGCTACCACTTCATCAACCAGACCCGCATCCTTAATAACCTTAGGCATACCATATACAATGCTTGTCTCTTCATTCTGTGCAATCACATAAATATTTTGCTTTTTACTTAGCTTAGTAATTCCGGCGGTACCATCACCGCCCATTCCAGTTAGTACAACACAGGTAATTTGATCAAAGTCAGTGTCAACCAGAGACTCATACATAATATCTGCACATGGTAATAGTCCATGTCTTGGGGCTTCTTTCGATAAAGCTATACTGTGTCTTCCATCATCCATTTTCCTAAGTCTCATCTGATATCCGCCCTTCGCAATGTAAACCGTTCCTTTACTTAAGATATCACCATCTTCTGCTTCCTTCACTGTAATCGAGCTTAAATCATTGAGCCGGTCTGCTAAGGATTTTGTAAAGCCTTCTGGCATATGCTGTACAATTAAAACACCCGCATTCAAATTCTTGGGTAGCTTTGGAATAACAGTATGCAATGCCTTAGGCCCTCCGGTGGAACAAGCCAAAGCAACCAGCTTATTTGTACATTGAGTCGATTTTATATGATTTTTTTTGTGTGATGGTAACTTACTAGTTTGATCAGGAACAGCCTTCTCCGGTAGTTCATTCGAGGTAGAGCTTTCATCTGCCCTAGTTGCAACAGCCAGACACTCTAATATACGGTCAGAAAACGTATTACTCTTAACCTCCAGATAGCTATCCGGTTTTGTTACAAAATCAAAGGCACCCAGTTCTAAGGCTTGAATTGTCTCTTTCGCATCGCTTTTTGTTACATTACTTACAACAATTATGTTGGCTTGTATTTTCTGTCTTTTAAGCTCTGCTAACAATTCCAAACCATTCATTCTCGGCATATTGATATCAAGAAGAACAGCGTCAAATTCATATCCTCTGCTTTGTAACAGGAATAAACCATCCAGACCGTTTGAAGCAACTTCCGTAACTTGAAATCGGCTGTCTACATTTATTATATCAGAGAGAACCCTTCTCATAAGTGCAGAGTCATCTATTATTAAAATTTTTTTCTTCATTTATAACTCAAACCTCTCATCCCGTCTTTCTTACATCCTAACCTAAAGCTTTTCGTTCTTACGGCGTTGACGTTCCTGTTCAAATATGTATTTTATCAGAAAATCTCGATCCTTTTGTAGGATATCAGAAAATACAGCACGTTGCTCGTAAATATCTGATCGGTTTTCAAGACGATTAGAGGATATTATATCCACATTTAATTCCAGCTTTCTCAATTCACCACCAGCAGTAAGCTCAAGTCTTAACCGGACATTATCACTGGGAGAATGATTCATTGATGAATTAAATCTTACTCCTCCACCACTTAAATCCGTTATGGAGGCCGGTAACCATTCCAGATTGAAATGATTCAACTTTTTTCTGCATTCTGATCGTTCTTCGGTATTACGGAAATCCCCTAGTTTTAACTTGTTTTCCAATATTCTTTCTTCTATTGTTATGATACGATATTGGATGGGTATCACACATTCCAGTCTGTAATATTGACGTCTTTGATATTTTTCTAATTTAGTCATAATACGAACTACGGATACAATCGTATTATTTTCTCTGTGATTACTTAATATAATACAGTTACATTGATACAATCCCTTATTGGTATAAATACATAGATTATAATATTCGCCCACTTCCAATATAATCACTTTACCATAAATAATTGGAGCAGCAATATGAATGATGTCCGTATCACCAATATTAACCAATTGGCTAATCAATGTTCTAACATTCGGCAATGGTTTGCCATTTCGGTCCAACTTCTTTACATCAATTTTATCCCCTAATGTTAATATATCGCGAAGCATGCCATTCCTCCCAGGATTATATATTTTTGATGAGTTGCTACGAAATCTGTTATTTCTTAGAGTGATAGACCAAAATCAAATTCACTATTTAATTCTAGATCGAAGTAAGTTAGTAAATAATTGAGCAATACCTTTTTTCTGCATCAGACTATCTGTTGAGTTAGAACATAAATCATCTGCAATGGAAGTAAGCGTTTTCGAAAATTGTGAATTCGGATACACCAACATTGCTGGCTTCTGTCTCATTACTGCCTTTGAAACAGATGGGTCCATTGGCAATGCTCCAAGGTATTCCAGATTTAAGTTAAGGAATTTACCAACTACCAGACTTAGTTTATCATATAGCTCTTTTCCTTCCTCATAGGAATCTGTACGATTCGCAATCATTTTGATTGTGGTATCCTGTAGTGTAATATCTGTTTTTCTGTTTAACGTCTTGAGTAATGCATAAGCATCTGTGATTGAAGTAGGCTCCGGTGTGGCAACTAATAATACCTCTGAACTGGCACCTACAAACTCTAACACAGAATCAGCTATGCCTGCACCGGTATCAACAATAATGATATCAGCACATTCATCCAATTCCACCAGCTTCTGAATTAGATACACAATTTGATCTCTGGACAAATTTACCAATTCCTGTATTCCAGAACCACCGGATATAAATCCTATATTTTCTGGTCCCTTTGTAATTACTTCATTCAATGATTTGCCATGAAACATAAGGTCTGCCAGATTAAGCTTTGGACGTATACCCAGCATTACTTCTACATTAGCAAGGCCAAAATCAGCATCCAGTATGACGACTCTATGACCAAGTCTCTGTAATGCTATCGCTAAGTTTACGGAAATACTGGACTTTCCTACTCCACCTTTTCCACTGGTTACTGTAATAACACGTGCAACAGAGCGTGGTGTCGTACTTTCCTTTACCATTCTTCTGAGTTTTTCTGCCTGATCCATGTTATTGCCCCCTTAGAAGTTGCTTAGCGATATTTTGAGCATCCACTCGTGATATGTCATCCGGGACATTTTGTCCAAATGTTGCATAGGATAAAGGAGCATTCGTTAACATACGTATATTCAACAGATTACCGATTGTGCTCGTCTCATCTAATTTAGTGAATATTAAGTTGTAATTTACTATCTCAGAATATGCCTCGGTAATCTTTATCAAATCAACGTATTTTGTTGTTGCACTTAATACAAGGTATATCTCCCGTTCCTCTTCCGGGATAGTATTGATCAAAGTTTCAACGTCATCTCTTTGTTCCTTACTGCGATGGGAGCGTCCAGCTGTATCTACGAAAATAATATCATAATCAGAAAATTCATCTCTTGCCTGTTTCATTTCCTCCGGTGAGTAAATCACCTTAAGTGGAACACCTAAGATGTTCGCATAAGTCCTTAATTGTTCCACAGCAGCTATACGGTAAGTATCCGCTGTTAGAAATGCAACCTTAGCTTTCTCATTTACTTTAAACTTTGATGCAATCTTTGCAATTGTTGTCGTTTTACCTACACCAGTAGGGCCGATAAAGAAGATAAACTTTGGCTTTTGATCCACATTTAATTCAATCGTTTTGGGTTGCCCCAGCTTAAGTATAATCTTCTGATAGATACTCGCTAAAATATTATCCAAGGATGCATCCTTTTTTAAATTGCACTCAATCTCGGCAATGATCTGGTTCGCATATTTTTCATCTACCTCATTCGTTACCAACTGATTATATACGAGCTGTATGAAAGCCAGATTGTTATTCTTCTCCGCTTTATCATCCGTTTTCTCTTGATTTTCCTTTTCCTTTTCAAGCATCTGTTTTTCTAAAAGGCTCTGCAAATTATTAAGCTTCGCTTCAATTGCAGAAGGCTCAGTAATCGCCGGAGCACTTGTTTTAAATGTCAACTGATCCGGCTCATCATCATAGATGATGTCCGGATTGGTATTTTTTCTCTGAACAGGGTAAGAAGGTGCAGTTTTCGGTTTTTCATTCTTATAGGATGCGTTATCATCAACAGCGGCAGTAATTTCAACCAATGGTTTTTTAAATATTTTGTAAAATCCCTTGGGTGATATCGTTTTTATATTCATTACGATAGCATCCTTACCTAGCTCCTCCTTGGCAAGCATGATAGCCTCTGTTTCTGTATTTGCTTGAAACTTTTTGATAATCACTATACTGTCACCATCCCTACAGACTGTAATTCTACATTTGAATCAATCTCATTATATGATACCACAATTAAGTCTTTAAAATAATCCTGAGTCAGCTTCTTAAAATACATACGCACGATTGGTGAAGTAATAATAATCGGATTTTTCCCCAATTCTTCGAGTTTATGTACCTCTGTCTGTACCGACTCGATAATCTCTCGAGTTATGCCAGGATCAAGGGCAAGATATGCACCCTGTTCTGTTTGTTTTACAGATCCCATGATTTCCTGTTCAACCTTTGGATCCAAGGTGACTACGCTTGTCATTTCACTGGAAGGGAAATACTTATTTGATATTGCACGTTTCAGACTTTGTCTTACGTATTCTGTTAATACATCTGTATCCCTTGATGTCGGAGCATAGTCTGCCAGAGTTTCAAAAATGGTAACCAAATCACGAATGGATATACCCTCTCGAAGTAAATTCTGTAACACTTTTTGAATTTCACCAATATTAAGTAGTTTAGGCACCAATTCGGATATCAATGTCTGATGTGTTTCCTGAATATTATTAACAAGATTCTGTACATCCTGTCTAGTAAGCAATTCATACAGATGCTGTCTGATAATCTCTGTAAGATGCGTAGCAATTATCGATGGTGGATCAACTACAGTATAACCTAATGTCTCAGCACGCTCACGTTGTGCTTCGGTTATCCATATAGCAGGTAAATGGAAGGATGGCTCGAAGGTAGGGATTCCTGTAATTTCTTCCTCCACATAACCCGGATTCATTGCCATATAATGGTCGAATAAAATCTCACCTTCACTTACCTGTATTCCTTTAATTTTTATAATATATTGATTTGGATTCAACTGAATATTGTCCCTTAAACGTATCATGGGAACAACACAGCCAAGCTCCAAGGCAATTTGTCTTCGAATTAATACAACACGGTCTAACAGGTCACCACCCTGATTCGTATCTGCCAATGGTATGATACCGTAGCCAAATTCCAGTTCAATTGGATCAACCTGTAATAAGGAAGTTACATTCTCCGGCTTACGTATTTCATTTGCAGAGGCTTCTTCTTCAGATATTTCGCTCTCAATGGATGTAACCTCAAGCTTATTCGCAATTACCCGTCCTGTTAAAATAAATACCACGCCATAGGCAGCAAACATAATAACGTTAAGTGGTGTAACTATACCAAGCACAATCATACTTGCGCCAACCATGTAGAGAACCTTCGGAATTGAGAAAAGCTGTTTTATGAGCAGATCTCCAAAATCCGCTTCCTTGGATACTTTCGTAACCAGAATACCGGTAGCTAAGGATATCATCAAAGATGGTATCTGGCTTACTAAACCATCACCAATGGTCAGGATTGCAAAATGCTGAAAGGCATCTCCGGCAGACTCTCCCATATAAAGCATACCCATTACAGTACCGCCAACCAAATTAATGATTGTGATAATTAAACCGGCAATTGCATCTCCCTTAACGTACTTTGTAGCACCATCCATGGAACCAAAGAAGGCTGATTCCTCTTGTATTTTCTCACGGCGCTCTTTTGCCTGAGCGTCGGTAATGGCACCAGTATTCAGATCCGCATCAATTGCCATCTGCTTACCAGGCATGGCATCCAGTGTAAATCTGGCTGTAACCTCAGCAACACGCTCAGATCCCTTATTAATAACCATGAACTGTACCATAATTAATACGATAAATATAATAATACCAATTACCAGATTTCCGCCACCGACAAATTTACCAAAGGTAGTAACTACATTACCTGGCTCGCCAGTAGATAAAATAAGCTTCGTACTTGAGATATTCAGTGATATACGGAAAATCGTCGTAAACAGCAATATTGTCGGAAATGCCGACATATTAAGTACTTCCTTAGTGAACATCGAATTAAATAAGATTACCATGGATATGGATATATTTAATGCAAGCATAATATCCAGAACCGTAGAGTTCATGGGTATAATCAGGAATATAATAGCGGCTAATATATAAAGTCCGACAAATAAATCATTTTTTTTCATACCCACACCTCCTTGTCTTATAATGTAAGCTAAATCTTTCCTTTCAGTCCATATACATAAGCTAGCACCTCGGCTGTCATCTGATACAGCTCCGGTGGTATCTCCGCTCCGATCTCTACATTATAATAGAGCATTCTGGCAAGCGGTTTATTTTCAACAATTTCAATGTTATTTTCTTTCGCAATCTCTTTAATTTTTTGTGCCAGGAAATCGGCACCCTTCGCAAGAAGTATCGGAGCTTGTGCAGAATCCTTATCATATTTGATAGCTGCAGCGAAATGAGTCGGGTTCGTAATAACAACATCTGCCTGTGGTAAGGCTTGCATCATTCTTCTTTGAGATACTTCTCTCATCTTTGTACGAATACGACTTTTGGTTTGAGGATCACCCTCCGTATTCTTAAACTCGTCCTTGACTTCTTGCTTCGTCATTCGCATTTCTTTCTTGAACTTAATCTTCTGATAAATAAGATCTCCAAATCCTATTATTAAAAATAACATACTAATTTTAAAGCCTAAATCGATTACCATATTGCCGATCAGCAATATAGCCTGCTCAAGCTTCATATCGTATAGAATCAATAATGTTTTCCATTCATTCTTGAGAGTATTATAAGCAATATAGGAAATGATTGCAATCTTTATAACTTCAATTAGCAGCTCAACGATCTTATCCTTAGATATGAGCTTTTTAAATCCGTTGATCGGATTTAGCTTACTAAACTTAGGCATCATCGGTTTAGCGGTTATCTTCCATTTTACCTGAAATATATTAACAACGATGGATACGATAACAGCAAAGGAAAATATCGGCAAACAGGTTATGATGATGGTCTGAATTGAATCAGAAAGAATACGCTCCGCAGTATTTATCGTAAACCCATCGCCAACAATCCGATCTATACCGCCAAAGGATTTTCTGTATGCATTTACAAAGTTCTCTCCGATAAAACCAACAAAAAGCTTTAACACAACAAATAGAACCATTAAGCTAGACGAAGTGATTAATTCCTTGCTTCTTGCTACCTGACCTTCCTTACGGGCATCCTGTAGCTTTTTGGTGGTCGGCTCTTCTGTTTTATCATCATTTGCAAAAAACTGGAGATGATATGGCATGCGATATGCTGCATATTTTATCTGATCAATATCAATCATGGATTCTTCCTCACCCTATCGTAATAGTTCCACTGATGATTTCAACATGGAAATCATCTCATTAAAAATAAAATCAGCTACCGACGGTATTAGTTCTATTATCATAGCCAAAACTACGAGACCTACAAATATTTTTAATTGGATACCAATTACGAACATATTCATATTTGGAGCGATCTTTGCAAGAATACCTAATATAGAATTCACAATCAATATAGCAGCAAATACTGGAAGTACAATTCGAAATCCAATAATAAAATAATCTGCCATAAAATCAACCATTAATTGATATATATTCGGATGAAAGACAACCTTACCAACCTTAATCAATTCAAAGGAGTCCACAATGGCCCGGATAAAAAAATGATGCATGTTGGTTACCAACATCATAATCATGATTAAATATCCATAAAAATTAGATGTGATTGTTGTCTGAATATTCGTTATTGGATCCAACTCATTCACCATGGAAAATCCGATCTCCATGTCAATTATCTGGCCGGCATATGCAATAATATGATAGGCAATATTAGCAAATAGCCCCATGATTGCACCAGCAAGCGCCTCCTGCACAGTAATGACCGCAAATCCAATCACTCCGGTATATTCGGGAGCTTCATAAGGAATTGTATAAAAAATAATTCCTGCAAGGAAGATGGATATTCCAACCTTCACCCGATTAGGCATATTCTTCAGCGAAAAAAAAGGAGCCGTATAAATGAAACCGGTGATCCTCACAAGTATGAATAAATAAAATTCAAAATTTTCAATTGCAAATGTCATAATATATCAATGTAATATCCAAAATTGGAAAATAACTCTATCATAAATTCCTTGATTGAGGTCATAATCCAATTGCCAAATAACATAATACAGAGAAATACCGCAATTAATTTTGGAACAAATGTGAGGGTTTGTTCTTGAATTGAGGTAACCGTCTGTAATATGCTGACAATTAAGCCTACCACTAACGAGGATAGCAACATGGGAGCAGCTACTTTTAATACTAAGAATAATGCTTGTTTCGCTATATCAATGACGATGATCTCATTCATTTTTTATCATCCCCCGTCAGTAAAATGTTTTCACCAGTTCCCCAATAATCAGATTCCAACCATCTGCAAGTATAAAAAGTAGAATTTTAAATGGCATAGAAATCATAGTTGGGGGCAACATCATCATACCCATGGACATGAGCGTTGAAGCTACGACCATATCGATTATGATAAATGGAATATAAATTAAGAATCCTATGATAAAAGCGTATCTTAATTCACTAATAATAAACGACGGAATTATTACAGAAGTCGGTATATCCTTCTCTTCATTCACTTCCGTTATTCCGGCTATATCTAGAAAAAGCTTTAAATCTTTTGTGTCTGCCTGTTCTAGCATAAAAGTACGTAACGGAGCAATAGCCGCGTCCATTGCTTCATCCTGTGAAATTTCTCCTGCAGAAAGAGGCTTTATAGCAGTATTGTTAATCTGAGTTAACACAGGAGACATAATAAAAAATGTTAATAGCAAGGATAGCCCTATCAAAATCTGATTGGGTGGGGTTGTCTGTGTACCCAATGCTGATCGGACAAAATGCATTACTATGATGATTCGCGTAAAGGATGTCATCATAATCAGAATGGAGGGTGCTAAGCTAATAACAGTCAGCACTAGAAGAATCTGCAAAGTACTAGCTAGTGATTCTTCATCCTCATCTGTGTTTAATGTAAACTCCAATGGCCCCAAGGTACCACTTAAATTGTTTTCGCCTTCGGCAGTTTTTACCGTATCTTTTGCTGTTGCAGCATTGGCATATCGGCCGTTAAGAAAAGTAGCGATACAAATCGCTAACAGGATAACGATTACTGCCGGCTTTCTGCATAAGCGTTTTCTTACAAGTGTATTCATTGGTACCAACCTTTACTTTTTATTCCTCAGTTTCTCTAGAATCTTCTTAAAATCAGGTCTTTCAACGGGCTGATCCTCCCGAAGTAATACCTCATCTTCATCTAGTTCAGTAATAAAATTAATGTTATCTTTTGTGATTGCAATTACCACATACTTATTCCCAATTTTTACAATCTGAAGCAATTTATTCGGACTTAAACGATAGGAATCAATCGCTGTAAAATTACTGTTCTTCATTTGACCCAGCTTAATATTTCCTACATATTTAGTGGTATAGTATGCGGCTACTAATACTATAATCAATACAAAAACCAAGCCTAGTAATTGCCATAAATTATCTGCAGTCGATAATCCTACCGGCGTATCCCTGACAGCCTCTTTCACAGCCTCTGCCTCATTCGAAGCTTTATCCGTAGATTTCATGCCTAATTCATCAACAACATTTAGCATTACCAGCGCAGTTTTCCCGGATAATAACATGTTAACCCACTGCTTTCTTTACTGCTTCCAATACTCTATCTGCCTGGAACGGCTTAACAATAAAATCCTTTGCTCCTGACTGAATTGATTCAATAACCATTGCCTGCTGTCCCATAGCAGAACACATAATAACATTGGCACCGGGATCAGATGCTTTGATCTTCTTTAATGCTTGGATACCATCCATTTCCGGCATTGTGATGTCCATCATAACCAAATCCGGCTTTGTCTCTAGGTATTTGTCCACTGCTTTAATTCCATTCTCAGCTTCACCGGCAATATTGTATCCGTTCTTGGTCAAGATATCCTTAATCATCATTCTCATAAACGCTGCATCATCACAAATTAATACACTTTTCGCCATAATAATTCTCCTATCTTATAATGTATAATGATTCTTAATTATACTTAATTCAACTGTTTTTGCTTAGTAATTTCCGTTACCCTAATACCAAAAGCTTCTTCCATTACTACTACTTCACCTTTGGCAACGAACTTACCATTGACTAACACATCAATGGGTTCACCCGCTAAACGGTTTAATTCGATAATAGTTCCCGGTGAAAAGTCTAATATTTCTTTTATTGATTTACTGGTACGACCAAGCTCAACTGTCACCTCAAGCGGCACATCCATAAGTAAATCTATATTCTCCGGCTGAACCACACCATTCATAGTCGGTGCGAAAGGTGTAAATTGAACCGGTTGTACATTTACATCCTGCATTGGCTGCATCATATATGGCATAGCACCCGGCATTGCATTAGGATATCCCATATTAGCGTAGGGATTATATCCTGGCTGTTGTTGTGGCATAGGTGCAGGCTGCGGTGCAGGCTGTGCTGGTGCAGGTGCTGGTGGCGGAGTCTGAGGCTTTCTAGCATTAGTCTCAAGCGGTGGTCTGGTAGGTATATCCGGCTCTGCTGTAGTTGCCTGAATAAACTGCTGATATAAATCTCTGGCAAAATCAAAGGGATATAATTGCATTAGTACACTGTCTACCAGATCTCCGATTTCCATATGGAAGGAAACTCTTACGAAATCTCCTTTTAAGAAATCAGCAATATTCTCTCCACTGACATTCTCATATAGATCAACTATTGATGCTTTCGGAGGACTAATATTCACTCTCTTCTCCAGCATGGAAGAAATTGATGTGGCTGCCGATCCCATCATCTGGTTCATCGCTTCACTGATTGCACTCAGATGCAGTTCTGTTAAGTCCCCATCGATATTCGTTCCATCACCACCCATCATTAAATCGGTGATTATTTTAACATCTTTTTCTTTCAATATCAATATATTGTTACCGTCGAGACCATCCTCATAATAGATTTGTATAAATACACATGGTCTATCGTAACTATTAACAATATCTTTCCACGTAGCATACTCAACTACCGGAGTCGTAATTACAACTCTTTGATTTACTAAGGAAAACAGTGTTGTTGCTGCTGTTCCCATACTAATATTGGATATTTCACCAATTGCGTCCTTCTCAGCGTTAGTCAGTTGTTCTGAAGCGGTGCCAGAATTGCTTGTGCTTGTATCTTCTGATCCCATGCCGCCCAGTAAAGCATTTATTTCTTCTTGAGATAGCATACCATCCATAGCCTGTTACTCCTCTCCTCTAATTATTGATGAAATTTTTACCGCGTAGGTTCCAGATGATGAACCCGGTAATGCGGTAAATTTATGTAGGTTACCGACATAGACGGCCAGTTCATCTTCAGCTTTTGTGTTCAACTTAATTATATCTCCACGCTGCATATTAACAAAGTCGTTGACTGATATCATGCTTTTGCCTAATACCGCTCTGATTGGTACTCTTGCTTTTGAAATAGCAATTTCGATAACATCCTCATAGGATAAATCGTCACTCATCTGCATTGTTGAGTACCAGTACTTGGTATTCAACTTATCAATTACCTTTTCCAACGTAACGTATGGAAGACAGATATTCATCATTCCTTCAATGTTACCAATTTTAATATTCAATGTAACAAGAGATATCATTTCACTAGGAGCAATAATCTGCGCAAATTGCGAATTTGTTTCTATTCGCAGAAGTCTCGGTTGTACCTGAATTACATTTGTCCACGGTTCCCGAAGTAAATTTGTACAAACATAAAATATACGCTCTATAATTGTCAATTCAATCTCTGAGAAATCCCTTAGCTTATCTAGAGGATATCCTCCGCCACCCAACATTCGATCTACAATCGCGTAACCCAGATTATCTGCCAGTTCAATAATAATATTACCCTCAAGAGGAGTAAAATCAATGATTCCTAACAATACCGGATTTGAAAGAGCATTCGTAAATTCTGAATAGGCTACTGCCTCGGAATTCACTACCTCAACCTGAACATTCTTTCTAAGGTATGCCGGAAGATTCGTTGATAACAATCTAGCATAATGTTCAAAAATTATATTCAGAGTACGCAAGTGTTCTTTTGAAAACTTGGAAGGTCTGGCAAAGTCATAATTTTTGATCTGCTTTTCCGTCGTTTCTTTATAATCATCTGCATCCAGCTCTCCACTACTTAAAGCTGCAAGCAAATTATCTATCTCATTTTGGGATAAGACATCGCCCATTGTCATTACCTCCCTGACATACTAGTAACATAATAACACAAATTAAGAATAAAATCATCATTTTTCTTATTGCAGTAAGAAATTACCGAAGGAAACATTAACAATGAAATCAGACTGGAAATACTCCTGAATTCTTGTTAAAACCTGCTGTTTAATCTCATCCTTCTTTTCGCTTACTTCTGTTACTGTGTATTTTGAAAATTCCTCAGTTACAATTTCTTTAATTTCGTTCTCATTCTCTTGTATCTTTGGTTGTAATGCCTCTGTATCCTTATGCTTACTGTTTATTGAGAGTGATACGGTTACTAACGCAAAATGACTTTCGCCGTCATCGCTTTTCAGATTAATCGTTAATTTGTCATCCAATTCATGTACAACGATATCCGATACCGCAATGGCAACATCTCGATTCTCCGGCGACTCCAACTCCAAATCAATTATGGATGCCACCTTAGAGACTAATTGATTGGTCTTGTTGGATGTTGGTACTATGACAAATACGATAACTGCTGATAAAATAATGTTAATTAATGACATTGCCATAATAATTATTGTTAGTATATTCTTTTTCATTATGTGTCCTCCTAACCATTTATTTTCCGCTATACTCGTTATATATTCTGATTTCAATTCTTCGATTTTTCGCTCTGCCTTCAGCGGTCTTATTGCTGCTTATTGGTTCATATTCGCCTCTACCTGAGTATTTTAGAATTTTAGGATTGATATCACACTCTTCGATTAAAAATGTTGCAGCATTTAACGCTCTGGCAGAAGATAACCAGTTGTTATTCACATATTGTGAATTATTTATAGGAACATTATCCGTATGACCTATTATTTCAACTGTATAGCCTTCAAAGTTCAGGAGTATATCACCGATCTTTGCTAGTATAGGCTCTGCCACTTTTTTGATTTCAGCACTACCGGAATCGTATAATACATTCCCCTTTAACGTTAACTGTACATATTGGTATTCAGGATCAATGTTTAACTCAACATAATCATCCAGTTTATATTTTTCTGTTAAATCAGATACCTCATCATACATTCCGGCTGTAATAGTTGCCATTTCTGCTTGAAGTTTCTTAAGTGCTTCATCCAGTCCAATATCTTTTTCATCTTTCTTCTTGTCCTGATCATCCGCTGCGCCATTGTTTCCTTGAGCATCAGGCTTATTCTGATCACCATTAATTCCAGAGCTTCCTTGACTATCCTGGTCGGTTCCCTGATTACCTTGGTTTGGCTGAGAATCCTTGGCGCCTTCAGCTCCCTGATCACTTTGGTTTCCCTTAATACCTTCTTCTGTATTCTCAGGATTTGTGGGATCAAAATCACCTTCATTTTTTATCTTTGATTGATGAGATTCTCTACCCATAGTCTGAAAATACTTATCAAGCTCATTCAATTGTGCAACTCCGGATGAAATCAGCTGCCCAGTTCCTATAGCAGAACCTCCTCCTTCAAATATCCCATAAGAATTTGCCATCGAGATAGATATCTGTTCGAACTTTGCTTCATTCACATCGGACATGGCAAAAAGCATAACAAAGAAACAAAGAAGTAGATTCATTAAATCTGCAAATGTATTCATCCAAGGGGCATTCCCACCTGATGGAGCTTCTTGTCTCTTTCTAGCCAACGTTTTCACCGCCTTCTTCCTTCATAGCCGTTCTGCGAGCAGGTGACAGGAAGGATTTTAATTTTTCTTCGATGACTCTCGGGTTTTCACCGGCCTGAATGGATAGAAGTCCCTCTACCATAACTTCCTTTATCATGATTTCTTTTGTATTATTGGCTCTAAGCTTAGTTGCTACAGGAATACTAATCCAGTTTGCTAGAACTGATCCATAGAAGGTGGTAACTAAGGCTACCGCCATATTCGGACCAATTGCTCTCGGATCATCCATCTCATAAAGTAGGTTGATCAAACCAATCAGGGTACCAATCATACCCCAAGCAGGTCCCATGGCTGCCAGTGAATCCCAGAAGCCTACCGTACTGGAATGTCTTGATTCGATACAGTTAAGCTCTGTCTCGAGAATACTACGTACCAACTCAGGGTCCGTACCATCGACAATCAGTAAGACTCCCTTTTTTAAGAATTCATCATCGATTCCATTCGCTGCTTCCTCCAGTGCCAATAAGCCTTCCTTTCTGGCAATATTGGATAAATCAATAATCGTATGGATGGTTTCCTCCTCAGTCGATGGTAATACCTTAAGTATTAACGAGAAGCTTCTTATATTGTTTAAAAAGCCCCTTAGGTCTGGTGACATCGTAAGTACACACATAAATGAACCACCGAAGGTAATTAAAATCGATGAGGGATCATAAAAATGGTTCAATGTCTCTAACAAATTCTCTTGTCCAAATATAATACCAAATATAACTATGCAAGCACAAAATATAACACCTAAAATTGACGCTATATCCAATTTTTCCACCTTCTATCCATGTTTATTTTTCATAGCAAGTTTGTTACTTTTGTCCTACAACTCTCGACTAAATATTTCTTTTTTGTATAATATTACAAGATTTCTGACCTCTTGTCTACTTTCTTTTACAATTACTTTATTCCCAGATGTTAAAGTAATCACTGTATCCGGAGATTCTTCCACCTTCTCAATTAAATCTGCATTAATGATCAGCTTCGTATCATTTAATCTGGTTACTTCAATCATTTTTGACCCCCTTTATTATACTAATAATCTATATCAACAAAACCCCACCCAAGTTCTCATCCAATACTTCCCGACATCTTTGTATGCCGATATAATTAAGTTTTACTCTATCGGATTCTATAAAATCGCATCTATCCTCTGGAGTTTTATATTGTTATCAAGACAAGCATTCTTCTTTTATAAAATAGGTGGCAGCCTCAACTGCCACCTATCAATACTGACATATGGCAAACCCTATTCATACATCAGCCCTGTGTTATCTCTTTAAGTTGATCAGTTCTTCCAACAAGGTATCAGATGTGGTTATTATTCTTGAATTAGCTTGGAAACCTCTTTGTGTTGTAATCATATCCGTAAATTGTGCAGATAAATCTACATTCGACATTTCCAAGACACCTGTCGTTAAACTGCCACCTCCTGTGGTAGGATCCTGTCCGATCCCATCAAAATCTCCTGAATTTTGTGTTGCTCTAAACATACTATTACCAACCGCTTCTAAGCCTGCTGGATTTGCAAAAGTTGCTACTGCGATCTGTCCTAAAAGACGAGTATCACCATTATCATAGGTTCCATAGATCTTACCGGAGCTGTCAATACTTATACCGGTCATATTACCTACTTTCTTACCTCTTCCGACACCATTAAAGTCACCTTTTGTTGCCTCTATTGAAGATTTTCCGCTATTCGCAAACATTGTCATCTTCGAAAAATCGATGTTGATTTCTTTAAACGGATTAGCACCGTCCCCTGCATCAGCTCCTACTAAGAACTTAATGCTCTTATCTGTCGAACCATCATCACCAATACCAATAAACTCACCGGTTTCTGGATTGAAAGTAAGGATCGGTCCATCACTGCTAAAATCAGGCCAAACAACAATATCCTTATCATTTTCAGCCTCTGTATTAATCTCCGGTGTATATTCTGTATCACCAATTCTGAATGATATTCCGGTTTCCTGTATTTCGGTCTCACCAGTCTCAGCATCCGTTACTGCTTTTTTATAGAAGATAGATTTACCAGTTACACCATCCTTAATATCTGTAATACCAACCCGATAGGTATTGGTTGCATCAGCATCCTCTATTCGCCAGAATCTGAGATCAGCTGTATAACTGTGTCCAAGACTATCATAAAACTCAATTGTTCGAATGATACCGGCATCCGTTCCCAACTGTGTATCCTTGCTGTCAATATTACCGGACAGGTACATCTCCGTTGTAGCTTCCGGCTTTGCATATAGATTTTCCGCTGACATAATCCGTAATGGTGATACCGTATTAGCAACTGTTTTGGTCGGATCATCCGGATCAACCTGCCATCCCATGACGGCTGCGCCGGAAGGGGTACATAGGTTACCAACAGCATCAATATTGAATGAACCCGCTTTTGTAAAAAGATTCTCTCCACCATTATTTACTATAAAGAACCCTTCTCCTTCGATCATAACATCAAATGGATTATCCGTTCTTTGGGAAGCACCCTGTGCTGTTATGGATGCTGTAATCGATGCCACGCTGGATCCAAGACCAATCTGCATCGCATTTCGACCGGTTCTTCCTGTTTCTGCATTCGGTCCGGATGCAGATTGTGTAGTCTGATAAAATACATCTGAAAAAGTAACAGAACTTGATTTAAATCCAATTGTATTTACATTTGAAATATTATTACCTATAACGTCCATTTTTGTCTGGTGAACTCTTAAACCCGACACACCAGAGAATAATGCTCTCAACATAACTTTTTGACCTCCATTTTTAATTTGGTAATCATCGGTATCCAATCTGTCAGTCATGGATACGAAAGCCTCCATAAGGTCCGGCTTGTTACATGATTACTGCTCCATCAATGTTCGTAAATACCTTATCTTCTCCATCGTTAACAGCGGTGATTACTGTGTTATTCTTAACATTTACAATGAATGCAAGATTGTCAACCATAACAAGAGACTCTTGAATTCCCTTTTCACCGGCTTTCTTGGCACCTAATTCCAAGCGTTCAATCTGTTCATCCGTTAAGTCAATATTACGACTGGCTAATCGTTCATTCGCATGTCTTGAGAATTTTAATTCTCCAGACTCCCCAACTGCCTGAGTTTGCTTCAGAACTTCACTAAATGGGATGCCAATGTTTTTCTTATTCACCGAACTGTTGCTTTTTCCGGCATTCAGTTGTTGTGTCATCTGCTCTATTGACGGGTATTGATTTACCGGAATGTTCATCTCTATCACCTCGCTCTACAAGAATATCTCTGTACCGTTGGTCATCTTTTCATTAGATTAGGTATTACCTGCGGTATCGTTGTTATTCTCGGTTGTATTATTGCCCTCGGTTGTATCATTTCCTTCGGTCTTATCATTTCCTTCGGTCTTATCATTTCCCTCAGTCTTATCATTTTCCTCGGTCTTGTTTTCATCCTTTTCTTTTTCAATGACTGCATTTTTAACCGTAAGAGTTATTCTATCACTTACAACCGTCTTATTTGCATCATTAAAACCAATGATTACCGGATAAGTACCGTTCTCCAGACCTGCTAGAGCTTCCTTCTTAATGGTTACCTTATTACCTTTTAACTCAACCAAATCAGGATTTACAACAGCTCCGTTGATAATAATAGCAACGCCCGTAGCAACCGTATCCCCTTCACCAAGCTTTACTTCAAAGGTTTTATCTTCCGGTTTCTCACCATCATAGGTCATCTCAACCTTACCTTCAACTCCAGGCAATCCCTTTTCAAAGATATAGAAATCATCCAGAACGGTATCCAGCTGATCCATATTATACAAACCACCATTAATGGATAGCTTGGCCTTATTCCCGGACATTACTACGTAATCAACTCTTCCCTGTATGTAGTTCACATTACCATTCAGAGATTCGCCCTTCACGATAACTTCTTTTCCTACAAGACTAAATGCCTGAGAATTCGTTGAAGTAGTACTGATATTCTGCATCTGCTCTAACTGTGAAAAAGTTGCCAATTGAGCAATATACTCAGTATCTGTACTTGGATTTAGTGGATCCTGATATTTCATCTGAGTAACCAGCAATTGCAGAAAAGCTTCTTTTCCAAGTTCATTACTTCCTCTTTTTGAGTTAGTCTTCGTACTACTTGTATTTGTTTCAACTACTTTTCCGTCTTTGACTGGTTTCACTAAATTTGACATGCTTGTCCTCCTTTCCTAAATTGATATTGTAAATTAAGCAGTGTAGTCAATTTGACTTCCCAAGGTTCCTATAATGCTCTCAGGCTCAAGATCACTTTCTTCCTCCTCGGACATTTGTATTGCCTCGTCAAAGGTAATTTTCTTTTGAGTCTGATTACTCTCACTGGTATCAGCCTGATTGCCAGAACCATTCTGGGTCGCCTGATCAAAAGCATAGGTGCTGACTGAAACCTCGATTGCTTCAACCTTGAGTCCCTGTTGATTTAATGTTTCGCGTAACATAGGAAGCTGACTTTCAATCGCTTCTTTACTCAATTCACTTTGTACAACAAACTGTGCTGTCATTACACCATTTTTAGACTGTACTGTCAGATTGACTTTTCCCAGATTCTCCGGGTTCAGTTGCAATTGCATCGATGTTTGATCCGGTTTGATGGATACTTTTATTCGTTCGATAATCTGATTTGCGATCTGCCAAAGATCATTTACTTGAACAAGATTACCGGACGCATCCACTTGAACATTCTGTGAGGCTTGAACCAGTTTCTCAACAAAGTTTTGAAATTGCCCGGAAGATGTCAGATCATCCGATTGCTCCCGTTTTGTGTCTGTCTCGGTACTAATTTCATTGAATAGGGAACTATCCTGTGAATTATCAGTCTGGTTCTCATTAATGCTTCCTTCTTCTGCTGGCTCCTTCGAAATCGTTACCGTCCTTACAACATCAGTGGATTCCGTATCCTTAGCAGTATCAACCTTCTTTAAAGCATCATCCTCTTTGGATAAATCAAACTTATCTTCTTTCGAAGTGACTGACTCATCATCCATCTCTGTCTGAAGCATACCAGCTTGATTCATAACATCCTGCATCTGTTCTCTCGTAAGCGGAATATTAAATTCTTCAACCACCGAATTCACTGCTTCCAATAGCAAGTTCATTGTATCAGCAAGACTTTCATTTGTGATAAATGCCAGGAAATCATTTTCCCCGTATGCTATCAGTACCAGCTGCTGTAAATTCTCCGGTAGAAGCAAGTCTGCCATACTCATTGCTTGTTGAGCCAAGAGCTGATCAAGCTCCTCCGAAGTGATATGTAAGATGTCCATAACCACTTCTCTGATGGATTGAAGCAATGCGGCAATCTCAGCTTGCAACTCTTCATTCTCTGCAATATCCTCTGCTGCTATATCGGATGAGTCTGTTACTTTCTCTTTATTCATCTGTGCATTGCTTTCTTGCACTGGTTTTGAATCCTTTGTATTAGCAGTCTGATCCTTTTTCACATCGGATACAGAGGAGCTTTTATCTGAGTTATACTCGCCCTTAGTATTTGCAGAAGAATTATTAGATGCAGCGGATTGTGTATTATCATTGGCTTGCTGTGCATTCTTTATATTATTGTCAATGATTTGATCAAATCCACTCGCTGCTGTCTGCTTCCCCTTGGTATCTGCACTTCCGGACGATATTCCGAAAACTCTGGCTGTTTGCGTCATCACGCTCTGCGTCGTCATCTTTTCCCTCCTTTCTTCAAGGTCTGCCTTTTTACAGCCTCTCTTTTTAGCAATCCATAATACTTCCGATTGCTTACTCTATTACAACAAGGATATCCTTGTAGTAACCTACTGTGCTAGCCTTTCCGCATCCATATCCAACATCTTTTTCGTAATCTTTGCGGCTACAACACTATCCATTTCAGCTAGAATTTCAGCACTTTCTTTCGGTTTCATACTGAGTAAAATTTTTGCAACAGATTCCACGTCAGCTGTCATAGTTCCCAGAATTTCTGCTGCTGCTTCAGGATCCATATTTTTATAGATATTCGCTTTTTCAACAATTGCATCAGAGTATTTTAACTGTTCTATTACCTGACGGTATACAATTTCTGCATTTGTAGGATTAATCTGCTCATAATATTTCTTGTACTCCTCAATATCCGGCGCCGCCTCGGCAAATACTACATTTTTATCAAATTCCCTTACTCTCTCTTCAAATGCAAGCTGATTCTCTTCAAACACCTTCAAGCGTTCTATCTCTGCTTGAAGTTCTGAAATTTTAGCGCTACTGTCAATACTGTTCTGAGTCATCTCTTCAATGATCAGCTCTAACTCTTCAATTTTAGCCACTGCTTCCGGTAAGGAATTATACTCAAAATTATTTTCTTTCGCTATCTGTACATCGGATACCTCTGGAAGAACTCGGTTAATAATAGGAACATCCTTTAATATCGGTCTCAATACTCCGGATCCAAAACCGCCCACATCAAGCTTAATTAATATGGCAAATATTGCGAGCCAGATAATAACTATGAGAAGAGCTATTAATACGGTTAATATTTTATTACCCTCATTTACCTCTTGATTATTATTCATATCGCCGGCTTTGTTCTTCTTGGCCATTACATATCCTCCTCATCCAGCGTAGGACTGCTATAGTGAAAGCTATTTCGCTCATCGACTTCCTTGCGTTCCTCAGCATCAAACTCCAGCAGGTATTCTTCCCATGCTTTTTCTTTCAAACGCTCCTGAGTTTTCCGCTCTACCATAGCGTTATTTAATCGAATTCTTGCGACCTCCAATCTCTGGGCGGCATTCCTAACTACGGTAGTCTGCTGTTTTATATTCATATTCATAATTTCGATTGATTCTTCACAATGCTTAATCTTAAGTAAATCCAGTTTATCTGATCGTAATAATCGAAGCTCTTCCTGGAAGGATGCTTTTTTCTGATGCATCTGTTCCAGCTTCTCTTCCTCCTGTGTAAGCTTAAGTCTGGCATTGCCATAAGCTATTTTCGCCTGCTCTTCTAATTTACACTTAATTTGAAGCAGGTTTTCCATACTATATCGAAATTTTTTCATTCTTCATTAAATATCCCCATCAACATCTCGATTTCCTGATTAAAATCGAATTTATCGTCCACATCCTGTTGTAGAAATGCATTAACTTCCTTTATTTTTGTTATGGCATAATCGATATCCGGATTGGAACCACTCTTATATGCTCCGATATTAATCAAATCCTCTGCATCCTGATAGGTAGCCAATACATTTTTTAATTTTCCGGCCGCCGTCTTATGCTCCTTTGATACAATGGAACTCATACAACGTGAGATACTTTGAAGTATATCAATTGCCGGATAATGGTTCTTATGTCCCAGCTTTCTGGATAACATAATATGACCATCTAAAATACTTCTTGCTGTATCTGTAATTGGTTCATTAAAATCATCACCATCCACCAATACAGTATAAAGACCGGTTATAGATCCATGTGCCGAATTTCCGGCACGCTCTAATAGCTTTGGCATCTCAGAATATACACTGGGTGGATATCCTCTGGAAACCGGTGGTTCGCCTGAAGCTAATCCAATTTCTCTCTGTGCCATCGAAAAACGAGTAAGTGAATCCATCATTAAAAGTACGTCCTTACCCTGATCCCTGAAGTACTCAGCTATAGCTGTTGCTGTCTTAGCTGCCTTCTTACGGATTAATGCTGGTTTATCAGATGTTGCAATAACCAGCACGGAACGTTTTAAGCCCTCTTCTCCAAGATCTCGTTCGATAAACTCTCGAACCTCTCTTCCTCTTTCTCCGATTAGTGCTATTACATTAATATCTGCTTTTGTATTTCTGGCAAACATACCGAGTAAGGTACTCTTTCCTACTCCACTGCCTGCAAATATTCCAATTCTTTGTCCCTTACCAACTGTTAGCATTCCATCAACAGCTTTCACTCCAAGTGGTAATACCTCATCAATAATCTTTCTTTGTAAGGGATCCGGAGGTGCTGCTTCTGCCGGATAATAGCTACTGCAACATAAGGTGCTCTGATCCAATGGATTACCTAATCCATCCAATGCTTTTCCCAGCAGATCTTCTCCGACTGGTACTTTAAAGGCCGTCCCAGAGTTTTCTACAAGACTACCAATACCTACTCCTGTCATATCGTCATAAGGCATTAACAGGATTCGATTTTCACGAAAGCCTACTACCTCGGCAATCTTCTTTTGACCATCTCCGGTAATATAACATATGTCATTCAGGTTTGAATCCGGTCCGGAAGCTTCAATTGTAAGTCCGACCATTTTTACGACTCTACCTATCTCCTGCTCATATGATTTATCCAGCAGTTCTCTGTATTTATCCAAATCAATTGAAAACATTGTTACCTGCCTTTTGACTAAGTATTATAGTATCGAATTATATTCCACCAAGTAATTTTAAATCAGTTAGTAAGTTGCTTAATTGTACATCCAGACTGCAATTAATTACACGGGTACTCGTTTCTATCAAACATTGGTTCTTCGACAATTCTGCATCTTCTGTAATGTACAGTGGTACTTCGCGTTCTAGAATACCTAAAAGTAGACTTTTACGCTCAGCAACATATTCATAATCTTCCTTTGAAACCCTGATTGTGTACTCGTCACTCTTTTCCATCTTTTTCAAGGCACTATCAATCAGATGAAGAATTACCTCTGACCGATCCTGTACCATTATTCCGGTTATCTTTTCTATCAAGGACGCCATAATCTCCACAATCTGAGGTTCCAGCGCTTCCATCATATCATCGTATTCTTTTTTAAGTTTCTTCGCCAGCATATCGTATTCGGCTTTCTGCTTCTGGAGTTCCTGTTGTCCCTGTAGAATTCCATCCTCGTAGCCCTTTTTCTGTGCCTCGGCGTACGCTTCTTCCTGAATCTGAAGTGCTTCCTGTCTCGCCTGCTCAAGAATTGCATCTGCTTCCTGCTTTGCACCCTCAAGAATTTGTGAAGCTTGCTCCGCCATTTCTTCCTGGGAAGGAAGCGCTTCCACTACCACTGCCTGTAGACCTTCCACGAATTCGCCATCATTCGGAACGGGTTGTAAGACTTTTGCTCTTTTCATTTGAAGCTCCTGGTCCAACTTCAGATGTGTATCAATCGTTTTCTTCGCTTCCTCATCATAACGAATCGTATAAGCTTTAATCATATTAGACAATGATTTCGTCACCTCCGCCTCTGGAAATAATAATCTCAGAGGAATCTTCAAGTTTTCTGATAATATTAACAATCTTCTGTTGAGCTTCCTCAACATCCTTCAGACGCACAGGACCCATGTATTCCATATCTTCCTTAATCATGGATGCTAGACGCTTGGACAGGTTATTAAAGATAACATTCTGAACCTCATCATTCGAACCTTTAAGAGCAACTGCAAGCTCATTGTTATCCACTTCTCTAAGTACTCTCTGAATGGATTTATCATCAAGACTAAGAATATCTTCAAATACGAACATCTTCTTACGGATTTCGTCTGCCAATTCAGGTTCTTCAATTTCCAGTGTCTCCATAATATGTTTCTCAGTACCGCGATCCACTGTATTAAGGATTTCAACAATATTGTCGACACCACCGACAATTGTGTAATCCTGATTTACTAAAGAAGCAAGCTTTCTTTCCAATACCTTTTCCACTTCCTTGATTACATCTGGTGAGGTACGATCCATTTGAGCAATACGTTTTGCAACATCTGCCTGTTTATCCGGAGCCAGAGATGAAATAATCGTAGATGCCTGGCCTGGAGATAAATAGGCTAAAATCAAAGCGATTGTCTGAGGATGTTCATCCTGAATAAAGTTCAACAGCTGTGAAGCATCGGTTTTTCTGACAAATTCGAACGGACGAACCTGTAAAGAAGCTGTAAGCTTTCCGATAACATCCTTTGCTTTGTCTGCACCAAGTGCCTTTTCCAACAGTTCCTTTGCATAGGAGATACCACCTTCCGCAATATATTGCTGAGCCAGGCAGATCTCATAAAATTCATCCATAACCTGGTCCTTCGTAGCCGGTGATATACTTCTTGTATTTGCGATTTCAAGGGTTAAGGTTTCTATCTCATCCTCTTTCAGATGTTTGAATATACTGGCAGAACGTTCCGGTCCCAGGGATATTAGTAGTATCGCTGCCTTTTGTATTCCGGTAATCTCACCGCTATTTCCTCTTGCCATAATACGTTCCCCCTACTCCCATTCTTCGTTAAGCCAATTTCTTAATAACTGTGCAACCGCTTCCGGTTTTTCATCCACAAATTTCTCTATCATTCTGCGTATCTCAGATACCTCGTTAAAGTCAATATCTTCAATAGACTGGTTCTCTTTCGTAGTAGCTAATAACTGTTCTACTGATAATTCCGGTTCCAGTTCGGTAACCTCCACCGGTCGTATGCTTCTAAAGATTACGAACAGTAATAATGCTACAATCAGAACAGTTAATATAATCTGCAGATAATCTGATAAAGTTCTGATTTGCTCAGCCTTTGGCACAAATACCGGCTGTTCATATGCCATAATCTGAATATTATCTTCTGCAATACCGGTAGCCTTCGATACCATGGTTACTATCTCCGGATCAATCTCAGCTTTCCTGCTTCCGTCATTCTGCAAAGCATATTCTTCAAACGTTATATCTTCTAAGGCGCCTTCCAATTCCATATCTTCTTCTTTGTAGGTTATTACTTTACGAAGAACAATACTAATCGTTGATTTTTCAGGAATAATTGCGCCTACTTCGAATTCCGTATTTGTTACTCGCTCGTTGGGGAGATAATCGTACTCCTCGATTTCTACGCTTCCGTTTGTAGAGGTGGAATCCTGAACCATATAATCCGTTTCATCATTGGATGTGGTACCCGGAATTCCTCCTCCTGAGGATCCTGCATTCTCCGATGTATAAGTATAACTGTGACCGTATACACCTTGGTCCTGCCCTTCAGCCGGAAGATATTCCGTATACAGTTCAGTCACTTTATCCATATTAAAGGTTAAATTGGGCATGATTTCAACATCATCATAACCACTCTTTATTAAGCCCATATAAATATTATTAATAAAGGTATTACGAAGACGTTCTTTAAAGTCTTCATTTGAACTGGCGCTTCCGGAGTATAAATCCTGGCCTCCGCCATACAAGAGATTACCGGCTTGATCAGCTACTTTAATCTTCTCCGTAGTACTATTACCCAAAACAGAGGCTACCACTTCAGCAATTGTCTCTGCCGTCTGGATTTCGAAATCATCATTGACGGTCAATAATACACTTGCACTAGTTTCCTTTGCTTCCGTAAGAATTGAATTGCTTGCTTCTTCAGGAATATAGTAAACCTGTGCATCATCGACACCTTCCATGGTTTTAATATAATTCCGTAACTGATTTTGCATATACAGATTCAGCTTTAGCGTACGATCACTGTTGGTCGTGCTAAGGCTGTTATTCAGAAGCTCATCAACGGTAATACCAGTTGTTGGCATATCGTTGCTGGCTAAGAGTAATACTGCATCTGATAAGCTTTTGCTTTCTACCGATACAGTTAAGGTTTTTTCATCATATCTATAAACGATCCCTTCCTCTTCCAGAAGGTCAACCACCTGGCTTGCTTCTTTTTGACTTTCGCAAACTCGTAGTACTTCGTATTCCACTCTCTGCATTAAGAATATAAGTAATGCAAGTGCTAAAACCACAACACATACGATGCTGATGATAATTGTCTTTTGCTTCTTCGTATACTTATTCCAAAGTTCTAAAAGCTGCTTTGGTAATTGCTTCAATCTTTCTGCCATTAACCCGTACCTCTCTGCGTATATTTATCGTTTGCAATAATGCTTTATTGCAAACTACTGCAGTATACCCCTAAACGAATGCGATAGAAAGTACGCTTTACGAACTTTCTATTGTCATGAATTAGAACTGCAGGTTCATTATCTCCTTATAAGCATCCAGTACGTGATTACGAACAGCAACCGTATACTGCAATGCCAAATTTGCTTTTTGCTGAGCTACCTGCAGGTCATGTGTATTATCATTTAACCCAAGTGCATAAGCTGTTTCTGCCTCTTCAGCTGCGTTCGTATATTGGTTGGTCTCCTTTACCATGTTTACAGCAGCCTGAAACATATTCTCAAAAGCTTCGGTTCGGTTTCCCTTTGCCGATGATGCTGAGTTAATACCATATTTACTGAATTCTGATAAATTACTAACTGAAACAATGTTCATGATTTACCCTCCGATTATTTTCCTACTTCCAAACCTTTTAGCGCCATACTCTTCGTAGCATTAAATGCAGTAACATTGGCTTCGTAAGATCTTGTTGCATCTATCAAGTCTGTCATCTCTTGTACCGTATTGACATTAGGATAGGATACATAGCCATCCTCATCCGCATCTGGATGGGACGGATCATAAACCTTACGCATTTCGGTTTGATCGTCTTCAACAATCCGAGTAACCTTTACACCATTACCTGCTGTTCCAGCTGTCTTCATAAGGATATCACCAAATGGAGTAACATCCTTTTCAGCAAACACCACTGTTTTACGTCTATAAGGATTACCATTGACATCACGGGTCGTGTTAACATTGGCTATATTCTGAGAAATAATATCTAATCTCAATCTTTGAGCAGTCATACCGCTCGCACTGATATTCATTCCATTCATAACTGACATAGTAAAAATCCCCCTGCGTAACTTTGTTATAATTATCCCTGCTATAGTTATTATAAATTACCCCACACAACAGATTAGTAAATGACGGGATGTATGTTATCAAATGTCATTCATCTGTTGATTTATCTAGCTGAAAGAACCGTTTTTAATCGGCTGAATTCTTGAGTCATAGAATCTAAAAGTGCATAGTAGCGTATCTGATTCTGAGCCAAATTAGCTGATTCTGTATCAATATCCACATTGTTACCATCCATTCGATAGCTTAATGTAGCATTGTCAGTATACACAGTTGCATCAAGTGTATTTAATTTAGCATTTGCAACACGCTTATCTAAAGAATTATCCCCCAACAGCGCGGACATTAAATACGATTCAAACTGTACATCTTTTCTTTTATATCCGGGTGTATCCACGTTCGCAATATTATTCGAAATTACTTCATTTCTCTTCCAGCTGGCATCTGCCGCTTTATTCAGTACATTGATGTAATTAAATGCATTGGAACCAATCATACTTACACTCCTTTCAATATATTATTAATTATAATAAACATTTGAAAAAACACAAGATATATTTGCAAAAATAGTAGAATTGTACTACACCTTGTAAAATTATACGAGTAATTAGCGTAATTGATACTATACGAACAGGAAATTTAGTCATTATTACTCATATTTTGTCATATGAAAGAGCGCAAAACTCCATTTATGACCTGTTGCACCATAAAATTACACAATTTTTTTCGACATTTTCCAGTAAAAAACAATAAAAGGATTCATGAGAATATACCCTCACAAATCCTTTTGTATTAAAACTCCATCTATTTCTGGCTGTTTAGATTTTTCAATTCATCAAATACTACATCATTTAAAACTCTGATATAAGTACCTTTCATTCCGGAGGATCTGGATTCAATCACTCCTGCACTCTCAAACTTTCTTAATGCATTCACAATTACCGAACGAGTAATACCAACGCGATCAGCAATCTTACTTGCAACCAAAATTCCTTCATTCCCGCTAAGTTCTTCAAATATATGAGTAATCGCCTCAAGCTCGGAGAAGGAAAGCGTGCCAATTGCAGATTTTACTATCTGAACCTTTCGGTTCTCTTCCGCACTCTCCTCATTAACGGAGCGCATCATCTCTAGTCCAACAACAGTAGTACCATATTCACTTAATATGATATCGTCTATCGTATACGAACTTCCATTCTTATATAGGAATAAGGTACCTAATCTCTCCCCCGCGATATCAATGGGTGTTATAATTGCCTCATAAGTATCCACATTATCAAATTCAAATCCAAGAGTCCTTAGGTTAACATTTTCCTTTGTAGATAATATATTCAATAATCTCTCATTTAGTAATGAGTCTATGTGTCTTCCAACAGCATCCTTAATTAATTCCTTGATTTCAGTGATATCATTGCGGTTTTTGACCCCAAGTACTTTTCCTTTACGACTGATTACGAGTACATTGGACATCAGAATATCACTTAATACTACACAGATGTCATTGAAAACAACCTTATGCGAGTTATTATTATGCAACAGATTGTTGATTTTTCTTGTTTTATCAAGTAACTGCACACTCATGAAACCTTTCCTCCCAGTTCTTATCATATCCCCTTTAGCCTTCCAAATATATAAACAGCTTTCAACAGGATGCCTAATTGGAAGAAGGTAATGCAATTTATGATTGTAATTGTATTACCTTTTCAATCTTATCACATATTATTCTTAAAAACAATAGCATTTTCGTTGTTTTGACACACATTTTTATAAAATACATTACTATTTTGTCCAATAAGTAAAATATTCGGAAAAAGTATCAATTCTACTATCGAGCAGGAATACAAGATTCCTGTCTATTCATTTTATGAATTATTAACTACATTACCGCACTTTTCATTCATGCAGACCAGCTTATTTCCCTTCTCCAGCATAACACTATTACACTTTTGACAGCGTATACTGGAGGGCTTTTGCCAACTCATAAATTCACATTCCGGATTATTCACACAGCCATAATATTTTCTGCCTTTTTTTGTTTTGCGCACAACAAGCTCCCCATCACATTGCGGGCAGGATACTCCGATTTTTTCAAGATATGGCTTTGTATTTTTACAATCAGGGAAACCGGGACAGGCAAGGAATTTACCGTGAGGTCCATATTTGATTACCATATTTCTACCACAAAGGTCACAGATCTCATCTGTTACCTCATCCTCAATTTGAATCTTATCCAGCTTGGAATGTGCACTTTGTACTGCTTCCTCAAGATCCGGGTAAAAATTACTGATTACGGTCTTCCAGCTTACGGTACCATCCTCTACACAGTCCAATAAAGACTCTAGGTTCGCTGTAAAGTTCACATCAACTATACTTGAAAAACCACATTTCATAATATTATTCACGGCTTCTCCCAATTCGGTTACATATAGGTTCTTATTTTCTTTCGCAACATACCTTCTTGAGATAATCGTGGTAATAGTAGGTGCATAGGTACTTGGTCTTCCGATGCCGAGCTCCTCCAGTGTTTTTACCAGGGATGCTTCTGTATAATGTGCAGGTGGCTGGGTAAAATGCTGACTTTCCTTTAGTTTAAGGAGCTTCAGTTTATCACCTTCCTGTAAGGTATCAAATGCCACACCACTGTCATTTTCCTCTTCCTCATCCGGAGTATATACACTCATAAAGCCCTCAAAAACCAGCTTCGAAGTGGAGGCTGTAAACCGGTACTCATTCGCATTGATTTTCATGGTTGTTGTTTCATATTTCGCTGATTGCATTCTACTGGCCACAAAACGTCTCCAGATCAACTGATATAAGCGATATTGATCCCTACTGAGAGATTCCTTAATTTCATCGGGAATATACTCAATATAAGTAGGACGAATCGCTTCATGGGCATCCTGAATCTTCTTTCCAGATCGACCCTGATTTTGCTCAGTTGCCACATACTCTTCCCCATACTTTGTTTTTATGAATTGTCTTGCTGCCGCATCTGCTTCATCACTGATACGGATGGAATCTGTACGTAGGTAAGTAATCAAACCTACGGTTCCATGACCTTTGATATCAATTCCTTCATAGAGCTGCTGTGCAAGCTGCATCGTCTTCTGAGTAGAAAAATTAAGGTTTTTCGCTGCCTCCTGCTGTAAAGTACTAGTAGTGAACGGAAGCGGAGACTTTCGGATACGTTCACTTTTCTTAATCTCCTGAACTACAAAGGCTGCGTTCTCTAACTGCTTCAGCACTTCGTTCATCTCTGCTTCGTTACGAATTACCTTCTTAGCATTGCTAAGCTTAGCAATCAGAGGCTTTTTCTTTCCTTTTATCTCAAACTCTGCCTCCAGATTCCAATACTCCTCTGGTACAAATGCATTGATTTCGTCTTCTCTATCACAAATTATACGTAATGCTACTGATTGCACTCTACCAGCACTAAGTCCGCGTTTTACTTTAGCCCAAAGTAACGGACTAATTAAGTAACCCACCATACGATCCAGCATTCTTCTAGCCTGCTGTGCATTCACCAGGTCCAAATCGATGGATCTTGCTTGCTTTATGGATGATTTCACTGCATTCTTGGTTATTTCATTAAATGTAATTCTACTAAATTCCTTGTCGTCCAGCTTCAAAGCTTGTGATAAATGCCAGGAAATAGCTTCCCCTTCCCGGTCAGGGTCAGTAGCAAGGTATATTTTATCCGACCTCTTAGCTTCCTTACGAAGCTTGGCTAGCAAATCACCTTTTCCCCGAATTGTGATATATTTAGGTTCAAATCCGTTTTTCACATCGATGCCCAACTGACTTTTAGGTAAATCACGGACATGTCCGTTCGATGCAAGGACCTCGTAATTCGTTCCCAAAAACTTTTTTATCGTTTTCGCTTTTGCTGGAGATTCTACTATAACAAGATATCTTGGCATATTGATGTCTCCCTCATTTCATTCTGTAGATCTTTATCTCAGTCGGAGAAGACTCCCACTATTCTCGAGATACACTCGGATCAATTCGTTCAAATTGCCTTTGAACTGTTTGGATATCATTCACCTATTATATGCTATTTGAAATGCGATTAATTGTGTAATGCATAATAATTCTTCATAGTCTGTTTAATAAATCCACGAAGCTCCAGAATTAATAGCTGCTCCATCAAGCGATCCATTGGCAGACCCGTTCGAATAGCTATTTCTTCTATATGCTTCGGTTCCAAACAAAGAGAAGCATACACTATTTTCCCATCCGATTCAAGAATTTTATTATTTTTTTTCATATTTACGTCATCCAAATGGTAATTTGGTAGCATTTCTTCTAGTATATCCTGTGGCGTTGTTACTAATTTTGCACCCATTTTTATTAAATTATTACATCCCTTACTCAGGCTGTCCGTAACTTTACCGGGAACCGCATAAATATCCTTTCCCTGCTCAAGTCCCATATCCACTGTTATAAGAGATCCGCTTTTTTCATTTGCTTCTATAACAAGAATTCCATCTGAAAGCCCACTTATAATTCGGTTCCGCATAGGGAAATTTCCCGGAAATGGCTGAATTCCCGGTGCGTATTCGGATATAATACCTCCTCTGCACTGTATATCCATATAGAGATTAATGTTCTCCTTCGGATAACATATATCAATCCCGCAGCCCAAAATACCATAAGTAATCCCGCCGGATTGTATGGCTCCCTGGTGAGCATGTGCATCAATGCCTCTGGCAAGGCCACTGATTACGCCAATCCCTTCTGTTGAAATGGCTCCTGCAAGGTACTTAGCCATCTCTCTTCCGTATGGAGAGCAGTTCCTGGAACCAACTACCGCAAGAAGCTTATCACTCTTATCCGGTAACCTTCCTTTATAATATAATGCATAGGGAGCATCATATATATTACGTAATTTTTCCGGATATTGTTCCTCCTCCCTTGAAACAAAATATATGCCATGCTGTTGTAATTTATTAAAGCTTTCATGGATTGCTTTTACATTTCTCGAAATAATAATACGATTAATATCGATATCACGCATTTTTATTCCTGAATTCACGCATATCTCCTGGAATTGCAATAGTTCATGTTCTGAAGCCTCAAATATTCTTTCTGCAGTCTCAAACACTTTAATAAGAAGATTTATTTTTCGCACTCCGAAATTGGGGATGTTGGCCAGCCAATAACGATATTCCTGGAGTGTCAGTTTATTCTCCATCGCTTACTCCCCCCAGTACTTCTGATCTATACTACGATAACATATGGCTTCACTGATATGTTTCGACTTAATTTTCTCACTTTGATCGAGATCTGCAATGGTTCTTGCAACTTTTAGGATTCGATGATACGCTCTTGCACTTAGGTTCATCTTAATAAAGGCTTCTTCCAGTAAGGACTGTTCCTTCATATCCAGCATACAATACTTCTTAATTGTACGAGGAGTCAGGCCGGAGTTGAAAAAGAAATTCTGTCCGCGATACCGCTCAAGCTGTATCTGACGGGCAAGACTGACTCTTGTTCTTATCTCTTCAGAGGTTTCCTGTTTATCCTCCACCTGAAGTTCCTTATAAACCATTGGTAACGCTTCAATACATATATCAAACCTGTCTAATAAGGGTTGAGAGATCCGGTTTAAATAACGCTTTACCGATGGAAGGGAGCAATTACATCGGTTCCGATCTGGATAGTACCCGCAACTGCATGGATTCATGGCCGCTACCAGCATGAAATCTGCTGGATATCGGTAGGATCCATTTAATCTGGCTATGGTTACTAAGCGGTCCTCAAGAGGCTGCCTGAGTACTTCAATCGTTTCCTTCTGAAACTCAGGAAGTTCATCTAAAAAAAGTACACCCAAATGCGCCAGGCTGATTTCACCAGGCTTAGGATTTCTTCCTCCACCTACCAACGCCGTTGTCGTGATGGTATGATGAGGACTGCGAAAGGGACGTTTGGTGATTAACGCCTGATTACCCATGAAACCGGCTATACTATATATTTTAGAAATCTCAAGACTTTCTTCAAAGGTTAATTCTGGCATGATTGTGGGAATTCGTTTAGCCAGCATGGTTTTTCCTGCACCCGGAGGCCCGATCATCAACAAATTGTGCATACCGGATACTGCAATCTCTATGGCACGTTTTGTTGCTTTCTGACCAGCCACTTCACTAAAATCAATTCCATTGCTGATATCAATACTCCGGAATAAAGAGTTGATATCAACATATTCCGCGGAGATACCTCCGCTTCCGTTGAGAAGTGCAACCGCTTCACTTAACGTAGCTACACCATAAGTCTCAATCCCCTTTACTACTGCACCTTCCTTTGCATTTTCCTTTGGAACGATGCACTTAAGAAACCCATTTTGCTTCGCAGCATTTACAATGGGTAACACACCATTTACCTTATTCACATTACCATTCAAGCTGAGTTCCCCGATAATCAGAACACCTTTCAGATTGTCTTCGGGAAGATGGCCAAAGGCCATTAGAATTGAAATTGCAACAGGCAGATCGAAGGCCGTTCCTTCTTTTCTAATATCTGCCGGTGACAGATTGACTGTAATACGCTTTGCCGGAAGCTTATAACCAGAATTCTTTAACGCAATTCGCACTCGTTCTCTTGCTTCCTTCACCTCGGAACCAAGGTATCCCACCATATCAAAGATTGGTAGTCCATCACTGACATCTGCTTCAACGGAGACAATGAGACCGTCAATCCCATGGATTGCTGCACTATATGCTTTACTGAACATATATTGATTTACTCCTTTCATTGTCTCTCCCACAATGAAGGAATCATTTGCTTAAAGGTAGTATAGCAAAGGTGGTGAAATCTGGCAAGAAGATTATTATGATTTCTAGGACTACTCCTTTACCCAATATCTTCGAAACTGATTCGGAGAACAGCCCTCCTGTTCACGAAATACCAATCCAAAATAACTCACATTATGAAAGCCCGCTTCATATGCGATATGCTTGATACTTTTATCCGGATAATTAATCAGCCATTCCTTTGCAGCACTGATCCTACAGCGAAGAATATATGTAAAGGGACTCATATTATAAGTCTTTCTGAAGATTCTACATAAATAGGAGGGCGAGATCTCTGCCATTGCTGCCAGCTGTTCCAGAGAAATATCCTCTTGAAAGTTCGTTTTTATGTATTCTATTATATTATTTAACTTATTTGTCAGCTGTGATCTGTTCTCCATATTAATCGCTTCGCAAAGGCTATTAATATTCGTTAAAAAACTATATAAAATACCTGAGGCTTCCAGTATATTGTTTGCACTTTTCACCGAAAGTGTCCGGAACAGCTTATTATAATAGAGATGAAACTCTTCCATGTTATTTATTCTAAACACTTCATAGTTCTTAAAATTGATTGCATTTAACAGAGCACCTACTCCTGTTCCCATAAAAATAATCCACTTAATAGACCAGGGCTCCGAAAGAGGGTAATATTCATGGGGAATATCAGGACAAAAGAAAAATGCCATTCCTTTTTCAATGAGATATTCTTTACCGTCCAATAGCAGTCTTCCCACTCCGTTTTCACATATTGCAAGATGATAATTCGGGAAGCCACCTTTTCGTATAACATGATCCTGATACTCTTCAAATCCTACTCCAGTAACGTATACCGGTAAGGCAATATCTTTTTCTGTTAGTGATGAAAAAATCCGATTCATTTTATCCTCCAAGTTGTTCAATATAATGATATATTATCAAAATATTAAGATTGATTCAAGGCTTATAGCAAATGTATGATATCAATATAATAACACTAATGCTGTATATGAAAGGAGTTACTAAAATGGAGAAGTTGATATATACGCCTCCTGCAAATGGGTATCCCGAATGGAATAATAACCCTGAGATTACTCATCTAAACCGTATGGATGCTCATGCTGTGCTAATGCCTTTTGACACTCTTCATGAGGCTTTAAATGCAGACCGTAGCGCATCACGCTATTATAAGACACTAAATGGCATGTGGAAATTCCAGTTTTCTAAAAATCCTGAATCAAGATGTGAGAACTTCTATGAAAAGGACTTTGACTGCAGTGCCTGGGATGAGATAAAGGTTCCTTCTAATTGGCAGCTACAGGGATATGACTACCCTCAGTACACAAATGTAATATATCCCTGGGTTGAATCAGAGGAATTGACTCCGCCCTTTGCGCCGACAAGATATAATCCAGTGGGCTCATATATCAGAACTTTTACTGTGCCCCGGGAATGGAACGGACAGCCGGTTTACCTTAGCTTTCAGGGAGTGGAATCTGCCTTCTACGTATGGGTTAACGGTGATTTAGTCGGTTTTAGTAAGGATTCCTTTACCCCCTCGGAATTTGATATTACCCCTTATTTACAACCAGGTGAAAATAAACTGGCCGTAGAAGTATACCGGTGGTGTGATGCCAGCTGGCTTGAGGATCAGGATTTCTGGAGATTAAGCGGTATATTTAGGGAAGTATATCTTTACTCTACCCCCAATTATCATATATATGATTATTTTGTTACAACAGAGTTGGATGATTACTATCTTGATTCCCAGCTTAGAATCAAAGCAAAAATAACGAATTATTATGAAGCAGCCTGTGATAGTATTATCGTGGAAGCACAGTTATATGACCGGCAGCAGGAAGCCGTACTGATAGATCCACTCCGACAGGTTGTGAATCTATCAGAGAAAAAAGCGGATAACATTGAACTCCTAACAACAGTAACGAATCCGTTAAAATGGAGTGCCGAGCACCCGAATCTGTATACTTTGGTATTGTGCTTAAGAAATCAAGATGGTAGTCTGATTGAAAGCATCAGCTGTAGGATAGGCTTCCGTAAGTTCGAGATAAAAGACGGACTAATGAAGCTAAATGGAAAAAGGATATTGTTTCTAGGTGTGAATCGCCATGAGTTCAGCTGTGATAAGGGACGTGCCATTGATAAGGAGGAAATGATTACGGATATTCATCTTATGAAACAGCACAACATCAATGCAGTTCGAACCTCTCATTATCCCAATCAGTCCCTATGGTATGATCTATGTGACGAATACGGTATCTATGTAATCGATGAGACAAACCTTGAAACACATGGAACCTTCCAATCCTGGAGTACCGAAAATGAAGAAAATAATGTACCCGGCAATAAGGCTTGTTGGACGACGGCTGTTCTGGATCGCGCAAATTCCATGCTGCAGAGGGATAAGAACCACCCCTCGGTTATTATCTGGTCTCTGGGGAACGAAGCCTTTGCCGGAGAGAACTTCATCAAAATGCATGATTTCTTCCGAGAGAATGATCCCAGTAGAATTGTACATTATGAGGGTGTCTTCCATTTTAGAAAATATGAAGCTGCTTCTGATATAGAAAGTCAGATGTACACGTCACCAAGAGATATAGAAATTTATGCCAAGAATAAAGACAGCAGAAAGCCATTTATTCTTTGTGAATACAGCCACTCCATGGGTAATTCCACAGGTAATCTCTATTCATACAGAGAGTTATTTGACAAATATCCAATTCTTCAAGGCGGCTTCATATGGGACTGGATCGATCAGGCAATCAAAACAGGAACTTCAGAAGGCATCGAATATCTGGCATATGGTGGTGACTTTGGCGATAAGCCAAATGACGGTAATTTCTGTGGGAACGGACTAATATTTGCAGATCGAACGATTTCACCTAAATTATATGAAGTAAAGAAGTGTTATCAGCAAGTGAGCTTTTATCCCGTGGATTTATCCCTGGGAACCATCCGAATTGAAAACAAATCCCTATTTACAAACCTAAGTGATTATGAGCTTGTCTGGAAAGTATTAAAAAACGGCATACCAGTAATGAATGGCTCCCTTAGTATCGAACTGGGACCAGGGGATACTAAGGATGTGACCCTACCTATTGGTAAATACATTGCGAAGGATTCTACGGAAGAATACTTTTTAGATGTAGCCTTTCTATTAAAGACAGCTACCAAATGGGCGGAAAAAGGTCATGAAATAGCATTCGAGCAATTCAAATTACCAGTTGAGTTAAAATATACCGCAAACTCTACCGTTTCATATCCTGATATGGAAGCTGCAGAATATGACCACATATTCCGGCTCTCGAATTCAATATTTACCATTGCCTTTGATACTACCACCGGGGTTATGGTCTCATATTGCTATAAAGGAAATGAACTGATTGAAGAAGGTCCTTCTCCAAACTTCTGGAGGGCATATACGGATAATGACAAAGGAAACCACCTACCCACGCGATGTGCTACTTGGCGGGAGGCATCTAGTAAAAGAAAGCTTCTCTCCTTCCTGTCGGAGGTGAATAAGCAAAAAGCCGTTGTTACCCAGCTATTCGAGCTTCCCACATCGCAAATCTCCACTTGCAAAATAATTTATACAATTTTGAGCGATGGGCATATCCATATTACTCAGGAATTAATCCCCGGCAGCAATCTCCCGGAAATTCCAGAGGTGGGCATGCTTATGAGACTTAAAGAGAGTTACGATAACTTTAGCTGGTATGGAAAAGGTCCTCACGAGAACTACTGGGATCGGTGTCTTGGTGCAAGGGTTGGCGTTTACTCTGGAAAAGTACGGGATCAGTTTACTCCCTACTTAAGGCCCCAGGAATGTGGCAATAAGACAGAGGTCAGATGGACCAGATTTACCAATGATCATGGTGTCGGTATTGAAATCAGTGGATTACCTGTTATTGAGGTGAATGCTCTTCCTTATACTCCATTTGAACTGGAAGAAAAGGATCATACATATCTTCTTCCTCCAAGTAATAAGGTAGTAGTAAGAATCAATTATAAACAAATGGGCATCGGCGGAGATGACTCCTGGGGAACACGGACACATCCAGAATATACTCTTTATTCGAATCGCTGCTACACCTACTCCTATTCCTTCAAAGGTATTGAATAATATACACGTTCTCAACGGATGCGCATATAATAAACCAAGAATAAATATGGGTGATTATATGCGCATTTGTGAACTCAGGGAAAAGGAAGTAATTAATTGTAGGGATTGTGAACGACTCGGTTATGTTAGCGATATCGAATTTGATATATGTACGGGGCAGATAACCCATATTATTGTTCCTGGTCCTTGTAGGATATGGGGCATTCTTGGTCGGGATCATGAATACGTAATTAGTTGTTGTAATATCAAGCAAATTGGAGTTGATATCATATTAGTTGATGTCGATGCAGAAAAATGTTTGCTAAAGTGTATTTAACATTCAATTTCAAACTTTTTTATTAATTATGAAATAAAATGCAATAATTTCCTTGACCGTTCGAAAAATCTTCAATATAATACAAAATGTATCTTGTAATTGTCAGAATGTTCATCAAAAGACATAAAATTATGACTGTACTGATTAGGAGGATAAAGAAAATGAAATGCCCTTTTTGTGGTAAGGACAATACCCGCGTTATCGATTCCAGACCAGCCGATGAGAATAACTCTATTCGTAGAAGGCGCCAGTGTGATGAATGCCTAAGAAGATTTACCACCTACGAGAAAGTGGAAACGATTCCTCTTGTTGTTATTAAGAAGGATAATAATCGAGAACCCTATGACCGTTCCAAAATTGAAGCAGGTGTTTTTCGTTCCTGCCATAAAAGGCCTATTTCTGTTGATCAAATGACGAAACTCATAGATGAGGTTGAAACACAGATCTTCAATCGGGAGGACAAAGAAATTCCCAGCCACGTTATCGGTGAAATGGTTATGAATAAATTAAAGGAACTTGATGCAGTAGCCTACGTACGTTTTGCCTCTGTATATCGTGAATTCAAGGACGTCAGCACCTTCATGGATGAGTTGAAGAAAATTCTTGAAAACTAATCAGCTTCCTTCTTAATCAATAATCTGCTTTAATAATCTGAGTCCTTTTTCCAATTCGTTCAATATTTTTGGAGTGGATAACGCAATACGAATATGAGAATCCGGGCTGGAGATACCTGTTGAAAATAATCGAGATTCCATAACCTGTATGTTATTCTTTTCAACAAGCTCCTGAATACAATGCGATCTACCATCCGGTAATTTTATCCACAGGTAATAACTATATTGGTTTCTGTACGGATTGGAGTTATGAAAATATGACAACGCAAGGCTGTTTCGTTCCTGAGACAGCTTTTTCTTTTGCTCGAATATCTTCTGATATCACAACAATACGGGAAAGGTGAATATGAAATTCAAACAAACTGGGTAACATATTCGTTATTCGAATATGAAAAGCAAAAATGGATCGCTATATCCTTCAGAATGGACTCAAAATCGGAATTCCAGCTATGCTCCAACAGCTTTTCATAAGTGCAGGTAGCTCCGTAATGCAGATTATGATTAACCGCTTTAGTGATACATTGGAGAAACCGGAATCTGGTTAGCCTCACCAGCCGGCTGGCTCGGAGGTTTCCTTCTAAGGATGTATTACTACAAAACTGTGAAAAGAAATAAAGATTCAGATCAAGTAATTTCCACACCAGAATAAGCATGTTACCTAACGCAGTAATCCCTCTACTTCCGAATACTCCTGCTCGAATTCTGCATGATCCCCAAGAAAATTAGGTAGTGAAATGCTTATCCCTACCCCATAAGGAGTCAGATAGCTGTAAATGCCGTAGGAATTGCCGGATTCTATCCGGTCTGCGTCCTGAAATCCCCTTAGTAAATCTTCGTTCTTAATCTCATTTACATACTCAATGATTAGTGGATTCAAATCAATCATAGTATCTTCCCTTCTGACAAGCTTCCAATGCCGAAAGCTTGTCGGAAAATCAGGAGTAATTTGAATGATATCAGGTAGACGAACCCGTTCTGACTTTTCTTTATCAATATTCGTTGTATAGACCAGTTCTGTCGGGTGGGCGGCATATGGGCTTCTAAATACTGCACGATAAAGAATACTGATGAAATGCTCATTGTTTAATTTTACTTCATAATCAATATGTAAAACCGTTGGTTCTTCCCCCATTGACGGTGTCGGGCCAGGGATAGGGGGAAGAGAATAAATCTGAAGTATTTTCTGAAAATCATCATACATGATTTGATTCCATTGTTTAGCTGGGTCATCCTCTCCCAATATTACAAATTGTGGATAACTGGCATCTATTCCATTTTTATGATACGCTTCTTTATTAATCTTTTGATCCGCTACATTGCTCGTATTCGTAAAGGACACTTGAGTGACATCAAGTCTTTCTTTCACAGCATAACCTATTATTGCAAGTACTGCTATCACCATTACACATATCAGTTTTTTCATATCATATCCATAGGTTTCGATTATTATATTGTATTCATAATATACTTCATTTCAGCACCTGTAACCGCTATTATATTTCTGATACATAATTCCATATCCTAACTAAATTTCGTATTAAACTACATATATCACATATATAAAAGTAAAATCAGGTTATAGCTTCCTCACGGGATTCCGAATCGGCTTAATAACCTGATTTACTTACCTTAAATACATATTATACTAACAGGGACAATAACTCACCTTACACTAAGACGGAAGTACAATCTCCGAACAGTGCATTATGGTAAGTTATTGTCCCGGCAATTTAATCTAAATATATTCCATTCATATATTTACATTACTGTTTAATATGTGTCACGCAAGCTTCGTATCTGAAGTTTTTGTTCTAAATCCCTGGCATCTGCAAAACCTTCACCACGGATATCTGTTTTCCTCAACTCAACTGTAACAGGTTCTTTTCCCGTGATATAGAAATAATTATCACTAAAGATACCATCGCTTTCTTCAAAATCCAACTCCACAAAGCATGCAAGACTCTTAGCCTGACAGGAAATCACATAGCAATCCTCGTTCTCAGTTACATGGCAGGTAATCTCAGGCTTTTTCAATTCTAAGTACTTAAAGGGTACAAAGATTTCAACCTCAGTACTTTGATATCCATCCTCGTCTGTAAATACTGCCTCTACATAGACCTGCTTATTGATACCGGTGATGAAATCACTATAGTTCCTCTCTCCTACCTTTCTTGCAGATAGAGCAGGTACCACTAATTCATAGGTATCCTTGCATAAGACTTCAAAATCCATGGTTTTTAACGAAACCTCTACATTACACTTCTTATCCGATAATGTTTCATTTAGGATATGTGCCTCAACAACTTCACCTGTCCTTGACAGAGTTCCTGCAACCGGTGCATAGAATCTCTTAGCCATATAATGTAACGCTTTCCAGCGTCCATAATAATCGATGCTTGCCCAGGATGCAACAGGCCAGCTGTCATTTAGCTGCCAGTATAATGCTCCCATGCACCGTCCCCTGTTTCTTCTCCAGTGCTCCACACCATATTTTATAGCACTACCCTGAAGTATTTGCGTGACATATAATAAGTTTTCAAAATCCTTTGGATATAGGAAATTCTCCGATAGGTAATACAGCATTTTTCCGTTGGCTGCGGTATTTTTTTGATGGCTCTCCATAACCTCTGAGAATATATTGCGGTCTGACTCCTCGGTAAAGGTCTTTACGGTTTTAATCGAAGGGAAGGATTGGAAACCAAACTCCGAGCAGAAACGGAAATAATGATTTCGGTAATCTTCAAAGGGCAATTGTCCATGCCATACATCCCAGTAATGCGTATCTCCACGATTTTCATCTACCGGATTATCAAAACATCCTCCTGAGGACGGGGATGACGGCCAGAAAAAGGTACTTTTATCCAAAGCCTCTACCGTTCTCGGTAAAACATATTCAAATTGCTTAATATAATCTGCTTTCAGCTTTTCAGAATGATCCATTAAGCTGGGCCATATATACCAGCCTGATTCAATCTCATTGTTACCACACCATAATCCAAGACATGCATGATGTCGAATTCTTCTTACGTTATCCTTAGTCTCCTCAATGATGTTCTCCTCAAATTCCTTCGTCAAGTCATATACATTGCAAGCATACATTAAATCCTGCCATACAATCAGACCATACCGATCACATAAATCAAAGAAATCATCGGAAGGATAGTAACCACCGCCCCATACACGTAAACAGTTATAATTTGCTCGAACACAGGATTCGATTAAGTATTCGATACGTTCCTTGGTAATATTGGAGTATATTGTATCCTCCGGAATGTAGTCAGCGCCCTTTGCAAATATCTTCACACCGTTAATTTTAAAAGCAAACTCCGAACCCCATTGGTCCTTTTCCTGGCTAATTGTTAGAGTTCTCAGTCCGATAGTATATTCTTTGCTGTCCATTATATTATCATTATTCTTTACCGATACTGATAAATGATAAAGGGGCTGTTCCCCATAGCCATTTGGCCACCATAACTCCGGATGTTCTACTGCAATAATATAAGAATTGCATCCATTTATCGCAGTCTGACAATAGCTTGAAGTAATCCCATTCGGGGAGATCAATGTATATTCCAGATTATAATGATTATCTTTTAAAAGCTGTAGCTCTGTCCGAATATCTATGTTAACCTCACCCTCATGATGATGCTGTATGATATTCACATCTTCAATCTTACCGTCGGTATATCCAACCAGCTCAATATCACGCCATATTCCGGCATCAGGGATTTGTGCCCCCCAATCCCAGCCGAACATGCAATGAGCCTTTCTGATATACTGGTTTCCTTTCATGGAACCACTGGAAACAAAGTGTATCTTCTTATCTTCCTCTGGCACATAGCTTTCAATATAATTAATTGGGGATCGAAAGATTATTCTAATCTGATTTTCACCGGACTGAAGTAATGGTTTACACTCAAATCTCCAAGTACGATGCATATTATTAGTTTTGGATAAAAGAATATCATTCACATAGATCTCAGCCAGTGTATCAAGACCATAGCAAACCAGCTCTATGTGATCATTTTCATATAAATCCTCCTCAATTATGAAAGTTCGTTCAAATTCATAATCCTTACGAAAGAGTTCTCTGGCCTCATATTCATTGGTACGCCAGAACGGATCACTGACCTTATCATTGGCAAGTAGCGTGGACATTACAGAACCAGGTACATTTGCATCAAGCCAGTTATTTTCTTTTAATTCTCTCATTTTCCAGTTGCCATTAAGCTTTTGATGCTTCATCCTCTTCTCTCCTTATGTTATATATTGGGGGAGCCTTATTTGGCTCCAAAAAATACCACTACCTCATATGATTTGTTAACAATTTATTACTTTATCCATAACCTAATTTCTAGCTAAATTATATCACAATGTACGATTTTATTCCAGACAAATCCCTAGTAATTTTGTGTCAAAGAAGAGGATAAAAATGAACATGAATGGGGTGTATCTGCTTTCCCTGTTAAGTTCAATTTATTTTACAATCAGCGATTTTTTCATGTTAATAATATAATTAGCACTATATTTTTTTCAATAAATCATATAGAATATATATGACTAATTGCTATTTGGAGGTGTATGTATATGTTTTTCGGTGCATTGGAAGCCGGAGGAACAAAAATGGTACTGGCAATCGGAAATGAAAATGGAGAAATTATTGATCAGAAATCGATTCCTACACGAGCTCCAGCAGAAACAATGAATGAGATTATTACTTACTTTAGAGGAAAAGAGATTGCCGCCCTGGGCATCGGCTCTTTTGGTCCAATCGATCTGGACAGAGCATCGAAAACCTATGGCTATATAACCTCGACTCCGAAGCTTGATTGGAGAAATTACGATATTACAGGTACCCTAAGGAATGCGCTATCCATACCGGTTGGTTTTGATACGGATGTGAATGCTTCTGCTCTCGGAGAAGCCACCTGGGGTGGTCTCAAAGATGTGCCATCCGGGATCTATATCACGATAGGAACCGGTATTGGAGTAGGTGTCTATATGAATGGCGAACTACTTCATGGTATGCTGCATCCGGAAGCGGGTCATATTCTTCTTAGCAGACATCCTGAGGATCACTTTGGAGGGGTATGTCCTTATCACTCTAATTGCTTTGAAGGATTAGCCTCCGGTCCATCCATTGAAAAGCGATGGAATAAGAAGGCCTATGATCTAAAAGATCAGCCTGAAGTGTGGGAACTGGAAGCATATTATATTGCTCAGGGTTTAGTTAACTTTATTCTTACTCTATCTCCCCACAGAATTATTCTAGGTGGCGGAGTAATGCACCAGGAGCAGTTATTCCCGTGGATACGCTCTCAGGTTGCTAATTTATTAAATGGTTATGTACAGACAGCACAATTAGAGGATATGGATACATATATTGTACCTGCTTCCCTGGATGGTAACCAAGGTATCATGGGCTGTATACAACTTGCTAAGCTAGAATTCAACAGACAACACTAACGGTAATTAAAAGCGTAGAAGGGTGTTGATAAATTTACCTCTTCCATCACTTTTTTTCCTCTTCTATCACTTAATATGACCGAAGATTAAAAAGGGAGGATGAAAATATAAGGGGATGTTTCATAATACATTCGCGAGGACAATTACTTACCTCACACACAGACGGAAGGACATATTACTGATTTTGCATGTCTCATTCGAACATTAATTTTCGCCTGCGCCATGCAAAATACAGCAACATGTTCTTCCGACAGTGTATTATGGTAAGTAAATATCCCCGCTGATACATTATGAAACATCCCCTTATATTTTCATCCGCCCTTTTAACTTATTATTTTATTTTACTGCGAAGTACCATGGGAAGAATTCCACCGTGACGATAATAATCTACATCAATTGCTGAATCAAATCGAACGATTGCTTCGAAGGAAATCACCTTATGATCAGATGTATTCGCCTTCACTTGGACAATATCACGTGGTTTTATGTTGTCCTTCAGACTAATCTCCAGTGTTTCTGAGCCAGTCAGCTCCAGGCTTTCTGCATTTTGCCCTTCCATAAACTGCAAAGGTAATACTCCCATCATAACCAGATTAGAGCGATGAATTCTTTCATAGCTTTCAGCAATTACAGCTTTTACTCCAAGCAGGCTTGGACCCTTTGCTGCCCAATCTCTTGAGGATCCCATACCATAATCCTTACCTGCAAGAACAACAAGACCGATCCCCTGTTCTTTATATTTCATACAAGCATCATATATTGACATCACTTCATTGGATGGCCAATAGGTAGTATAGCCTCCCTCGGTTCCTGGTGCAATCTGATTCCGTATGCGGATATTGGCAAAGGTTCCTCTCATCATCACCTCATGATTCCCTCTTCTGGAACCATAGGTGTTAAAGTCAGTTACCTCCACTCCATGTTCACGAAGATATTGACCAGCCGGTGTGTTTTTACCGATTGCTCCTGCCGGGGAAATATGATCCGTGGTAATAGAATCACCGAACTTCGCCAATACACGTAATCCGGTAAGTGGTTTGATTGCTTCCGGTTCTTTACTTAACTCTTCAAAGAACGGCGGATTCTGTATATAGGTAGAGGCTTGATCAAATTGATACAGTTTTCCTTTCACAGAAGAGATAGAATTCCAAAGTACGTTCTTTTCATATACGGTATCATATTCTTTCTCAAAGATCTCCGGTCTTACATATCCCATCATAACGGCTTCAATTTCATGAGAATCCGGCCATATATCGCGAAGATATACCTCATTTCCATCCTTATCCTTCCCAATAGGCTCCTTTTCTAAATCGATGTTCATCGTTCCCGCTAAAGCATAGGCCACTACCAGCGGTGGAGATGCCAGATAATTTGCCTTGATTTGGGAATGGATTCGACCTTCAAAATTCCGATTTCCCGATAGTACAGAGGTTACAAGCAAATCATTATCTGCGATAGCATTGGATATTTCAGGAAGTAATGGACCAGAGTTGCCTATACAGGTTGCACAACCGTATCCCACAATCTGAAATCCTAACTGATTCAAATATGGCTGCAGTCCGGAAGCCGTAAGATATCCAGTCACGACCCTCGATCCCGGAGCAAAGGAGGTTTTCACATGTGCAGGTATCTGCAGTCCTTTTTCTACCGCTTTCTTAGCCAGGAGGCCGGCTCCTATCATTACAGAAGGATTGGAGGTATTGGTACAAGAGGTAATGGACGCTATTGCGATAGAACCAGTCCTTAAAGTACTTTGTCTTCCGTCCTTTAGTACTACCTCAACTTTTTTATGAAACACCTCATCAGTCAATCCATGTCCCTGATTTCCCTGAGGAGCCGTAACAGATTTTACAAATTCCTCTTTCATCGCTCCCAATGGAATCAGATCCTGAGGTCGCTTCGGACCTGATAGGGAACAGGTAACTGTACGCAGATCCAACGGGATCACTTCGGAATAGATTGCATCCTTTTGATATTCATTGAACATCATGTTCTCTTTCAGATATGCCCATACCAAATCGATATGCTGTTGTTTGCGCCCGGTCAGCCTTAAGTAATTCAGCGTCTCCTCATCAACCGGGAAATAACCGCAGGTAGCACCATATTCAGGAGCCATATTGGCAATGGTGGCTCGATCAGCCAAGGACAGCTTTCTTACCCCATCTCCAAAGAATTCCACAAATTTTCCTACTACGCCTCTCTTTCTTAACAGCATTGTCAGATGAAGAGCCAGATCCGTTGCAGTAGTTCCTGACGGAAGTTCACCAGTCAACTTAACACCGATTACCTCGGGAATCGGAAAATATGAGGGTTGTCCAAGCATCCCTGCTTCTGCCTCAATCCCACCTACCCCCCAGCCTAATACTCCTAAACCGTTAATCATCGTAGTATGAGAATCTGTACCAAATAAGGTATCTGGATAGAGCGTTGTCTCATTGTTCTCCGTTTTTGAGATCACTACCTTCGCCAGATATTCCAGATTCACCTGATGAATAATGCCGGTCTCGGGTGGTACAACACTTAAATTATCAAAAGCATTTTTCGCCCAATTGAGGAATTGATACCGCTCACGATTTCGTTCAAATTCCAATCTCGTATTTTCCTTCAAGGCTTTGGCAGATCCATAATAATCAACCTGAACGGAGTGGTCTATTACCAGATCGACAGATACCTCCGGATTAATCTTATCAACCTGATCCTCCGGAATTGCTGCACGCATGGAGGCCAAATCCAGGACTGCCGGAACCCCTGTAAAATCCTGCAAAATAATCCGCGCCGGTAAAAATGGAATCTCAGACATTGAATCCCTATGTCTGGTCCAATCCGCCAAGCTTCGTATGTGCTCCTCGGTAATCGTATATCCATCATATTGCCTTAACAAAGACTCTAGCAGAATCTTAAATGTAAAGGGTAAATCAGAAATTGGATATCCACATTGCTCAAGTGTTTTTATCGAATAATAAACATATCTCTTTCCATCTAACGATAATGTTGTTCTGGCTTTCGATTGCATATTCTCATTCATACCAATAACCACCTTACCTTTCTTTCATATCCACAATACATAACTACATACATCACTATTACAAACCATTCCACAATCCCGCTCCATCACATAAATATCTCAGGTGATGAAATCTATTTTCTCAATTATACGATACTTATCTATGAATTACCATGACTGAATCAAGTTAATGGTAGTAGCACTAAACACTCTCTATATCGATATAATTCAACCAAAAAGATGTATACCATTCAAAGGCTTGATATATCTAAAACAGAACATATATAAGCATATATACTAGCCGGTACTTAAGCTCTGTTCGTAGAACAAATATCCACTTGAACCGATAGAAGTAATAATACATCTTCATGATAATTAATGGATTGTCGGCATATAAGGCTCTGGTCTATAGAGCCTTATATGCCGACGAAGAACCGACAGGATGGGTGCATACCGGGAGCAAGCTGGAGGCTGGAATAAAATCCAGTGGAGCATTTGCATTCGTCGGTACTTAGGCTCCGTCTTTTAGAGCCTTACGTACCGACGAAGAACCGACAGAATGGGTGCAGGAAATATATCCAGAGTCGGAGTATTTGCACTAGTCGGTACTTAGGCTCTGTACTTTAGAGCCTTACGTACCGTTACTAAGTGCAACTAAGCGCAAGCGGCTCCGCGGCGGATATATTTCCTGCTAACATCCTGTCGGTTCTTCATCTTCTCTGTAACATAAATAACTAAGTGCAAATGCTCCATTCTGGATTTTCAAGCCTCCAGCTTGCTCCCGGAATGCACCCATCCTGTCGGTTCTTCTCAATAAAGTATATATTTAAACCAGATAATTTTTCATATTCTTCAGTGCTGATTTTTCAAGGCGACTGACCTGTGCCTGGGATATATTGATTTCCTTAGCCACCTCCATCTGTGTTTTCCCTTCAAAAAATCGAAGCTTAATAATATTATGTTCCCTTGCGGATAGTTTATCCATCGCTTCTTTTAGTGATATTTCTTCTATCCAGTTTTCTTCCTTATTCTTTTTATCACTCACCTGATCCATGATATAAAGCGCATCTCCGCCCTCAACATACACAGGATCATATAGGGAAACAGGACTTTGTATGGCATCCAGTGCATAGACAATGTCCTCTTTACTGATTCCGATTTCTTCTGCAATCTCGCTTATGGTTGGTTCCTTCTCATTCTTTTTAACCAATGCTTCCTTCGCATAAATTGCTTTATATGCAGTATCCCGTAGTGATCTGCTGACGCGGATAGCATTGTTATCCCTTAGATATCTTCGGATTTCGCCAATGATCATCGGGACCGCATAGGTAGAGAATTTTACATTCTGTGTTATATCAAAATTATCAATTGCTTTCATTAAACCTATACAGCCAATTTGAAACAAATCATCTACATTTTCATTGCTGTTGGAAAAACGCTGTATTATGGATAGTACCAGCCTAAGGTTTCCTTTAATATATAATTCTCTGGCTTCCTTATCCCCATTTAATATTCTTTGAAACAATTCTTCCTTTTCACTGTTTTTCAACAATGGCAGCTTAGATGTATTTACACCGCATATCTCAACCTTATAAAGAGCCATAACGAAACCTCCGAATCATATCATTTTCATTATAAAATGATTCACGTTTTGGCTCCAGTTTATACGATTACATAGGAAGAAATAATTTCCATATTCATTTTTTTATTCGAAGCGTACCATTTCTTTTTTCAGTCTTTTTATAATCTTTTTTTCCAGTCTTGATATATAGGATTGCGATATACCCAACAGATCTGCCACTTCCTTCTGTGTTCGCTCCATACCGTCATCCGTATTCAAGCCGAAACGCAGATCAACGATAATCCGTTCCCGATCCGATAGCTTTGATAAAGCTCGACGTAGTAGCTTACGGTCCACTTCTTCTTCAATATTTCGATAGATCACATCCTCTTCCGTACCAAGAATATCCGATAATAATAATTCATTTCCATCCCAGTCCACATTCAGAGGTTCATCTATGGATACTTCTAATTTTGTTTTATTATTTCGTCTTAAATACATTAATATTTCATTCTCAATACAACGGGAAGCATAAGTAGCCAGCTTAATGTTTTTATCCGGATTAAAGGTATTGATCGCTTTAATAAGACCGATTGTTCCTATGGATATTAAATCCTCAACTCCAACCCCTGTATTATCAAATTTCTTAGCTATGTAAACAACCAGACGCAAATTATGTTCCACTAGAATAGATTTGATTTCGGAATCCCGTTCTGTACCCAATTCACTGATTGCTTCCGCTTCCTTCACAGGATCGAGAGGCGGTGGTAATACTTCCGCACCACCGATATAATGAATCTCCCCCTTGTGTCCAAATATGATTGTTTTAAGATCGGGTATCATGCGAAATTGGAATTTGTTATGTATTGATAACTTTAAAAGCATAGATTAACCTCCCATAATAGCCTTTATTCTGTAATTAAAATATTAGTTGCTGATGTGCGATCTGCTCCATACTAACTCTTCTTATACAAGCTCCTTGTGTAAGATTGTGTGATAATCCTCCTGTTGCGAAAGACGGATATCACAAATTGCTGCTGTTACCTTTTCATTGGATTTGTTCTCTTTCCCTGTATGTATGATGACCTGGTCCAATTGAATTCCCAGCATCAAGCCTTGTGCCTTTCCAATGGACTGATATGGTATGATTTTAATTCTGGGTAATTGATTACTACTTATCATTCCTTCATTCCAATTCAGGTTGTTATCTTCTATACAGCGTTTTAAGTTCTCGATGTCCCGGGAAAATTCCTCTGTAAGAAGCTCCTTTAGAACGGCATATTCTACAATCATAACCGGTCTCTTAAAAATCGGATCATAAAGACAGTTTCCGGTATCCATTAATCCTCTGGTAGTTATTTTTCGGTTATCCAGGTATAAATCTACCATATATACTTCCTTCAGATTACTCCGATACCAGCGGAACAGCCAAAGTGCTAATGAGGTAACCGGTATTATGGCAAGGATTATGACAACAACAAATTTCCATGAAATTTTTTCGAATACGGTTATATTCCCTAACCTCATAAGAGACACACGAAAATTCGTATAATAATATATGGAGTTCATTAATCCGCCAACGAAATATGTAAGTAAATAAAAAACAATTACCTGTTTCAACAAATCCATTATCTTCATTCTGTCAAATGCTATTATCAGCATTAGTACAGAAGCAACTACATTCATTAATACAAATCGGATCACGATATTTATCCACGGGAAAACACTTACAAATACTGCAAATAAAGCTCCCACAGCCGCAGCACCGATTAGTCTGAGTTTTTTGCTTCTTTTTTGATTCACCTTCTTCAACAACAGAAGTAAGATGAAATCAATGAAGAAATTAAGGATAAAAATAACATCCGGATATACCTCAAGATACAAATTTCACCTCCAACAGTATGACCAACCTCCAATGTATATAACGATTATAACTTGTTTAGTTTCCAAAATATGTCAGTTTAAGGTTCTCAAACAGCTCTTTTCATTTACGAAAAATTACATCATTAGTGTTTATCCTTCTTTTTGAATCAAAAAAAGCTGTCAGATCATTTATTGCTAAATAATCTGACAGCCTTAATCTCTTATGTATAATTATTTTTCTATGATATTTATCTTGTCCAATACCGTTATTACTTATTGTGGCGGTTCTTCTGCAAGAATTCCGGGATCTTAATTCCGCTTGGATCTGTATTGGTATTTGTCGGTGCTTTTGCAGGTTGACTAATCGGACGTCTTGTAGGATCTGTCTGATAGCTCGGCTGAGATGTATATGGTGACTGTGACATTGTACCTGAGCTTGTCCCACTATAAGTGTTGCTAGTATTAAATGGACGATTCAATTCTGGTTTCATGGAAGGTCTCATGGAGGATCCAGTAGAATGTCTTAAGAAGTCCGGTGTCTTAACAACTTCCTTTGATCTTCCGTCTAATCCGGTAGCAATGACAGTAATAGTAGCCGTATCCGGATTTACATCATCAAACATCGCACCAAATATAATGTTAGCAGAATCTCCTGCCAGCTCTTGCACTAAGGTAGCTGCTTCATTTGCTTCAACAAGGCTGATATCACCTGATATATTAATTATCACATGGGATGCACCTTGAATAGTTGTCTCCAATAAAGGACTGGTGATTGCCTGCTTAACAGCATCAATACACTTATCATCACCGGTACCCGTACCAATACCGATATGTGCAACTCCCTTATCCTTCATTACCGTCTGAACATCGGCAAAGTCAAGATTAATAAGACCAGGGACATTAATCAAGTCGGTAATTCCCTGTACACCCTGTTGTAAGACCTCATCTGCTTTACGTAACGCATCCGGCATTGTGGTTCTTCTATCTACGATTTCTAATAATTTATCATTTGGAATTACGATTAAGGTATCCACATATTCTTTCAGCCGGTCAATACCGCTGATCGCATTAGTCATTCGTTGCTTTGCTTCAAACTTAAAAGGCTTCGTTACAATACCAACTGTTAAAATACCCATATCCTTCGCGATCTGAGCTACTACCGGAGCAGCTCCGGTTCCGGTTCCGCCACCCATTCCGCATGTAACAAATACCATATCAGCGCCTTTAATAACCTCAGCTAATTGCTCCCTGCTCTCTTCTGCAGCTTTTTGTCCGATCTCAGGCTGAGCACCAGCTCCAAGACCTTTTGTAAGCTTCTCTCCGATCTGTATACATAACGGAGCCTTGCAATTCTTTAAATGCTGCTTGTCCGTATTGACACAAACGAACTCAACACCTAGGATATTTTCTTCTATCATTCGATTAACGGCGTTATTACCAGCTCCCCCTACTCCGATAACGAGTATTTTAGCCGTGGTATCCGCCTCATTTGTTCTTATTTCAAGCAAGGTCAATTCCTCCTTTAATCGTAATCTTTTCTAAAAATGACAAGTGAATTCCCAGACAATTCATCTTGCTTCCAACCTATTCTATATTGTATTATGTATTGTTCCATTTTTCTTCCAAAACCACATTATAATGGGATAAAAGATCTATCACATACAATTTATGGTGTTTGCTAATCCTACTTTATATAATATCTTTAAATTCCCAAATAATCAAGCAAAATTTTTAAAAATTATTAATTATTTCGGAGTTTTTTATCTATTCTGTAGCTTTTTTCGGTTTTGCAATAATATGATCTGTCCCTTTTACATAATTAGACATATCAATGATGATATCCATCCCTTCTGCCTCAGCCATAATATTTTTCAATTCGGATAACGCTTCATCATAGGTTCTTTTCTTTCCAAGCAGTACCTTGATGCCTCCACAATCAATTGTAACTTCTGATGCTTTATTAAATGTAATGGTGTCGACATCAAGATCATACTTATGAATTAATTGTGTTAGGTTTATTATTACATCAAACAGCTCGTCTTTTTGTACCTCAAGCTTCTCATGTAAAATAATCTTATTATACTCAAGTCCTTGTATCATAGGTATATTCTCAATTTGGCTGGACGAACTCTCCACCACAATCCCATCTTTATCAAAGTATAAGTATTCACCCATGAATTCCACACAACCGGCTACCTGCTTTTCATACACATAGACAGTGATTGTATGATTATCCACCATTTCCATATCAATTTTCTCAACAAATGGATAATGAAACTGTGTAAAGTAACGATACTTCATATACAGTATCGGCGTATACGAATCAAGCTTTGACTGAAGTAACTGCTCCGTTATCTGTTCCTTCGTATATCGCTCATTGCCAACCACATCAATCTTTTTTAATTGGAAAGTACTAGTAAAGAACAGGAAAGGTATACCAATTATTAATAATAGAAGAACCGCTTTACGGCATAATCTCCAAAGTACATTATCTGATTTCTTCGGTTTCTTCCTGTTCATGATTCCCTCCATGACGGTAAACGTAAATTCATGTATTCGAATATGTTTAAGTGGCATTTTCACTGCAATAACTGATTGTAGCCCCTAATGCAGTAAAATCTCTACATATATCCTCATACCCTCGTTCTATACAAGTGGCATCACGAATGATCGTTGTGCCTTCTGCAGCTAAACCAGCTATTACAAGTGCCGCTCCTCCTCTAAGGTCATGTGCATTAACTACAGCTCCGTGTAGCCTCTCCACTCCTGTAATAATAGCCGAATTGTCCTTTTTATCCAGGGCAATAATAGCTCCCATCTTTTGTAATTCATTGACGTTTTGATATCTTGATTCAAATATTTCCTCTACGATAGTACTTGTTCCATCCGCAAAACACAACACAGACATGAGTTGGGATTGCATATCGGTGGGAAATCCAGGATAGGGCTGCGTCTTTAGCAGATCAATTGATTTTGGTCTATGTTTGCTAGATATCTTTACTGTATCTTCCGTACTCTCAATCGTACATCCTGTTTTTCTAAGCATCCGCATGGTTGCATCAATATATCTTACCGGTACATTGGTTAGGATTCCTTCTCCTTTATTTGCTGCGATAGCCGCCATATATGTTCCTGCAACGATGCGGTCCGGTGATAGTGTAAAGGATACATCATGTAGCTGTTTTACCCCCTCCACCTCAATAAAGGCTGTTCCTTTGCCGCAAATCCTTGCACCTGCTTCAATTAGATAGTTACATAATTCCGTAATTTCCGGTTCTCTAGCAGCATTAAATATTCGTGTTACACCTTCGGATAACACAGCAGTCAGAATAACATTTTGAGTGGCACCGACACTTGGAAATTCTAAGAATATGTCATTTCCAACTATTCTGTCAGTATAACAATGTATGATTCTGTCCTCCTCTCCTAAAAATTCCTGCGTAACATTCATTTTTTTAATCGCATTCAGGTGATAGTCAATTGGACGTTTTCCAATGGAGCATCCTCCCGGATATGCAATCGTTACTTCATGAAATCTACCAAGAATTGCTCCCAGGTAAAGTATGGAGCTACGCATTTTTTGAACAGAATCTTCGGATACATGTGTTATAGAAGCCTTACTACTGTCAATCATCAGTGTATCTTCGTCCCAGGCGGTTTGGCATCCTAGCTCTTCCAGTATTTTAATCATATGAAAGACATCTAGTATTTTGGGACAATTCTTCAGTATTGTAATTCCTTTATTCAAAATAGTAGCAGCTATTACTGGTAATGCTGCATTCTTTGAACCTTGTATTCTTAGCTCACCCTTTAATTCCTTTCCACCGATGACCTTGATACTTGACATAGTACACCTCAGACAATGTAGGAAATATAATACCACTATATGTATTCCCACTCGTCCGCGTGATTAGTGTTATTTTACCGCTCCCCCTTAATTTGATTGGATACACTTAGTACAATCCCCATTTCAAACAAAAGCACCATGATAGAGCTTCCTCCATAGCTGATAAATGGGAGGGGGATACCAGTGGATGGTATGGTATTGGTAACAACAGCTATATTAATTAACACCTGAGTAGCAAGGTGGGCAAGCACACCGGTAGCAATTAATCCACCATATAAATCGGTGGCATTGATAGCAATAATAAAAATTCGCCATATCAGCAAAATATATAGAACAATCAGAGCAAAGGCTCCAAATAAGCCCAACTCTTCACATATTACCGAAAAAATCATATCATTATGGGATTCCGGAATAAATCCCAGCTTTTGCATACTTTCTCCAAGGCCTTTTCCGAATATGCCTCCTGAAGCGATGGCATATAATCCTTGTAATATCTGATATCCCTTAGGCTCTGTTTCCACATTCAGCCAAACCTTAATTCGTTCGGAACGATAAGAAACAAAAAATACAAAGATGGAACCCAACGCACCGAATAATAATCCGGATATAATAAAGTAAGCCTTCTTCTTGCTGGCTACAAAACAAATAGCAACCATAATAACACCAATGATTAGTGCTGTTGAGAAATTCTCAATAACAATTAATCCAAGAAGAGGTGTGATAAAAAGCACTACTCTAATAAAGCCTAGGAATTTATCCAGCTTTTTAGGTGCCAGATATACAATATATGCCGTAAATAATATAACCGCAATCTTGGTTAACTCCGATGGCTGAAAACGCCCCAGAGGGCCTAAATCAATCCAACGTCTGGATCCCTTAACATCCGGTCCAATGATTAATACCAACGTCTGTAATAATAAACAGAAAAAGTATAATAGCGTAATCGGTTTTATTCTTATAATCGGCAAATTCTTAATATATAAACGGTAATCAATTTTGGATACAAAAATCATAATCAGAATTCCGGCACCGGCAAATAATGCCTGCTTTTCCAGAAAATGAGTGGGATTCCCGTATATTCTCTGTGCGTTATAGGAGCTGGTACTATAGATCATAACTAAACCAAAGCATACGAGGAACAGTATGAGAAATAATAAGCTATAATCATAGTAGCTATGTATTTTTCTTTTATTCACATCTCCGGCTGTTCTGGCCATAGTTTCACTCCCGACTTACTTAATTACTTCATTATGAAAACTTTTGTACTCCACACCTGTATCAGCTTTTTTACATCAATTCTCTTACATATTCCTTAAACATTCTGCCTCGCTGTTCATAATTATCAAACATTCCCCAGCTTGCACAGGCAGGTGATAATAACACAGCATCACCAGGCTCTGCCTTCTCTGCACTGACCTTAACTGCTTCACGAAGATCATTCACCATGATAATATTATGGAATCCATGTTCTCTTGCAGTTGCTGCAATCTGATCCTTTGTCTGTCCCAAGAGCACCAGATACTTTACTTTTCCATCAAAGGCTTCGATCCAATCATCAAAAGGAATTTTCTTATCATATCCGCCTCCGATTACAATCGTAGGGCTGATCATAGCCTGCACTGCTTTAATAGCTGCATCCGGGTTGGTACCCTTTGAGTCATTATAATAGGTTACTCCATTGATTTTTTCAACGAATTCAATTCGATGTTCCACTGCATTGAAGTTCAGAACCGCTTTTCTGATATATTCCATAGGAACACCCATTGACACTGACATTCCCACTGCAGCCATAACATTCTCATAATTATGTTTTCCTAATATCTTTAATTCTTTTACATTGCAGACAACCTGCTTCTCTCCATGATCAGAATATATGATCTGATCTCCTTGAAGATACAATCCATCCTCCAACACATTAGCGCTGCTGAAAAAGAGGATTCTGGTTTTTAATCTGGATGCCATTGTCCGCAAAGTCTCGTCTTCATAGTTAAGTACACATATCTCATTCATTGTCTGATTTTTTGCGATATTTTCCTTCATAGCGATATAATTATCCATGGTATGATGGCGATTCAAATGGTCCGGGGTTATGTTCAATATGGCACTTACATCTGGCTTAAAATCATGAATCGTTTCCAGCTGAAAGCTACTCAGCTCAATTACACTAACCGCCTGTTGTGTAGTATCCATGGCTATATCAGTATAAGGAATACCAATGTTTCCAACGACATATACCTCATTAAAATAGGTCTTCATAATTTCACCAACTAAGGTTGTAGTGGTCGTTTTCCCATTCGTTCCGGTAATGCCAACAATTTTACCCTTTGCAATACGATAAGCCAGCTCTATTTCTCCCCAAACAGGAATATTCTCTGCCTTAATTCTCTCCACCAGCGGGCTGTCAATAGCAATTCCCGGACTAATCACTAAAAGGTCCAACGAGCGAATCAATTCCTCTGATACCTCTCCGGTTACCAGTTGAAAATTATGATTTATATCAATTTTATCTGCAAAGTCTTCTTTGATAAGTATTGTATTGGAATCGTAAAGGATTACATAAGCACCTTGTTTTTGCAATAAAATTGTAGCAGAAATACCGCTCTTCCCGGCTCCGAATACGAATACTCTTTTCTCTTTTAGTTGCATAACTTCCTCCAAAAATCCTTTAATTGATTCCCATCAAACCAACTAAGCATAATATTGCAGTAATTACTGAGAACACTGCAACAACTCTTGTCTCAGGCCACCCCATCAATTCAAAATGGTGATGAATCGGGGCCATCTTAAAGAAGCGTTTTCCTCCTGTAGTTTTAAAATAACTCACCTGTATCATAACCGATATAATCTCTACCAGATATACCAGAGCGACGATCGGAATAAATAACGGCATTTGCAACATATAAGCTGTGGCCGCAACAAACCCGCCCAGCGCAAGGGATCCGGTATCTCCCATAAATACCTTTGCGGGATATACATTATATAATAAGAATGCCAGTAGACTTCCTGCAACTGCTCCGGTTATTGGAGAGATATCACTTTTTAGGCCAATTGCAACTACTGAGAAAAACGTAGCAATTAACACTGTGACACTGGATTCTAATCCATCAAGTCCGTCCGTAAAATTTGAACCATTTACAGTACCAAGTACAATGATGAAGAAGAATGGTACAAATAAATAGGACACATCCAAATACTTACCACCAGAAAACGGTATTAACATGGAGGTACCTACATTCGTAAAATTAATCAGATAGAACCCAAGAATTGCAGTTACCAATATCTGCCCTAGAAGCTTCTGCCAAGCTCGTAATCCCATGGATCTCTTCATTACAACCTTGATATAGTCATCCATAAAGCCTATAATTCCAAATCCGATCGTTGAGAACAGAATCGGGATGATATCCGTATAGTTCTTTAAATATAATAAAGAAGTAATTGCAATACTTAAAACGATAACAATACCGCCCATAGTCGGGGTTCCGGACTTTTTTAAATGAGATTGAGGTCCTTCCTCTCGAACGAACTGACCAAACTTCAATTTCTTTAAGAACGGAATTAATAACGGGCAAAGAACCGCACAAACTCCAAACGATATAATAACAGGCAATATCACTTTAAATACCGAATAATTCATAGCATCCTCCATTTAAGTGCTTTTGCACATTTTCCACGCTTATGTATTTCCAACTAAGCTATTATACTTTATTAGTTTTTAAAAAACAATACTAATTATAATAAAGAATTATGTCACTATCTTTCTCAATCGTTTCTCCTGGAAGAGGAAATTGCTCAATTACAATCTCGCCCTCCCCCAGAGGATATAATTCTCCAAAATCATATACTTTCAGCAAATCCTTTACTTCCTTTTTCGTTTTCCCGATGAAGTCCGGCATTTGAAAGGTACCAATATTATACTTTGCAATTTCTTCTTCCGTATAGCTTGCTTCCACTCCCATATAAGGAAGGATATTATCAAATAATTCCGATACAACCGGGGCAGCAATGGTTCCTCCATAATATATTCCGGTTGGTTCGTCAATTAGAATCAATGCCATTACCTGTGGATTATCCGCTGGAGCAAATCCGATGAAGGAAGATATGTATTTTCCGGTTCTTCGTGGTAATTTCTCCGATGTCGCAGTCTTTCCGCCAACCTTGAAGCCAGGTAAATATGCTCTTTTTCCTGTGCCATCAGAAACTACGGCTTCGAGAAGCATTTTCATCGTCTCAGAAGTTTCTTTTGATACTCTGCCACTACTTGTATTGTAATCCAAGGCCTGAACTCTTGTGCCGTCCGGAGTTCTGATTTCTACCCCGAGATGAGGTGTTACCAGCGTTCCTCCATTTACGATGGCACTGGCCGCAGTCATCAACTGCAGTGGAGTAATCTGAAATGACTGACCAAAGGACATCGTAGCAAGCTCAACCGCTCCAATATTATCCATTTTGTGCATAATGGAGTTTGCTTCACCCGGTAGATCAACTCCTGTTTTCTGAAACAAACCCAGCTTTTTATAATACATATACATTTTTTCAACCCCAACCCTGGCTCCTATTTCCATGAACACCGGATTGCAGGAATTCTTTATTCCATCCACAAAATTCTGGCTCCCATGCCCACCCACTTTGTGGCAACGTATAATTCGATCCTCTACCTTCTTATAGCCCGGACAAAAGAACGGATCCGTCAGCTTAACGACTCCTTCCTCTAAAGCTGCTGTCGCTGTAACAATCTTGAAGGCGGAGCCAGGTTCATAGGTGTCACTGATACAGGCATTACGCCACATACCATTCAGCAATTCGTTCAGCTTCTCCTCACTCAGTGTCTCTCCCTCATATTGCGCTTTAATCTCATCGATTAAGGTATAGGGATCGTTGAGGCTAAATTCTGGAACATTCACCATTGCATATATTTCACCGTTTTGCGGATTCATAACAATTAGTTTTACACTTTTCGCATTCTTTGCCTGCTTTACCTTAAGTGCTGCCTGTTCGGCATAACGCTGGATATTTACATCCAGACTTATGTATAAATCATTCCCCGGTTGTGGTTCTATTCGATCTTCTGCTGCATTCTCTATCTCCACACCGTAGGCAGTTGTCAATGTTAGTATCGTTCCATCAATTCCTTTAAGAAATTCATCATACTTCACTTCCAAACCGATAATCCCCTGATTATCACTTCCAGTAAAGCCAATCACCTTGGATGCAAGGCTGTCATAGGGATAATAGCGTTTATAATCCTCATCCACCATCACCCCATCCAAATCATATTCTCTGATTTTATCAGCAATTTCTTTATCTACATTGGACTTAATTCTCTCGATGGAGGATCGCTTCTCAACTCTTTTCCTAACACGTTCCTCACTCAGGCCAAGTTCCTTCGTCAATACTTCAATTACCCGTTCTGGATCCTTGATCTGTGCATGAATTACTGATATAGTACAAACCGGCTTATTGGTTGCTATTTCAACTCCATTACGATCAAAAATGCTTCCTCTTTCTGCCTTTATAGCTCGTTCTCTCTCATGCAAGGCCTGTGCACGTGCAGCATAGTCTTCCGATTTTAATATCATCAGGTATCCTAACCGGATTAGGAGACCAAAGGTTATTCCGATAACAATCGTAACAACAATTAACATATTTCGACGATTATATGTCCTATTTCTGGCCATTCTATCATTACCCTACAACTCTTATCGTTTCATTTTATTACAAAGGATTTGCGATTATTCATTATTTCGTTGCAAGGGTACATCAGCATTCTGTATCTTACTCCAGTGCATCCGGATTAAACTCGTCCTCATCAGGGCTACTCTCCCCATCCGTAAGTCCCCCGTTCTCATCCTGAGTATCTATGTTTTCGATATTGTCATCATTCTCATCATCTTCTGAAATATCGTTCCGATCCTCGCTATCTCCCACTGTATCCGCTGTTCCTCCTTCATCCCCTTCATTCTTCGGTTTGTCATCTGCAGAAGGTGCTTCTTCCCCTGTAGTATCAGTGTTCGGGTCATTTTCATTATTGGTTACATTACCATTATTAACAGGTGGTTTGGTACTGGTCGACTCATCATTTTGAATATTTTCTTCTAATGGAGTCGTCTCATTCGTACTTCCTTCTTCTGTGACATCCTCCTCAAGGAGATAATCGATTTCTCCTTCAGGGAAGATGCCTAAAGCTGGCAATATTTCCTTTAAAATTCTGCTTGCGAACTTTGTTGCTATGGAGCTATCGGCTTGCTTTTCCACATTCTGTGGCTCATCTATCATGACATAGATTACTATCTCAGGATTAATTGCCGGAACATGTCCTAAAAAGGATACGATATATTTCTTATTCTTATAAGGAGGTTTCTGAGCAGTACCAGTTTTTCCTGCGATAGCGTAGCCCTCTACCTTGGCTCCTTTTGCAGTTCCCTCCTCCACTGTCCGGTACAAATACTTTTGCATTAATTCCGATGTTTTTTCGGAAACTGTTTGACGTACTAATAACTTATCGTATTCTCTCACTATTGCACCATTATCGTTTACGATTTGCTTCATTACATGGGGTCTATAGTAATATCCTCCATTGACCATAGATGAATAAGCGGAAGCCAATTGTAGCATGGTGGTACTGATACCTTGCCCAAAGCTGCTGGTTGCGAGCTCAGTTGCATTGAGCTTTTCTTTCTCGAATATAATACCCTGGCCTTCACCTGGCAAATCAACACCGGTCTTACTACCAATTCCAAAGTTTGTTTCATATTGGTAGAATATATCTCTTCCTTCCTTCATAACAATTTGCATTAATGCATCATTACAGGATTTCATTAATGCCTCTTCCAGTGTCAATGTGCCATGACCGTAACGATTACTGCAGTGGATATCTCTATCTCCCACCTTTTCCACACCATCACAATCATATGTACTATTATTCGTAGCCAGATTTTCATCTAAAGCAGCTGCAATTGTAATCGGTTTAAAGGTAGAACCTGGTTCAAAGCTACTACTGATAATATCATTTTTCCAAATGGAATTGAGTGCAGAGGTTATTTCCTCTTTACTCATACCCTCAATTTCGTTTTCTGTATAAAAGGGCGTCAAGTCTCTCGGATTATTCAAGTCATATTCTGCATTTGAAGCCATTGCAAGGATTTCACCATTGTTTGGATTCATCACCACAACCCCTATGCCCTTACTACCGAACTCTTCATTGAATTCCCGAATATGCTTTTGAATAATGCGCTGAACATTGGAATCCACTGTACTGATAATAGAATTTCCATTTACTGCTTTCTTAACAATACGTTCTATGTTAAGACTGGAATCATAATATCCGTATTCTCTTCCGTTTGTCCCATTTAACTCGTTGTTATAATACTCCTCAATTCCCCAAAATCCAATATTATCTGCAGAGGTAAAGCCAATGATATCACAAGCCAAAGTGTTATTCGGATAGGTTCTGACATACTCCTCTTCAAACCATACACCCATTATCTCTGAATTTTCTTCCATGAAAGCTTCAAACTGTGATACCTCGTCATATTTCAGATTTTTCGTCACAATGGTGTATTGACTATTAGGCTTATTATCCAGGATATCTTTCACAATTGCCGTTTCGATACCAAAATATTTCTCAATTGCTTTTAACGTGGGATCAATACTTTCCTCATTTAATATCAGACGACTAGGATCTAAGATGAGACGATACCGTAATTCACTTCGAGCTAATACGGTTCCATTTCGATCTAAAATATCTCCTCTTTTGTATGGTAGAACAGCGCTAACATAGGATTGTCTTGACAATACGTGCTTAGCGTACCGTTCTCCATCCACCTGCATGATATAAATTAACCTGCCCATTAATCCCATTAAAAGTAAAGTAACAACACAAAAAACAAGCAATAGTCTTGCTTGCATTCGTGAATTGAATTTTTTAGTTATCTTGCCCGTCGATTTTTCCATGATTCTATAACCTCATATGCAGAATGGATTTAATCTTAGTAACTTAGTAATAGGAAGGAAGGTTTACTTCGGGATATCCTCGAACTGTCTGACATACCCATCTTCACTAGGCTCATAAGTAATTACCGTATTATTATTGGGATATACCATACCTAAATCGTTGACTGCAACCTCATAAATATATTCCAAATCATACGTCTCATTAATATCTTCATATGCTGCATCATTTACCTTTGTCATCTCAGTAACTTCACGTTCTAAGGTAATAATGGATTTTTCCATCTGATTGACATTATACTGAAGCTTTAAATAATCAACACATACATAGACGGTCGCAATAATTGCAATCGTCAACACCAACAGTGATGCTAAGGTCATACCTGAGGAAACTGGCTGTCTTTTTATCTGTCTGTGAGGAGATGGCACACTTAATGGCTGCTCTCTATGAATATTAGGAGCAGCATTTAATTTACGTACCGTATTGCCTTCTACGTAGCTTGTCCCTGCATTATATTGATATGGTCTTCTTTTTGTGTCCATGCAAGAAACTCCTCTCTCCCTTAATATTTTGTCCTTAATATTAGCTATAGTTATTATGTTATCCTATGATATCTTTTCGAAAACTCTTAATTTCGAACTCTTAGCTCTTTTATTTTCCAATAGTTCCTGTTCAGAAGGAAGTATTGGCTTTCGTGTAATCACTTTACCTAATGGCTTCTTTCCACATACACATACCGGAAAGTTCGGAGGACAGGTACATGGGTTCTCATTCATTCTAAAATTGGATTTAACAATTCGATCCTCCAAAGAATGAAATGTAATGATGCACAATCGTCCACCCGGTGCCAATAATTCTATCATATCCTGTAATGTATTTTTTAATACTTCAAGTTCCTGATTTAATTCAATTCGTATTGCCTGAAAGGTTCTTTTTGCCGGATGTCCTGTATTTACCCGAAGCTTCATAGGAATTGCCGCTTTAATTGCTTCCGTTAATTCGTAAGTAGTCTCAATCGGCTTTTCTTCCCTCATACGAACAATGTGCTTTGCTATGTTCTTAGCAAAGTTATCTTCACCATAATCTCGAATGATCCGGAATAATTCCATCTCACTATAGGTGTTAACGATATCCTTGGCCGTCTTCGTATTCCTGGTATCCATTCGCATATCCAGCGGAGCATCTTCTTTGTAAGAAAAGCCTCTCTCAGGAGTGTCCAGCTGATAGGAAGAGACTCCTAAGTCCAATAAAATCCCATCTACCTTATGAACTCCAATTTCGGTTAGTACCCTTTTAATTTCACTATAATTACTCCGAACAATCGTTACATTATTTTTAAATTGACTTAGTCGTTCTCCTGCCGCATTAATTGCTGCTTCATCCTGATCAATCCCGATTAATCTCCCCGTTGTCAGAAGCTTGGCGATCTCATAGGAATGACCGCCTCCACCAAGGGTTCCATCTACATAAATCCCATTCGGCTTTATATTTAAATTCTCAATGGTTTCATACAACAATACCGATTTATGCTCAAACCCCATACTGTGCCTCCAATAGATGTTCTATACCTTCTATGCCGAAAAGCTTAGAAACTAATACCATATTCCGACATACGTTCCGCAATAGCATCTACATCATCATAATCGTTATTACTATCCCAACGTTCCTTACTCCAAATCTCGATTTTGTTTAATACACCAACAAAAACGATATCTTTATCTAATCCTGCACTTTCTCTCAGCTTTGCGGGTATTAGTATTCTACCCTGTTTGTCCGCTTCGCATGCAGCTGCACCTGCCATAAAATATCGTTGTAATTTTCTCGCTTCCATGGTTCCAGGCAGCTTTCTAAGTTCTTCAACGAAGGTCTTCCATTCCTCATTGGGGTATGCAAACAAACAACCATCCAGACCTAAGGTAATAACAAATTCATCCCCTAAGTCTTCTCTGAATTTTGATGGTATAATTATTCTTCCTTTTGCATCAATCGAATGATTGAATTCCCCCATAAACATATGGCTGCACCTTCTTCATCCTATACCTTGGTAAATCATGAAGCTTGTACCACTTTAATGGCTTTTCACTCCACTTTCCACCACTTCTCACCACTTATGAGTACATTTTATATTAAAATAGGGAATTAATCAAGTATGAAATAAAAAAAAAGAGTGCAAAAAACCCTAATATTAATGGGCTTTGCACATTATTTCAACTTCAAATTACAATATCTTGTACTCGACGCAGAAATCGAACAAAATATGTCAATATATAGGCAAAAAAGAAATACCGGGAAATTAGTCCTATATCTATTTATTACTAGGATTAGGGTATTAAAAGACATACTTAAGCAGTGAAATAACAATAGCACATATATATTCATCTGGACTCGCCTAACCTTCAAGCGAAATCTACTGTTCAATCTGATTGATTAGTCGATCGCCTGAGCCTGTCTTCACCATCTGAATATATATGCGCTATTGTTCATTGAATTATAGTTGATTGACATTTAACACCCTGATCTTATTAGGAATACAGAGAAATATAGATTACTTTGCAGATAATTTTCTTCTCTTACATATCATTATTACTATTGCACTAATTACAAGAACTGCGGAAAGGAGCTGCGATACTGCAATGGGCGTTCCCCACAGGAATAGCTGATCCGTTCTTAGTCCCTCAATCCATATTCGACCCAACCCATAACCGATTAAATATAATAATATTACTTCTCCATCGAATTTCTTATGCTTTGTATAGAGTACCAGGATTACCAACAAGCAGAAATTCCATACAGATTCATACAAAAAAGTAGGATGAACCTGGATATAATCCACTCCGTCCACCTTAACAATATTATTTCTTATCTCCATAATACGATCAAAGGCGGCTTTCTTTCCGGCATAGATATCTTTTAATTTAGTTATCGACGTGGATTCTCTGAACACATAGGAAACATCCCGGCGATCCAGTTGCATTGCAAAGAGACCATTCGTATACATTCCAAATGCTTCTCTATTAAAGAAATTGCCCCATCGACCGATAATCTGCCCGGTGATTAAGCCCACACAGGCCGTATCCGCTAAAAGCCAAAACGAGTATTTTTTTATCTTACAATAGATAAAAGCCGTTATGATAGCAGAAATAATACCACCATATATCGCTAATCCACCCGTTCTAAGATTAAATATGGATAGTGGATTATCAGCAAATGTCTCCCATGCAAAAACAACATAAAACAGTCTTGCACCAATCACTGATGTTACAATCGCAATTAATGCAAAATCCAGATAGATTTCCGAATTCTGCCCGGTCCGTTTCGCCATCCATTCTACTATGAACCACCCAAGGAGCATTCCTATTCCAATAGCAACTCCATAGAATGCAATACGATAACCGAAAACATCAAATCCTGAGAGAACATTCTCCAATTTTAATCCCAAATTCGGAAAGTTAATATCGGTATTAAGTACAATACGCATATCCTCACCACTTTCCAATATAATCCATTCAATACATCATTACACATTAAACCGGAATAACACTACATCCCCATCCTGGACAACATATTCTTTTCCTTCTGAGCGAACAAGTCCCTTTTCCTTTGCTGCATTGTAACTACCACATTCCACTAAGTTATGATAATTTACGATTTCGGCACGAATAAATCCTCGTTCAAAGTCGGAATGAATCTTACCTGCCGCTTGTGGTGCCTTGGTACCTACCTCAATAGTCCAAGCTCTTGTTTCCTTTGGTCCGGCTGTCAGATAACTGATTAATCCAAGGATCCGATAGCTTGCTTTGATTAGTTTCTCCAGACCAGACTCTTTTAATCCAAGCTCCTCTAAGAACATTCTCTTTTCTTCTTCATCCAACTCCGCTATTTCCTGCTCAATCTGTGCACAGATCACAAATACCTCTGAATTATCTTTTGAAGCAATATCTCTAACCTCATTTACATAGGCATTACTACTACCATCATCCGCCAAATCTTCTTCCTTGACATTGGCAGCATATATCACTGGTTTTGCAGTCAAAAGATTATAGCTTTTGATTAATTCGCTTTCTTTTTCCTCCGCCGGAAAGGCTTTTGCCATATTTCCTTCTTCCAGGAATACCTTTAAGCGCTCCAACAGATTCAGTTCTTCAGCCAATGCCTTATCATTTTTAGCACCTTTTGCAGTTTTGGCTATTCTACGTTCCAATATCTCTAAATCAGAGAAGATCAACTCTAAATTAATGGTCTCGATATCTCTTGAAGGATTAACAGAACCATCCACATGAATTACATTGCCATCCTCAAAGCATCTTACTACATGGACAATGGCATCTACCTCACGAATATTGGACAAGAACTGATTGCCAAGTCCTTCTCCCTTGGATGCTCCTTTAACTAATCCTGCAATGTCAACAAATTCAATGGTCGCCGCAACAATCTTTTCAGACTGATATAAATCGCCCAATACCTGCAGCCTTTCATCCGGCACTGGAACAATTCCTATATTCGGATCAATGGTGCAAAAGGGGTAATTAGCCGATTCCGCTCCTGCTTTTGTCAAAGAGTTAAAAAGTGTGCTCTTACCGACATTGGGTAAGCCTACTATACCTAATTTCATTCGTGTCTTCCTTCCTCAACTAACTTAATATATTTATCTCAATCAATACACTAAACCTATTATACTACAAATCTAATCCTTAATTCAGTATAATCCTATATTTTAAACTAATCCTTTGCTTCCATCACTACCAGGATTCCCTGTGAGAACTCCACACGTGCTACGTCATCCTTTATCTCATTACTTATGCCAATACTGTTACCGGAATTCAGTAGAACATGATCCAACGGATACTTAAAGCCTTTCAGAGTTAATCCAGCAACCTTTTCCGTAAAAGGAAGAAGTGACACATAGCCCCCATATTGCTCCGTTTTATGAATGGAAAAGCTTTTATCCATAAGATAAATTCGATTATTTAAGTCAAGAATATTCGCATGAATATTCTGTCTTAACGGTAACAGCAACAGATGGATATTCGCAAGTACATGATCCATTCTGCATCCTGTAGCACCAACAATGTCTATTGCAGTAGGATTATTATTTAGTGCCAGTTCGATTGCTATCTGGGTATCCGTCTTATCCTTTTCCTTCGGGAATGTCTTAATCGGTGTGGATTTATTACGAAAGCGTGCTAGCACATCCTCCGGTACAGAATCAAAATCTCCCACGATTAAGTCCAGTGATAGCTCCAATCGATCCGCCGCAGCAAGTCCTCGATCAGCTGCAATTATCATCGAATATCGTTCACGCTCTGATAACTCAGATAGAAACGTATCATCAATGTAACCCCCGGAGATAATAAGTATTCTATTCTCTGCGTTTGTCATATTTCACCTTCATGAATTATACTGTTGAAACTTTTTCTTAAATTCCACTATATTCTGTGTTATATCTCCATTAAATACAGAAGTCCCCGAAACAATTACATTAGCTCCGGCTTGAAGGACCTGATCCACATTTGAAATCATAATTCCCCCATCAACTTCAATATCAATTGATGCCTCTGTTCGGATTGCCATCTCTTTCATGTCTTTAATCTTGGATAGAGTTGCTGGAATAAGGCTTTGTCCACCAAATCCTGGATTTACTGTCATTATAAGCACCATATCCAGATCCCTAATGATATATTCCAAGGAATTAAGGGGTGTTGACGGATTAAGAGCCACTCCAGCCTTAAGACCATTCTCTTTGATTAGCGATATTGTTCTATGAAGATGAGTACATGCTTCTGTATGTACGGTAATGATATCCGCCCCTGCTTCTTTAAAGTCTTTAATATATCGAATTGGTTCCTCTACCATCAAATGTACATCAAAAATAAGCTTCGAATTCTTACGGATCGAAGCTATCAAAGGCATTCCAAAGCTGATACTGGGAACGAATGACCCATCCATCACATCAATATGAAGATATTCAGCTTTTGCATTCTCTATCTGTCTGATTTGCTCCCCCAGTATATTAAAATCTGAAGCTAAAATCGATGGAGCAAGTTTTATCATATTACTTTTCATTCCTTTCTGTATAACCTGCAGGTTTTTGAACCGCAGGTACCAATAACCATTACTATTACATCCATTGCAAAAACCATTATACTATTTTGCTTCCCCTTAAAAATTAATACCGCTTTTGATTTTTTAATTCAAGATATAAGGTGATATAATTATTATAACGAATTCTACTAATTTCTCCATCCTGTAAAGCTTCCTTCACCGCACAGCCCGGTTCGTTTTGATGGCAACATCCAGCAAAACGGCAACCATCCTCATAATTCTGAAACTCAACAAAATAGTCCTTCAGCTCGTTGTAATCAATACTATCAATATATAATGAACTAAAACCGGGAGTATCCATGATATAAGTATCATGATCCAAATGAATCAGCTCCGAATGTCTTGTGGTATGCTTCCCTCGTTTTATTTTCTCACTAACATTCCCCGTCTTCATATCAGCATCCGGTTTAATGCTGTTAACAAAAGTGGATTTGCCAACACCGGATGGACCTGCAAGTACTGTAGTTTTCCCTTTTATACATTCATACAACTGATCAGTTCCCTTGCCATTACGCATACTGCTAAAGAACACTTTACAGCCGCACCGGCTGTAAGTATTCTTTAATAAATCCAATTTATTCTCATCTGCAATATCCGTCTTATTAAAGCAAATAATCGTATCTATCTGCTGTTTCTCCATCATAATAAGAAATCGATCCAGAAGATTTAAATTCGGATCAGGCTCAGCTGCTGCAAATATTATCATAGCCTGATCTACATTTGCAACAGCAGGCCGTATTAACTCATTTTTTCTTGGTAAGATAGCTATAATTGTTCCATTTCCCTCTGGTTGATCATTGGTATCTATTTCTACGTCATCACCTACTAATGGTTTTATTTTCTGATTACGAAAAATACCTTTTGCTTTACATTCGTATATCATATTATTCTCAGACGTATGAACATAATAAAATCCTGCAATACCCTTGATTATCTTGCCTCTCAAGCTATTCCTCCACAGCTTTAAATTTCACTGTCCAAGTGGTTTCTTCTGAACTTCCCGGTATCTGGAACAGTTCTCCATCTACATACATTCTTACAATACCATCCGAAGGACCATCTCCTTCAATACCACTAATGTTTAACGGGAAATCTGAAACGGATAACATTTCCTGTTTAATCGTTGTAGCCCATCCATCCTGTTCCATCTCTAAGATTATCTCCGCTTCTCCATCTCCAATATAATCAAATGGATTAACGTCGATCGTAACCTGACCGATATATTTGATCTCGGTAGCCGGTGTATCTGGACCGGTACTAATAATGATATCAACTACAGTACCCGGATCAACCATTTGTCCTGCAGTATTACTCTGATAGGTTACCTTTCCTTCTGCATAAGTATCAGAAGCTTCGTAGGTAACAGCGCCCTTAACAAGACCAATATCCGTAAGCGCTTTTGTTGCTTGTTTTTCCGTCATACCTATTAGAGAAGGCACACTCACCTGCTTATTCTCTGGTCCAGTGCTGACAATAACCTTTACGGTATCTCCTTTATAGACCGGAGTATTTCTCTCTGGAGATGTGGAAATAACCCGACCCAATTCCATTTCGTCACTGTTTACATATTCATGTTCTAAAACAAGTTCCTTTTCACGAAGTTTTTTATCTGCCTGTTCCTCAGTGAGTCCATATACATTCGGAAGCTCAAAGGATTGAGGACCTGTACTGATGGTTAATTCCACGGTAGCGGTAAGATCCAGTTCGGTTCCCCCTGGTGGATATTGGCCCATCACTCTACCTTCTTCGATGGTATCCGAGAAATCTTCTTTATATATAATATTTGCATCAGGTGCTTTATCTCTGATTTTCTGTTCAGCATCTTCCTTTGTAAGTCCTAGGACCTCAGGAACTTCATAGGTCTCGCCGGAAGGAAGCTGTGTCGGGATCGGTGTGAGTTCCGGTGAAGGAGTTGCTGATAATTCGGTGGCAATACCCTCATCCGGCTTTTTATTTTTTTCCCCTGAGAAGAAGAACCATACAACCACCGCTACAATTACAAGGAAAAGCACAACTGCAGCAATGATACTTCCAATCACTACAAACTTTTCCATCTTAGTATCAACAGAATCCAAATCCTCGTCTTCATCTTCGGAAATTCTGTTTGAATTATTGCTTTTATGATCATGGATATCATCATCCAAATAGGCGCTACTTTTAATCTTCCCTAAATCATCAGAAATATTAATTGTTGGAGAATCAGGCGCAACAAAAGCCGGAATCTGAACGAAATCCCCATCCGGATTCGAGATTGCTCTTTTTAAATCAGCAATCAATTCCGAAGCAGAGTGATATCTTCTTTCCGGTCTCTTTTGCATACATTTTTGAACTATTTTATCAATACTAACCGGTATGTCCGGATCCAATTCACGTAGTGGCATTGCTTCTCCCTGAATATGAAGTAATGCTACGGATACGGTATTATCACCAGCAAAAGGAACTTTACCGGATAACATCTCATACAGGGTAACGCCAAGAGAATAGATATCACTCTTCTCGTCACTGTAGCCTCCCCTTGCCTGTTCCGGTGAAAGATAATGTACTGAACCCATCGCATTCGAGGTAATTGTATTGGAGTTTGTAGCTTTGGCTATACCAAAGTCCGTTACCTTTACTTTCCCATCTCTCGATATGATTATGTTCTGCGGCTTTATGTCTCTATGGATAATATGATTATCATGAGCCGCCTCCATACCCTGAGCAATCTGAATACCAATTCCAACCGCTTCTTTTATATCAAGCTTACCCTTACGTTCGATAAAACGTTTTAGGGTAATTCCTTCTACCAATTCCATAACGATATAATGTAGACCACTGTCATCACCTACATCATAAACATTAACAATATTCGGGTGAGATAATCCTGCCGCCGATTGCGCCTCTCCTCTAAACTTATTAACAAAGCTTTTATCACTCGAATATTCCGGCTTTAATACCTTTATCGCAACAAATCTATTCAGTCTTTGATCCTTAGCTTTATACACATCTGCCATACCGCCAGATCCAACTTTATCAATTATTTCATAACGATCACTGATATACATACCGGCTTTTAACATGTTTGCTCACCTCTTTTTCATACTTTAATTATAATAATAGCTATATTGTCTTTTCCACCGTTTTGATTTGCATACTTCACCAAGGTATCAGCCGCATTCTTAGGATCATCATTTTCTCTGATAATCCGTTCAATCGTCTCGTCTTCCAACATGTTCGTCAGGCCATCCGAGCACATAAGTACTGTATCCCCTTCTTTTAAGGTGACTTCAAAAAAATCCGGCTCTACCTTCTCATTGACACCTATTGCCCTGGTAATTATATTCTTATTCGGATGAATACGAGCTTCGTTACGATCTAATTCTCCGTTTTTTACCATTGCTTCAACCAAACTATGGTCTTCGGTAATCTGTCTCATTTCATTGCTTATCACATATAATCTGCTATCTCCGACATTAGCAACATACATTTCATGATCGAATATAGTCGCTGCCACAAATGTTGTTCCCATGCCCTCTAACTCGCTTTGTTCTTCCGCCTTACTGCGAAGGACATCATTCGTCTCCCTAATTGCTGCCTCAATTGATGCAATAGGTGATACAAGATCGCTCTCTTCTATCTTTTGCTTAAAATACTCAACACAGAATCTTGAAGCATAATCACCCGCATTATGTCCACCCATACCATCGGCTACAATAAATAAGTTCGGTAGTTTTCCAACGGCACTTTCACTGCAGAAGACATAATCCTGATTAATCCTCCGTCGCTCTCCAATATCAGTAATTGAAAATGCTTTCAAGCCTGCACCTCCTAGTCCACAACTTCTAAACGCTACAATTATCAATATAGCTCTTTCTCAGTTGCCCACAGGCAGCATTAATATCTGCGCCCATTTCTCTTCTAATAGTAACATTAATTCTATTTTTTTCAAGTGTATTTTTGAAAATTTGTATCTTTTTGCTTTCCGATTTTTTATAATTTCGCTCTTTTATTGGATTTACGGGTATTAAATTAACGTGACAATTTATACCCTTTATAAGTCTGGAAAGCTCCTTTGCATGCTCCTCCTCATCATTAACACCCTCCACTAAACTATATTCAAAGGTCAGCCTTCTACCAGTTTTTTCATAGTAATAGATAAATGCCTCCATAACTTCTTCTAAAGAGTATTTACTTGCCACCGGCATTAACTTTTTTCTAATTTCATTATTGGGTGCGTGTAGTGAAAGAGCCAAAGTGATTGACATCCCTTCCTCAGCAAATGCCCGGATCTTATCCGGGATACCGCAGGTAGAAACGGTTATATTTCTGGCACTGATATTCAACCCTCTAGAATCCGTTAGTATCTTAAGAAAACGTATTAAATTATCGTAGTTATCCAAAGGCTCACCAGTTCCCATCACTACCACATTGGATACCCTTTCACCGGATAATACTTGAATACGGTAAATCTGATCCAGCATTTCAGAAGGAAGCAGGTCCCTTTCTTTTCCACCTAGGGTTGAAGCGCAGAATTTACAACCCATTCTGCAACCCACCTGAGAAGAAATGCAAACGCTGTTGCCGTGATGATACTTCATAAGAACACTTTCAATCACTCTGTTATCATTTAGACGAAATAGATATTTAATGGTTCCATCCGTTTCAGAATGAAGCGCATCCACCTCTGATAGCAATGTAATTGGATATTTTTCCTTCAATGTACTTCTTAATTCTTTGGATAAATTGGTCATGTCATCAAACCCATCCACCAATTTCACATGTAACCATTCAAAAACCTGTTTAGCACGAAAAGCAGGCATACCCTGTTTTTTAAATTCTTCTGTTAATTCCTCAAGTGTAAGCGACTTGATATCTAATTCTTCCATTCTTCTATCCTATTCTAATTCTATATTTACATCGTCTCCGATGTCTTTTTTTCATGTACCAATCGAAGTAATAACACGATGAATTAACGTTTCGTTCTATTTCCTTCGAAATTTAGCAATAAAAAAGCCGTCACTGTTATGAACTCCCTGTAGAAGTTGAAGATACCCTTTTTGCGTAGTCTCACCCTGTAACTGCTTCGGCAGATAAGGATCAATGCTTTCTGTTTCAAAATCATAATTTTCTAAAAACCAGTTCCGGTTTTCTTCATTCTCTTCTTTGTTAATGGTACAGGTGCTATATACCAACACTCCGCCCTTTTTTACATATTGCTGAACAACACTAAGTATGTTTCTTTGTAATTCTACCAGTTCCTTTTGTTGTTCATGACTCATTCTGTATTTGATATCCGACTTCTTACCAATGACTCCCAGTCCACTACAGGGCAGATCCGCAATAACAACATCCGCACTATTTATCATACTTTCATCCGTTACTGTAGCATCCCATACTAAGGTCTCCACATTGGTAAAGCCCATTCGATTACAATTTTCATTAATCAAATTGATTTTATATTCCGTTAAATCCCTTGCCGACACTCTTCTTGCTTTTTCAGCCGCCTGCAGGCTTTTTCCACCAGGCGCAGAACATACATCAATTACGAAATCGCTCTCCTTAATTTCTGCCACTTCACAAACCAACATAGAGCTTACATCCTGAACTGTGAACTCACCCTGACGGAAGGACTGTAGTTTATCCAGGTAATCATAATTGTGAATGACAAAAGCATAATCCAGATATTCGCTACGTTCAACGATAACTCCTTCTTCTATAAGATTTTCTTTTAATTGGTCAGGTGATACTTTTGCTCTATTACACCGAATTGATGTTTCCCTCTCTCGTAAAGAGGCTTTTAATACTGCTTCAGCAGTTGCATCATCATATTGCTCCAGAAGCTGCTTTACAAGCCACTCCGGAGTTGAATACATTATCTTTAAGTATTCTACTTCATTCTTCGACCTGTCCGGAAAAGTCAGGCCATCCTTCTCGCGTATGATATTACGAAGAATACCATTCACAAACCCGGATAATTTTGAAAAACCGCGTTTCTTGGCGAGCTTCACCGCTTCGTTACATACTGCAGATTCCGGAATTTGATCCATATACATAATCTGATAGATACTCATTCTTAACAGATTGCGTATTAAAGGCTTCATCTTACGCACAGGAAGGGTAGAAAATTGCTCTATGATATAGTCAAGAGTCAGATACCGTTTCACCGTATCCGTAAATAAACGCGTAATAAATGCCCGTTCCTGTTTTTCCAGAAACTGGTGCTTTTTTAAATGCTGGTTTAATACCGTATGGCTGTATTTATCCCCTTCCAGCACTTCAAGTAACATATCGAGGACAACTTCCCGCCCATTTACATGATCAGTCACGATTTCTTCCTCCACGGAATAGTAATATCAATCTTAATAATTGCAGAATACTTGCTGCAGCTGCTGCAACATAAGTTAGTGCAGCCGCATTTAACACTTTTTTGGACAGACGTAATTCATCATTCATCAGAATTCCTGTCTCTCCAAGCTTTATAACGGCTCTTCTGGAAGCATTAAATTCTACTGGCAGAGTGATGATTTGAAATAAGACCGCTGCCCCAAATAATAGGATTCCTAAGTCAATTAAAAATTCCACATATCCCATGGAAAACCCAATAATAATCAAAGGCAGGGATAGGGAAGATCCAAAATTAGCGACTGGAACCAAAGCACTTCGAAGCGTTAACGGGATATAGGAATTTTGATGTTGAATTGCATGACCACATTCATGAGCCGCCACTCCAATAGCTGCTACAGAACTTTGCCCATATACCGAGTCTGACAGACGCAGGACCTTCGTTCTCGGATCGTAATGGTCACTCAGATTACCGGATACCCGTTCAATCTGTACATCATATATTCCTGCATTCCGCAGTATTCTCTCTGCTACCTGGGCTCCTGTCATACCGGACATACTGCGGACTCTGGAGTATTTGGCAAAGGTGGATTTTACCCTTGCAGATGCCGCCAAGGATAATAGGATACCAATAATAATCAGATAATAATAAGGGTCATAATATGGAAAGAACATAATCGGTACCTCCTTTAAGAATAATTAGTGGATCATTACACTGAATAATAGCTATGATCCCAGTACAGTGCCGACCGTAATTGGATATCCAAGAAGAAATGCTCCGCATGGCATACGTTTTTTGCCTTCCAATTGCAGCTCCTTAATTACCAGAATGCCTTCTCCGGTCATTACCGCTATGGCATCCTTCCGTATCTCCACCACTTCACCCGGTTTTGCAGGTTTATTCTCTTCATCTTGATATTCTTCTACTTCAGCCTTCCATATTTTCAGCGTCTTTCCATCTAAATAGGTATAAGCACTGGGCCAGGGATCCATACCGCGTATCCATCGCTCCAGCTTGATTGCAGGCCAGGTAAAATCCAACTTGCCCATCTCTTTCGTAATCATCTTAACATAGGTTGACTGTTCGTTATTCTGGTGAATTCGTTCCGCTGTATTGTTCTTAATCTTCTCCAATGCCTCAATTAATAAATCAGCACCAATTACAGCCAGCTTCTCATAAAGACTTCCACCGGTTTCGTCCGGTGATATCGGCGTTCTTGCTTGTAAAATCATATCTCCCGTATCAATTCCGTCATCCATATACATAATTGTGATGCCGGTTTCTTCTTCCCCTTCCAAAATAGAATACTGAATGGGTGCTGCACCTCGATACTTAGGAAGCAGGGATGCATGAACATTAATGCATCCATAGGGCGGCATATCTAATAATGTCTTTGGAAGTATCTGTCCAAAAGCCGCCACTATTATTGCTTCCGGTGCTAATTCCTTAACAGTCTGCAGAAAACTTTCATCTCTTACCTTCACAGGCTGATATACGGTGCAGCCATATTTTATCGCCAGCTCTTTGACGGGTGAAAAGGAGATTGTCCTTCCTCTTCCCTTTTCCTTATCAGGCTGTGTCACTACTCCAATCACTTCATGACCGGAGGTTATTATTTTTTCCAGAATTACTGCCGCAAAATCCGGCGTTCCCATGAATAAAACCCTCACCTAATCACTCCTTTTAAATTATGAATCTACCTCTTCTGTAATCAGAGAGCTTCGAAGTTCTCCTTCCGCCTTGTCAACATATAACTCTCCATTAAGATGATCTATTTCATGGCAAAGGGCTCTGGCCAACAACTCCGTACCTTCCACAATAAACTCTTCCATTTTTTCATTATACGCTTTTACCTTCACATAATTAGGTCTTGTTACAGTTCCCACCTTTCCGGGAACACTTAAGCAGCCTTCGTCCCCGGTTTGCTCGCCATCTGTCTCCAATATCTCAGGATTTATTAATATGATTGGCTCATTCCCCTCCTCAGATACATCGATCACTACCAGGCGTTTTAGAATTCCCACCTGAGGAGCAGCCAATCCGACACCATTTGCCTCGTACATGGTGTCAAGCATATCTTCGATTAAGGTTAGAATTCTCTTATCTACCTCCTTAATCTCCTTACTAACCTTATTTAATACGGGGTCTCCTATTTCTCTTATATTTCTGATTGCCATATTATCCATTCCTTTCTTAATAGCTTATCATCGGATCAAAATCAAACTGTAGATTACATCCGTTAAACTGTTGAGAGTAGCTATAATATCCCTCGATATAGTTCTTAATATCAATCAACGTAGTATAATCCTTATGCTTCACATAGATTACTCTACGATAAATATCATTTGCTTTTGATATTGCGGCTGGAGCCGGCCCAATCATTTGTGCCTGTAAATCGTTTTTATCCAGATAAAGCTTTGTTGCATTTCCAAGTATATCCGCAGCATTCGCTGCCTGTTCCTCCTCCTTCGAGGTAATTAACAGAAGCAAAATATGTGCAATCGGCGGATATTGCATCAGCGTCCTGTATAAAATCTCCTGTTTATAAAAAGCCTCATAATCTCCCTGTGCTGCTGTGACAATACTATAATGCTCAGGATGGTAAGTTTGAATTACCACTTCTCCCGGCAGGACATCCCTTCCCGCTCTTCCCGCCGCCTGGCACAACAGCTGAAAGGTACGTTCACTTGCACGAAAATCACCACAGTATAATGATAGATCCGCCGCAATAATTCCTACTAAAGTCACCTTTGGAAAATCATGTCCCTTCACTATCATCTGAGTACCAACTAATATATCGGCCTTATGCTGGGAGAATGAGGTCAGTATTTCTTCGTGTCCTCCCTTGTTCTTCGTCGTATCCGTATCCATTCTTAACACTCGGGCATCCGGGAACTCCTTTTTAATCAATTCCTCCACCTTTTGTGTTCCAGTCCCAAATGCCGCAATATACTTTGAACCGCACTTAGGACAATTTGCCGGCTGTACCTCAGAATAGCCACAGTAATGACAGGTTAATGTCCCGTCATTATGAGAGGTTAAGGAAACATCACAATGCGGACAGGTTACGACATAACCACAGCTTCGGCAGGAGACAAAGCCTGCATAGCCCCTACGATTTAGAAAAAGCATAATCTGCTCATTTTTACTAAGCCTGTCGGCAATTAATTCTTTCAGCTTTATACTGAAGATTGATTTATTTTTTTTCTTTAATTCCTCCCGTAAGTCAACAATCCATACCCTAGGTGGTTCTGCTTCCTTCGCTCTTTTCTTAAGAGAATAGTATTTTATCTCACCGGTTTGGGCCTTTTGGAAGGACTCTAACAATGGAGTAGCAGATCCCAAAAGTACGCTGGCATTAGTAAGCTCCGCACGCTTTCTTGCCACTTCAACAGCATGATATTTAGGAACCGTTTCACTTTTATAGCTATTTTCATGTTCCTCATCAATAATAATCAGTCCAAGCTTCTGAAATGGAGTAAACAATGCCGACCTTGGGCCGATAATAATATCAATATCTCCATTCTTCGCTCGAAGGCTTTGATCATATCGCTCTCCCTGAGACATCTTTGAGTTAAGAATAGAAACCCGGTCACCGAAGCGCTTATAAAATCGCTGTACGGTTTGATATGTTAATGCGATCTCTGGGATCAGCATGATAACTTGTCTATCCATCGTCAATACTCTGGCAATAATTTCCATATAGACTTCTGTTTTACCACTACCAGTGATACCGTGAACTAAATATGTTCCCCTGATTCCTGCTTCATATTCCTGAAGAAAATCCTGTACGATAATCTCCTGCTCTTCATTCAGACTCACTGCACCAGATTGCTCGAAATGATTTTTTATGGGATTTCGGTATATCTGTTCTGATATAGTCTTGGTAACACCTTGTTTTTCCAAGCCCTGTAAGGTACTTCTCGATATATTCAGCTTATTGATAACAATATCATAATCAAGTATGGATTCCTTCATAAGGGCTTCCAGAAGTCTTACCCTCGCCTTGTTGTTTTTCTTCTGGTACTCATAATAAAGTTGTTTTGCCTGATCTTGATCTATGGCAAGCTGGAGCATTCTCTGTTCCTTTATTTTCACAGCCTTTTTCACTGGTATTACTGCTTTCAGCGAATCATTCATGGTTCCACCGAAGGTTTCCTTCATCCAGTACGCCAGATAAATCAAATGGCTTTCAATCATCGGTGCCTCTGTTACCACTCTTATGATGGGCTTTATCAGCTCCCTACTAATCTTCGGCACCTCAGAAAGCCCGACAATATATCCATTAATACTACGATTGCCTTTTCCAAACGGAACAATAACCAATGCTCCAATGGCAGCATCGTTAACGATTTCTTCCGGAATGGCATATTGGTATGTCTTATCCAGATTTTCATGGGAAATATCTATGATAATATCTGCATAATATTGTTTCGACACAATGCCCTCCTTCGTAAGCTGGCATGTCAAAGATCCTTTTAAACTCGCATCTTAACATCCCTATCATATATAGTATAACTCAATTCATTGATATTATCTTTCAGCCAGAATATCTTTAACCAGTTCTCGATCATCCATATGGTATTTAACACCTTTGATCTCCTGATAATCCTCATGACCTTTTCCTGCGATTACAATAACATCTCCCTCCCTGGCATTATCAATGCAATATCGAATTGCTTCTTTGCGGTCAATAATCTCAACATATTTTCCCGGTCCCTTTTTCACTCCCTCTATGATATCATTGATAATATCCTGCGGTTCCTCGAACCTCGGGTTATCGCTGGTTACTACTGTAAGATCTGCCATATTCGAGGATATTTCCCCCATTTCAAAGCGCCTGCTCCGGGAACGATTTCCTCCGCATCCGAATAGGCATATCAGTCTCTTGGGATTATATTCCCTAAGCGTCGTCAAGAGGCTCTGCAGACTCATGGCATTATGAGCATAGTCAATCATCACACTGTATTGATCAGAAACAGGTACTAGCTCAACCCTTCCCTTGACTCTGACGGAATGCAATGCTTTTTGAATCTTGGTGGTCTCTACTTCAAAATGTCTGCATAATGCAATGGCACATAATGAATTGTATACGTTAAATTTACCAGGTATATTCATATCCACATCAAAATTCATTAATCCTTCTACTCGATAGGCGATCCCAAGGTAACCGGGTCTGTGAACCAGCTTCACATCGGTAGCTCTAATATCCGCTTTCTCACTAAATCCATAGGTTTCCACCTCACAGGTATGCCCCTGTAGAATTCTCTCCGCATGGGAATCATCAATATTAACCAACCCAACTTTACACTGTCTAAACAATTTACTCTTACAAGATAAATAATCATCAAAATCCTTATGCTCATTCTCACCGATATGATCCGGTTCAAGGTTAGTAAAAATACCATAATCAAAGGTAAAGCCATCCATTCGGTGAAGCATAAGTCCCTGTGAAGAAGCCTCCATTACAACGCATTCACAACCAGCTTCCACCATCTGGGCAAAGGTCTTCTGTAATATATAGGATTCCGGAGTCGTATTATTAGCAGGAATTACTTTATCTCCGATAATCGTCTCTATCGTGCCTATTAATCCAACTTTCTTTCCTGTATTCTCTAAGAATGTCTTAATCATATAGGAAGTCGTTGTCTTCCCCTTCGTGCCGGTTATCCCTATGGTGATAAGCCTCTCTGCCGGATTCTCAAAATAAGCTGCTGACATATATGCTAAAGCCTGACGGGTATTTTCAACGCGAATTACCGTAACATTCTTAGGCATAGGAACATCCTTCTCCACGACAATCGCTACAACACCTTTTTCGACCACCTCTTGTATATATGCATGCCCATCGGATATGGCACCTGTGATGCACACAAAGACATGACCTTTCCCTGCCTTTCTTGAATCATATACCAATTCTGTGATGGAAATATGAACATCTCCTTGTAAGCAGGTATACTCTAATTTCTCTAACATTTTATCAAGAAACATAAATTGCCGCCTCCCATGCCGTTTTTCAGCTTTTATTTTCAGCTATTATATTCAAATTTTTATTATTGATAATAAATATATGTTATAACATTCATTTCACTACTAATACTATAGAAAGTATACTTTACAAACTTTACTATTGTCATGAATCAGTCTTTTGACACTCTATTCAATATGATATACTTCGAAAGAAGTACATATTTAATTATAGGCATAATCTATCTTTTGTAAAGAAAAAGATAGGAATCTGATCCATCTCATCCTACCTTTGTATGTTCTTATATAATTATTTCTCCAATCAAATGTGTAACAGCTTTCCCACTAATCTCCACACGTGAACCGAGATCCCTACAATATAGAACGCCTCCTCGTTTTGACAATTGCTTAGCAGTCAGGACCTTTTTGTTTAATCGTTCACTCCAAAAAGGGATTAATGTTGTATGGGAGGATCCCGTTACTGGATCTTCCGGAATCCCAGCAGCCGGAGCAAAAAATCGAGAGGCAAAATCACAGGTATCTCCTTTGGCCGTTATTATAAAACCAAATGCCTTATCTATTTTATTTAATAGTGTAAGATTTGGATTCATATGTATGAGAGTGTCTTCATCTTTTATAAGGACTAGTAAATCTCTGGCTATGTGTGTTTCCAGTACAGCCACACCCAAGGCCTCCTCCAGTAAATCTGGAACTTCACAGGGAATCGGCTTACGAACAGGGAAATCCATTGAATACAAATCTCCCTCCTTGATGACCGTTAGAGGTCCACTCATTGTATGAAATTCTACACGTTTCATAGTTTCATCCACATAGTTCATAAGTACATAAGCACTGCCTAAGGTTGCATGTCCGCATAAGTCTATCTCTACTTCCGGAGTAAACCAACGCAAGTCATAATACCCGTCTTGCTTAACTAGAAAAGCGGTCTCTGCCAAGTTGTTCTCATATGCAATCTGCTGCATTAATTCGTCCGGTATCCACTCATCAAGCAAACAGACTCCGGCTGGATTACCATGATACCGTTCCTCTGTGAACACATCAACAATATAGTATTTCATAATCATCCTCCATTCCTGCTTTATCATTTTCTTCGTAATTATATTAGCACATGATCCATTTCTTTTATCATTAAACCTGGGTTCATGATAGAATTCTCACAATGACCTTTCCATTTAAAATATTTTGTTGTGTATTTATTCCATACCTGATAAGGGCTTTGAAATCCATATATACTAACCCTTACTGAAAAATAAAATTGGTATGCTCGAGCAATATCTTTAATCCCATAAATATTAATATAATTCCGCCTGTTAATTCTGCCTTGGATTTATATTTCACTCCGAATATATTACCGATTTTAACCCCAATTATAGACAAAGTAAAGGTTATGATTCCAATAAAGGAGACCGCAGGTATGATATCGATTTTTAGAAATGCAAAGGAAACACCTACTGCTAATGCATCAATGCTTGTTGCTATAGCTAATACAGACATATTTCTAAAGTTAAGTGATTTTGCATTTTCACATATTTCAGATCCTGCTTCTTCTTCACACTCTTTCGATAGTGATTCCTTAATCATATTAAAGCCGATAATTCCAAGTAAAATGAATGCAATCCAATGATCAAATGCCGTTATCTTATCCTGGAATTGAGCTCCTACAATATACCCTATCAAAGGCATACCCGCCTGAAATATTCCAAAATATAATCCAACTATTCCTGCCTTCTTAATATTGATAGATTTTAGAGCCAGTCCTTTGCAAATCGCAACTGCAAACGCATCCATTGACAAGCCAATGGCAATGATAAATAATTCGATTAAACTCATTTGTGATCTCCTTTATGTTTATCAAATTAAACTACGCAAAAAAGACTTATCTGCAGTCCTTTTCCGCAGATAAGTCTCATTATTAATGACGATTGAAAAGCTCGCAAAGCGCACATTTTATCGTATTAAATAAAGCCAGATAAATAATTATCAGTATGTTGACTTTATTACACCATCAAATAGTGTTAACTACTCCCTTATCTTCCACATATTATACTTAATACTATTACGGAAGTCAACGTTATTTTCATTATGATTTCGTAAATATCTCCTACTCTGTCGGAATTTTTCTCCCATCTGAGTATCTTAACTGTTACTGCTGATTTATATTTCCTGTATTAATACCAACTGTTTTAATTACCGGTAAGGTGAAGCAAATGCCATGGCCCTCCGTCTTGAATACAGTATTCTGCTTTACAGCCTCCATAATGGTATCCGCTTTATCACTCTCGATAATCGTTAATACGATCTCTTTTTCTCTATCTACACTAATCCCCATGATTTCTTTCTGCATGGAGCTTACTCCACGAGCATTTATAATAGTTGCTCCAGTAGATCCCATTGTGCGAATATATTCCACCACTTGCTCAGCAAAGCCCGCATTAATAACGATATATAAGGCTTTCATATTAGTATTAATCATTGCTATCCTCCTAAACAGTCAACCGGTCAACCGGAACTACAAAAGCGATCCCGGTATTCGGTTTATCAAAGTTAAATTGCTTCACTAATTGTTCGAGTAAATGATCCGTTAGATTTCCTGCAATTAAACATGTAATCATGATTTTCTTTTCCTCAGGAACTAAACCCAGCATATCTTTAAAATATCCTGTTTTCACTGAACCTTTGGCGTAAACCAAATCAATTAAGTGGCATCCTGAACTAAGTAAGAATTTTAATATTTCATCTTTTTTATTTCTACCCGTAATTAAGGTCAAATAATCAACACCATATTTTGCTTCTGACAAGATATATTTTCCTCCTTAATCATACTACTCCGAATTAACATTATCAAAATAATTCATCAGTAGCACTCACCCATAACGTTATAATATGCTATCTCATTCGTCATCTTATAGGTCATCATGTATTTCGTCATTTATTCTACTCTTTTCGTCTTTTTCTAGACCAGTAAATATTGTATTCTTTTTATCTTCTTCTAGATCAACTTTTATGTCATCATCTTTGTCATCTTTTGTATCATTATATATGTTTACGCTTATATCATCATTTATATCATCATTTATATCATTAATCAATGGTTGATTTTCTATATTTACTACAACCAATTCATTCTCATCTTCATACATATTCACTGTATCAACACTGTCCGCCAGTAATGCCAGCTCTTCTAAATCAATACTCTCTGCATAATCAAGAGTGGTATTTGCTCTCTTTATATTGATATCATACACGATACCCAGGAACTGTACAGCGATCAATGGAGTTACTGAAATAAATGCAATAATTCCAAAGCCATTAATTAAAATTGATTGTTTTACATGGGTAGATGTAGTGGCAACCGCTTGGGCTACTCCAAGGGTAAGAGGCGTTAGAAAAGCAGAGGTAAGTGCTCCACCGGATACACCTCCCGAATCAAAAGCCAGTCCTACAAAAAGCTTTGGCGTGAACAGCATCATGATAAGTGCTATCCCATAGAGTGGAACTAAAAACCACAGAATATTAATCTCTGTTAATATTTTCAGCATGGCCAGTAAAGAAGCAAATCCGATTCCGATTGCCAAAGTCATGCGAATCGATGTCTTACTAATATGACCGTTTGTTAGTTCTTCCAGCTGTTCACCCAACACTGTAACAGCAGGCTCCGACAGGGTGATTGCTGCGCCCAGAATAAATCCTATGAGAAGTAGTAACCACCTGAACCATTCCGGTTTGGATGGATCCAGGAAAACTTCTCCTATGTATTTACCTGCAAATGCAAATCCGTAATCAATCCCTGAAAGGAAAATAAGTAAACCTGCAAATACTACAATAGAACCAAGTAGAATCGTTATGAATTCCTTTTTTGGTTGTTTAATCAGAAAGAATTGAAATGGCAAAAACACAAGGATTACCGGCAATAGCGCCAGTATTACTCCTCGTAAGTTACCGGATATGATTTCGTTAATAGAGCCTATCGTACCGGGATCATATAACTGCTCTGCCGGAAGTACTCCGTGATGCTTCAAATTCAATATAATTCCATAGATCGCTAAGGAAAGAATGGGACCAACTGAAGCCAGACCAATTATTCCAAAGCTGTCATCATTGCCTTTGTGTTTCGACATAGTAACGGATACACCCATACCCATCGCCAGTATAAAGGGAACGGAAATGTCTCCCGTGGTGGCCCCACTACCATCAAAGGCCAAAGCTATGAATTCATCAGGAACAAATATAATCGTTATAAAGGTAACAATATATAATATTGCAAATATAATCTTTATATTTAAATCCTTTATGATCCGAAAGAGCGAAAAGCCTACCATAACACCGATACCAATACCCATAATCCAGATAAATACGGTGTCATTGATTATTGGCATGATCATATTCGTCTGTTTAGCCAGAACCGTTAATGCTGGTTCAGCAACCGTAGCAAGCAATCCGAAGACAAGTCCAAAGAATATAATATATGCTGCTTTCTTAAGCTTTATAAGCGATCCTCCTATCAGTTTACCTATGGGAAGTATACTTATGTTTAAACCGTTCAAAAAAAGTGTTTGACCTATTACAACACTGATATAACCAACGATTAATTTCGTATAATCTGATTTTTCTTCAAGAGGTGCTATAAAACCACAGACAATAATAATAATTACTGCAAGAGGTAGTGAAGATATCAATACTTCCTTCAACGTGGTGGCGAATATTGTGAATTTACTTTTCAGGTTTAATTTATTCATCACGATGATCTCTCCTATCTCAAACTAGTGTACAATTACGGTATTCCAGAATAGCCTAAAAACCTTAGACATTTTTTATGATAACATAAAAAACAATATTGAATCAAGTAATTATCTAATAATATTTCACATTATATAATCAATTCAGGGCTTTCGCACAATATTCTGAGAAAATTCCCCAGTTTAATGTTTGAAATTTTCTAAATCTAAAAGGGCGAATGCTTAATATGCATGCAGGATTATGGCTTACCATAATACACTGTCGGAAGAACATATTGCTGTATTTTGTATGAATCAGGCGAAAATTCATGTTCGCCTGATAATATGACCCCCAATAGTTTGACTTTATTCTAGTTCCACCTATTGGGGGTCTATGATTCATACAAAATCAGTGATATGTACTTCCGTCTGTGTGTGAGGTAAGCCATAATCCTGCATGCATATTAAGCATTCGCCTTCGATTCCTTCTTTGGATTATATCCTGTAATCGTCCTTCAGGTTATCCATCAACCCATATTCTAATAGGATTTCTTCCAGTCTTTCCTGCGTCATAGGAGTAGGTATGGTGAAATAAGTATTTTCTTTAATCGCTTTTGCCAGCTGTCTGTATTCTCTTGCCTGTATAGACTCCGGATTGTATTCAATCACAGTTTTTCTACGGATTTCAGCATGCTGTACAATATTATCCCTGGGAACAAAATAAATCAATTGAGTCCCTAATTCCTTAGAGAATGCTCTCAGCAACTCCTCTTCCCGGTCTACACGACGGCTGTTGCAGATAATACCTCCTAGACGTACTCCGCCCTTTAAGGCGTATTTTTGAATTCCTTTTGCAATGTTATTAGCTGCATACAGGGCCATCATTTCTCCACTGGCAACAATATATATTTCTTTTGCCTTGCCCTCTCTTATGGGCATAGCAAAACCGCCGCATACCACATCCCCCAATACATCATAGAATACATAATCCAGATCATCCGTATATGCTCCAAGCTGTTCCAGAAGACCTACTGAGGTGATAATTCCTCTTCCTGCACAGCCCACACCGGGCTCCGGTCCACCTGATTCCACACATTTCGTACCTTTAAATCCTTCCTTCATAATAGCATCCAGACTTATATTCTCTCCCTTTTCCCTTAGGGTATCCAACACTGTTTTCTGATGCAGACAGCCTAACAGCAAACGAGTCGAATCCGCCTTGGGATCACAGCCAACTACCATGACATTATTACCGGCCTCTGCTAATGCCGATGTCAGGTTCTGTGTGGTGGTGGATTTTCCAATCCCTCCTTTACCGTAGATTGCAATTTGCCTTAATTGTTTTTGTGCCATTAATTTCATTCTCCTTTATTTATGACAACAGAAAGTTCGCAAAGCGTACTTTCTATTGTATAGTTTCGCAATTACTCAGATTACATTGATATTATTTCTTTCTATCCATGGGAAAAAGTATCCTTATGATTAATTCTTTTCAAATAAATTTGATCTCCATAATCCTTCTGTCCTGGTATTCCCACAGCATCTGCCCTACAACGCTGGCAGTGCCTGAATACCTCTATGTATTCCTCCGCTTCACGTCTTGCTCCGTCAATATCGATACATTCCGGTTCCACACAGTCCTTCAGTTTGTGCTGTGGAATCAAGGGAATGATATTATAAAGCTTTGCACCAGCTTCTCTAACTGCTTTTGCTATATCTTTGATATGGTTCCTGTTAATCTCCATAATTAATACTGTATTTACCTTTACTGTGATTCCGGCTGCTGATACCTTACGTATTCCTTCCAGCTGATTCTCGATTAATATCCTTGCTGCCTCTTCACCCTCATAACGTTTTCCGTTATAAAAAATACCAGATATGACTTTTGCCTGGATTTTCGGATCCACTGCGTTGACTGTGACAGTTAAGGTATCGATACCAAGTTCGATCAGTTCATCCGCTCGTTCCTTTAGAAGAAGACCGTTGGTACTCATACATTTTAATAGCCCGGGATATTTCTCTTTAATTAAGTGAAAGGTTTTGATTGCATTATTTGAAGCTAGAGTATCCCCCGGTCCGGCGATTCCGGCCACCGTAATATCCGGGCATATCTCAAGGGCTCTTTTCAATGCATCCAAAGCCTCCGTCGGAGTAAGTATTGCACTGGTCACCCCTGGTCTGTTCTCAGATGTGTTGATTTTTCTATCACAAAAATTACACTCAATATTACAGCCGGGACATACAGGCAGATGAATCCTTCCTTTGTTTTTACCGTGACCGAAGCATGGATGTAATTCCTTCACCCTTTTTTCCATCATTCCTTCCGTACCTCCTTCTTCACTTTCTCACAGTCTTCCAATACCTCCAAAATGATGCCTCTTCCTATGACAGGCTGGATTCCTCTGGCAAGCAGTGCTTCTTCGGCTCCTTGACCAATCTGCAATACATACACCTTAGCACAATCCTGAAGTAAATCTACTGCATTTAAAAGATCTTCTTCCTCATGTTCACCGATATGACAGAAGGGTTTTCCAAATCGTTTTTCCATGAAGCGGATTACCCCTCCCAGACTTTCATAGATGTAAAAAGTATTTGCTCTTCCAAAATGTGTATTTATTACAATTCCATCGCTGCTTGCCACTGCAATCCTCATGATACCTCATTCCTTACTTAGAAATACTGATTAGGGTATATATGTGCCAGTATTTATTTCGCTGCCTTAATCTGACTTATAACACCCAATAGTTCAAAAAATTCGTCTTTTATAAAACTTTTTAATTTTATCCAAGCCATCCGCTATCTTCCCTGAAAATACCAATACCTCGATTCCATTCTTTGTCACCATTCTTTCCGATCTTGGCCCTATCTGTTTCACAATAACTGCTATCACATTCCAATCCAAGAAAGCCTGTATTTTCTCCTGTATCAGATTCTCATCATGACCGGAACCGCAATGCTCGGAATGTACCACTTCAATGCTTCCCAGAAGCCTAATCTCGTCTGACTGCTGATCGATTTCGAGAATCTGAAAGCTCTTACCCTGGCCAAAGTGCTCAGTAACCTCAACGCCATCAATGGTTCCGATTGCTATTCTATACGACATATTCTTCTCCTAATCTATCGGATGCTGTACCAGTATCTACTCTTTTCAATGTTAGAGTCGGAAAACAATGCCGTAGACAGATATCGTTCCCCTGTATCCGGTAAGATCGCTACTATCACTTTACCATTATTTTCACTTCTACGAGCGATCTGAGCCGCTGCATAGGCTGCGGCACCGGAGGAGATGCCGACCAGAAGTCCCTCTTCTCTAGCCAGGGTTCGTGAGGTGTCGAAGGCCTGCTCATCCTTAACCTTAAATATTTCATCTACTAAGCTCAAATCCAATACCTTTGGTACAAATCCGGCACCAATTCCTTGAATTCGATTGGGGCCAGGTACACCGCCGGAAAGGACGGGGGAGCCTGCTGGTTCCACTGCAACCACTTTAATGTCCGGGTTTTTTTCTTTCAAATACCGTCCTGCACCTGTAATGGTACCTCCGGTTCCCACACCTGCAACCACAATGTCAACCTTTCCTTCGGTTGCTTCCCATATTTCAACACCAGTGGTAACATAATGGATAGAGGGGTTTGCCGGATTATTAAACTGCTGCAAAATAATACTATTTGGTATCTGGTATTGAAGCTCCTCTGCCTTACGAACAGCTCCTCTCATACCTTCTGCTCCTGGAGTAAGAACCAACTCCGCTCCCAATGCTGATAAAAGGGTTCTACGTTCCATACTCATGGTATCCGGCATGGTAAGTATGAGCTTATAGTTCTTTGCTGCTGCAACAAAGGCTAAACCAACACCTGTATTACCACTGGTAGGCTCGATAATTACAGAATCCTTATTTAAAAGTCCCTGCTTCTCTGCATCCTCCACCATTGCAATAGCAATTCTATCCTTCACACTACCCAGGGGATTGAAATATTCAAGCTTTAGTAATAACTTTGTTTCTTCCGAAAGGCCTGCAAGCTTTTCGATTTTACGCGGGCGTAATATTGGAGTATCTCCGATTAACTCCGTTAAATTATCAACTACTTTCAATGACATAATATTCATCCTTTCCGCATTTATATTTTTTAGAACAAATCACCCTGAATCATATTATCCTTTGGATCTAGGTTCATCCATTCCTCTGTCAGAGGGTGACCTATATATCTACTGATGTTCTTGGAGAAGTTGGTATTCTTCAAGGCTCTTGCTGCCCTTCTGGCTAATTCAAATGCTCCTGAGTACCCCATGTAATTAATGTTCATTCCAAAGAGCGGAATGTTGGGAATTCCCAATTTGGTTACCCATCCGTTGGCACCTACGTGACCAATGTAAATATCTGGTTTAAGATGACTTAAGACATTCAGCTCTTCTGCAGGTTGACCGGCAGCCACCTCTACTACCAGATCAGGATTATCAATATCCTGTAACAGATTTTCTACAAAGCGATCTACGTTATGAGCCTTAACTCCCACCAACTCCATTCCGATGCTATGATAGAAATCAGCCGTTGTCAGAATTCTTGTTTCACCACCGCCTACAAAAATCTTCTTACCCTTTAATATCTCTACAAAAGGTGCAATGGCTTCTTTAAGTTCTTTATTCTCCTGTTCTATGAGCTTCTCTGCTTCCTTCTCTAAATGAAAATGTGCTGCAATCTTACGTACCCATGTGTTGGTACAGTTAATTCCGATGGGTAAAACATCCAGTATATATTCCGTTCCATATCGTTCCTTCAGATGTCCCAAGATATAGTCATCATGGGTAGCACAGATACTTACATTCAAGGCTGCCTCTCCCAGATGATCAAGAACATCTACACTGGCATTCAACGGCACTACTCTTGGGATTAACCCCAGCGCACTTACCAGCCTGGATAGTTCGACCTCATCACCATTACTATTGGAACCTACATTGAAGATATTTACTGTCTTACTTATACGGTATTTTTTTGCAAAATCGTATTTAATCTGAGCATCCTCCGTAAGCTGAGGATATTCCTTTGGATCACGAATGAGATATTTTAAGATACCGTGGTTTGCTGCATCATATCCGGAGGAAACAAATCGACTTTTAAAGCCTTCACAATGAACGGGTACAAGTCTTGCTGATATCTGAGGCTCCAGTTCCCTTACAACAGAATCAATATCGTCACCGATAATACCCGGTACACAACCATTGACAATTGCAATCACTTCCGGATGATACTCTTTATCCGCATATAAGATTGCCCGTGTAAGTTTATCGATACCTCCATTTACAACATCAAGCTCATCCATATTTGTATGTATAAAGGTTTGATCCTCTGTAGTCAGGCCTCTGGAGGCTCTGTTGCTATTTCTTACACCGGCCATACCTGCTAACCCGGAACAACAGCCTAACGGTGAATGTACAATGGTAATAACATTGCTCAAGGAGTTGATAATTCCTAAAGCAAGGCCTAACTGGCACCCTCCACTTTGTGAGAATTTTCTGTTTTGAGCCTGAGCACATCCACTTTTAAAATCACCCTGAAAGCTGGAACAGGAACCGCAGTATGCGATACATCCGCCTACCCGTTCATCTCGAACCGGCGGCTCATCCGCAGATAAATAATTGTATTTTAAATTTTCTGTTAATAACTTCGGCATAATCGATCCTCCCTTTCTACCTTGCAACCACAAGATTAGATAACAAATCTTCCGTTAAGGATAAGGCCCCTCGGAAGCCGGCATACCCTTTATTCAGTACAGCCCTGTTACTAACCGGAAAAGCTACGGACAGAAATCCTGCACCATATTGGGCCGCTAAATTTCGTTCTACTACACTACCTATTACAAATAAAGGTCCTAATGCATCATAATACTTCTGGTTGTTATTGTACGGCCAGCTTGCTCGGAGTTTTTTCGCTGTCTGCCCCACCTTATCTTCGAAGATTACCTGTGGTTTGGTTACAGATGTCAGTCCTTCGAATTTTTTACGATACTGCTCCTGAATTTCACGGTCATGAATATCATTCACTGATACAAAATGCGGGATCCAGCCTAATTCCTCTGAAATAAAATCAGTAATCGGATATGCATAGTAGCTGTCTGTAATAACGACTGCATACCTTTGAAAATCCAGGTCTGAAGCAACATCTACAATCCTCTCCAGATAGGAGTAAAAATATCTAATCTCTTCTTCTACTACTGTGTCGATTCGTTTTTTCTCAATACCCAGCTTCTCTCCAATGAAACGCAGGAATTTTTCAGAAGCCTTAGGTCCAATGGGAAGCTCTGTAGTGACATACGGAATTTGATGTACCGTTTCAAAAGTCTTTGCCGCCAGCTGACCAGCCGTTACTGACAGTACCACTGTCAGGGCAGCGCTTCCATAGCTCTTTATCTTCTCAACACTTTCTCCATCTCCAAAGAAGGTATTAACCTTTATACCGACTTTGCTCAGTAACTCCTGAATATAAGCTATATTACCCCTGTAGAATACATCGTGTCCCGGAACAATTCCAAGGAGGTTGATGGTTCTTTCATCCTTCTTATCTGTCTTTTCTACAATTTCCCTAATTAATACATCCAGTACCTCGTCATATCCTCGCAGGGTATTCCCCTTAAATCCCGGTGTATTTGCACCAATCACATTATATTCGCGATATCTGGAGGCTATCCCCACCGAATCATCACCAATCATTTCTGTCTGGCAGCCAGTTACGACAATATAAATATCGCCCTTCAGATATTTAATCGTTGATTCAATCTGTCCCACCAGCTTATCTTCTCCACCAAATACAATATTGCTTTGAGAAATGTTGGAGGTAGGAATCATATTTCCACCACAATATCCGACTCCTCTGTAACCAGCCGATAGATTATAGGTGCCAGAGAGAGCAGCTGCACAGCCTCCCGATGCGTGAACTATGGGAACTGCTCTCGGAATGGCAGCAATAGTGGATAAGGCACCACCTAAGGCACATGAAAATTTCGATCGTTCAATAAAATCACTCATTTAATATTCCTCCCTGTTTCTTATGATTCCTTATTGTTATATTCAACAATTTGTACCTTATCCTGTGCGAGCTCTGCGGAAGAATTAAAGAACTTAATCTGATCCGGCTCTACCACATAGATACTCTTGTCGTCCGACCATTCAAAATGGGGAAGATTATCCTTAATAAGAGCAACTGCCTTCTCCAGCTCTTTCTCACATACTACCTTCCTTGCTTTTCCATATACCGTTGCATTGATATAGTTTGGGAACTTCTGATCAGGAGCTTCAAAGTAAACTGCTACATTTGGATTTAATTCAATCTGGGTAACCTTTCTTGCGTTACTTAATGTTGAAAAGTAAGTATTTGCACCATCAGTTGCAATCGCACCTAATATACGGAGGTCCGGTTTGTTTTCTTCTGTCACCGTTGACAGAAGAATTTTCTTAGTACTTTTCAGATATTCTTCGATTTGATTCTTAGTCAATGCCATAATTTAATCCCCTTTTCTTAGTTTATTTATACTAATCTTTTCCTTTTTACCGTGAAAAGTCAATGCTTCAGGGCCTTTAGCAAAACATTGTAAGATACTATATAAATTTTCTTAATTCAGATTGTCATATTTTAAACAATATCAAAATATTTTCTTCCTATATCCAAGAAATTTCCCTTGATTTATCTAAATTTTTCTATAAAATAGAAATCTATATACAATCTATTCCATAGGGTGGATAATAATTGTAAGAATATAAAAGGAAAGAAAGGTGGATGTTAATGTACAAGGTCTTAATTGTAGAACCCCAGGAATTTGCATTAAAAGCATTGCTAAATCTCCCAATATGGGGAATAGGCGAGGACGGTTTTGTCTGTACCGAGACAGCCACCAATGGTGAGGAAGCCCTAACTCTCTTACAGACCAAGGAGTTTGACCTGGTTCTCACAGAAATCAACCTCTCAATATTTGATGGGCTTCAGCTATTAAAGCAGGTTTATAAAGATAATGAACCTCCCTTAATCGTGTTTATCAGTGATATTGTTTCATTTACTTACGCAAGAGAAGGATTTATCTATGGAGCTTTTGATTATCTTCCAAAGCCGCTAAACAGAGAAACTATGCTGGCTCTGTTTCAAAGGGCTACTGAAAAGCTGGAAAAGCAAAAAAAGCATCTATCCATAAGGTCTGATGCTTCCATGGAACACCGTACTTTTCTAGCCAAAGGTCAAATTCAAGCATTAATAAACCGATTTACCCATAAGGATGAAACAGTTCCTGAGATGTTTCGCAACATGATGATGACAATTTATCACTCCAAGACTTCATCACAACCATCGGATATCCTCGCAAATAAGCTCTTTGTCACCATCACCGTAGGAATATTCGAAAAGCACGACTGGTTACCCCTATATTTACCACAGAATTTTCATAAGCAATTTGATTATCCGGTTCTCCATGATTCCAATGATTTTATTGAATACTATATGCGAAAGTTTACCTGCCTGTTTCAGCTGTTTTGCCAATTGAATCCGGATTTTCAGGATGAAACTCTGATTAAAATACATCAATACATATTGCAGCATCCAGAGGAGGATTTAAAGCTTACCATGATTGCCAGTAAATTTTATATGAATCATTCCTACTTGAGTAACCTGTTTAGTAAAAAGTCATCGATACATTATTCTCAGCTGGTTACAATAGTTAAGATGAAGCGAGCCGAATACCTGTTAAACTACACCGTACTGCCAGTCATTGATATTGCTTACCGACTCGGTTATAAGGACATTCATTATTTCACTCAGATCTATAAAAAGACGATTGGGAAATCTCCTACCGAATATAACCGAGAAGCATACTATTATTCCGAGTACACTATCTAACAAACAAGGAGCTGTTTGATTTCGTAATTTATTGTAACTATAGAAAAAAGTACCCGTGAGAGTTATGACTTACCGTAATGCACTGTCGGAAGAACATTTTGCTGCATTTTGTATGAATCAGGCGAATGTTTATTGTTCGTAGGTGAATATAAATATTCGCCTGAGACATTCAAAATCAGTAACATGTACTTCCGTCTGTGTGTGAGGTAAGTCATAATTCTCACGGGTACTTTTTCCATTATTCTGATATACGACGAAATTAAACAGCTCCTTGTTTCGTTAGACACCCGTCCTCCATACGATATATAGAGTCCTGTGCATCTATGGTGTCTAAGTCATGGGTGACCAGTAGTATTGAGGTCCCGTTTTTTGCTATCTTTCGGAATATCTCGATGACTCCCTTCGTATTCTCTTTATCCAGATCTCTGGTGGGCTCATCCGCCAGTAATACAGAAGGGTTGTTCATCAATGCTCTAGCAATGACCACCCTTCGTAGTTCTCCACCGGACAGCTTGCTTGGATAACAATCCGCCAGATGGGCAATGCCCATCTGAGAGATTAATTCCATTGCCCGCTTTGTTGAGTCTCCCTTTCTGGAGAATAAATAAAAGGGTAGCTTTACATTTTCAATGACGGTTAGATTTGGAAGGATACTATGTCCTTGAGCAATATAGCCGAAGGTAGAATTTCTGAGATAGGAGGCTTCCTTATCCGTTAATCCAACAATGTTCTTTCCATCTAAAAGAATTTCCCCTTCGGTAGGCTGTAATAGTCCTGCAATCAGATTAAGCAGGGTACTTTTCCCACTTCCGGACCTACCGATAATGCTGATAAATTCTCCTGGTCCTATGTTGAAATTCACATTATTCACAGCATTAAATGGCACTTCTCCTCTGCGATATTCCTTCCGGAGTCCTTTAATAATAAGCGTCATATCTATTCTCCTTCCCTCAGAGTCAGATAGGTTTCCTGTCGGCTGATTTTCACAGCTGAGTATACAGAAGCCAGAGGTCCTATACTACTAACAACCAAAAAGGTCACTATGAGAACCAAAGCGACAACGTAAGTTTCCGGCTGTAGATAAGGTAATCCCAATCGCTCACTGATATATACATGAAAGGAGAGGACGATGATGACTGCCGACAGGATACCGATGATACCACCGGTACTGCTGATATACAGGGATTCCAGTAAAAGGGTTGAGGTTAATCTCCCTCTGGTGGCTCCAAGAGTCCTAAATACTGCAAATTCCTTCTTTCTTTCATTGGCTATGATGGAGAACATAAGGAGCAAAGTGATAAATGCGATACCAAAGAACAGAGCAGCAAAGATTTTAATCACCACAGCAAAGCTCTCCAGATTGCTGGCTATATTCGTAATCATGTTTTGCGTTTCTATGATCTGAACTCCTCCCAGTTCTCTACGGATATCCTTTATTAAGGTTTTTCTATCATAGCCATCCTCTGCTTTGATGAGCACCGAGGATATGGAATACTCCGGACTGATATCTTCCAGAAAGTTCAGACCTGCCTTCTTAGCTCCTTCAAACAGTTTCTCCATGGTTTTCATATTGGTAAAGACTGTCTGGTCCAACCCAGTACCTGTTTTTTCCATTTTTGCTGCTATTTTGTAGTTTTCACCATAGAATTTGATGTAGGAATTGTTGTCTACGTTAATATCACTTCCTATGATGACGGCACCCTCGGATATCTCTTCGTCATAAACCTGAGTAATCCATGGCTGTACCGTAAAGTCCGTCTCCGGATCAAAGGCAATTAGTTGTATGGGTAAATCACAACATTCTGCACTGAGGGAGGTAAGAAAGAACTGAGAGGTTATCTGTGAAATACCGTCTAAATGCGTAATTTTCTCCTGTACTGATCGCTTAAAATAAAAGCAGCTTGGTTCTCCCTTTAACAGAATAGCTTCCATACCCTTATCATATTCCAAGGGGACTACGATTAAATCAGCACCCAATCTGGATTTCATGCTTTTTAATCCATTTTCCAGACTAAGGGATAATATAGTCCCACCGAACATTACAAAGGACAGCACTGCCACAATTATCATTAAGCAGCCAGAACGCAAAGTCTTTCTCCGAATATTCAACCATGCCAGTCGATGAACGGACAAGCTTTTTTGCTTCATACAGATTCCTCTTTTCGGTCCTTATTCCATAAAAACCAAATGTTTATTACTGCAATCACAGCAATCAATACACCCAATATATTAAGAGCCGGCAGAGTGAGAATGCGACAATTCATATGTAAGCTACCACATACACCTATCAGAATGTTCGGAATCAGCAATACCAGGATGGCATTAAGAAAAATACCAATGCTGATGCCGATACGAAATTGTCTCGAAGCGATAAGAATTAGTAATAACCCCAGAATTGCAATGATAAATCCGATACCCAGCTCTGCTTGAGCCGTCCAGTGGCATTTCATGAATTTACCATCATGAGCACCGCACACCGAAAATAGGGTTTGTGGACCAATGGCTACTAATAGACCGAGTATAATAAATAATATTCCAGTTAAAAATCGTTTTGTCATAATTACTCTTCCTTTACTATTAAAAATTGATTAGGATCCTTTGGTGCTTCAATAGTCGTAATATCAAGGCCATCTGCTACCCCGTCAAGGAATAGGTAACTACTTTCTGCAAGAACCGCTTCATCCGTGTTCTCCTTTAATAGTCCCAGAACCTTTGCATCATCAAAGTTTCGATAAACTGCTTCCTTTAGACTGGTTAAGGAAGTAGGAAATTGATAGGTAAGCAATAACTTTTTGTTAACCTCTGCTTCACCTAAGGCATAGCCCTGCGCCACTTGAATTTCTGCGGCCAACTCCGGATTATTCGCAATCCAGACAGAGGCTTTCTGAATCGCAGTACATATCTTTGCAAGTCTCTGAGGATATTCATCAATAACTCCATTTCGTGCAAACAATACACAGCAGTTCTCATCCTTTAATCTAGGATCAGTGGAGGTATCAAATATGATCCTGGCTCCTTCGTCTCGTTCCAATATTTTTGCCTTATAGTCACTCAGAGCTATAACATCAACTGCTCCATTAAGTAATGCCTGTTGAATCGTATCAGAGTCATATACTACAAATTCCACATCGTCTGCAGTTAATCCCTCAAAATTCAAAGCTCGTAATGCAGCAATATGATTGGAGGATGATAATTGTGTCACTCCGATGGTTTTCCCCTTCAAATCCGCTGTTGATTTGACTTCACTGTCACCAAGTGTAACAAGAGTAATACAACCTGTATGGAGTCCCAAAATTGCTTTTGCTTCCAAGCCGTTATCCAGGGGCTGAAGCATACCGGCAATCAGGCCGATGACCAAATCAGCTTTATCCGTCGATATTAATACCGCACCTGTTTCACTTCCAGAATCAACGAATTCATAGTCCACACCTTCAACCAGACCTTCTGCTTCATAAAAGCCTAATAAATATGCCAGCTGTGTCTGTACCTGACAGGTTCCCTCGAAGGTCTTTACGATTCGTATCGGATCTCCGGTTTCAACGGATGTAACATCGGTATCCTTCGTGTCTGAAGCTTCGGAAGCCGTAGAAGAAACCGACTCTGTCTCGGTAGTTTTGTTTTCATTTTTGTCTGTATTGGTATTAACCGTTTCTTTAGCGGAACAGCCGGTTAATATAATCACCGTGCTTACGAATATGATCGTACACGCTACTAGTCTATTCCAGATTTTTTTCATGTTCTTATTATCTTTCATAATCTTCCCCTTTTCTATTATTACCAACATGGTTACAGAGATAAGAATTGCTTGTTCCCAGTCTGCTTGATTTAAGTCGATTGTAATCTCATTACTCAGATATTATATTCCACTGTTGTCTCTTTACCGGTATAATTCAATACCTGTAATATCTTGGAGCGTAGATTCAGGAAATCCACACTATCTCGCTTTCTTCCATGCTTTTCGTTTCTACTTATATCCACCTTAATAACTGTTTCAATTTTGGCTGGTCTTGGCGTCATGACAAAAATGCGGTCACTTAAATATACTGCTTCATCTACATCATGAGTCACCATAATCATGGTGGTACCACGTTCCTTCCAGATTCGCAGAAGTTCATCCTGCATATTCATTCTGGTAAATGCATCCAGTGCACCAAAGGGTTCATCCAGCAGCAGCACCTTAGGGTGATTTACCAAAGCTCTGGCCAGACCTGCTCTTTGTGCCATACCACCTGATAAATGATGGGGCAATGCTTTCTCAAAACCATCCAGATTTACCAGATCAATGAATTCCTTAACTTCCTTCTTTTTTTCATTGTATATATGCCTTGCCTTTAGCCCGAAGGCGATGTTATCATGGATGTTCAGCCAGGGAAACAGGGTTGGGTCCTGGAACACCAGTCCTCGTTCATAACCTGGTTTTGTTATTTTTTCTCCGTCCAGATAGATTTCTCCCTCTGTGGGCTTGATCAACCCCGCAATCAGTCTCAGAAAAGTAGATTTTCCACAGCCAGAGGGTCCTATCAGGCAGATAAATTCTCCTGGAACAATGTCCGCATTGACATTATTAAGGGCAATTACCGTCTCTCCCTTGGCATCCACGAACTCCTTCCTGACATTATGAGCTGTTATAGAGCCTGTTTTTTCAACTGTATCAATTACCATTTCACTATGCCCTCCTGCCATGATAGTAATTTATCTCTGACTCTAAATTGCAGAGTAACTAAGATATAACAAAATATAGCGATAATGATTAATCCGGCATATACATTCGCATAAGCAAGCATCTGCTTCTGCCAATTAACATACCAGCCAAGTCCTGACTTACATCCAATCATCTCTGCAGCCATTAAGGCAACAAAGGAAGAACAGGTAGCATTAAAGAAGCCTAAAAAAATGGATGGAGCAGCTGCCGGTATCGCTATCTTAAATAGATTTTGCTTGTCATCTGCCCCCAAGGTTGATGATACCTCAAAATATGCCTTATTTACTCCCTTAATTCCGGAACACGTTAGAATCGTTATTTGGAACCATACACCAAAGGCAATTAAAAATACTGCAGCAGATCTTGCGGTTGGGAATACTACCAGAGCTAACGGTGTCCATGTGGAGGAAGGTATCGGTCCCAGGATTCTGATTAAAGGATATACCCAGTAATTACAACGTTTGCTCCAGCCAATTCCAATTCCGGAGATCATCCCAAGACAAAAACCGATGGAAATTCCATAAATCAGTAATACTAATGAGCTTCCTATACAGGTAAGCAATAATTTTGTATCAACAAAAAATACCTCAAAAATCCGTGATATGCTTGGAAAATATATCTGGGGTAGTAATAAAAACTTAGCAGTAACTAAATTCAAAAAAGTCAAGAATAGAAACACACCCGTAATGAAATAACTACGATACGCATACTTATCTCGTACTCTCTCAACGAATACTGCCAGTATGGTAAATAGTACTACTACTCCCAATGAGATAAATAAAAAATTCCGATAATATGTCAGCTCCGCATACTTTAACTCTTTATGATTCGGTATTAATATATCTGTAACAATAGCGATCAGAACACCAGCAATCGGTAATAAAGTCTTTAATTGAAATTCTGCTTTGTTCTTAGCTGTTACTTCTGTATTAAGCACTGCTCCATTCACATCCATACTCTATACCCTCTCTTTAAACCTATACGATAGAAAGGACGCTTTGCGATTTTCTATCGTTATGAATTAATACATTCCTTGATGAGTTATGTGTGCATATTGCTTTTGCCCAACCTACATAGCGTTTATAACACTTCTTCATTCTTCATTACTCTTCCTTTCATAGTAAGTGTCATGTTCCTATTCCAATTAATAGCTTCAGGCTACTATATAGGAACGTTGTATTATTTATAAATGCTTCTTTAGTGGAAGTCAATGAAGCTACGGTATACTCAAAACTTTATAGAGCATTTAGAAAATATTGTCTACCTCATGAATTTTTTTATTGATAATCCAAATTTTCTCAAGCAAATTTTTTCGGATTGCGACGCAATTCTTTCCATACCTCGAGACACATTTAACACAACTTTAGGTTATATTGACACAAATAGTAATAAGAATTCATAGAATTTCCAATATATAATTATAAAAATTAGCCGCTACAAAATGTAATAAGAACTGTTGCATAATATATTTTCAAAGATTAGAGCATGTCTAATCTTAGTTGATACATTATGTAATAGTCCTTGCTACATTTTGCAACGGCTACTGGATATTTCGTATTATATATTCATGCTTTACCTCCTATGATGTCTATTCATTCAATGAATCCCACAGATACATTCTGGAAGAAAAATCCTTCTGTAAACGAACCTCCTCATTGTAGCCTGTTCCAGCAAAAGCTTGCTTTAATTTAACTCCTGCATGATTGAAGACGCAGCCCAAAGCCTTACTGTCCTCCACTTCCCCTGGCATCTTTTTGACCATGGCAATTACATTATGCACCAGCGAGTCCTTCTTGATATGAATGGGTGATATCATATTAATCAAGTCCCCGAATTCCTTAATACTAAATATCTGCTGGCGGTTAGTGAAGTGATAGCTTGTCTCCTCCTTAAGTCCCCTTGTCTTAAATTTCGTATGTGGATAATTCGGAAGCACTTCCTTTTGCAGATGCAGTCCAATGGCCTCAGATTGATCCGGTGCGACACAAAGCCATTGGTATATCCCTCGATCATTCGTTTTAATCCGATAAAAATCCCCGAACTGTAAAGTCTCCCGATGCTTTTTATAAAATGCTATCTGTTCCTTTACAATCTGATATTCTTCTTTGCTTAATTCCGTCAGGTTACATTCATATCCCAGTAAACCGAAAGCGGCAACCTCAAACCGGGTCTCTATAGAGGTATTACGCAGGGTCTGATGGTTCGGGCATCCGGATACATGAGCGCCCATCACGGTGAGCGGATAACCATAGCTATATCCTGACTGGATCGTAACCCTGCATATGGCATCCGTATTATCACTGGCCCATATTTGAGGCATATAGCACAGTATGCCCAGATCAAACCGATTCCCACCGGATGCACAGCCTTCAAAGAGTATCTGAGGGAAACGTCTCGTTAAGGTACCAATCACCTCATACAGTCCCATAATGTACCGATGGCTAAATTCCTTCTGTCGATCCGCATCAAGAGAGGAGGAATAACGGTCAGAAAAGATACGGTTCATATCCCACTTAACGTAACGAATATTCGCACTGGAAAATACCCTGGCCATCTCATCAATCAGATATGAACGAACCTCTTCCTTTGTTAGATCTAAAAGCATCTGATTTCTTCCAAGGGAATGGGATACCCCCGGCAGTTTTACTGCCCAGTCTGGGTGATTACGATAGCAATCACTGTCTTCATTCACCATCTCAGGCTCAACCCAGATACCAAAATCCATACCCAGAGCATTAATTTTATCTGCCAGGCCTTTTAACCCATGTTGCAGCTTCTCTCGGTTCTCCTGCCAATCTCCTAAGGAGGAGGTATCATCCTTACGATTTCCAAACCATCCGTCATCAAGGACGAAGAGCTCAATTCCTGCTTCGGCAGCGGCCTTCGCCTGCTTTAGAAGCTTTCCCTCATCGAATTTAAAGTAGTTAGCCTCCCAACTATTAAGGAGAACCGGCCTTACCCTGTTCTTCCACTCTCCACGTAGGATATGCTTCCGAATAAAATGATGCATATTATGACTCATTCCAGTATATCCCTGATTCGAAAAAGTAATAACCGATTCCGGAGCTTCAAAGGAATCACCGGGCATTAATAGAAATCGGAAATTCGCCGGTTGAATCCCGTTAACAACCCTAAGCTTCCCCATACTATTAACCTCAATGGCAGCATAATGCTCCCCACTATAGATCAGATTAAAGCCGAAGCAGTCTCCGTATTCTTCATTTGCATTCTTCTGACTAATCATAAAGAAGGGATTGCTTCGGTTTCCTGAAATCCCAAGCTTCGAATCATTGACAAAAATGCCTGGCTGTGCCGGTGTATCATAGCGGTTCATTTCTCTAGCCCAGGCTCCATGAAAGGTGCTAATAATATAATCCTCAGCGTCAAGATCCAGCTGGCAGCTCATAATACGCTCCAGCCAGATCTTTTTAGAAGAGGTATTGATTAGCTTTGCGCTGCGGGTAATCACATTGCTGTCATAAAACACAGAATATATAAGAAGTAACGTAATCTCGTAGTTGCTATCATACATCTCAATCTCTAAGCTTACTGGTTCTGAACCCTGATCTGACAGATAAGCGGATGGTAGAGTATCCAGTATTTTTTTCTCCTTAAGAATTCTTGCCTTCCTAAATCGAAAATCACAGGTAGAGGAACCATCCTCATGGGTAATATCCAGAAATGCTTCGCGAATATCTCCTTTACCATAGGAGGATAATTCAAGGCATAGATCCTCCAAGCCTACATTCGGGAACTCTTTCGAATATGCAATCTGTGTTCCACCGAGAAAAGTCGTCTTCTGAAGTAACGGCTCATAACCTTGTTCCAGATTGATTCTCCTGCCATAGTATAAATGTTCCAGATGCCCTTGAGGCATTACCCGAAAGCAATAGGAAGTATCCCTTGTTTCGAGGACGAATAAATCGTTCTTATTATGTATCATTGCTAACCTCCCATTAACACATTTTTATCGCTGAACTCTGAATACTTCTGTAGCCATTAACCGCCTAACTAACCTGCTCAGAATTTTCTTTGATTTTTATAGCAGCCTGCTCTCTTTCACTGATTTCTGATAAGATTTGCTCCATTCGCTCATCTGAAAGCCGATACTTACGTCTAAAGAATAAAACAGATATGGCAAGTCCAATCATGGGGATGATAATCATCAATATCCGTAATCCGACTAAAGCAGTGTTTGTCTGAACTGCAGCTTCTGAATCGAGCCCAACCAGATCAAGACCAACACCTGCAATTAATACTGAGATAGCAGATGCAAGCTGAACTACGAAGGTTTGCATGGAGAAGACCACGCTCTCGCTACGCTGCCCGTGCTTCCATTGGCCATAGTCTACGGTATCCGCTAAGAATACTGTTGTTAACACTGTTGCGAGACCGAAGCCAAAATAAATGATAACCGCAGCAATACCCAGTAATAAAATATTTGAAATATTTAAGGTCCCCAGAGTAAAGAGGAACGCATAACCTATCATTGTCATCACGATGGCCGATACGAAAATAGTCATTCGTTTATATTTTTTACGAAGTACCGGAAGCAGCGTCATGGATAAAATCTGGGTGGCTCCTCCGATTGTACTAAATAATCCTACTAGCTCCGCATTTCCGATATCAAATTCGAAGAAATAGACCGCCAAAGTGGAGGTTAAGTACAAGGATGCATTAAACATAACGATTGTAATTACTACGATTACAGCCTGATCATTTTGAAACAGCTGCCGAAACATCTGTCGAATTGTGGGTGTCTCCAGCTTAACCTTGGATTTCTCCTTGACATTAATCACATTCACTATAGTAGATAGAATAAAAAACACCGCAATAATTGCAGCAAAGACCTGAAATCCTGATCTCTTGTCCCCACGCCCAAGAATTGGTACCAAAGTCATCGTTAAGGCACTGGGAATCGCAAATCCAATTCCCGCACAGCTTCGTGCAATTACGGATATATTCTCTCTATCCTTACCACTTTGGGATATGGCTGGTATCATTGACCAATAGGGAATATCCATAAGAGTGTAGGTGGTGCCCCATAATATATAAGCAGCAGAAGCATAAACCAAAAGAGGTACCCCTGTCATTCCTCTGGGTACTGAAAACATAAAATAAAGGGATATCGCACTCAGTACGGTACCGATTACAAGCCATGGACGGAATTTACCAAACCTCGTATTTGTTTTCTCTACAATAATCCCCATAAAGGGATCATTTAAGGCATCCAGACTTCTTGCAATCATAAATAGGACTCCAATAAAGGTAGCACTTATTCCTAATACAGTATCATAATAATACATAAGATAGCCGGACACAATGGAGTAAACCATATCCTTTCCTACAGCCCCAATACCATAGGATACTTTTTCTTTTAGTGTAAGCTTCATACCTTCTCCTCCATTTTTTTAGTATAATAAATATTTCACAATATGCCTAACATCGAATTATTCGACATGAAAATGTATATGACATTCTTCTAAGCCCTCAGAACAGATGCTTAATATTCCTTCACCTTTAATACCCTTAGTCTTAACGAAGGTACCTGCCGCACCTCCCCGTAAGCTGATTGTCTTCGGACCGATTAACTCGATGGTACCTGTGGTCTTTAGCACGAGAGGGTCCTGATAATAATGAAGACGGTTACCGTTCTGATCATGGGCAGTAATTCGTACCAAGGCTACATCGTATGTTTCCTCCTCCTTAAGCTGAGTACTGCTTACCTTATATTCCAAATAAGGCTTTATCACCGGACTTTTTACGATCTCCTTTTGAAGCTTTCCATCCTTTATTGCTACAAAACGATAGCAAATGCTATTACCACCCCATCCTCCGGCATATTCATAATACATACTGACTGCTCTCTGCATGTCGATGTGATTTTTTAGTAACAGGTATGCCATTTTCAGCTTATAGCGTAATGGCAGATGTGACGGTCCATACTCCTGTATCGCTTTAATTAGCTTCTTGAAGCCCTCCGCAGATTGATGACGAATATTCTCCTTCTTTTCTAAGAGCTCACCGATAAAATCATCAATTAAAACAGGCGGTTGAGGCAGATTCTTATACCTTTTCCTATCTGGATAGAATTCCTTAACAAAAAGATCTCCTTTATATAACCTGATGGAATCCGCATTGGTAAAGGCGTATACCTCTCCCAGCTTGCCTGCCGGATGCTCGCCAATATCCATCGTTGAGCTAATCTCACATATCGGATGTGTATTACTCTGGCTTGCATATACAGCTGCTGCCGGTTTCGGATTCCGAAACATATCCATGACTCCATGATAACAAATACGATCCCCGCTGCCAAAATCCTTGTGGGTGTTGTAGTCAAACATACACCAGCCGAAGCCCCCAGCCATATTCTCCTGTTCAAACAGACTATCTAATACTCTTGCATGTCTTAGAGCGTGTTGTAAACGATGTTCTTCATCATCATAAGCTTTTGTGGGAAACATATGACCATTGAACTCAGAAACCAAATAGGGGACGTTACTGGAGGTAACATCCTTTTTTCGTTCCAGTCCCTTCGTCTTGCCGTTATGAAGAAAGTCGTTATAGGTATATACATCCTCCAACAAATGGCTTTTCTTTATAAAGCGAACTCCTCCAGTCTGTCTGGTGGGATCAAGCTTATGAGCAATCCGGTTTGTCTCTGTGTAAAAAGCATCATCGTCCTGGGATTCATTAATTCTCACTCCCCATAGGATAATGGAAGGATGATTTCGATACTGTATCACCATTTCCCGTACATGCTCACAGGCTCTACTCTTCCACTCATCATCACCGATATGCTGCCAGCCCGGAATTTCAGTAAAGACCAATAATCCCAGTTCGTCACACCGGTTAATAAAATGTCTGGATTGAGGGTAATGGGAGGTCCGAACTGCATTTACACCAAGCTCATACTTCAATATTTCAGCATCTAATGCTTGCATACGCTTCGGCATTGCATAGCCTACATAGGGATAGCTCTGATGTCGGTTCAAACCAAGCAGCTTAAGCTTCCTGTGATTTAGATAGAAGCCATCCTTTTTAAACTCACAGGTACGAAAGCCAAAGCGTATTTCTGTTTCATCAAGTAAGGTATCCTGCGAATATAAAGCAAGCTTCAGATAATATAGATTGGGATGATCTATGTCCCATAGGTTTGCGCCGCTAACTAGGAAGCTGTGCTCAAGAGATGAATGTGTGGCAGTAAATTGATCGGAGCATATCAGTCGCTTTTCTCCATCCTCCACCTTAAGCCTTAGAATATGTACCTTGTTATTTACTTCTCCCGATAAAGAGATCTGAAGCCTTACGATATGCTTACCGTTCATAGCATCTTCTGTCATGATAAATGCATCCTCAATCGCCGTAGGCTCTTTTATTTCAATGTAAACCTCCCGGTAGATTCCACCATAGGTCATATAGTCAATAACATTGCCAAAGGGAGGAAGATTACTGCTTTCCCTGCTATCCACTTCTACTGCAAGAGTATTTTCTTTATCATAGAATAACTCCGTACTCAGGTTTACTGTAAATGCTGTATAGCCTCCGTAATGGGTTGTTAGTTTCTTACCATTTAGATATACTGTGGCAACATGGGCCACTCCTTCAAAGGTCAGAAGTATTTGCTTATTTCTCCAACCAGGCTCTGCTTTAAATTTTCTGCGATAGCAGCTAACAAATTGATAGATGTTCTCATCAAAGTAATTGTATGGTGTAACTACATTTGCATGGGGTAACCTCACCTCTTCCAGGCCATGATCATCATAATCTGGTTGAAGCATCTCCGATTCAAAGTGTTTACTATACCTCCATCCATCGTTTAGATCAATGTGCTCCGTCATAATACCTCTCTCCTTTTACGATATTGTCTCCCCTGATATTACTTCACCTTAAGTGCATTCTTCCCGTCTGACATTTTATTCTCAATCACACCATAGATTAAGATATCCAACAGCTGCTCAAGCCCTTCTTCATAACTAATTTGATTGTCGATTAAAACACTTCTACTCATGTAATACTCAATCGTCCCACTAAAGATTGCCTGAAATACCGGTTTACTAATTCTTCGGAGCTTCCCCTCGTCCATAGCCTGCTGCATAGTCTGAAAGGTCAAGTCCCAATCTGTTTCTATTCGGTTCTCTATTTTTTTATAAATCGATGGAAATTTCGTCTTTAGATCATATAATTGGCGAAAATCTAAGGTCTTATATTTTTCCGGCAGCACAATTAATATTTGCTTCAGTTTTTCCATTACTTCTAGGTTGGGGTTCTCGGCAATTTTCCTCTCGCTCTCCTTAATCTCACCAAAGACACAGTCGACCATCTCAAGAAAAAGTGACTCTTTATCTTTTACAACCGTATACAGGGTTCGCTTACTAATCCCTAATCGCTTTGCCAAATCGTCCATGGTAAATTTAAGACCCTTTTCATTAAACTCTTCCACCACTGCATCAATAACTCTTTCCTTAAGCTCCATAAATCTTCTTATCTCCTATATATAATATAAGCTTCTTTCGCTGTTTCTGAGCATATTCTAAAATAAACGATCCTTCTTATATAATGCGCATTTATTAAGAATGATCAATCTCTATAACAAATGAAAACCAGAAAACTAAAATTAGTTTTCTGGTTTTCATTATACTATATTATAAGCAAAATTCAATAGAATCTCAAATAATCGCAAATATCTATTGCCAACTAATAACTGTTAGGAGATACCCTATATCCTGCTTAAGCTTTCTCATAAAAGAATATCTACCGAAGTATAATTAATTAGTTGAGATGTTGTCACCTTTTCATCATTTCCAGCTGCAGTAGCAATTTTCTCAGTATTTTTTGAATTGTCTGTTTGCAGCTGATCATCCGAATCATCCTTCTCAATAGTGCGAGAATCCTTGGATTGTTCTGTCTTCTTAGCTTCTGTTTTTTCACTATCCCGCTCTTCAGACGCTGCTTCATTTATCGTTTCAATCGCATCTGATAATGTTGACATTTGAGAGCTGACCGTAGTTTGAATTTTATCCTGAATGTCAGATAACTCTGCCTCTTTTCTCTCCGTATTTACTTCTCTTGCTTTATCCTGCTTGATTTCTGCTTCCAGTACACCGGCTCTTCCATTTAGTTTTGTTGCAGCACTACCCTGTACCTGTGCCTGTTTCATCGAAGAATCTGCAGATATTATTGCTTTCATGCTGGCTTGTGATATGCCAGTTCCTTCTTTCTGAGCAGTCTGTTTACTCTTCGACGCAGCTAGAGAATCATCCTTAGATGAGTTCTTCTGCTGCTGTTGTTTGTTTCGCTGTTCAATCTGATGCTGGCGAAGTTGAAGAGTTAAATCTGCAATTTCTTTTTCAATTTCTTGTTTTTTCTTTAATTTTTCTTCGACAGACATATCTTCCGCTTTAGCCAGATTTTGCAGTTCTTTCTGCTTGTTTGCTATCTGATTCTGAATATTCTTACTATATGAGTCTTTCCCCATTGATTGGTTCATCCTGAAGGATTTTGCACTGGAATTATAATTCGCATTAGAAATCCTCATCATTCTTTATTCTCCTTTCCGTTATCCATTTCTTTCATATATTTTACCATATTCTTCTACATAATAGTAGTTTAATTTACATATTTTTATAATTTTTTGTAAGATTATATAAACATACATAATATCTATTTACGAAATTCATATAAAAAAATGAACAACCCCACGGCGGAATGATACCGTAGGGCGTCCATATGTATGTGAATTATTTAGGAAGTTAGCTTAAATAAATATGTTTTTTAACATATCATAAACCTGTTCCTCAATTGATTTGATTTGCTTTTTTGTCATACCGAAATCGAAGATGGGATCGGCAGCATGAACAAAATCATACAGATTGCAATTGCCAGTACGTTCCCCAATGCCAAACAAAGTGCAATCAATGAGTTTTGCTCCGGCCTTCGCTCCGGTTAATGAATTGGCCACTGCCATACCCAAGTCGTTATGAATATGTACTTCTATTGTTAAATCTGTATTGGATACAAGGGTTCTAATCAGCTCCATAGTACGGCTTGGAGTTAAAACCCCAACGGTATCTGCAATCCGTATGATCTCCACACCTGCTCTTTTTAGTTCCTTTGATAAGCTAAGAAGAAAGCCGATATCCGCCCTGGAGGCATCTTCAAATCCGACTGTCACGTCAACTCCTTGATTCTTTGCCACCTCTACACATTCCAGTATGTTTCGAATTATCCAGTTTTTATTTTTCTTTAATTTACTATATATTTGGATATAGGAGACCGGAGTTCCAATATGGATAATATCTGGTTTGCAGACAATGGATCGTTTCACATCCTCTACATTCATTCTGCTCCAGACAGAGATTTTCGCATTTTTCTTATTCTCAATAATTCTGCATATTCCTTCCTCTTCGGTTTCACTAAGGATGGGGACCCCTGCTTCTATTTCATAAACACCCAGTTCATCAAGCAGACCTGCTATTTTAACCTTATCCTCTGGCAAAAGAGCAATTCCGGGACTTTGCTCACCATCCCTTAAGGTAGTGTCAACAATGTATCTTACTTCCTTCATTGGCAAGCACCTCCCTTACGATTTTAGCAAATTCTGCATCACTAAGACTGGATCTATTATTAGAGGATATTACCTTTACTTTTTTTAGAATCTTACTAATTTCTGCTTCATCAGGAAGCGGAATCTGCAGTTCCATTAATTTTAAATGAATCGCCTTTGATCCGGAGTGCTTTCCAATCACCAACTCCGATTTTTGTCCTACCCATTTGGGGTCATATGCTTCATAGGTTGCAGGGTTTTTATTAATTCCATCAGCATGAATTCCTGACTCCACCTGAAAGATATTTTTACCAAGAATGGGTTTTTTGCTGCCTATGGTTCTTCCAGAAAATTTCTCATATAGCTGTGACAGCTTTGGAAGAACAGTCAGATTACTATTTGGCTTACGACGGACGGATATTCTCATCGACATGATTACCTCCTCCGTGGCAGCATTATTTTTATGGCCTGCAAAGCTGGATGTAACCTTATTGCCATAATTCGTTAGCCACAGTACAGCTAATGCACTGGCACAATGATAGTGGTTCTCCGGGCAGAAGTGAATACTGCTGCAAGGTAACATTTTCATCATATCCTTTAAAATCTTTTCAAAGGGATGGCACAGGATTCCGTCCAATCCAACAATGCGAAGCTCCTTATATTCCCTTAGTTGCTTTAATTTCATAAGCTCTCTGGGGTCATTGATTTGTATTTCAGGGATAACTCTGTCTTCTAATACGGCATGCCGGCAAGTGTAACCATGAAAACCCGGGTATTTCTCCAAGGCATCAATAGAGTTTACATGTAGGTAATATTTGCCCATATCCGGTAAATACTCCATTTTCTCGTAAATCTCTACGGATAATTCAATGATATCCACACCAATTGTGAAGAGCAATTCACAAAACAAATGCAGCTCCTCCTTGGAAGACCGAGTATGATCAATTGCAGTTAAGGTATTATCAATGATTATCAACATGCAACATCCCCCCTGATTACCCATTGTATTGATTTCTACTGCTTCTTAAGATTATGAATATGTTTTGCTATCTCAGATAATAAGCTCTTTCACTGGCTGCCCATTCACCAAATGCTCTTCTACGATCTTTTCCACACACTCCTCTGTAAGATTTCCATACCATATACCTTCCGGATATACAACCGCAATAGGCCCTTTATCACAGATACCAAAGCAACCGGTGTTGGTAATCATCACTTCACCTGATAGATCATATTCCTCAGTTGCTTCCATGAATTTTGAGACAATATCCACCGAATTCTTAGAATAGCAAAACCCTTTCTGCTGTCCATTCAATCTGCAGCTGGTACAGACAAAAATATGATGTTTTATTTCAACCATAAATTCACATTCCTATTGATGTGATACTTGCACCAATAGACTCCTTTCTATATATTCTATAAAAATCACACTAACTACTGTTCACATCCTGTCAATAGTTTTAAACCGGGTATTCAACTACTCCAGCCAGGGAGTGAGCAGTAACGATTACTGTTCTATCCTGTAATCATTTCTGATGCCACCTTAGCTACGGAAGCTTCAATTCGGTCATAGGTTGTAATGACTCTTATTCCCTGCTTACTGAGTTTTTCCTTAGGTGCTTCTCCAATACGCATAACCAGGACTGCCTTACAGTCTTCAATGGTCTTAAGAATTAGATGTATCTTATCCTCCTGCTCATCACATTCCTGTACTCCATCACAGTACTTTCGGACGGATCTTTTCTCTTTAAATGTAGTGACTCCATTCTTATACTCATATACATAGAACTCAGTTACATGACCGAAATGCTGGTCAACCAGTATTCCACTTTTGGACGCTACTGCCATCAGGATTCCCTTTCCAGACTCCGAAGGGCAACTCTTTCCTAAGGTACCAACGGCATCTGCCCGGCATTGTTGACAATGATACATCTGTTTTAAGATTCCACTGCATCTGTCACGCATTGTATTAAGCTCCTCTTTACTTACAGGGGATAGCTTTTCAAATACGCTACCTGATACTGGAATCAATGGAATGATATTGGTCACGGAGGCGCCTAATTCTTTTACCTGTTTCACCAGTTCCGGAATGTGCTCGTCATTTATACCCTTTAACATTACGATATTTACCTTAATAAGAATTCCTTTATCAGCAAGAATTTTTATACCAGCCATCTGATTGGCAATCAGTATCGCTGCACCGATTTCCCCGGTATATTGTCTTCCCATATAGTTAATGTATTTATATATTCTGGCTCCGATAGCAGGATCCACTGTATTCATGGTAACGGTTACATGGGTAACCCCTGCAGCAATCAATTGCTCTGCCGCCTGAGGAAGCATAAGTCCATTGGTGGAGATACAGAAGGTCACCTCAGGATCATGGGACCGGATTAATCGCAGGGTCTCCAGGGTCTCTGGGAGATTCGCCAGGGCATCTCCAGGTCCGGCGATGCCTACTACTGATAGCTTTGGAAGCTTCTTTTTCGCTTCCAAATATCTTTGACAGGCTTCCTCCGGTCCTAATACGGAAGTTGTTACTCCCGGTCTGCTTTCATTGGGGCAATCATACTTTCTGACGCAATAGTTACAACTAATATTACACTTGGGAGCAATCGGTAAATGAATTCTGGCATATTGATGGGCACCACAGTTATAGCAAGGATGGGTGGCTGTTTTTTCTTCCATTGATTTACCACTCTCTTTCCTTTCTGCCTTGAAGTACTTCTGATACAACTCCTCACGAAATCCTGTTTCTTTCTTCGCAAGGATCACATTGCTTATTTCATCCAAAAGACTTAGGGAACCATCATAGCCTATCATAGTCAGCCTCTGTCCTCCCATACGATCATGGATGGGGAAGCTTCTCCTTACCAGGTCTATATTAAGCTTTTCAGCCAGTCTTCTGCCATCGGAATTACCGATGAAAACATTGATCTTATATTTTCTTGCCAATTCCTCCAAGCCGAGAAAATCGATCTCCTCCAGAATCTCATAGGGATGATAAAAGAATCCTTCCGCTAGCTCCTTTATTTCAGCCTCAACTTTTTCCTTAAAGGAAGGGACCTTACTACCTGTGGCTGCGATCACCGGTAGAATTCCATTCTCTACACACAATCGAACTGCACTATATACAAAATCCGGTTCGCCATAAATTGCTGCATAGGCTTCTCCATTATACTTATGCGAATCTATCATCGCATCGAGATATCGTGCCCGTTCTTTCCTAAGCTTCTCAGGGATTTCTCTGTGAGTCACCTCCGATAACAGCTTTATAAGAGCATCATTATCCCTCAGTCCCACCGGTAGATTACAGCGGATATATGGAACTCCATAGTAGCTTTCAAGATATCTGCCCACCGAGAAGGTCTCCTCCGAAAAGCTTGACAGTTCAATCGTAAGCTTAGCTCCAGCCATTTGCTTCAGTTCCTCAATGGAGGTTCCTTCCTGCGGTAGCTTCTCATATGTTTCATAATATCCTCGATCTAGATTCTCCGATAAATCTGGCAGCAAGATATAATCAATCCGGAAAAGAGATAAAAGTTCCTTCAGATACCTGGTGTCTGCCGGGGAGAGATAACCTGTGATAATATTTATCTTACTATTTTTCACCGTATTCATCGGTATATTTGTAATCAACTGATAAAGTGCGGACATATACCCTTCGTATTGACTTCCGCTATATCCCGCTGAGTGAATTGGTACGATTGTAATATGACTATACTGAGGGTATTTTTCATAAAAATCCTCGATCATCCGTTTAATATCTTCACCGATGGTTTCTGCCAGACATGTGGTGGAAACAGCAATCACCTCCGGTTGGTATATCTGAATCAGGTTAATAAGACCTTGAATGAGGTTTTTTTCACCCCCATACACTGTTCCCTCCTCAGTTAATGAGGAGGACGCAATATCCACCGGTTCATTATAATGGGTAGCCATGTGTCTTCGTATATAAGTACTGCAACCCTGGGATCCATGGAGCAACGTAACACATTTTTTTATACCGTACATTGCTGTTATTGCTCCCATGGGCATACACATATTGCAGGGATTAACCGTAAGATTTACCAGGTTTTTACTCATAAGAACACCTCCTTGCTGCCCTTGGCAGAAATTATGATACAAAACGAATACTATTCCATACCGGATGATTCATACTATGATGAATTTCTCTTGTGAAATTAAGTACCCCATCAAATCCGCAAAGCGGATGCTTTCTTTCGTGGTTATGATCACAGAAGGCAATACCGAGCTTATATGCCAAAGGCCTTTCCTTCACTCCTCCCACAAGAATATCCGCTCCCTTTTCCCGCATAAATTTCTCCAGCTCTGCAGGATTAGCATCATCAAAAATGACAGTTTCTTGATTGACAAGATTCTCTATCAGTTCATAATCCTCTTGTTTCCCTGTTTGTGTGCCAACAACGGTGACCTCCATACCGAGTGAATGAAACTGTCGGATGAGTGAGATTGCTTTAAAACCTCCTCCAACATAGATCGCTGCCTTCTTACCCTCCAGACTTCGGCGATACTCCGCCATCTCCTCCTCCAGTTTGTTAACCTCAGCACTGCAGAATTCTTCGGCTATGGCTCTGGCGGTCTTATTATCTAGTGCCTCTGCTACACGTAGTAAGGAGTTAACAGTATCTTCGATTCCATAAAAGCTTACCTTAATATAAGGAATGCCCATTTCCTCCTCCATACGCTTTGCCAGAAAGGTACTGGAGCCAGCACATTGTACGATATTAAGCTTCGCCGCTGGTGCTTCAATTAAGCTCTCATAATCCGCGTCTCCTGTTAGGGAGGCAATCACCGGAATTCCCATTCGTCTCAGATAGTCCTTGACAATCCACAATTCTCCTGCCAAGTTAAAGTCACCTAATATATTAACTCCATATCTTTTTTTTACTTGTTTATGGGGCATTATTAATTCCATAATTGCATTACAGGCCATTTTATAACCCACTGCTTTATTCCCTGAAAATCCCGGTGATTTGACGGGTATCACCCGTATATTATGTAGCTTTGACATTCTATGGCATACAGCCTCTACATCATCTCCAATTACGCCTACGATACAGGTAGCGTAGACAAATATCAGCTTAGGGTGGTAATGATCTACAATCTCATTTATGGCTGCTTCCAGCTTCTTCTCTCCTCCGAAGATCACATCCTGCTCCTTAAGATCCGTTGAAAAGCTGTTACGGTAGATATCCTTTCCACTGCTCAGGCTTCCGCGAATATCCCAGGTATAACTGGCACAACCGATGGGACCATGTACAATATGAAATGCATCGGTAATAGGATTTAATACCACTCTGGCTCCACAATATACACAGGCTCTTTGGCTGACTGCTCCCGAGACGCTGTTAGCATCACATTTCATTTCTCCCCGGCATGAGCCATCCTTCTTTTCCCGTATAAATTTCTTTCTTTCATCCAACAAGCCTAAATCATTCATATCCTTACCACCCTTCTGTCTCTGACTTACAATCCAAATATCACAATTTACATAACCATCTCAAAATCTTCTTCGGCACAATCTCGATCCATTCGATCCATTAAGGCATTGGTAATCATTTCTGCCAGTCTCATGCCACCCTTATATCCCACTAATGGCAGATAAGAATGAATATAGCGGTCTATAATCGGGAAGCCTGCTCTGACAAAAGGAATATCCTCTGCTCTGGCGATGTATTTACCATGGGTACCTCCAATCAGTAAATCCACACCTTCTTCCTTAATCCACTGGTGAAGTTCGAATAAATCTCCGGCAGCTTTAGCCTTACAGCCTACTACTCCGAATTTTGAGAAGAGTTCTTCAGCAGCCTGCTCAAAAGCATCACCTGGAGTTCCTGTTACAAGGTACTTAGGCAGCATACCCATCTCCAGAAGGAATTCCGCTATGCTGAGTACTGTATCTGGATCACCGAAAACTGCAACCTTTTTATTATAGGTATATGGATGAATGTCAATAAGAATATCAACCAGCTGTCCTCGTTCCTCCTCCAGTTGATCAGGAACCTCACTCTTTGTGATTTTTTGTAATGCAAGAATATATTCATCGGTGCGTCCAATACCAATCGGTAAAGGCAGCAGGTCATAATTTACACGGCATTTTTTAGATAGTGCTTCGGCCGGAGCTTCACTGGCGAACTTGCCAAATGCGATGGAGGATGTTGAATCACCTAGCTGTATAATCTCCTCAACAGTGGTTCCTCCCTTAGGATATAGCATAAACTTACCGGTCATAGGACTATCCATTACTCCACTGGTATCCGGTAGCATGGTATAAGGAACACCCATTAGCTCCGCTATCCTTTTTATCTCCCTCATATCTCCAGGGTTTACAAATCCGGGGAATATTGCAGTCTTCCCGTTGGTCTTACCACTGGATACAGATAAATACTGGATAAAGCTTGCTACCATATTGGAAAAGCCCGTGATATGGGAGCCCTTGTAGCTTGGTGTATTGGTATGAACCATATACTTTCCATCCGGAATGTCAATGCCTTGAATTAGCGCATTCAGGTCATCACCAATTGTTTCTGATAAGCAGGTAGTATGAACTGCAATAATCTTCGGATCATAGATTTGGAATATATTCTTAGCAGCTGTTTTAAGATTGCTTCCACCACCAAATACGGAGGAGCCTTCTGTAAAGGAGCTGGAGGATGCCATTGCCGGATCCTTAAAGTGACGGGTTAAGAACATTCTGTGAAAGGCACAACAGCCTTGAGAACCATGGCTGTGCGGCATACAAGCATGAACACCGAGGGCTGCATACATAGCCCCTACCGGCTGGCAGGTTTTGGCCGGATTTATTTTTAAACCACTTCTTTCATATGCTTCCTTTTTCGTATAATCTAACATACTGCTTCACCTCCCAGAGTACCTTCTAAAATCGGCGCCGTTTTCCATGGAGCTTTTACATAACTCCAGGCCGGTGTATAGATTCCCATAGCCACATCTCTTGCAAAATTGATTGCTCCTCGGAAGCAGCAATATGGGCCGCTGTAATCATAGGAATGTAACTGTCTCGAAAGAATGCCTGATTTCTGAGCAACGAATTTATCCTTAATACCGGAGAAGAAAATATCGGGTTTTAACGCCTTTAACAGTTCTTCTGTCTCATAGTGGTTTAAATCGTCCACCATAAAGGTTCCGTTCTCCATATCCTTTACCATACCCTCGTAATAATCAATCAGTTTTTCCTCTCTCAGCCTGTTTAAATCCTCCTCGGATAAGTATAGATGATATTTCTCGATATCCGGTTCTACCGTTATAGATTCAATATTCTTATTATCAGCATCCATTTTTATGAAGGGTAGGACTTCTCTTCCTTCATAATCCTCCCTGTGGGCAAATTCATAACCGGCAAGGATTGTATGAACACCTAAGTCCTTCAATAGAGCTTGATAATGATGAGCTCTGGAGCCTCCTACATAGATAGCGGCTGTTTTACCCTTCAATTTGCCTCGATAGTACTCCATATACTCTGCTATCTGCAGTAATTCCTCCGAAATTACAGCTTCCGTCCGGGCTATTAGCTCAGGGTCACCAAAATATTTGGCAATGTCCCGAAGAGTTTTCATCGTAGCATCTACCCCGATGAAATTAACCTTCATCCAAGGAATACCGTATTTGGTTTCAATCATTTCCGCTATATAATTAATGGATCGGTGGCACTGAACCAGACTTAAATTGGCTTTATGGGCATTTTTTAAATCCTCAATACTGCTGCCACCGGTAAAGGTCGATACCACTTCATAACCTATTCTTTTCAGTAAGCGCTCCGTTTCCCAACCGTCACCACCGATATTGTACTCTCCCAGAAGATTCACTGAGAATTTGTTCTTAATCTCCCGATCTCCTTCTCCTATGACATAGCGTATCAGCTGATTATTTGCAATGTGATGTCCTGCCGATTGGCTGACTCCCTTATAACCTTCACAGCTGAAAGCAATGCACTTAATGCCATATTCCTTCTCTGCCCATTTTGCAACAGCATGAATATCATCACCGATTAATCCTACCGGACAGGTTGAGCAAATAAAGATTGTAGAGGGATGGAATAAATCCACCGCTTCCTGAATTGATTGCTTTAGTTTCTTCTCTCCACCGAATACAATATCCGATTCCTGAAGATCTGTGGAGAAGCAGTACTGCAGATAATTATCCTCTCCCTCTTCCTTTCTTGCCTTATGTCGTCTGGTTCCCCAGGAATAAAAGGCACAACCAATGGGTCCATGGGTTATTAGAAAAGCATCCTTAATCGGCCCAAGCACAACACCCTTACAGCCTGCGTAGCAACAGCCTCTCTGTGTAATAATGCCGGGTATAGTGCGGACATTAGCGGCAATTTCATTATTATTATCATTATTGCCGACTTCCACCATATGCTCCTTTCGGTTTTTATAAACCTTGGAATCATATTTTTCTAAAACTTTATGAATCGTTTTCATATAAGCACCTCCCAGCTAATATACTTCCGTAGTGATTTCTCCATTCCTTACCCGGTAATTCTCAAGGATTGGAAGGACGAATATCTTGCCGTCTCCGGGATTACCGGTGGAATTGGCTTCCATAATAGTATCTACCACCAGCTCCACTTGATCATCATCAATAATTGTCGTAAATATTCTCTTGGGAATTAGGCGATTCGTTTCTGAGAGATATTCACCTATGGTATCGGATGGTGCTTCCTCTGAATCCATGATGGCAAAGAACAAATTAGGATCCATCAGCTTCTTGCCTCGACCAAGAGCTCTTCTACAGGTGAAGGAAGGAATTCCGGCTTCCGCTAAAGCCGACTTGGTAACATTGACCTTGTTCTGCCTGATAATAGCAATAATTTCCTTCATAACAATCCCTCCTATAATCCTTTCTTTCTACTACTGATGGTATATGCCTCCTCCACAGGGCTGACGAATATTCTACCATCTCCAAAATGACCTTCTTCCCCTGTTCTTGCATATTTCATAATGATACGAACGACATCATCCTTATCTTTATCTTCCACAACCATTAATAACATCTCCTTGGGAATTTCGTCATAATATACTTCCCCGACCTTAACTCCCTTTTGCTTACCTCTACCGTATACATCCATTTTGGTTACGGCAGGAAAGCCTGCTGCCAAAAGTTCAGATAACACGATCCCTACCTTTTCAGGACGTATGATTGCTCTTACTAATACCATATACCTTCCTCCTTTTGATTTATATATCTAAGATTCCATGTTCCATAAGAAGCTCTTCCAGACGTTCCTGCTTCATTGGCTTCGGTATTACAAACATATCATTACCGTCGATTTTCTTTGCCAATTCCCGGTATTCATCTGCCTGGTTCGCATTGGGATCATAATCAATTACGGTCTTTTTATTGATCTCCGCTCTCTGAACCATATTATCTCTTGGTACAAAGTGTATCATCTGGGAGCCTAGCTCCTTGGCAAAGGCACTTACCAGCTCCGCTTCTCCATCCACCTTTCTGGAGTTACAGATGATTCCACCCAGCCTGACACCTCCTGTCGAAGCGTATTTGGAAATACCCTTGGAGATATTGTTGGCTGCATAGAGTGCCATCATCTCTCCAGAAGCTACGATGTATATTTCCTGCGCTTTTCCTTCACGAATTGGCATTGCAAATCCACCACAAACTACATCACCAAGTACATCATAGAATACATAATCCAGATCATCGGTATATGCTCCAAGCTGCTCCAGCAAACTGATGGAAGTAATGATTCCTCGACCTGCACAGCCAACACCGGGCTCCGGTCCTCCGGACTCTACACATCGGATATTGGCAAATCCCCGTTTCATAATGAAGTCCAGATCGATATCCTCTCCTTCTTCTCTTAACGTATCAAGAACTGTTCTTTGTGCCAGACCACCCAAAATTAATCTTGTGGAGTCAGCCTTTGGATCACAGCCTACAATCATAATGTTTTTACCCATTTCTCCTAACCCAGCAGTTAAATTCTGTGTTGTTGTTGATTTTCCAATTCCACCTTTACCATAAATTGCGACCTGTCTCATAGCAATAGCCTCCTTTTTAATATAAAAAATTGTGTTCCCTTTAAAAAAAAAAGAGCCATTCCCTTCTCATGAAGAAGGAATGACGTCTCTGTCTAAAGACTTTACCTGCACATAGTATGCAGGCTTAATATATAGAATTGATCTGTTGATTACCGGTAATTACTATAGTCGCTATTCTAGCATATGGAAAAATGTGTTTCAATACATTAAATTGTCAAAATTTATATCTGATACATAATTATTTTTGCACACTTTACACTATTAATACCTATTTTAGTAACAGAAGATATTCCTTTGGGAAATGCAAATATCCCCTCCTGCATTCTGTTAGGTTATCCCACTCATCCTTTGCTAAGGTAAGGTGAAATCTATGCTTATCGTCCAATATCTTGGAATTATGATAAATCAGGTTTACCTCCTTCGGTCCCTCCAGTACCTCTACCAATTCTACCGGGATGGTATTTTCATCGGCAGACATTGTCAGTTTTAGGCGATTTCCACATATTCCGATGAAGCGGATCTCCTCTGAAATCCTTTCCATAGTCTTTAGACAAAGGTTCCAGTCCAGGGCCATAAGCTCATACTCTCCTATCCTTTTTATTCTGGAGATATTCCTGCACCCAATCAGCCTTGCGGTACTTACCTGTTCAGGATGCCCGAATATCTGACATTTCGGTCCGTATTCCACTACAGCGCCGTGATCCAGAACGGCAATAGAATCACAAAACTGGTATAGCTCACCTTTACTATGGGATACCAAGATAATATCCTTTCCATAATCCGATAGAATTGCTTTAAGCTCTGGGAATAATTCTTCTTTTAGGTGAGTATCCAATGCGGAAAAGGGTTCATCCAGCAATAAGAGCTCAGGCTCATAAGCCAGAAGCCTGGCCATTGCAACTCTTTGCTGCTCTCCACCGGATAGCTGCCATGGGTAGCAATTCTGTAGATTTTCTATCGAAAACATTGCCAGCAGCTGTTGTAGCCGTTGTTGGTGATTGGCTTTATCCTTCATACCGATCTTAATGTTTTCATTTACTGTCATATGGGGGAACAAAGCATAATTTTGAAAAAGCAGCCCTATGTTACGATATCTTGGTGGTATATTGATGCCCTGTTCTGAATCAAACACCACTTGATCGTTTAGCCTGATACATCCGTGATCCGGTGTTTCTATCCCTGCAATACATCTTAATGTCATACTTTTACCACTACCGGAAGCACCCAATAAACCTAAGGCATTACCCTGACTTTCTATGTTGACCGAAAGAGTGAAATTCTTATACTTCTTCTTTATGTTGACCAATAAGTTCATATATACCCTCCTATCACTGCCTTTCATTCCTTCGGTTACTTACGATACTTCCTCTATCTGTATGCAGCAATACCTCCCCTAAATCGATGAGTGATGCATTTAATCAGAAGCATCATAAAGAAAGAAAAGGCAATTAATATTCCACTCCAAAGCAGAGCAAATTGATAATTTCCACTTTGAAGATTCATATAGATTGCCAAAGGCATGGTCTGTGTTACCCCTGGTATATTTCCCGCTACTATCAATGTTGCTCCGAATTCCCCTAAAGCTCTGGCAAAGGATAATATCACTCCGGATACGATTCCAGGTAATGACAGAGGAAGTATAATTTTTATAAAAATTGCATACTCTGACATTCCTAGGGTTCTCCCGGCTTCTATCAGCTTTTGGTCCACTTGGGCAAAGGCTGACTTCGCACAACGGTACATGAGAGGAAAAGCAACAAAAGCCGCTGCTAGCACAGCACCTTCTTTGGTAAAAATAATCTGATATCCAAGCTGTAACAATGTTTTTCCCAAAAGGCCCTTCTTCCCAAATATCATTAGTAATAGCAATCCTGCTACTGTGGGTGGCAATACTAAGGGCAGATTCAATATGATATCGAAAAGCTGCGATCCTTTCGTTAAATTCCCTTTCATTCGAAAAGCAATATAAGTACCAAGTAAAAAACTAATGACCGTTGCCGTCAATGCAACTTTAAGTGAAATCCAAAACGGTGATAAATCCATACTGATCCCTTCCTTTCCATTCAATTACTCGATAGGTAAAAATCCATACTTGAAAAATACCTCCTGCGCTCCCGGAGAAATAAGATAATTAATCAGTTCCATCCCTTCTCTCTCGTCGCTGGTTTCCTTTACCACCGCAGCACAGTAGATAATCCTGCTATGGCTACCCTCCGGAGCCTGTGTTACGATTCTAACCTGATCACTTAAGCTTGCTTCTGTTGAATATACCATACCGACATCCGCATTACCGGAGGCAACCCAGGTCAATACCTCTGTAACGTCCTTTCCGTATACGACTAGCTTCTCCACATCTTCCCATAGTCCCAAAGACTGGCATACCTCATAGGCATACTTTCCGGCAGGAACTGATCGGGGATCTCCCATGGCTATTCTGGAGGCTTTCACTAAATCATTAAAGCCTTGGAGATTAATTGTATTGTTGATTGACTCAATCAACACCAGTTGATTTTGTAATAAATCGACTCTGGTTTTATCTATAATCAAATCATCTTCACCCAGTGAATCCATATTGTCCACTGATGCCGAAAGGAATAGATCAATTGGTGCTCCCTGGCGTATCTGTTGTTCCAGAGTACCGGAGCCTCCATATGTAATCTGAATCTTAATCTCCGGATGTTGCTTTCGGTAATCTTCAAGCAGTTCTTCCATCGCCGGCTTCATACTTGCAGCAGCAGCGATCAGCAGCTCCTTTTGCTTTTCCCTGCCTTGGGACCAGATGATCCCGAACAATAATAATAGGAGTAATACAATACTCTCAATTATTCTTCGGGTTCCGATCCGTTTTCGATCTTCTTTATGAAGCATTCCTATACTCTTCATACAAGCACCATCCTTTCTACATAATAAACATAACTTTCATATTTTAGATATCAGCTTCTAAGGTATCATGCCATGAACTAAAAAAGGCGCCTTAGTCTAAGCTAAGACGCCTATGTCATATTCATTGACAACAATATGATAGTTGAAAACTAAACTTCATAATATTGGCATATGATATAACAGGAATACTTGTTTTGTCAATTCTTTTTTATAATTAAATGAGATTGCTTTAGTAAATCCTACTCATCGAACCTCATCGCTAATTTCTTTAATGCATCATCACATACTCTGTATATTGTCCATTCATCCATAGGAATTGCACCCATTTGCTTGTAGAAGTTTATTGATGGTTGATTCCAGTCCAGGCAATTCCATTCTAATCTTCCACACTTTCTTTCTATACATAATTTAGCAAGAAAAGAAAGCATGATTTTTCCCATACCCTTTCCTCTCATTTCGGGTTTCACATATAAATCTTCCAAGTAAATGCCTGGTCTTCCTAAGAACGTTGAGAAATTATGAAAGAATATTATATAACCAACCGGTTTATTCTGATATTCCCCGATAACAACCTCTGCCACTTTTCTTTCAAATAGGGATTCGTATATATCTTCTTCTGTCGCAACCACTTCATCCAGCATTTTTTCATAATCAGCCAATTCCTTAATCAATTCCAGTATTAAAGGAACATCTTTTTCCTCTGCGAATCTTAACTTAAAACCTTCTAAACTAGTATCAATTATCATTTGTATCCCTCCACTATATGAGTAATATTAGATGCATTATTGACATATGAATACTGACTTCATCAAAGATGAGCTAGTAAAATATACACCCTACTATACCTGTATTTTCTTACTTTTTCAAGGATTATTATTTACCTGCTTCAATTTTTTTAATGCTATCTTGGCGGATAGCCTGTCTTAATTCCATAAGATATTCGGAAAAACCTACTTTATCATCCGCATAGGTGAGATTAAGTTCATATTCCTTCGGAATCCATGTAGACAAATCAGAAATATTATGCTGAATTAATGCTTCCAGGCCATCAATAGATTTATAGATTCTGGCTTCAATCGTTTTACGTTCTTTCATTTCTTCATAAAGCTCTCTCATTTCTGTTGAATATCTTGGAGGTAGAGAATCAATCCAATGATACAATTCTTTTTCCTCCACTTCTTCATGTGCCTGATTTTTATCAAAAGCTGGAATATCCCCAGTAAAACATTCGCCCAGATCATGAATAATACACATTTTAATAACTTTATCCATATCTGCCTCGGGGAACTCGTCCCGCATGAAGAATGCCATCAGCGTCATCATCCAACTATGCTCCGCTACACTTTCATGTCTTCCTTTTGCTGTATAGCAATGACGTGTCGTATCTTTTAACCTTTCTGCAACCGATAAGATGTCCAATAACTTTCTTGCATCCATTTAAATTGTCTCCTTCTCATTATTATCTAAATTAACTCACTGACAGTGCTCTTTCCAACGCTGGAACGCGGCGATTCAATTCTTATACTTACTATATAATAACAAAAAAAGCATAATTTACAATACATCAATTGTTGGAGTAATTCCTGGTTTCTTTATTATGTACTATTTTTGCTATTAAACATGTTGCATAAGCTACTAAATCAATGAATAATGGAATAATGCATAATATTTAATCAGTATATTTTCTAACCAACACCCTCTCCCCATCTGTCATTATAGTAATGGCTCCGCTTTCATATGTAATTGTCACTTCACTTCCTACATCATCTAATCGATTCAACAATTCCATATGAGGATGTCCATAGCGATTGTTCTTACCACAGGAAATCAATGAATACTCCGGCTTAACTACGTTGAGAAACTCCTTACTTGTGGAATACTTCGATCCATGATGAGCTACCTGTAAAATATCGTAATCCATCATAGAAATTAGTTCATCCTCTCCACCCATATCCATATCTCCTGTCAATAGTAGATCAAACTCACCATAATTTACACTTAATACAGTAGAGAAAGAGTTACTGGAAGTACCAATAAAATCGGCGGATGGATGAAGACAGGTCATGTTCAACCTGCCTTCTGTTAAAGTATTGCCTGCCTGTATATAATGTACAGAGATTCCATTATCTATAGCCAAGCTCTCCAAATCCATATAGGCTTCATCCTTTGTTTTGAGATATGGTAGGATAAGATGATGTATCGTAATACGATGATTCAGAATAAGCTCTGTCAATCCGCTAATATGATCATAATCTGAATGTGTAACAATCACGTAATGAAGTGTATCGCTTCCCTGTGATAGCAAAAAGGGCTCAATCCTGTAGCTGCCGACCTTTTTCACATCACTGCTTCCGCCATCCACAAGAAAAGTTGTTCCCTGATCCGTTTTCATATAGATTGCCTCTCCTTGACCTACATCCAGCATCGTAATCTGTAAACCGGGATTTTGCTGTGGAAGGAGAAGGATAAACGTAGCAAAAAGCGGAATGAGAAGAATGATTTTACATTGCTTCCGATTTGCAATATAAGCAAACAAAATGATATGTAGGATATACAATGTAATTTGAAGGAGATTGGGCTTTCCAACGGTTACTAAATTATATGGAAGTGAACTACCCAGCTTACAAACCCCTTCGTAAAACCGAAGGATATATTCTACTCCTCCAGCTAGAAAGACTCCTGCCGGGAGGAAGAAGACTCCGATGACTCCTGCCAGAATAGCAGTAAGAGTTAATAATGTCATAAGAGGCAAAAGAACCAAATTTGTCAGGACCCCATAGAGCGGATATTGATAATAGAATAATAATATCATGGGAGTTGTAGCAATCTGGGCACATATACTTAGAAGAAGCTTATCGATAATTTGATTCTTGGGGGAGATTAACTTTCGAAAACACGGTAAGATAACACTAATTCCCAAGACAGCGCCAAAGGATAGCAGAAATCCGGCACTAAATAATTGAAGTGGATTTTGAAGAAGTATGATCAAAGCACTCAGTGCCATAGCAGAAAGCATGTCATAGGTCTTTCCGAAGATAGCCGCAAGCAGCTGAATGATCATCATAACTACTGCGCGGTTGGTTGATATACTGAAGTTAGTGAGAATGCCATAGCTATAAAGAAAAAGTATGGTTACTAAGGTGGCAGGAATGACTGGTATCCTGCATCGCTTTAGTATCCAGAAAATACTCATTCCAATAAGAGATGTATGGAGACCGGAGATTGCAAGTATATGGGATAGTCCATTTTCCCGATAAAGGCTTTCAATATCTTCCTCAAGTAAATGCTTTTCGCCAAGAAGCATGGCAATAATCACTCCAGAATTCCTCTGAGGCAGAATTTTTTGATACACCTTCATGAACTTTGTCTTTATTTCTCCTAATAACGCATGATATCTGGAATATCCAGCATCAGAAATCATAATCTCATCGGATATCATTTTATAATCGATATTTTCTATCTGGAAGTATAGCAGTTCATTGAATTGGCCTGGATTGGTGGCCTTAGAGAATTTTTGAAGCTTTCCTTTTGCGATGATTTGATTACCGACCCGATAGGTCAGTGAATTCGAGGTATAGATGATAATATTTTCACATAGAAAGGATTTTCCGTCAGACAAGGTAATCGTGTTCCTGGTTACATAAAGTGTCTTTCCCTTTTCTCGTTCTACAATAGTAGTAATGTCCCCGGTCAGCTCACATCTGATTTCTCGTTCAAAGAAGCGATCAATCTCAGGCGGCTTAATCTGCTCAAGCGTTGAAAATACGCCCATTAGAAATAGTAATGGCAGGAACCAGATATACCGGTCCTGCCGGTTGAAAATTCTCTTGTGATTTTGACGAAACAGATATGAGATCAGGAAAAGATATACGGCTATCAGAATATATGCCCATGATATCTCCATTTTGCTCCAGGTAAAGCAAATACCTATGATATAAGCAAATGACAGCCAGATAAGTGGCCGTTTAATCAATAATTACTCCTCCATTCCACGCTAATTACTGCCTTCTATCAACTGTAGCTTTCGTTCGAAAATTCCGTCAAAGGCAGTACCTTCACGATATGTTTTTCTTGTCTCATTGTTTATTAAGAATTGCACCTTATTAATATTCGGTAATTCTACCAGTGTATTAACAACAGAATAGATTGCTATTTCATCTGTCACATTCGGTACTTTATCCAGAAATTTTTCATTAAAATTCACCGTACACAATCCTTCCTTGGTTGTGACACTAATCAGACTGGTACCCTCTGGAATGGTTTTCATCATTCCAATTTCAGTGGGTCCCTTGATCAATTCATTGAGCACAAGCTCTTCTATTGTTCCGGTTCCCGTCAGGTTTACCTTCGCAATATATTCCACTAATGCATTTCCTTCTTCATTTGCATAATAAAGCTTCACTTTGGTATCCGATCCGGTATTATCAATAAAGTCTTCCGCTGTCATAAATCCTACTACCGTATTACCTGATACCTGTAACGGCTGACCATTGATATTGAATTCCATAATATCAATGCCCGGTATCTGACACAGGGTCTTAACAATTGCAGCCCTGCATAGTACTTCCGGTATGCCAGTGAGTTCACTATAACTGACATCGAAATCAATCGTAAGCAGACCATCTTCATTAAACTTATACTCTTTCACCGAGATTGTCTCTGGTATAGCACTTTTATACAAGACATTATCCGGCTTTCTTTTTAGCTGGTCAAATAGCTCCTTAAGCTGATCCTCTTTTTCTGTCGCAGCTATTTCATAATTAACACTTTCCAAACCGGAAGTCTTTGAATTGATATAATAAACCTTATACTGGGACTCACTTGCTAACTCCTCATTCGGATCCTTCGACCGGCAAGCCGAAAGCAATATTACAAGGGAAACCAGTATCAAAGCAACCAGATGCTGTCTCATTATTTTCATACAAAACATTCCTTCCGATTATACAATATAGTTTAGCGGAATTCGAACATTAAAGGTGGTTCCTTCGCCTTCCTTACTGTATACCTTAATCGCGCCACGATGCATTTGGATTACATTCTTAGTAATTGCCAATCCTAATCCGGTTCCGCCGGATTCTCTTGATCTGGCTTTATCCACACGATAGAAGCGTTCAAAGATGTAATCTATAGCATCTTCCGGTATTCCTATTCCTGAGTCCGATACTTTGATGAAGAAATATTTATGATCCGCATTCAGGGATACTCTGACCCATCCATCCTCTATGTTATATTTAATTGCATTTTCAATCAGATTTGAAATTGCAAGAGATAATTTCACCTCATCTACTTCCGCAATAACCGGACGAAAACTTTCATAAATCAGTTCAATATTCCTTTTTTTTGCAATCGGGCTCAATCGTTTTAAGATCTGTTCCAGCAATTCATTAATATTAATGGAGGTAATATTCATATCTCCAGACGTCTTATCCAGCTTAACCAGGGATAACAGATCATTAATGATTTTATTCTCTCTCTCTATTTCATCCGTAATATCCACTAAGAATTCCCGATAAAGCTCTACCGGAGTATCCTCCTGCATTAATAGAGAATCGGCAAGCACCTTAATAGAGGTTATCGGCGTTTTTAATTCATGGGAAACATTAGAAACGAATTCCTGTCTGGAGTTTTCCAGCTTCTGCATTCGGTTAATCATGTGATTAAAGGAATCTGAGATTTTCTCTATCTCATTAAATCCCTTTATCGACACACTCTCATCCATAAAACCCTCAGTCAAACGATCAATCGAATTCACTACATTTGTTAAGGGCTTCGTCAGAATACCGGAGAAATAGATAGCAAATACGACAATGATAACGGCAAGTGCTATTGCAAATAGAACAACTCTCTGCTCAAGTCTGTCACGAATACTTTGTATATTCTTTGTGGAGAAACTCATAACAATAACGCCCGCCACTTCTTTGCTTTCCTGCTGGGCCTTGTCATCCTGTAGCTGTAGGATGGGGTAGGTTAACTTCAGATAGTGATTCTGCCGGTCATGATAGGTTTGATTGGTACCGTTAAAGCATTGGATCACTTCTTCTGATATCAAATAATCACCCTTATAGAGTGAATACGTATCCTTCACAATGTTCAAGTTACTATTCACAATAATAATTCGACCATGATAAATCTCTGCTATTTTTGCTATATCAGAATCAAATTCCGGTACATCACCCGTGGTAAGATAGGTCGTGGTATATGGTGATTTACTGAGCATATTGCATTGATTCTGCAGCTCTGCCACCAGATTGTTGATTGCATTTTCCTCATAGGTATTCAGTAATACCTGTGAGAAGAAAGACAATGGAACCACACCTAATAGGATAAATGCCAATAGCAGATATATTCGCATACTATTTAAAAACTTCAATTTACTCTTGATTTTGGAAAAAATATCCAACACCCCATTTTGTATGTATATATTTTGGCTCACTAGGATTGCTTTCAATCTTTTCCCGTAATCTACGAATGTGCACATCCACTGTTCTTACATCACCCGGATAGTCATAGCCCCAAACAATATTCAACAGATTTTCACGACTGTATACCTTATTCGGGTTAAATACCAGTAATTCCAGCAGATCAAATTCCTTAGCTGTTAAATTGACCTCTTTTCCGCTAATATAGACACGTCTATTTTCGCAATCTATCTTCATATCACCAAACACTACCGTCTTTGAATCATTGTTATTCGTTGTTGTATTCTTAGTACTTCTGCGAATAATTGCCTTAATTCTTGCCTTTACTTCAAGAATATTAAAGGGCTTTGTGATATAATCATCCGCTCCATACTCCAAGCCAAGAATTTTGTCCATATCATCTCCTTTTGCAGTGAGCATTATGATTGGCATCGAAGAAAATTCCCTTATTTGCTGACATACTTCGAATCCGGATAGCTTTGGAAGCATAACATCCAGTAATACAACATCATATTCTTTCTTTTTCGCGGCTTCTATTGCTTCTTCTCCATCATAGGCACAATCCACTTCCATACCGTCCTGCTCTAGACTAAACCGAATTCCTTTCACTATCAATTTCTCATCATCAACAACAAGTACTTTCTTTGCCATTCTTTTCACCTCATTTATAGTATGGTCTTCTTTCACATACCCTTTATATTCTATATTACTATAAGTATACTTAGATTGAAATGCTATTTTACTGTAATATACGAAGAAATCTTACGATACAGTCCTTCCTTTATACCCGGTATATTCATAATATCTTCTGTATTCATAAATTTACCGTTAGCTAAACGATATTCAATTATGCTGTCAGCCTTTGCGTGTCCAATTCCTGGGAGTGTCATTAATTCCTCCTTGTCAGCCGTATTGATATTTACTAATTCGGAGGTTTTATCATTCTTCTGTGAATTATCATAATCTCCGGAAGGGTTTGCGATATAATCGGATAATTCCAGTTCCTTTACCTCTTCCTTGCTAGGAATATAAATACGTTGGCCATCTGTGACCTCCTGAGCCTGATTTATAAAGTCTCCTGCAGCATCCCCAGTAAGGCCTCCGGATACCTGTATTACATCATATAATCTGGTTCCTGTGTCAACCTGATATACACCAGGATGTTTCACTGCTCCACATAAATGTACATAAATAACTGAGTGTTCACTGACTTCATCTCCCAATTCCGAAACATCCGGCTCCTTAGACTCATCTATCTTATCGATATTAGGATCTTCCTCGAGAGTCTTCTCTGTATCGGTATTTAATGAGTTGGCATCCGCTTTCTTGTTCGAATTATCCACGTCATCCTCACTAAGAGTGGTGATTAGTGAGACGGCTTCTCCAGATTTGCTCAGGCGGGAATAGCTGTAATAAACTCCCGATATTATGATAAAGCCAATAACAACTCCTAAAATAATGAGCTTCTTATTCATTGTCTCCTCCTTGAGTTGAAGAAGACTTAAAAAGTACCCTCTATACTTTTTCAGACAATCTTATTTTACATAATCTGCACATCATTTACAATAGGTATTTCCACTATAATTCAAACATTATCAAGTGCAATTTCCACGATTCCACTTAAAAATGATAATCCCTGCTATTACTAGAACAAGTCCCACCAGTTTTCTCCACTCAAACGGTACCTTCTCCGTTCCACAGATTCCGAATATCTCGATTAAATATGCTACTATGAGCTGTGCTGTGATGATAAACATATTCGCCATTGCAGGGCCTAATGTATCCACACTCTTTATTACCGTATATGTGATAAACGCTCCCAGGACACCTCCCAGTAGCATATACTTATTGTCAATCTTAAATAATTCCTTAAAATACCCCTGCCTTCCGGTTACTACCCATGCACCTAGACATACTAATAATGCAGTAAACTGAACGAAACTTGCCGATACCCAAATACTGGTCTGCTTTGTTACACCAGTGTTAAAAACACCCTGTATACTCATTAATGCTCCTGAGAGAATCGCAATTAGGATACCCCACATACTTTGCCTTCCTGCCTTTCTTCTTCAATCCTTATTAAAGATCTATTCTCTCTTAACATTACCAAAGTTGGTTGTTCGTATACAGTTTTCCATCAGAATATACTCAGAGCTTGCAGTTTTTATTCTTACATGATTCCTTAAGTAAAATTGGGCTGTTGTACAAATATCAGCAGCCCAAATTAAACTTAATATTCTATTAATTCATATTGAACCATTACCATAAAATGATTACTTAGATATCGTGCTTAGACACTGATCCAATATACCTACCATATCATCAACATGTTGCTTTTCGATAATAAGAGGAGGAACAAATCGGATGATATTGTTACCTGCTGTAAACAATACAAGTCCTGCATTCAATACCTTTTCTATTATCTCCTTTACAGGAATTTTAAATTCCAGTCCCTGTATCAGCCCCATGCCTCTACGTTCCAGAATAAAATCATATTTATTCACCAGTGCATCCAGCTTCTGTTCTAAATACGGAGCTATTTCATTAACATGTGCTAATATATTATCACTTTCAAATATATCGAATACCTTACTCACAGCTGCAGTGGCTAGTGGGTTACCTCCATAGGTTGTTCCATGATCACCCGCTTCGAATGCTGCTGCAACCTCTTCCGTAGCTGCAAATGCTCCAACTGGTATACCACATCCGATTGCTTTTGCACAGGTTATGATATCCGGTTTTATTCCATATTTCTGATAAGCAAACATTGCACCCGTTCTTCCCATACCGCACTGGATTTCATCAAGAATCAGGAGAATTCCATGTTCATCACAGAGAGCACGTATGCCTTCAATGAATTCTTTCGATGCCGGATAAATACCTCCTTCACCCTGAACAGTCTCCATAACAATTGCACAGGTTTTTGAATTAATTAGCGCCTTCACTGAATTCAGATCATTATATTCCGCAAAGACAGCTCCCCCAATTAATGGCTCAAATGCCTCACGATATTTCTTCGTTCCGGTGATGCTTAATGCACCCATACTTCTTCCATGAAAGGAACGACCCATGGATATGATCTCACTATCTGCTTTTCCATGCTTTTTATAGTAGTATTTCCTTGCAAGCTTTACCGCGCCTTCAATGGCTTCTGTACCGCTATTTGTAAAGAATACACGATCCATACCGGAGGCCTTAGTTAATTTCTTAGCAGCCTCAATAGTCGGAACATTGTAGAAGTAGTTCGAAGTATGAATCAACTTATCAATTTGGCTTTTCAGCGCATTACTTAATTCTTTATGTCCATATCCCAAAGCAAACACTGCTATTCCCGCACCAAAATCCAGATATTTTTTTCCATTTGTGTCATATACATATACACCATCGCCCCGATCCAATACGATCTGGTATCGATTGTAAGTATGCATCAATAAAGCTTCTGCTTCATCTATATATTGTTTCATAATAATCCTCCCTTCAATTGCATTCCATCCATGATTTTTCTTCGCTATAACAATATTTTCATCAATACGACTAATTACTTCTCTATCGTCTCATTCTCAAACATGCTTTTCTTATCGATGATTGCAGTACCAATACCTTTGTTCGTAAAGAATTCAAGTAAAAGACAGTGTTCAATTCTACCATCCAGAATATGCACTCTGTTAACCCCATTTTTCACAGCATCCACACAGTTCTTAAGCTTTGGTAACATGCCACCACCGATGAAGCCACTGTCAAGAAGCTCATCTGCTTTATCCAATGTCAATACGGAAATCAAACTGCTTTTATCCTGTGGATCTGCATATACCCCTTCAATATCTGTTAAGAAAACCAATTTCTCGGCACCGATGGCTGTAGCTACCGCGCAGGCTGCATCATCTGCATTAATGTTGTAATTTTGATAATTATCATCCAGACCGATAGGTGCAATCACCGGTACAAAATTGTTATCAATCAGCGTATTGATCAGATCCGCATTTACTTCCTTGATATTACCTACAAATCCAATGTCCTGACCATTCACTGTTCTCTTTTCTACCTTAAGTGTACTTCCGTCCTTACCACTGATGCCTACGGCTTTTACACCGAGCTTTTCGACCATTTGTACGAGATTCTTGTTCACTTTGCCGAGTACCATTTCAGCTACCTCCATGGTTTGCTCATCAGTTACCCGAAGCCCTTCGACAAAGCGTGACTCATGGCCAAGAAGTCCCAGCCATTTCGTAATTTCCTTACCTCCGCCATGTACGATGATTGGTTGCATTCCTACCAGCTTAAGTAATGCAACGTCCTTTATTACATTTAACTGAAGACTTTCATCCAGCATAGCGCTACCGCCGTACTTTACTACAACCTTCTTATTATTAAATTTCTGTATGTAGGGAAGAGCCTCAATTAATGTTTGGGCTTTTAAAAGTATTTGATTCATTTGGTCCATTGTATTGTTTCCTTCCTTTTCCTATCTAAATAAATTGTACAAGAATTCCCGGATTATTACATAGCCTACCGGGTAATTCCTGAATAATTGTTTATTTATAGCCTTATCTTATGATCGATAATCTGCATTAATTTTCACGTAGTCGTAGGTTAAATCGCATCCCCAGGCAGTTGCCGTGGCATTACCCGATTTCAGATCTACGGTTACCTTGACTTCCTTACCCGATAGAAGCTTACTAGCATATTCCTCCGAATAATCCGTACCTAATCCATTCTCCACAAGCTTTAGCTTTCCATCAGCACTCTCAATATAAAGGTCTACCTTATCAGGATCAAATCTTGCTCCTGAATAGCCCATAGCGCACAGGATTCTTCCCCAGTTTGCATCATTACCAAATACTGCTGATTTTACTAAGTTCGAGGTAATGATTGATTTACTTATGGATATGGCATCTTCTTCAGATTTTACACCAATCACCTGTACCTCTAGTAATTTGGTTGCTCCTTCCCCATCTGCCGCTATTTTCTTGGCTAAGTTCGTTGTAACATAGTTTAATGCTTTGCAGAAGGCATCATAATCATCGTTCTTCTCCGTGATTTCTTTATTCCCAGCCAGACCGTTCGCCAGGATCAGCAAGGAATCATTGGTAGAGGTATCTCGATCCACACTTATCATATTAAAGGAATGTTTTACATCCTCGCTTAATGCTTCCTGTAACAGTTCTTTGCTGATAGCCAGATCCGTAGTTATTACTGCCAGCATCGTAGCCATGTTGGGGTGTATCATTCCAGAACCCTTTGCCATTCCTCCGAGCTTTACTTCTTTTCCGTCTATTACAAAGCTTACCGCACACTCCTTCGGATATGTATCCGTCGTCATGATTGCTTCTGCTGCTTGTGCTCCTGCTCCCAATCCTGGTTTCAGTTCACCAGCAAGAAGGGATACTCCTTTCACGATTACATCGATAGGCATCTGCTTTCCAATAACACCTGTAGAAGCAGTATATACAGAATTAATCGGAATATTTAATGCCTTAGCAACAGCTTCAGCCATTAACTCATTATTCTTATCACCTTCCGCTCCGGTACATGCATTGGCAACACCACTATTTAGTACTACAGCTTGAACATATTGACTTTCCTTTGTGATCTTCATATCCCATATTACAGGAGCTGCCTTCACAACATTTGTAGTAAAGGTACCTGCTCCCTTTGCAGGTACGGATGAATATACTAATGCCATGTCTTTTCTATTTTTCTTAATTCCGGCATATACACCCGATGCCTGAAATCCTTGTGATGCTGTTACTCCGCCTTCTATTATCTTCATATTCCTATCCTCCTAAGCGTTTTCTCTATGGGTTATACTCCCATAACTTTGCCTTCATTGCATAAATACTATTTTCTATAAATACTCATATATTCATTTCATTTATACTTTTATCATAATAATTCAGATCAGACCGTTGATTCCAACCCTGGCTACACCAGAAATGATTTCCAAGCTTGTTGTCAGCAAAACATACCAGTGATACTTTTGTAATCTTTTCTGCTTTCATCGCCTCAATTACCTTATCAACTAGTGTTCTTCCAATGGATTGCTTACGGTACTGTTCTGCAACGCAGGCGTGATAAATATATCCTCTTCGTCCATCATGACCACTCAGGATTACGCCAATGATACGATTATCCTCAATTGCAACAAAATTCGTATTTGGATTTCTTCTTACAAACTTTTCTATTCCTTCATATGAATCATCCAATGTTCTTAAGCCGATACCACCTGTTTTAGTCCAAAGACGAAGCACATCTTCATAATCCTCCATCCTGAATAGTCGTATCATCTCATCACCACCCCATTGTGTATTATAAATCAGCTTCCAGAAAACTACTTTCCTGAAAAATATTTATAATTATACATCCGAGTTAAATTTTATGCAATACCTATTTTAATTTTTTTATATCAATCCCTTTTTTCAATAGCATAGAATAGATTTTTGCAATCGGGAAGCCAACTACATTATAATAATCACCTTGGATTTCCTTAATATATATACCAAATTGCCCTTGAATAGCATATGCCCCCGCTTTATCCATAGGCTCACCCGTAGCCACATACTCCCTAATCTGATCCATCGTCATGTCCTGTACAGATACCTTCGTGGAGACTGCCGTCGAAAGCTCTTCTCTTGCTCCATCATTATGAAGGATAACAATACCCACTCCAGTATATACTTCATGTGTATCTCCAGATAGCATCGAGATCATTCTGACTGCATCCTCCACATCCTTCGGTTTCCCCAACGCATTTTCTTCATAAAATACCATGGTATCTGCGCCAATAATAATATACTCCTGATCTTTTTGCTTCTCCTTATTAATGATGTCCGCGACAGCATTACTCTTAAGTATTGCCAGTGCCTTAACCATTGCGGCAGGCTCTGTCTCACGAACCTCTTCCTTAACATCACTGGATATCACTTCATATTTTATTCCCATTATATCCATTATCTCTTTCCGCCTTGGCGATCCCGATGCCAAAATCACTTTATACATAATTCCCCGCCTTTCTTAAGTATATATATTTTTTTACACCGATTAACGTATTCATTCTCAGTTATTGTAATTACCCTAACCCTTCCTATTATATAAAAATTATCCATCAATGTATATGCCTATTATTTCATAAAATAAGAAAGTATATATACAAATGCATAACAGTTCATACTCAAATTACAGACCACACGTACTACATACATTGTCCTAGCTGGTTACCCTTCAAGCTATACGAACCAGGAAACCGTGTCCTGATTGATTAATATCCAGACTACACCAGAGTTCCGGTACGATTTCAATTACAGAATAGATACGAGTAACTACTTCATATGAGACAATTTAATGAAAACCTTTGTCGTTACATAAGACTCTGTCCTTTAGAGTCTTATGTAACGACAAAGAAGCGATAGGATTGGGGCAAACCGGAGGCTGGAAGTATATCCAGAACGGAGCATTTGCGCCAGTCGGTATTTAGGCTCTGTTCTATAGAGCCTTATGTACCGCTACTAGGCGCAATTAAGCGCAAGCGGCTCCGTGGAGGATATACTTCCAGCCTCCGGCTTGCTCCAATCCTATCGCTTCTTCAAAGAGTTATATAACACAACTTTTTTGTTATATTTTAATTTTTCCTATTGCATAATAATAAAATATGTTGTATATTTAATCACATATAAATGGCATGCAATTAAAATAAATGCAATAGGAAATCAGGTATGGGAATCATAATGTACCGGTTTCGTTCATACTTTGCCATGATAGGAGGTTATTATATGAAGGAAAAAGTTATTCTTGCATATTCAGGTGGTCTTGATACTACCGCTATCATTCCCTGGTTAAAGGAAAACTATGACTATGATGTAGTATGTGTTTGTATTGATGTGGGACAGGGAAATGAGCTGGATGGTTTAGAGGAAAGAGCTAAGTTATCCGGTGCTACGAAATTATACATTGAGGACGTAGTTGATGAGTTTGTTGACGATTATGTAATCCCATGTGTAAAAGCAAATGCAGTTTATGAAAATAAATATTTACTGGGAACTTCCATGGCAAGACCAGTTATTGCAAAAAGACTGGTAGAGATAGCTAGATTGGAAGGTGCAACCGCTATCTGTCACGGTGCAACCGGTAAGGGAAATGATCAGGTTCGTTTTGAGCTTACCATCAAAGCACTGGCACCCGATCTGAAAATCATTGCTCCTTGGAGAATTTGGGATATGTCTTCCCGTGAAGAGGAAATTGCATATTGTGAAAAGCATGGAATTCACCTTCCATTTTCTGCAGATAACAGTTATTCCCGTGATCGTAACCTCTGGCATATCAGTCATGAAGGTCTGGAATTAGAATTACCTGAGAATGCTCCGAATTATGATCATCTTCTGGTATTGGGTGTATCACCTGAGAAAGCTCCGGATCAAGGTGAAACCATCAGCTTAAGCTTTGAGAAGGGTGTTCCTACTGCACTTAACGGAAAGATAATGTCCGCAACTGATATTATTAAAGAGCTTAATAAGCTTGGCGGAAAGCATGGAATTGGTATTGTCGATATCGTAGAAAACCGTGTTGTAGGTATGAAATCCCGTGGTGTATATGAAACTCCCGGTGGTACGATTCTTATGGAAGCTCATATGCAACTAGAGGAGCTCATCCTGGATCGTGCAACCTTAACAGCAAAAAAGGAAATTGGTAATCGTTTTGCTGATATTGTATATGAAGGAAAATGGTTCACTCCTTTGCGTGAAGCATATCAGGCATTTATTGATGTGACACAGGAATACGTTACTGGTGAGGTTAAGCTAAAATTATACAAGGGTAATATTATTAAGCAAGGAACTACTTCTCCATATTCCTTATATAATGAAAGCATTGCATCATTTACAACTGGAGATCTATATGATCATCGCGATGCCGAAGGCTTTATTAATCTCTTTGGTTTATCCTTAAAGGTTCGCGCAATGAAGATGGCCTCTTTGGATAAGAAATAGGCATTCAGATTAACAGAATTTTTTATAACTAAGGGCTGTTGTATAATGTAACAGTAGGACTATGACTTACCTCACACACAGACGGAAGAACTAATTGTAAATATTGCATGTCTTAGACGAACAGAAAAGTTCATCTTATTCATACAATATTTTACAACAAGTTCTTCCGACAGTGCATTATGGTAAGTCATAGCCCTGCAAATATATTATACAACAGCCCTTTTATATACTCTATTATTCCGTTCACAGCCTATACGATAGGAACGTACGCTTTACGAGCTATCTATCATTATTTAAAAGATTTAAATACCTGAAGCAACTTATAAATATTTCTTAAGAAAGTTCTCAACTCTCATTTTATATCCGGCACGATTTTTGCAGACGCATTCACCATGCCTGGCGCCAGCTACAAGATAGATGGCCTTTTTGTCCTTCTTAAGCGAGTACATCAGCTTTGACATATTCGCTGGGACCAGATTATCTCTCTTCCCGTGAATAAACATAACTGGTGTTTCGATATCTCTCATTACACTCATTGGAGAAATCTCTCGATACCAAAATCCCGCTCTCAGATAAGTAAGTCCACTTTCAATCGGTATTAATAAGCATGGCAAATGGTAATATTGCTTGAGCTGGTGACGGAGTTCCTGCTTCAGATCCGAATATGCACAATCTGCAATGGCACATTTTACGCGCGAATCAATTCCCAGATGTAATAAAACCGTCGCTGCTCCCATGGATTCACCGTGAGTAACAATTCTGCAATTCTCACCGTATTGCAAATAACACCAATCCAGAACCTTCTTCAAGTCATACCGTTCATAATAACCCATAGAGGTATAGGCCTTCCCACTTAATCCATGATTTCGGTGATCATAAATCAGCACACTTAACCCAAGCTCAAGGAAGATCTCTGCGTATTTCAAACTATGATACTTAGCGCATCCGAATCCATGACACAGTACAGCAAGGGAAAAGCTCCCACTATTCCATCTACTTTCTCGTTGAAGGGGCTCCAGTATTTCGCAGGAAATAGGATATCCAAAGTCCGAAATGATCGTAAATGATTTTTTCCTTGCTTTCTCGTAGGCCGAAAGATCAAACTTCTTACAGGCAGCTTCTCTGTGAAAACCTTTATCATAAGATAGCATTCTGGGTTTTACCACTAAGTCTGATAAACACCAAAGCCATTCAAAGAGTAGCCCTATGATTAACAAATTGAATATATTACCACATCCCGTCCTTTACATATTCGTATGTGATAATCATCCCCAATCCATTCTCAATTCATACGGACTTCTTCCGGTATGAAGCTGTCAAAAATAATCCATTCAAAATAGCCTCTGCTATCATTATAATCCTTCTGAGATTGGATGGTCCATGCTACAGTTTTAATTCGATATAGTATTCTGCATATCGTAAACGACAGGCTCTTTTTATATACATGGTGATATGCAATAAAATCCGGTTTCGTCAAAAAGTTCATCAGTAAATACTTAAGTATAACATACTGAACTTTACTTCCTTCTACTTTCTCACGAATAAAGTCCGTAGCAAGCTGCCCCCGGACGATCTTCGGTCTATGCTTCCGATACCACATAAGACCAAAGGGATTAAAGGACTCTATGCAATAAACACCCTGATACTGATCCAGGATATTTGAAACCACATTACAAAGCTTATCCGGTGCCCAAGGTATCTTCAGTTCTATAATTAGAGGCACTTTCCCCTCTACCACAGACAATACTTCATTCAGAGTAGGAATTTTCTCTTGGGACTGAAAAAGCGTATATTTTCTTAATTCTTCGTAACTCAGGTCGGATATTTTATCATCAGCATGACAGGCTCGGTTTAAATCATAATCATGAAATACAACAGGTACAAGATCCTTCGTCAGCTGAACATCCAGCTCTATTCCATAGCCTTTCTCCACTGCCAGTGAAAAGGCTTTGAGAGAATTCTCCGGTGCTTCAGATCTATTATTATGTAAACCTCTGTGAGCATAAAGCCAGCCATCCAGTTTCTTAATATCCGCATTGTGATGTAACTTTGGCATAATAGCCAGTAAATATAATAGCACAATGACTATAATAAAAATAATAATGCTCATTAACATATGTAAATTAACTCCTTAATCCTGTGTATCAAAATTCTCCAACATATCTTTCTTTTTTACCGGTTTTGAATCACCATGCTTCACAAACAGCATAGTACAAAAAGAAGCTGCGGAAAAGATCACGGCATAGGGAAATAACGTGCGATATGATACATGCTCTAATAATGCGCCGGATACAATCGGTGTTATGATTTGGGATGACATGGAAAAGATATAATATACACCGGTATATTTACCTATATCTGCTCCTTTACACATTTCAACAACCATAGGATATGAATTAACATTAATGGCAGCCCAACCTATTCCGGTAAAAGCAAAGACAACATATACCCATGATGAGTAATGTACAAATAAGGCACCACATAGATAGGACGCGGTCATCATAATAATTCCTGCTATAATTGTCTTCTTTCTTCCAACTTTGCTGGATATAAATCCAATGGGGATATAACTGAAAATTGCAGCAATCGTAGCTACCAGTAATGCATTAGCAAAGCCTCCTCCTTTAAGTCCCCATACCACCTCAGCATAACGGGAATAAGCAGTTGTCACTGCATTGTAGGCAAAGAACCATAGGAAAATCGAGGATAGAATAAATATAAAGCTCTTTTTAACCTCTTTGGGCATACCGTTCTTCGATTGGTCCGATGTTACAACCCCTTCATCTTCAGTCGGATTACTCTCCTCTTCACTCTGTCGAAGCTCTAGAGCAATCTTTTTTTCCTGTACGGTAAGCATTAATAGGATTACTGCTAACACCATTATACCTGCAACTGCAATAAACACCTTTGTATAATCTTCCTTTTGCTTATCCACTAAAAGAATAATCATCGCTAAGGTATATACTCCACCCAGTGCACCCATCAGATTAATAATTGCATTGGCTTTGCTTCTAAGTGGCTTCGGTGTAATATCAGGCATCAAAGCGACTGCCGGAGACCGATATGAACCCATAGCCAGTAAAACCATACCAAGAAATATTAGAAACATCGTCAGGTTTTTCATCCTATTCGCAATTGGAATAAAAGACATGGATATTACTGCCAGGATAGTCCCTGTAAGAATAAAAGGTGTTCTCTTTCCCAGCCTGGTATCTGCTTTGTCGGAAAGTGCTCCGAACATCGGAAGCATAAATAATGCAAGAATATTATCAAGTCCCATTAAAAATCCGGTTATTGTTTCTCCCAAGTGAAAGGTATTCTTCAGCATAAGCGGGATCACATTGTCATACATCTGCCAAAAAGCACAAATAGATAAAAATGCAAGACCAGTAAAGAAAGTACGTTTGTAATTTAATCTCATACAGCCTCCATTCTGCCTATATTTCAGGCTATCTTAATGATAGATTATTGTATCCTATTACCGTATCACTATTTCTTATTTTGGTTTGTAAAAACATAAGCCCCGATTCCCACCGCAATGGTTAGATTCAGCGAATCAACATCCGGTGACTGAGGAATCAGAATACTGGTTCCGACCTCTAAATAAGAATCATCCAAACCGGTTGCTTCGTTTCCGAATACTAAGGAAAACAATTGAACCTTTGGACATTCCTGAATAGTAAGTGTGTTCTCACCATTTAACATAAAGGTAAATATCTGATGCTTTTGAAATTCATTACGGTATTCCTGAAATGACTGATACTGATGAAAGCGCAGTTTAAACAATGCTCCCATGGATGACCGTACTGTCTTGGGATGAAATATATCTGCTCCCGGTAAGATGATTGCAATATCATAGATGCCAAAACCAACAGCCGTTCGTAAAATAGTTCCCAAATTTCCCATATTGCTTGGATTCACCAGAACAATATGCGGCCTCTCGGAACCTAATTCACAGGTGTACTTATCAAAAATAGCAGCTACATAGCAATTCTCCTTATCACTGATTTTCGATATCAGTTTCTGATTATGCTCGTAGGTTATCATAAGTTCCTTACACAGGCTGATTAGCTTCTCCTGATCAGTAAAACTTGGATCAATAACTACTTTTCTAACCTGCTCCGGTCTGGCTTTGAGTAGTTCAAAGGTTGGAAATGCACCAAGCGTATAGGAATATTCCGCATCCTTTTTATACGGCTTGACCACCTGTTCACCGACTACACTTTTTTTCCCATCCTTATGCAAGCAAATTCACCTCCTGGCGCTATATTCTATTAGGTAATTACAAAGCTCTGAAGATATCTCAGCTGTGTATACAGCAGATACATATTCCTGCACAAACCCTCTCCTTCCGCTATGGCTTGCTTCGTAACAGAACATGAATGCATGAAAATAAGTCGTATCCTAACTTATTATGAATACGACTCTATTCTAATTATTCGCATTTCCTTCCCATAAAAGTGAGCGCTAACATTCCTGGTCCGGTATGAGTTCCGATAATTGGTCCGATTTTCGCAATAATAATATCCTTTACCAGGTTTTTGCCAAGAATCATTGTCTCCAGCTCTTTAGCCTGTTCCAGATCATCTCCATGTCCAATTATCACTGTCTGTGAAGCAAGATCTTCTCCCTCTGCTTCCAGCTTTGATAAAAGGAAGTCTAATTCAGCTCGTGACCCGCGAATCTTGGATATTACTACTAGCTTACCAGCATCATCCGTACTTAATACCGGTCTGATTTTTAATGCTGTTCCCACAAATGCCTCAATGGATGAGATACGTCCACCTCGTTTTAAATGAAATAAATCCTTCACTGTGAACCAATGTCTGGCACGTAACTTATTCTGTTCAACCCATTCTCTCAGCTCATCGATAGAGAGTCCCTTTCTTTTCATCTGAGCTGCATTTAGTACAAGTATTCCTTCACCAATGGATGCACAACGCGAATCAATTGTATATATTTTACGATCTGGATATTCCTCCTGAAGTTCCCGAAGAACAATCTGAGATGTATTATAGGTTCCGCTTAAGCCGGATGAAAAGGCTATGTACAGAATATCCATCCCCTCTTTTAGTATCTCCCCCATAAAATCCATATAGATAGACGGTGTAATCTGTGTCGTCTGAGAGACTGCTCCCGCTTTTAGTTTACTATAAAACTCTTCTATCGAAAGCTCTCTTTCATCTGGATAATGACTATATTCCACATTATCGATATGAAAACCCATTGGAATAACTTTGATATCATATTCCTTTATTATATCGTAAGGCAAATCGAAGGTTGCATCGCTAACAATTACATAGTTATTCATATTATTGTTCCTTTCTTAAAAACAGAGTGAAGCTACACTAACCTCACCCCGCTTTTCTGTCATGCAGGCTAATAAACTACTCTAGCTTATATTTTACTACGAACATAGGACTTAACGCAAGCTACAATCGTCTATGATATCCAATTAGCGATTATCATTACAAGCGGAATGGTTATTATGGATGCTATGGTAGATATTGCAAACAATTCCGATGCATACATATAATTCTTATCAAATCGAATGGAAAACAGATTTATTGTAGCCGCAGTAGGACATGCTGCCGCCAATACGGAAGTAATTAATACAACCCGTGGCATTGGAATGAAATGAAAAAACAGCAGCATCACAATCGGAACAAAGAGTAATTTAAAAAATGTAATAAAGTAAATTCTGAGTTTTCTTAATGATCTTAAAAAATTAGTTTGAGCTATGGTAACTCCGGCAACCAGCATTGCCAATGGTGTATTCATATTTCCCAAATAACCCAAGGCTTCAATTGCAATATCCGGTAATAATATCCTAGAAACAAATAATATAAAGCCTAACAGGGTTGCTATAACCGATGGGGAAAAGATTGCATGTAACACCGTTTTTTTGTCGCTTTTCCCAGACATGGTAATCATGCCATGAGTCCATACAAATAGATTAAAAATAGTCATATAGGCTGTGATATAAAATACCCCTTCGCTTCCAAAAACACCATTAACCAATGGAATGCCTATAAATCCACAATTGGAATAAATAATTGCGAAACGTTCGATTGCCACATCCGTTCTCTGTTTCTTTCGAATTACAATAACAGATATCAGTATCCCAAATATATGAGTAATAAATGCAAGAATTAAGGATATCATCAATCCCGAGAGCAAGGTTGCATTAAACTCACGTTGATAGGAAATAAATATAACGATCGGGTTAACTAACATAAGTACTAGATCTGATAATTTTTTGTTCATTTCCTTATCAACCAGCTTTGTTTTATAACATATAACACCTACTATTATGATAAAGAACATAATCATAATCTGATTAAATGTAGTCATTGCTAAGGACATTAAAAAACCTACTTTCTTTGTTATTAATTATATGAATTTCAATTAGCTATCCAAATAATACTGAGGATGCCATACTATTATATACTCAGTTCTTAATTATGCACTGTTTTTCGACATTGGGCAAGGGTTTTTTTAACCAAGTTACTTCAACGAACACAATACTCTCTTTTCGCATGCAAAATATGAATTCCTATATCTATCCGGTCTAAGCTCCTGCCTAGTCTAAGCTGTATGATAAATACACGAAATATCTGTACTTTGTATTGATAATTCATAAAATATATATGATAATAATGATAACTCAATGAAATTTCATGATTGAGAGGAGGTATAGATGAGTTACGATCATTTTTTCTATAAATTACCCAAAATAGAAACGAAACGTCTCATATTACGTCAGATAACAGAAAGTGAATCCGACGGACGTGATAGCTTGGAATTCATTAACGACTACAGTGTTTACCGCTTTTGGGGAATCTACGATGAAGCCAATGATATCAATGGTAGGCGCAGACCTAAGAAGAAGATAAAGCTCGACTATCATTACAAAACAACGATGAAGGAATACCACGCTAAGAGAGAATTAACCTGGCTGATGGAACTAAAGAATACCGGTAAGGTAATCGGAGAAATTGTATTGTATGATTTTCGTCTAAAAAAACAGGCTGATATAGGCTATCGAATTAATAAGAATTACTGGGGACAGGGATTTGCTCCGGAAGCTGGACAAGCTATGATAAAAGCCGCTTTTGAGGAAATAAATCTAACGCGTCTCCAAATTCGGTGTTTTAGTAATAACACCGGATCTGTCAGAGTAGCACAAAAGCTTGGCTTTACTCAGGAGGGCCTTATCCATCAGGGAGCTATTCTTAATGTGATAACCGATTATTATATCTTTGGATTGACCCGGGATACCTATCTACAATCTCCCATAGATGATACCATGGTCCACATTATTACCGAAGAATAGAGCAATGTAATGAATAACATAAGAAAGGAGCATGACACATGAAAGCATTATTTATTGGAGGGACAGGAAAGATCAGTACAGCTATAACCGAATTAGCAGCAAAGCGAGGATTTGAACTTTATTTATTAAATCGAGGGAATCGCCCGAGTTTTGTTCCTGAAGGCGTTCATGTAATTCAGGCGGATATATATAATGAGACTGACGTATGTGAAAAGCTAAAGGGAATGTATTTTGATGTGGTAGCAGATTTTATTGTATTTGATGTAGAATCGCTCAAGAGGGATATTCGACTGTTCTCAGGCAAAACAAGCCAATATATATTTATCAGCTCTGCATCCGCTTACCAGAAGCCTTTATCCAGTCCATTTATTACCGAAAGTACTCCTCTCTTCAACCCCTTCTGGGAATACTCCCGGAATAAGATTGCCTGTGAAGAGTATTTGATGTCAGAATACCGCAATCACAACTTTCCGATCACCATTGTACGTCCAAGCCATACCTATGATAATACAGAGATACCATTGGCAATACACGGTAAAAATGGAAGCTACAGTGTCATAAACCGAATTAAGAACGGAAAAAAAGTAATTGTTCATGGAGATGGCAATACCCTGTGGACATTAACCCATAATACGGATTTTGCCAAAGCTTTTGTTGGATTAATGGGAAATTCCCATGCAATCGGAGAGACAGTTCAGATCACCTCGGATGAAAGCCTTACCTGGAATCAAATCTATGAGATCATAGGAAATGCACTTGGAGTTAAACCAAATATCGTTCATATTCCTTCCGATGCTCTGGCAAAAGCATCGAAGGATTTCTTAGGAGGTTTACTCGGAGACAAGGCTCATTCTGTAATATTTGATAACACAAAAATCAAACGTCTAGTTCCTGAATTCACTGCAACCACACGTTTTGATCAAGGTGTTCGCATAGCCCTGGATTTTATTGAGAAACATCCTGAGTATCAACGAGAGGATAAGGAATTTGATATTTGGACCGATAAAATGATTGAAGTTTATGAAGCGATGGAGCAGAATATTCCACAGCTATCATAATATCTTAGAATCGGTTATCTTTTAAATAAAATAATTAAGTAGGTCACTTAATCTGGGAATATGAATTCCTTGATAATCCTTATGCTCATCCGGATGTTCCGTTATCCAGATGGGCATAATTTTTGCATTCATCGCACCGACAATATCATTGGGATAATAATCTCCCACAAATACTGCCTCCTCTGGCTTCACCTGCAGATTTTCGCAGGCCAAAAGGAAAATGCGGGGATCCGGTTTCTCCCATGGCTGCTCACCTGACACAATAATATTATTAAAGTATTTGGTTATACCTACCGTATCCATTTTGCCTCTTTGAACGGAGGAATATCCGTTCGTAATAACACCTAATCTGTATTTTCCCCATAGCTTTTCCAGTACTTCATATGTTTCCGGGTACGCAACTGTCAGATCACCAAAGACTGCATTACGCTCAACAATGAACTCTTCCGTTGATAGTGGCAAACTCTTCCAGTACTTCCGTATTCGGGGGATAAAATTCTGTAACCCTCCATATCCGTCTGCATCGGCTATTATCATAGCCTGGATTAAGCTTTCTTTGCTTCCTTCGAAGGGATAATCCCTGGAATACTTCTCAATAAAATATTCACATAAATTCAAAAAAGCCTTTTTACGATCAACTAAGGTATTATCAATATCAAAAATAATTGCTTTCTTTTGACTCATTTCACTTCCCAATTCTCTCTGTACAATTCTGGATGTCCCTCTAAATGTGCGAAGTCATTAAAACGTTCCAAGTAGAATCTGTCATATTCTTCATTGTATACCAACTGGGTAATACTGGTATTCTCAAGTGATACACCGAACAAAAAGCGTCTTGCCTGATTTCTTCCGAATAAGGCTGCAAGCAGAACACGAATCGTCCCCCCATGAGTAACCACTATAATATTCTTTTTCCCACTTTGAACGATTTCCTGTATTACCGGCATGGCACGCTCATATACAGAGGTGCCGTTTTCTCCACCCGGATAAGGGATATCCTCTATAAGTTTTTTCTGTTCCTCTTTGAATTCCTTAAAATGCTCATCATTATACTCGTTAGATTTTCCCTCCATGAGGCCAAACGAGATTTCTCTAAGATCTTCCCGAATCTCATGAGGAAGCTGTAATGCTTCATTTAAGATTGCCGCCGTTTCTTTAGCACGAATCAGATCACTTGAGTATAATGCATCGATATGATAATGCTGGAGTCGGTCTCTTAATAATTCGGCCTGAATTTGGCCTTGTCGTGAGAGTTCCACATCCACATTACATAACGTGCTATTTTGCCTTCCATGTCGTATAAGATATAAATTAACTATAAAGCAATTCACCGCCTTATCTATGAGCCTATTTTAGTCCTATAGAACAAAACAACCATAATTCCTATTCATAGAAGAAATATTATAATAATGGAATATTATTTTTCTCTGCTTCTTCCATAACCTCCTGCGGCCAAATAGAAGACTGTACTTCACCAATATGTGCTTTACGAAGATAGAACATACAGATTCTTGACTGACCAATTCCACCACCTACGGTATAAGGTAATTCCTTGTTCAATAATGCTTTCTGGAAAGGTAACTGAGCACGTTCCATGCAGTTGCTGATTTTTAATTGCTCCAGTAGGGAATCCTCATCCACACGAATACCCATGGAAGATAGCTCCAATGCGATATCAAGAACAGGATAATATACGATTATATCTCCATTTAACTTCCAGTCATCATAATCCGGAGCTCTTCCATCATGACGTTCACCAGAGGCTAATACTCCTCCGATTTGCATGATAAATACAGCACCCTTTTCTTTAGCTATTATATTCTCTCTTTCCTTCGGTGTCTGATTCGGGTAAAGATCCTCGAGTTCCTGAGAAGTAATAAAGAATATATCTTCCGGAAGGATTTCTTTAATATAATCATATTGTTTTGCCATATAGACTTCCGTATTCTTAATCGCTTTATAAACTTTTCTTACAATATTCTTTAATGTATCAACATTACGATCAGATTTACTTATAATCTTTTCCCAATCCCACTGATCAACAAATATGGAATGGATATTATCGGTATCTTCATCTCGACGGATTGCATTCATATCCGTATATAGTCCCTCACCCTCAGCAAATCCATAACGTTTGAGTGCCTGTCTTTTCCATTTTGCAAGAGAATGGACGATCTCTACTACGGCATCATTTTGCTCCTTTACACCAAAGCTTACCGGTCTCTCCACACCATTTAAATTGTCATTTAAGCCAGTCTCCGGTTTAACAAATAGCGGTGCTGATACTCTGGTGAGATTTAATTGCTTTGCCAACTCCCTCTCAAAAAAATCCTTCACTGCTTTAATACCTATTTCTGTTTCCTTGATATCAAGAGCTACATTATAACCGTCAGGGATAATTAATTTCATACCCTACCTCCATTCTCTTCTATTGTGAAATTTCCTTATTTTTCTTTCTAAAAATTATTTACGAAGCACATTTTACATTTTAATTCCTACTTTGTCAATGTTGCGACCTTTTCAATTCATAGATATCATTATAGACCATCATCATAATCTGAAATACCTCGTCAAGAATTAATCCGCGTTTGTATGAGTATTCCACCATAAAACAGGTATAGGCTACAAACGTAAAATGCTGGAATAAGAGATCAAATCGTTCCGTGTCATAATACTTTTTGATAATATTCCAATTATAATCACATAATTCCTTTACGGTATTATCCGGCTGTTCCTGTAAAAACTGATTCATTTCCTCTATTTTAGATTCTACAAACAATCCCTTTAAGTCTGCATCGATTTGTCCAAGCTCTTCATTCATCTCATTTTTCCTCCTTACAGGATATTCTTTGAAGCGCTGATACTTTATCATCATTAATAGCTTCTCAATATAAACCAATTTATTTTATCACGATAGTATATGCCTGTACAAGAAATATATGAGATTTGAAATTGATGGTATTCAAATAACATAGCACTGGGCTCGATTAATATAATATCAAACCCAGTGCTATTGCTATATATTGGTATTTTATAACTTCATAATTCCTTACACTTAATCATTTGCTCTCAGAACAAATAGTAAATTGTCATGTTAGCGTAAACGCAACCAGTAACTATTTCTGCATTTCCTGCTTACCAGTTACCTTACTTGTTTCATCCATTGTAAATGTGGACTTTGCTTCCTCTGTCATAAAATAGACATTTCCATCCACAGTAGTATCTACTAGCTTAAAATCCTTTACTCCTACATATAAATCCCCCTTAAAGGTACCATGCTGTATACTAGCCTGAGGACTGAGAATGGTAAATTTCGGTGCTGTCAGAGTATATCTGGCAGTAATATTGCGGTCCGCATCCTGGGAGTAGAGAGCAACCTTTCTTTGAATGATCTCATTACCAGCATCATCCTTCTTCCCATTCTTGAACTCTCCTTCCAGAGCAATTTCCTTATCAATGGTTAAATCATTGAGTAGACATATAATCCAGGTTCCGTTGGTTCCGATTGCATTGAGAAAGCCCTCTTGATCATTCACAATAGAGGCAGTGGTTACTGCATCCGTATCACTTGCCGCCTGTGTGGCCTGCGGTGCTGTGGTTGCTACTGGAGTTTCTGTCGGAGCTGTTGTAGGTGCTGTAGTAGCTGCCTGTGTAGGTGCAACAGTAGGAGATGATGCACCCGGAGTCGCAGTATTGTCACCTTTGTCCTTTTTTCCACATCCTACAAGAATTAAACTTAATAATAATAACAAACAAAATGCTTTTGTTTTCATGAAAATCCTCCTTGTTTTCTATTTCAAAATCATCTTTATTATTTCCCATATTTGAAAAATAATACAAAAATAGAAAACAAATCAAAGGAGAACCTCTTTATTCTGACTTTCTTCTTCTTTTCGATAGCACATCAAAAGCAACCGCTGCCAGAAGCACTGCTCCCTTAACAACCTTTTGTACATTGGTGTCAATACCCATAATTGACATACCATTATTAATTACACCCATAAAGATTGCTCCAATTACTACCCCTGAGACACTTCCCGTACCACCATATGCTGAGGCACCTCCAATAAAGCAGGATCCAATAGCATCCATTTCATAGTTCGTACCGGTAGTCGGTGCAGCGGAATTGAATCTTGAGACACAGATTAAAGCTGCAACTGCACTTAGAAACGCCATATTAACATAGGAAAAGAATAATACTTTGTTTGTATTAATACCGCTGAGTTTCGCTGCCTTCTCGTTGCCACCCATGGCATACAGGTAACGTCCTGGTACCGTTTTCGTTGTATAGTAGGAATACACTACTACAACAATTGCCAGTAAGATAAGAATGGCGGGAATACCTTTATAGTATGCCATTGAAAATGCAGCTGCCATTATTACAATACAGATAATAGCCGATCTTAACAGGATCATTGACACTGGTCCTGTCTGATTATCCCTTTTTTTCTTATTCATTAAGGAGATAACCTGTAATACAATATAAATGACACATACCATTACACCAATCAAAATACACAGAATATTAATTGATCCACCAAAGATATCAGGAATATAGCTATTAAAAATATTGAGGTATTCTGCAGGGAATGGTGAGATAGTCAATCCATCCAATATAATTAACGCCACGCCTCTCCATAGCAGCATGCCGGCCAGTGTTACAATAAATGCCGGAATTCTTATGTATGCGATCCAAAAACCCTGCCATGCTCCTATTAGGATACCAACAGCAAGACAGATAATGATGGACAGCCAGATGTTCATTCCTTTTGTCACAATCAGGGTTCCGGCCAAAGCTCCAACTAAAGCTACGATTGATCCTACTGATAAGTCGATATTTCCTCCTGTAATGATACAAATCAGCATACCAACTGCCAGAACTACTACATATCCGTTTTGTGCAATTAGATTAGTCACATTCTGAGGTACCAATAAGGTTCCTCCTGTTTGCCAGGTAAAAAACAAGGTTACTATAAGCAATGCTATCAGCATTGAATTTTTTTTGAGTAAATCCTTTCCTTTATTCATCCTTATACTCCTTTACTTGATTTCAGTATTTGACCCATAATGAGTTCCTGTGTCGCATCCTCTTTCATGACTTCACCCACGATTCTTCCTTCATTCATAACATATATGCGATCGCACATACCAATTAACTCAGGAAGTTCGGAAGAAATCATTAAGATCGATTTTCCTTCTGCCACCAATTGATTGATGATACAATAAATCTCATATTTGGCCCCAACATCGATTCCTCGTGTCGGCTCATCAAGTATCATAATATCGGGATCAGTAAACATCCATTTACTAATTAAGACCTTTTGCTGATTACCTCCGCTTAAGTTCCCAACATCCTGTTCTATAGAGGTACATTTTGTTCTTAGTTTCTCTATATAATTTTTAGTAGCTCTATTTTCCTCGTTATGATCAACAATTCCTTTACGGCTGACTTTTTCCATTCCAGCAAGGGTCGTATTAACCCTAATCGGATTGGTTAATATTAATCCATCCCCTTTTCGATCCTCGGTAATATAAGCCAGTCCATTCTCTATCGCCTTATGAGCATTCTGCAGCTTCACTTCTTTACCGTCAATGATTAAAGTTCCGCTAATGTTAACACCATAGCTTTTTCCAAATATACTTAGGGCAAGCTCCGTACGACCAGCACCCATAAGCCCGGCAATTCCAACTACCTCTCCTCGACGAACATAAAGTGATACATTGTCCACTACCTTCCGTCCTTCATAAATCGGATGATATACATTCCAGTTTTTAACCTCAAAACTGATTTTATCTGATGCTGTCTCATTTCGCTTTGGAAAGCGATCCGTCATGGTACGTCCAACCATTCCCTTTATAATACGTTCCTCAGATATTACTTCTGCTTTATTATCAAGGGTTTCAATCGTAGCTCCGTCACGCAGAATAGTAATTTTATCTGCTATGTAGGAAATCTCATTCAGCTTATGGGATATTATGATAGAAGTTAAGCCCTTCTCCTTGAAAGAAAGAAGCAAATCCAAAAGCTTACGGGAATCCGCTTCATTCAAAGAAGCAGTTGGCTCATCCAGAATCAACAGCCTCACATTCTTCGCCAACGCTTTCGCAATTTCTACTAACTGCTGTTTTCCAACCCCGATATCCTTAATCAAAGTTCTAGGATTCTCCAATAAGCCTACCGTATTTAATAAATCCTTGGCCTTATGATCGGTTTCCTCCCAATCAATACGATATCGGGTACCTCTCTCATTACCAAGGAAGATATTTTCGCTGATTGACATAAATGGGATCAAAGCAAGCTCCTGATGGATAATTGCTATCCCTTTCTTTTCACTGTCTGTAATACCACTAAATCTGCATTCTTCTCCGTCATACAGAATATCTCCTTCATAGCTTCCATAAGGATAAATTCCACTCAGTATATTCATTAAGGTTGATTTTCCGGCACCATTTTCACCGACTAGAGCATGTATTTCTCCTTCCTCCACCTTAAGATTCACATTATCCAGTGCCTTCACTCCGGGGAAGCGTTTGGTTATATTCTTCATTTCCAATAAAATGTTAGCCAAGGTACTCCTCCTCCCACTAATCACAATACGATAGAAAGTTCTCTTTTCGAGCTTTCTATTTGCTATATACGATAGAAAGCTCACAAAGAGAACTTTCTATCGTCATGCATTTTAGGGTGCTGCAGGAGTTACGTTTCTACAACACCCTTTTTCATGTTGATTATTTTAACTGATCCTCGGTGTAATATCCTGAATCAATCAATAGCTCTTTGTAATTATTTACATCAGCAAATACAGGCTCACAAAGATAGGTAGGAATAATACCAGTTCCGTTATCGTAGGTTTTTTCATCGTTTACGGAAACTTTTTCACCCTTCATGATTTGATTAACCATCTCTACAACCTTGGAAGCTAATGTACGGGTATCTTTAAATATTGACATGGACTGTGTTCCTGCAAGGATATTCTTTACAGATGTGATATCACAGTCCTGTCCAGTTAATACAGGGAAGTTATCTTTGGTATAGCCTGCATTTACTAATGCGTTGCTAATACCAATTGCACAGGAGTCATTGGAGGATAATACTACATCCAACTTAGTTCCATCAGCATAATAGGCTGTGATCAGGTTTTCCATTCTCTTCTGTGCTTCTTCAGTTGACCAGTTCAAGGTTGCTACTTCTTCAAATTCCTTCTGTCCGGAAACCACATTCAGTTTTCCGCTTTCGATATAAGGATTCAGAACATCCATTGCTCCACCAAAGAAAAAGCGTGCATTGTTATCATCCGGTGAACCGGTGAATAATTCAATATTAAAAGGACCTGCCTGATTTTCAAGATCTAATTTATCAACAATATAATTGCCTTGAATGGTACCTACCATGTAGTTATCAAAGGTTGCATAATAGGATACTGCATCTGTTCCCATGATAAGGCGGTCATAAGCAATAACAGGAAGGTTCTTGTTCTTTGCTTCTGCTAATACTGTTCCAAGAGATCCACCATCGATGGAAGCAATAACTAAAGCATCGCATCCACTGGTAATCATGTTCTCAATCTGAGAAACCTGTGTGGAAATATCGTTATTTGCATATTGCAGATCTACTTCATAGCCTGCTTCTTCCAGTGACTTTTTCATGTTAGCGCCGTCCTGGTTCCAACGCTGCAAATCCTTTGTAGGCATTGCAACACCAATTTTCTTACCAGTACTGTTGCCTGATGATGAAGGTGATGTTGTTGTCTTGGTTCCACAGCCAACAAGCATTGTGGAAATTACTGAGATACATAACAAGATAGTAATCAATTTTCTTTTCATAACCTAATCCTCCCAAATAATATGATGAGTGATTTGAATGTCTGCCGCATCTCATAAACGAAGTGTACTTCAGAGCTGCAAATCACTTTAATTTACCTGCTCATCGTATCATAGATATGTCTGGAATTAATTGCGACAAACCGCATATTTTTATCATTAGGTTTGACCATCTTATACAATAATAAAAAAATGCTAATGCATAAAAAAAATATACTAGCATTAGCATTTTCCGGAATCGGATTCTATTCTAAATCTTCTGTCGGATTCGGAACATTTAAGTATACCTCCTCCTCCTTTTGAAACCCGCCTTTAATAATCACATCATAGATATTATCCTTCGTTACCGCAATGGGTTCCAGCTTTACATAGGGAACCTCGTTCGTCCCATCATTTATTGTTGTGGTGACTGATATGTTCTTTCCCTTTGCTAACATTACAGCATATTGTGCTGCAGCTTTTGCTAATTTATCAACGGGCTTATAAACAGTCATCGTTTGGGTTCCTTCTACGATTCTTTGGCAAGCCGCCAGATCTGCATCCTGACCTGTGATTACCACTTTACCTGCCAGACGGTTTTCGGATAATGCTTTAACCGCCTGACTTGCCAAGTCGTCATTCCCGCATAGTACTCCATCAATCTTCGGATTAATCGTAAGAGCACAATTAATAGCATTAAATGCTTCCTCAGCCAGCCAGTTTGGAGCATAGGTGGTATAAATGATATTATACTCCTTTCCCTCCATCGCTTCCGTAAATCCTTTTTCTACCAGTGTTACATTATGATCGGAGGGTGAGCCGAATATCGTTACAATATTTCCTCCCTCTGGAACACCCTTTACCAGAGTTTCACCCATTAATCTTCCAACCTCTTCATTATCAAAGGAAATATATAAGTCCACTGCTGCATTACGAACCAGTCGATCATAGGCTATTATGGTAATTCCTGCATCCTTTGCCTGCTTCAAAATTTTGCTGAAAGCCTCTGAGTCTGTTGCAATTAGCACTATTACATCTACCTTTTTATCAATAAAATACTGAATTTGATTAATTTGCTCCTCCGTATCTCCATTCGCATTCTGAACATTGACTTCAGCTCCCAGATCCTGCGCTGTTGATACAAACACATCCCGATCCCTTTGCCATCGTTCTATTACAAAGGAATCAAAGGAGATGCCGATCTTTATCTTATCCTCATAGGTTCTGGTTGTATTCGCTTCCTCCTCTTTTGAACTACATCCGCATAAAGTGACTAGCAAAATCACACATATCCAAATCCATTTTCCCTTCGTAAAAACCCTCTCCTTTACTTACTATTAATATTCTCCCGGTATTCGGTTGGCGTAAGTCCCACCTGCTTTTTAAATATCCTGCTGAAATAGTTGGGATCACGTAAACCAATCTCCATACATATGTTTTTAATACTGAAATCTCGGTTAAGTAATAACTCCTTAGCTTTTTCAATTCGTATATTCGTAAGATAATCGATAAAATTCACCTTCGCCTCATCTTTAAACAGCTTACTGAAATAGTATGGACTGATATCAACGCTTCGGGATACATCGTCCAATGAGATATCCTTATGATAATTCTCTTTTATAAATAACTTTGCCTTAGCAATCGTGCCACTAACCTGTTCTTTCTTCTTCAAGGTTATATTACGGCTTGCTTCCATAACCTTATCCAGAAACCAGTTCAATAACAGTTCATAATTATCGATATCAATAATAGTCTTTAAGTAATTCTTGCGATATTCAAAATAATAAGTCATTCCTCCGCTTAAGAATGCCTTTTGTTCGGCAAATAGCACCGTTTCCAATACCTTGAGCTTAATATCCATCATACAATCAGGATAATGCTCCACCATCCAATGATAGAAACGGCTGGCCTCTGTCTTTGCGCCCTCCACATTTCCTTTTTCAATCATGTCATATAAGGATTTCTCGATATCTATGGGATAATCGTCCTCATATTCACAACCGATGGGTAAGTCCTTTACGTGAGCAACGCGCCCCTTACTGTTCTGAATGGCTGATAACGCTTCCTGATAGGAATCATAAAGTTTTTGTAATGAAGTGACTGACCCAATCCCCACTTTAAACTGCACATCCAAGGATTTAACCAGTTCACGGATTATTTTTCTGTTCTTTTCAATTAATACAGATCGCTCATCATAATCCAGCTGTTGTTTCATGCTAGGAAGGAATATTACGATCCTATTCATCATTAGAGGTCCCACTACACATCGAAACTCATCCTTTATGGAATCCTTAATGACATTGTAGAATGCTTGCGCTTTTACACTAACACCAACCGGATTCGTCAATACTCCATTTTCAATAGAGTCTCCAAATTCATAAATCATCATCATCCCGTAATTCTCTGGAATATTAAGCAGGTTTTTATAATTTTCCTCCATCCGGTTAAATTCATCCCCAGACAATATTGCATAGATAAAGTCTCCTTCAATAATCGGAATTACGGTTTCTAATTTTTCCCGAATAATTAAATCGTTCATTCTCTTCTTACGATCTTCTTCTATCATCGACATAGCTTTTGTCAGGATACTTACAATACTCTGCTGGCTCACGGGCTTAGTTAAATACTCCAATACCCTAAGGTTGATTGCTTGTTTTGCATAATTGAACTTATCATATGCCGTCATAATAATAAAAATCACAGAGTGATTGGTTTTTCTAATTTCCTTCATAGCATCAATGCCATTAATACCTGGCATCTGAATATCCATAAATGCAATATCCGGTTTAAATGTTTCGGCTAATTCAATTACACTTCTTCCAGATGCCGCACTCTCCACAATGCATTGATCTGGAAAATTCTTATTTATAATAAATTTCAAGGTATCTGTAACAATTCCTTCGTCATCCGCTAGCAATATTTTAAACATAGCTTACCTCCAGACCTTCCTATGTCTATTATTCATTTTCTTATATCTCATTCTTAATTGGGTATGTGCAGGGTAACAGTAGTTCCTCTGTTTCTTCCCTCGCTTGCAATTTCAAATACATCCTCCCGGTTATAATATAATCGCAGTCGATTAATCACATTCCCCAAACCAATTCCATTGGAATCCTTCGCAACTGCAGATTCGCTGATGGATGCTTTATCTTCCAGATTAGCTGACATAATTCTCCTAACAATGGCATCATCGATGCCCGCTCCATTATCTGAGACGATAATATCAATGCAATCCTCTACCATGATCACTTTCAGTCTGATTTCTCCCATATAGTCAATATCCCGAATGCCGTAATTTACACTATTCTCCACAATCGGCTGCAGTATCATACTCGGAACCCTGGTATCTATCACGCTTTCATCGATCTCCTTATAAAAATGAATTCCTCCCGAAAATCTCACATTCAGAATATAAATATAACTGTCGACCAGATTAATTTCATCCCGAATGGTCGAATCCTGCTCGAAGCTCTTCATGTTCGAACGAAAGAAATTGGACATATTTTCGATGTATAGAGCTGTTTTGTCCGCTTCTTCCATCATGGCCAGGGAAACACCTGCATTTAACGTATTGAAAAGAAAATGTGGATTGATCTGTGCTTGTAGGTATTTTAGCTGCGCATCCTTCAGATGATTTATCATCATCAGTTCCTTTTCCTTCATTTTGTTTTCAAGCTCCATGCTTTCTTTAATCTTTGTTATATATTGATGGATACTGTCTATCATGTAATTAAATGCCTTTGTCACAATTTCAATTTCATCGGTAGAATCCTCATGGAGTAAATCCACATCAAAATTACCTGCAGCCACCTCATATGCTGCTTTTGTCAGCATGGTTAATGGTTCTGTGACACTCCGTGTTACAATAATGATAAGCGCAATATTAAAAACAGTGATAATGGCTAGCACTGTCATACTGATAACTTCCAGATACCGAAATGACAGAAGCAAACGTTCATAATTATTCGAATTATATTTGAACTGTTCATTGTTCAAGCTATGGATATAGTTATTGATATAATCATACATGGTTACAGCATCTTCATAAATCACTTTATACTTTTCAATATTCCTTCCTCTTTTCGCTGCAACTGCTTCATCAATCATATCAAGATAAGTATCCGACATATTTTTAATATTCTTCTGCATGATGATAATCTCATTATCAATCGTTGACCCATTTAATTCACCAATTAATTTCCGATAACTCTGTTCACTTCGATAATAATTCTCTAAGGCTTCACTACTCTGGGTGTTCAAATATTCATATACAGAATCCTGTACATCACCCAATGCTTCCATCAGCTCATTCAATTCCATGTTGCTTACATAAACCTGATCAATGTCATCGATGGATTTATTGATATTGTTGTACAGAAATAGATTCGCCAATAATACGACACTAAAAGAAAATATGAATACGATAATCAGTCTTCTGCGAATGGACCCCTTTTTTATTCTCTCTGTCATTTCTGTTCCTCACTCTAATCATATACAATACGTGGACACGAACTTTATAAGCTGCTAATTCTCCTGAATCTCTTGTTCCTCTGTCTCAATATAATTCATGACATTGTCCTTGTTTATAACAGAGATATCAATAGAATAATAGTCGCTAACATGATTTGTCTTCTTATATTCAGTTAATGCTTCTACACAATACGCACCCATTTTACGAGCATCAATTGTCATGGTTGCATGTACATTATCTTTCTCTATTGCTCTTAGAATCATGTTAGAATCATAATAACCTATAATATCAATCTTCCCCACCTTGTTATAATCCACAATAGCCTGATAGGCACATAGAGTATCTACTGCTGTTAAACAAACTAATGCATCCGGTGGATTTTGATTATCCATTATCAGATTACGTATATCTTCTTCTGAACTAAATGTGCTCTGTGTATTAACTGTTGCTGTTTTCACTTCAACATTTCTATTTTCTACAATATCCAGGATGGTGGAGTATATCATCATTTGGCTTGAATCTTTATAGTCTTCATTTAATAATATTATGATATTATGTCTTCCTTCCGCAAGGAGCTCAAGGATTTCTTTTCCGTAGACTTGTCCCTGGTTATACCGATTGATACCGATGAAGCTCTTCCTTTTACTTGTTTGCGCATCTTTTAGCACTGTAACCACTGGTATTCCTGCCTCATCTGCTTCATTAATGAGCTCATCGATATTTTCTTCTCCATTGGGTTCCAAAATAATACCATCCACCTTGGATGCAATGGCTATTTTCATCAAGTCATATAAGGAGTAGGATACGGATAAGTTACTACCGAATTTCTCGATATAAGCATTCTGTTCCTTTCCCATTTCCAGAGCACCGAGATAGATATCATCCCAGAACGGGGCGTCAACCTCCTCCGAAATAATTGCATAATGATAGTCACATTCTTTATCGGACATGGTCTTTGGCACCTCAAAGCCCTTAATCCTGTATTGATAAAAAAACATGCCTGATATCACCAGCACGATACCCACTGCGATGCTGGTGATTGCAGCTATAGAAATAACTCTTGTCTTATTTGCCGTATGCGGTTTGCCTCTCATAGCTCCTCCAGTTGATATGGACATTATAGCATTATGTATTACTTTTTTAATTATAGCATATATACAATTTACTTACTATCATTATTCATCCTAATCACGGTGTAACAACATTATCTTCGAAGAATAAGATATTAATAGTATAGGCAATTGCGAAACTCTTAAGATATCTTACTATGAATACAGCAGATACATATTCCTGTGCAAGTCCGCTCCTTCCGCTATGGTATGCTTCGGAATATGTATCCACTGTATTCACTATGACCACAATTCTTCGTTTCGCAATTACCTAAGAGAATAATAGTAAGATGAAAGGAAGTGTTTCTTTGGCTATTAAAATATTTATAGATCAAGGTCACAATCCTACCGGCTTTCACAATGCCGGAGCAGTTGGAAATGGTTTAAACGAAGAGAACATCACCTACCATGTGGGAGTCTATCTGGCGAACCTACTGAATGCAGACCCCCGTTTTGAAGCAAGGCTCTCAAGGCCAACACCCACTACTGTATTAGGAACCACGAATGCTACCAGCCTTGCTGAAAGGGTTCGTATGGCGAATGAGTGGCCTGCCAATTACTTTATCAGCATTCATTGCAACGCCAATGAAAACCCAGCTATAAACGGAACTGAAGTATATATTTATCAATTCTATTCACAGGCTCATTGGTTAGGTGAGCAGATCATGAATGGAATTGTACAGACGGTCGGCACTAGAAATAACGGTATTCGGCTTAATCCTTCCTTGTACGTACTCCGCCGAACACAAATGACATCTCTTTTAGTAGAACTCGGTTACCTCACAAACTGGTCGGATGCTCAAAAGTTACGCGATAATCAATATGGATTTGCATACGGAATGTTTATCGGTATTATGCGATATTTCGGATTTGCTTAATATGGATAAAACTCATAACCGTGAAAAGGAAGTGCTCCAAAGACTTCCTTTTTTGGTATTACTTACTTTTTCTATTGAATTTTACATAATCTGTGATATTATATAATATAACAGATGATAATTATTGATTGAGGAAAGGGGCTCATTCTATATGAGAAGAAGACATATTTTGAATGCGTAGCAGAGGCTATTGCATTTGATACAAATAATGAATTGTGAATAGCCTTTGCATCGACCTGAAAAAATATTTAGGGAGGCGCAAAATGAGCTATATTAGGGCGGAGCTTATACTTCCGCAGGAATTACTGACGCTGATTCAGGAGTATGCGGATGGGCAATATTTATATATTCCGAAAAAGCCATCCAACTATAAAAGCTGGGGCGAGAATACCGATTCGAAAAACCAGACCAGATTACGTAACTATGAAATATATGAAAAATATAAGAAAGGGTTTCGTATTGCAGAATTAGCTGAGGAATATTATCTATCTACGAAAAGTATTCAACGAATCATTACTAACATAAAAAGAATGGAACAGAATACATCGTAACATTTTTACAGCAAGGCATTGGTATTATAGATCATGCCTTGCTGTATTTTTGTAATTAATTGATTAGAGTGTCAAAAGTCCGATTAAAAGTGAATTAAATATCAGTATATTCATCTATATTTTATTTATGATACGGTTCATTATGAATAATTCGATACGCACGATATATCTGTTCCAGTAAAATCATTCGCATTAGCTGATGAGGAAAAGTCATCTTAGAAAAACTCAAACGGAAGTCCGCACGCCGATTTACTTCCTCAGATAAACCAAGAGAGCCTCCGATAATCATGGTAATATGGCTGTTTCCTGTTATACCGAGTGTATCTATTTTATTAGCGAGTTCTTCGGAGGTTAACATATGACCATCGATGGCCAATACGATACAATATGAGTCCTCCTTCAGAACCTTAAGTATCCGCTCACCTTCCTTACGTTTGATACTCTCCTCTAAAGCCTCGGAAGCACGATCGGGTGTCTTTTCATCAGGAAGCTCGATAATATCAATTGTACAATACCTACTTAGGCGCTTCAGATATTCATCAACACCCTGAACCAGATATTTTTCCTTCAGCTTACCCACACAAATCAGCGTTATTTTCATTCTCTACCATATCCTTCTGGTCTTCTCGTATATATTCGTAGAGAACACCATTTTTAACTATTTTTAACTTTGCACCTTTAAAGCCGCGTTTTCGAAGCTCTTTCTGAAAATTATAGATCATAAACCCGTGAAACACAATTAATATGTTCTCTTTTGACCAATCGATACGGTCTAAAAACATATTAATACGTTTTTTCGTTCCATTGATTGTTTCTGGCTGACTTTTCGACTTAAAATACCAGGCCAGTCTACCACAGATATGCCAAATCTCAAAGGGTAATCGAATTCGTTCCGTATGTATAAAAGGAGCATTATCCACTTCCCGAAGAAGCTTATCAATCAGTATATTCCCGCTATATACTTCCTTTGCAGTGGTTATCGCTCTCGGTAAATCACTAACATAGCAGATATCCCACTCGATTCCATACATATCAACCTTTTTCTTAATAACCTTCGATACCTCATATTTTTCAGACCACTCCCGAAACTCCTTAGAGGTCATCATTTTTTTATGTGGGCAATTCACCTTAAAATGTCTAAGTAATCCAATTCGCATCGTTTTCCCCCATATTAATTTTTGTCTGTCGAATCACCCGCCAAATTGGTCTGGGCAGACATGCTACCTTCTTATTTTACATACTTTTTTGACATTTTACAAGCAAAAGTACTATTTTCCAGAACTGAAAGGTAAACATCGTTAAGTTCTCCTGTTATCGCCCAAAACATCAATTGTGGAAATCTATCCTCTGTTTTGTCATTTCTCAGGTAAGTTATCCACATCGTATACTCGCACTTCTCTATGCTCATTTTTTTTGTGGATTTCTATTCTTTTTGAAATTTACTCTTTTCAGTTATCACTTCCTTTGGTATACTGTTCCTATCAAGAAATGCTTAACGAAGTGCGTTTCTCTGTATAGGATATATCTTCTCTTGTTAGTTGCCGTCCAAAGCTTGCTAACAAATCAGAAGATATATTTTTTATGCTTTTCTTTAGTTCCTTGATGATTGGTATTGCTTTTTCATATAGTTGCAGGATAATATCTGCTATCTGAGTTATCAGGTAGTGATTTTTCATCGCATTATAATTCTTACTATTGGCGTGGGTTATTTCATACCTGTAATTCTTCTGGATATTAAATCCTTCATTTTCTATCATCCAGCGTTTTCTTCCTGTTGCTGTAAACTCCAATACCTTTTTCTTCGTTATCTCAATGTTTGTAATCCATTGAAATCGCAATTGTTTCTTTGCTTTTTGAAATATGAACTCCATTACATTTACCATGCGCTTGTTGTAACCGATTCCGTTAACCCATCGCGCACCATCTCTCTGATTTTGAACCTCGCGTTCTTTTAATATATGGAATTCCGTGGCTACCGATGGAATACTCCCATCTTTAAATCGAATAAGATATTTCCACTGATTATCATCACAGATTTGAAACACCTTTTCACTGGCATACAGACTGTCACCCATGATACAGATTGGCAGGCGTGGAAACGCTTTCTTGAGCTTTGTAGCAAGTCGCTCAAATGCCTTTGTCTCACAGTCCTGCTTAATCTCTTCAACACTCATTTTCTTCTGTTTTTTGGTATCTTCCCCGTCATTCTCAATAAACTCACTAGCAATACTGACAACGAGATCATCGCCAAGCACTATCTTCGCTTCCAAAACGCTATGATAGTATTGGGTTGTTTTTTCGCCAGTCTCTTTATTCGTAAATGTTCTCGTAAGACATTGGTCATCATTCTTATTATTAAAAGTATAGAGTTGAGTCGCATCTACGATGACAAGCCAGTGTTGTCCCAGGAATCGTGCTTTTTCAAAGCTTCTTTTTCGTATGAGAGCCTTTATCATTTTCGATCGTATGTTAGAGAGCTCATCCGGATTAAGACGGCTTAAAAAATCATTTACTGTAACATAATGCGGTAGCTCTGATAGCTCCTTTTTCTCCGTAATAAGCGCTGCATTCGCAATACAATCTTCCGTGTTAAATGTTTCGGTCATTTCTTGCATGCTTCGTATATCGCAAATATTTTTCATCAGAGGCATTGCCAGCATGACATCACATGTATAATCGATATAACTAGAATGTCTCGGGTCATGAACCGCAGCAAAATCATTCCAAAGATTACTATAAAAATGTTTCTGCACTTTCAAAAGTTCAACTAGAGGATTACCCTCGGATTTTTTTAACTGTCTTTTCTCAGCTCTTTTCATTAGTAAAATACTCCTTTGTGAAAAACTTTTCTTTTAGTTTATCACAATATCATCTTACTAGCCTTAATCTTCTGATAAATTAGTGCGAAAAATATTTACCTTTCATTCCTGACTATTTTCAGGCCCTTACTTTAGAGCGTAAAAAAGGCAGAGGATCGCTTCCTTTAAGGAAGTACCCCTGCCTTTCATAATTATTATCAAATTAAGAATTACTCCTTCACACCACCGATTGTTAAGCCGGCAATGAAATATCTCTGAAGGAATGGATATAGACATACAATTGGTAATGCGGTGAATATTGCTGTAGCGGACCGGATAGAAACTGGTGTTACCGCATTCTTAGCATTCTTCATAGTACTTGCACTACCGGATTGCATGGATACTGAGGTCAACAGCTTCTGTAATTCAAACTGCAATGTTGTCAAATCCGGTCTTCCTGGATTATAAATCATTGAGTCAAACCAGGAATTCCATTGTCCAACTGCGATGAATAATGCTACTACCGCAAGAACCGGCTTACACAGAGGAATAATAATTCGGAAGAATATCCTCATATGTCCTGCACCATCCACCTGCGCAGATTCAACTAATCCGTCAGGTAATCCATTCATATAAGTACGAATAACGATCATATTAAACGCACTAACCATACCAGGGATGATATATACCCAAAAGTTATTGGTAAGGTGTAAGCCTTTAAATAATAACATCGTAGGAACTAAACCACCGCTCACATACATGGTAAGTACGTAAAACAACGTTACCGAACGGTTAAATAAGAATTCCTTTCTGGATAAAACATAAGCCAATAAGGCTGTTGTAAACATGTGTAGGAAGGTAGCAATTACTGTTCTTAATACAGAAATCTTAATTGCCGTTAACAAGTTATCCTTTTTTATAACGGTATAATAGTTTTCCCAAGTAAATCTTCTAGGCCAAAGGTAGATACCGCCCTTAATCGCGTCCATACCTTCATTTAATGATATCGCTAACGTATTAAGGATAGGATATAATGTTACAACGCAAAATAATACTAAAATAATAGTATTTACGGTTATAAATGCATAATCTGCTGCACTCTTTTTATTTCCTCGTTTCTTCATTTTCATCCCTCCCTTAGAAAAGTCCGTCTTGACCAGCAGCTTTAGTTGCACGGTTCGCGAGGAATATTAAAATGATACTAACAGCACTCCTAAATATACCGGCAGCGGTACCCAGGGAGAAGTCAATTCCTGCACCAAAGGAATAATCCAATACGAAGATATCAATTACGTCTGCAGTCTTTTCTACTAAGTCTGTTTTTAACAAATATTGAGCTTCGAAGCCGGAGTTCATAATCATACCCAGATTTATGATCAGCAATACAAATATTGTTTGCTTTATACCGGGCAGGGTAATATGAAGCATTTTCTTAAATCTGCCTGCACCATCAATGGAAGCCGCTTCATAAAGATCCGGGCTTATGGATGTTATTGCTGAGAGATATATAATACTGTTCCATCCTGTCTCCTTCCAAACCACTGCAAATCCAATGATCCACCAGAAATACTTAGGATCTGCAAAGAAGTTGATAGGAGAATCGATGAGTGAGGTTCTTAACAACAAATCATTGATGATACCTGTCTCCATGGATAGAACATCTCTTACAATACCTGCTACAATAATCCATGATAGGAAGTGAGGCAGATAAGATACGGTCTGTACAATTTTCTTACCCTTCTTATTTACTACCTCGTTCAATAACAAAGCAAATGCAATGGAAAATACAAAGCTAAATACTAAGTTAATCAAGCTCATTGCAACTGTATTTCGAAATACACCAATAAACTCTTTGTTCGAGAACAAAAACTTAAACTTATCCCAGGCTACCCACAACTGATCTTTTGCAGCGGGTTTATATTTCTGGAATGCCATTACCCAGCCTGCTAATGGTCCATAATTAAAAATTAACGCATAAATAACAAATGGTATAGCCATAAGAATAAGCTGCTTCTGTCTTACTACCATTCTCCATGTTACAAAACCTTCTACCTTTTCATGATAAGATGCGATGGTAGCCAGAAGAAAGACAGTAGCATTTATAATGATTATTACAAAGAAGCCTGGACCCCAGTTCTTTGAATAAAAATTTTCAACCTGCAATGCTCCAATACTAATAGAGTTTGAACTAATTAATCCAAGTGCAGATAATATTACTGCAGCAAAAGCTAATCTTCTAACCACATTATATTGCTTCATACCTTTGGTAATCCACATATAAATTCCAGCTATAAGCGTTAAAACAACCGTTACGATTGTACATATTATAACGATAACTGCATCAATAACATCCCGTTCTAAATGCTTAATAATCGAGGCCGATAATTTAATTATGCCTAAGAAGGAATACTCTGATTCATTATAATCGTCAATATTCTGTAATTCAGCTATTTTATTATCTATGGCAGAAGATACAACATCCACTATGTAGTATTCGTCTTCTGCTAAGTCTTCCACAATAACTTCAAATTCTTTCCCTTTTAATATATCTTTTGCAACACCATATATTACGGACCTTTTAAAGCCCTCTTCTTTCGCTATCTTATTTATAATACGACTCTCTAATGCTGCTTCTTCAAGGTTTAAAACATGACCATCATTCACCGGTTCTCTGGCAGGAAGCTTTAAGTAGGGAATAAATATATTAATTATAGATGCAAAACATAACACAGCTATAATAATATAATATGGTTTACGCTTTTTCATACAATGCCTCCAGTCTAACTTTATAAAAAGAACATCTATTTGTTCATTATTTCCAACATCAAATTGCGTATATTTCATGAATAATAGGGTGCCTTAAATCCGTTTCTTTAAGACACCCTATTGTATGAAAGACGAATCTATCTTAGAAACTTATGATTCATATTATTCTTCGCCACGTGCAACTGCTGCTCTACGACGAATTTCGGTAGTTAATGCATCAAGATATGCATCAACATCTACCTCTTCTTTATAAGTTGCCTGATATTCATCCCATAAAGCATCAAATTCATTTGCTGGAGCCATCATAACTCTAGGTAACCAGCTATGCTTTAACTCTGTGATCTTTGTTTTTGCTAAACCTTCAGGAGTATCGTTAGTCCAGTTGTTAGTAAAGGACCACATCGGATACCAAGGTTCATTTTCTTCGTCAGAACTTAAGAAGTCAAGGAAGGTCTTATAACCATATCCATCAAGAAGTTGTTTTTCTACATCAAATAAGGAGTTGTAGAATTCATTAGGCTGATTCTTAGGATCCTGTGTATTGATACCATCAGCCAGCATTCCTTCATAGTGAGGGAAATATGCATATGCACCATTTACTAAGTTATCTGTTACCCAATCCTGGTTGTTTGAGTTTGCAATCTGTTCCTCAGTTCTATAGAACACACCGTCTTCGCCAACCATGTAATCTTTTCCTTCTTCACCCCAGCTTCTTAAGGTCATGATTTCAGGGGAAAGAAGGTCATCCATAAATTTCATAGCGCCAGGAATATCCTTACAGCTTGTTGTAATTGATAAACCGTTGGATACGTCAAGTGCAGAAGGACTATGCCATCTATCCTTGATATCCTCGGAGAAGGTAATAGGCAGCGGAACATAAGTCTTACCAGGCTTACCTGCTGTAATTAATGCTTCCTGAGCAGTATTGAAGTTCCACATCTGATCAAGTGTACCTAATACTCTACCTGATGATAATAAAGCGATATACTGATCGTATGACATTGTATAGGTTTCAGGATGAACTAAGCCTCTGTTCCATGCTTCGTTCATTTTCTTGTAATAATCTTTTGCTTCCGGTATTGTATTGTAGTCAATTGCTGTTTCTGTTTCAGGATCTACGATACAAGCACCATCGTTAGGATAACCCATTAAGAACAACGGAGGATTTTCGATACCGAAGTATCTCCAGTCTTCTGTACTCATGGAGAAACCAACTGTTTCCTGACCATCTTCTGTGGTAGGATGAGCTTTTAAATAATCTTCAATTAAATCAAAGTACTGATCCATAGTTCTGATCTTAGGGAAGTTAGCCCAGATAAGAACATCTTTCTGAATCCAGAATGCTTCGTCCCAATGATAGGTAGCAGCATCTTTTCCTTGGATAATACCGAATTGAGGAATCCAGTAAATATGACCATCTGCCTGTCTGCACTTATTCCATTCAGCTTCTGATAAATAGTTCTTAATATTCGGATAATCATCCCAATATTCATCAATCGGAATTAATGCGCCTGCTTCTAATAAAGCTGCTGTACCAGTAGAACCTGTAATATAGTCAGGATAATCTCCACCTGCTATCATTACACCGATTCTCTCTTCTGCTGTCTGTCCGGTAAGCCATGTAACCTTTGCCCATGCTCCAGTTTTTTCTTTGATAACGTTTAATAATCTGTTATCATCCGGAACTTCAGTTCCAGGTACTGCATTAAACATTGTAAATTGTTTGATTTCTGCAGGAGTATCGCTATCTGCTGTCTTATCATCTTGAGCAGCTGCGTCATCCTTTTTAGTGTCCTCAGTCTGAGATGTTGTTCCTTGATTATTGTTGGTTTCTTCTTTCTTACCACAACCAACCATAATGGAAGACAACATTGAGATCACTAAAATAAGAGTAATCAATGTTTTGATTTTTTTCATCATATTTCCTCCCTATACTATTTTACCAATGCTTGACTTCGTATTGCTATTGGTTAATCTAATTCTAACATTTGTTTACAAAATAAACAATGTAGGAAGTATAGTTTAAATACAAAAAACTATATATCTAAGTATGCACATTTACTATAATAATTATTACAACATTTAATAATGACAGCAATTAGCACAAACAATATTAGACAGGTTTACTGAAATCATGATGAAAAGCATAATTTTTACATAAATTGTATTTCTAATTTGTTAACTTCGTTTTGCTGTAAGGAACTGCTTACGATATTGAAGAGGCGTTATTCCTTTCTGCTGAACGAACTTACTGATAAAATAATCTGTATTGTTAAAACCGACAGCTGAGGATACCAGATAAATTTTATCATCAGAACGAATTAGTAATTCTGCTGCTCGCTCGATACGATAATTATTCAAATAATCCTTGAAGGAACTGCCATATTTCTTCTTGAATATCTGGCCCAGATAAGCGCTATTAATATAGTACTTTTCACTTAATGACTTTAATGTCAGATTATCCATATAATGCTCTGTAATTTCTTTCTCTATCTCACTTAAAACTCCTCCAAATGCATGTTGCCTAATCTGACTCAGATAATTGGAGAATTCTATAGCGAATTCCTGAAAATGCTTTATACTTCCTCTCACAACAAACTGTTTGTAGCCACCCTGACTAATCATTTTATAAACCTCTTCCTGATCACTGTCCGGATCCAATTCCTTTGCGATATGAATTAAATTATAAATTAAATAATCCAAGTTTATTTTAATAATATCAGGCTCCACAACCATCTCCTTAAGGTGCTTATATAATACTTCAATCTGACGATTGATTCCTTCCATATCATTTTCCTCAATTGCTCGTATTAGAACATCCATTACCTCTTTATCAAAGTAGCTTTTGTTGGTAATGGTATTTTCCTGAATCTCATCATAATAAGAGATATCTTTCTCTTTAGAAAACTTTCGAAAAGCCTTTGCAATGGTGGCAGATTTATATGATTCTGAAATTGTCTCCAGCTTGTCCACTTTTTGTCCGATAAACAAAACCAGTTTATATTTTATCCTCTCAGTGATTTTTTCATAAAGCCAGTTTATATATTCTTTTTCGTTCATTCCTGCCAATTCTGCAATTTTCTTTACATATATAAAACCTACCGAATAATCTTCATCGTAATTATTCATTTCCTTATATATATGATACCAGTTATCACCAAGGCAATCCCTTAGTATATTATATAGAAGGCTTGTTGCTCTTTTCTTTTCCTCATTGGTTAAATTCATAAATGTATCATCTGCCACATCATACTCTATACTAATATAGCGAATACCGATATCTCCTAATATGTTATTTTTTACATACATCAGGTCTTCCTCAATATAATTTCCGTTAACCAGATTGCAAATGCTACGATCCAGCAATATTTTCTCAGAGTATTCCAGCTTTCTCTGACTTTCCTTTGCTGCATAATATCGTTCCTTATAATCCTCCAGAGCCCGTACTAATTCATCCTTTTGAATCGGTTTTAATACATAATCCACAACACCAAAACGGATTGCTTTTTTGGCATAATCAAACTCATAAAAACCACTTAAGATAATAAATCCAACTTTACCTGATAAATGCTCCCTAGTATATTCTATCAGCTCCAATCCATCCATTTGCGGCATTTTTATATCGGTAATAACTAAATCAAACACATTGCTTTTCATTAGTTCTACTGCTTCTTTTCCGTTAGCTGCCTCCCCTGCAACTTCAAACCCGTACTGATTCCAGTTAATTAATATCTTTAGTCCCTGACGGATAAAAGGCTCATCATCTACTATCAATACCTTAATCATTCGTTATATCCTCCTTGCCATCCTTTTGATCCATATTAGTGATTACATATTGTAGCGGAAGTTGAATTGTAATATCCGTTCCATTGTCAATGGAGCTATCAACTTCAAAAGACAATTTACCCTCGCAAAACATCTTTAGTCGCAGGAATGCATTTAACATTCCGGTACTCTTGGATTCATTTAATAATTTATTATCCGCATGCTCAAACGACCACCTTAATTGCTCTAACTCCTGATCCTCAAAGCCTTTTCCGTTATCAGATATTTCAATATTAAGAAATTCTGAATTCTGAGTAATCGTTATAGAGATTACACCCTCAGTGGACATAGCCTCAATTCCATGGATACAAGCATTTTCAACAAATGTAGCGATTGATAATTTGGGTATATAATAATTCTTACATTCTTCCATGACATAGTGATAGTATTTGATTTTATCACCAAACCGGTATTTTTGAATTTTAATATATTTCTCTATAAAGCTCATTTCCTCATTGAGCGTAACAAAATCAGATCCCCAATTCATACTTTTACGGAACAGCACAGCTAATTCTCCAATAATATCCGCTGTTTCGTCTTCGTTTTTTATCAAACTACGCATACGAATAGTCTCTAAGGTATTATATAGAAAATGTGGATTCACCTGACTCTGTATGGCTTTCAGCTCTGCCTGCTTTTTTGAAAGCTCCAATGCTTGTTTTTCAGCATTACCTTTAAATACTACTTCAATCAGGTCTTTAATCCTTAGAACCATCATATTATAATTGCGAATTAATTTGCCAATTTCATCATCGCCCTCTTGACAGGATATCACTTCAAACTGCTCCTGTTCCACCTTTCCGATATAGGCAGCTACCATGGATAAACGCTTGCTTATTGACTTTCCAACCAGATATATCAATAATGTAGGCAATGCAATATTCAGTAATATAAGAATAATAACTTCCTTATTCTCAAAAATAATGCTCCAGAATGGTTTTTCCTTAGTTACTATCACTATCTCCCAATCCTGACGTCCAATCTGAAAGGTTCTGGAAATAGTAGGCTTAACCTCATCTAGTACGCGAGCACTCATATATTCCTTCACACTATTATCCTTTGGAAGATTGGAGAACAGAATATAATCTTTGTTTCTAACATAGATTTGCCCATCTATCTTTTCATTTAAAACATCCTGCAGCATTACATTATAATCAATATCAATCTTTAAAATCTTCTCAATACCATTGTATCCAAAATGATCTAGTTTTCGAATAATACTTATTGTCCTACTAGAGCCACTGCCGGGGATTTTCTTCTTCATCTCATCATAATAGGTATAGAGAAATACATCCTCTCCACTTTTCATAAAGGACTGATACCACTGTGAATTCTTCACCTTATTTAAAGAGGATATTTTTCCTCCGCTTAACAGCGTATCATTGTCTGCAAAAATCTCTATTTTCGTAAGTATGCCATAGTTATAATTATAACTTAGGCTGTTATTTCTTTGCATCATTGTATAATTATAGTAATAGTCAAGACTACTACTATACTGATGGTTTAGAAAATCATTTAAAAGCTGATCGGTATACAAGTTGTGGGTAAACAGAATACTTCCATTTACTATTTCATCCAAATTATACTCCAAACGCTTCATTGCATCCTTTAATGCTGTAAGCTGATCCTGTCTGGCATTTCTCTGAATAGAATAAAGTATGATTCCATCTGTGAATATGAGGGGCATCAAGACACAGAAGAAATATATTAACAGAAGCTTGGTTCTTATTTTAAAATTATTTAACGTCATTTTCACCATAAATATCCTTTACAATCTTCATATAGTACAAATAACCTACAAAAATCCGCATCTTCATTTTACACAATGAGACACTGATATGCAAGCGAATAAAATATAGTAAGTATGTATGTTTCCTACCAATATACGTAAATTGACATAAAAATGAACCAATTTGTTCACAAAAAGTCTTTATTCTATCCATAGTTTTATCATATATACCATTTATACTAATAACTAGTAAATGAATAATTTTCATTTTCCTCCTCCCTACATTATAAATATCAAAGAGGGTGTTCAAGGTATAAACCATTGAACACCCTCTTTTAGTTCTCTTGATACTAATAATTTTATAATTTCTTTTCTAATTTAACTCTTATTTAATAAAATCAACACATTATCGACACATTTTCACTTTAAACTATGAACATAGACAGTGATAAAACACTTTCTACTCCCACCCTATTATACGCTATAGTTATACAGCTCCCCTGCTGTATAACAAGAGAGGTCCTTACGAAATAGTCATTTGACTATTAGTAAGGACCTCTTTTGTAGTATTATCATGCCGGTTCTTCTGCTTCCTGACCATCTTCTGTGGTAGTTTCCTCAGGTAATTTTGAGATTTTTACCTTTTGAATCATATTATTACTGGTTTCCAGTATATCAAAATGATATTCTTGATAATCTAAGGAAATTTGTTCTCCATCTCCTGGAATTCGGTCTAATAGGGAAATTAGAAGCCCGTTCAATGTATCAAAATCTTCATTATTAAGCTCAATCTCCAGATCTTTCGACAACTCTTCTAATCTGATTGATCCATTCACAGTGATGCTATGTTCATCCGCAGCTATCACCATGTTTTCATCAATATCATATTCATCATTAATATTACCGACGATTTCTTCAAGGAAATCCTCTAATGCAACTAACCCGGCAGTCTGTCCATATTCATCAATCACAATTGCCATATGAATGTTCTTCGTTTGCATATCATGAAATAATATATTAATATTTTGTGTGTCAGGAACAAAATAGGGTTCTCTTGCAATTTCTCTCAGGGATTTACTTCTTAACTCCTCTGATATGTATGCGCTGATTACATCCTTCATGTGAAGAATTCCAATTATATTATCCCTGTTGCCTTCATACAAGGGATACCTTGAATACTTTTCAGCAAGCATGAACTTAAGTGCTTCTTCCACTGACATCTCAGAATTTACTGCTACGATTTTTTTCTTGTAGGTCATAATATCTCTTGCTTCTTTATCATCCAGCTCAATAATATTCGATATCATCTCCGCCTCACCGGCATCAAATACTCCCTGTTCATGCCCTTCATTTACGATGGATAATATCTCTTCCTCTGTCACACTATCCGCTAACTCTGAAGGTTTTATTCCGACTATCCTAAGAAGCAGATTCATTGTTTTTTCTAGTATCCATGAAAACGGATACACCACGAAACCAATCAGCTGAATTAATCCTATCATTGGATAAATCGTATTCTCCGCATGTTTTATCGCGATTTTTTTAGGTAATACAATTCCAAATAAAACTGTAATCAGTACCAATATAATTGAAGTTACTATGATGTAGACTGGTTTTAGATAACTATATGCATTAAAAAAATTGCTTTTCATAAGGGTTGTCTCAGTTCCAGATAAAACCCGAGAAAAATAGATCATACCAATACTTATATTTGTAAAGCTTAATAGCAGATCAAACACATTCAAGTAATTAGCTGACTTGTCAAGCATTTTGATTAATTTACCTGCACGCTTATGCCCTGCCTCCGCTTTCTTTCTAACACTATTTTCATTGATATGAAGTAGTGATGCTTTTGCTCCGGAAACCACAGCATTCACTATAATTAAGAGGATGATACTAACTATTCCTGATATGGGATTGTCATTATCCATAATTAATTCCGTTCTCCTTTATCCTCATGTAATTATCTGAAATATGTATCTAAAGAAAAACTAATGATAAGTGCCTTATCAATTTTCTTTAATACATCCCGATCCAAATGACAGACTTTTTCCTTAAGTCTTGATTTATCAATAGTCCTGACTTGCTCCAGTAAAATAACGGAGTCCTTTACAATACCATATTTTTCAGCATCCAGCTCCACATGGGTAGGAAGCTTTGCTTTATTCATTTTTGATGTAATGGCCGCACATATAACAGTAGGACTATGTTTATTTCCTGTATCATTCTGAATAATCAGAACCGGCCTGACACCACCCTGTTCGGATCCGACTACCGGTCTTAAATCCGCATAGAAGATATCTCCTCGTTTAATAACCACTTTATTCACACTCCAATATTAAGCTTAACCTTATTATTGCCAGTTTCTTCGTGTGTATTCCATAAAGTGTGTTCGTTTCATAGATTATTCCGATATCTTTCTTCTATTGTTCCTCCATTATGTATACCCTGGGAATTCTTTTTCCTACGGTACATACTAATTCATACGGGAAAGAATGAGACCATTCAGACAGTTCTTCCACCGATATATAAGAATCACCATCTCTTCCAAGGAGTGTTACAACATCTCCCTGATTTACATTTTCTATATTTGAAACATCCACCATAAACTGATCCATGCATATTCTTCCTATGATGGGTGCATATTGTCCGTGTATAATTACCTTACCGTGATTTGATAAATTTCTGGAGTAACCGTCTGCGTAACCAACCGGAATAGTTGCGATCTTTGTCGGTTTACTTGTTATAAACGTACCACCGTAGCTTATTGCACATCCAGCAGGAACTTCTTTTACATATATAACATGCGTTTTTAACTCCATTGCCGGGATTAATTTAATTTCCTTTTGATTTACACAATCAGAAGGATAAATTCCGTATATTACAATTCCAGCACGTACCATATTAAAATACGCATCCGGGAATTCAATAATTCCAGCACTATTTGCTATATGCTTTATCGGTATTGTAATCTGTTCTTTTTCCAGACGATCAATCATATTCTTATAACGTTTCAACTGAAGAAGTGTAGCTTCACGATCCATTTCATCCGCTTTTGCAAAGTGGGAAAACACACCTTCAATCTGAATACCTGGAAGTGCTTTAATTCGTTTAATAGTTGAGATAGTTTCTTCGGTATCGGTGAAACCGATACGTCCCATACCCGTATCTATTTTAATATGGAGCTTTGCTGTTTTTCCCTGTCGTACTGCTTCATCCGAAAGTGCTTCTGCCATATCATATTGATATACTGTCTGAGATATATCATTCGCAACGATTAAATCGTACTGTTCCTTAGGTGTATAACCCAGAATGAGAATTGGCTTCTGAATACCTGCCTCCCTTAGTTCTAGTGCTTCTTCAATAATTGCAACTCCATAAGCGTCAATCATACCACATTCCCCAACTGCCTTTGCAATCGGTATCGCGCCATGACCATAAGCATCCGCTTTTATAATCGCCATTAACATTGTGCTAGGGTTCAGCTTTTTCTTAACCTCAGCAATATTATGTTTAATTGCATTCAAATTAACATTCGCCTGAGCCCGATAATACTCTCTTCCTTCTCGAGATGTGTATTCCTGTTTCATCACTTTCACTGGCCTTTCAATTGTAATACTTTTTCAAGTGCGTTAATTAGATCCTCCGCCATCATAAAATAATGCCCTTTTTCCTGTGCAGCAACATCTCCTGCATAACCATGAATGTATACTCCAAGACAGGAGGCTTCAAAAAGTGTCATCCCCTGAGCGATGAGTGCTGCTATTATTCCCGTCAGCACATCTCCGCTTCCACCAGTTGCCATACCATGATTTCCAGACACATTGATATATCGCTGGTGTTGATGAGATACAATCGTGCGAGCATCTTTCATAACATATGTCAACTTACTATTATACGAACATTGAATTGCAGTGTCAATCAGATTATCGGAAATATCTGAGACAGGCACCCTAATCAAACGGGATAATTCCTTTAAATGTGGTGTTAATACTGACTGTTCTTGTAATCGTTCTGTTAAGTAATCTATTCGACTTTGGCCCGCCAGTTTCTGATAATCCATCCATCCGGCCAATAGCGTAATTGCATCTGCGTCATAAATTACTGGTACCTTGGCTTTATTCATTACAATATCCAGCAGATATTCAGCCTCTTTCGTTTGACCTAATCCTGGTCCTACTACTATCACAGAAGCCCAGTCCAGTTCTGATAATAACCTTCTTAGTCTACCTTCAGAATCCTCCGTTACTTCATCATATGCAGAAAACAAAGCCTCCGGTAATAATGTCTGAATAATTGCTCGGTTTTCTTCAGAGGTCATGACCTTCACCAGACCTGCTCCGCATCGATATGCCGATTTTGCTGATAGATATGCAGCTCCACTCACACCCTTGCTTCCCGCAATGACAAGTACTCTTCCATAGGAGCCTTTATTACTATAGCTTTTTCTTAATGGAAGTCTATTCAAGTCCTCCTTCTCATAATAAAAGGTGTCCAAATTTGCTTGTTCCGCCGCAATCTTTGGAAAACCAATATCAGCTACAATAATTTTACCCGCATATTCCACGCCTGGGTATAGAAGCAGACCATGTTTTTGATAGCCAAACGTAATGGTATAATCGGCTTTCACTGCGATTGACATAAGTTTTCCACTGTCTGCACTTATTCCGGAGGGAATATCCACGGAAAACACTTTACTTTGTGATGCGTTAATCTGTTCGATAATGTCAGCATAATAACCGGATATAGGCCTCGTTAATCCCACTCCGAATATCGCATCAATAATTATATTATATGCATGAAGCTTGTTGCAGTTTTCAAAAGGAAGCTCTAAATTCCGTGCGATTGCTAATTGCTCCTTCATCTGAGGTGAACACTTCGTTTCCTCTCCGATAAAAAGAATAGCAACATCGTAGCCCTCTCCATACAGAATTCTACCTGCTGCAACTCCATCTCCACCATTATTACCAGTACCGCATACTACTAGTATTCGGTCCGTTCTTTTTATATTCCTCTTAATAACAGACACTGTTTCATAGGCTGCCCGTTCCATAAGTACCATAGCCGGGATTCCTATCTTTTCTATGGTAAACTCATCTATTTGCTTCATTTTACTAGCATCTACTGCGTATTTCATTCTGCTGCCTCCCCTACGACAAATGCATTGGCATACTCTTTTGTATTCGTAATGGATACATGAATGACCGCAGTTCCCTGACGCTTCGCTATCTCAGCAGCACTACCATACAGGTTAACATACGGTTTGCCTTCTTTCGTACGTAAAACCTCTATATCCGTTAATGAAAATCCGCGAAATCCTATACCAAACATCTTCGCCACTGCTTCCTTTACCGCAAAATTATCGGCTGCCTTTTTGGAATCTTCCCGTATTAGATCGATTTCCTTTGACGTAAAGCACCGTCTCATAAAGCTTTCTTTCTGGCATGCTTTTAGTACTCTATTTATTTCAATTAGGTCCACTCCAATTCCGGTAATCACAAATTCCTCCGTTTGTCTGCATCAATGTTAATTCCGTATAAAATCAATTATGATGTCTATCCAGCATATCCGTAATCTCAGCGCCAAAAATGTCATGCATGTATGTATAAATCATTGAATTTCTCTCTTCCAGGTCCTGCTTAATTAATAGCTTTTCTTTTATTTGCGCTCTTAATTTATTAACCTCATCCATGACTTCGTCAAGCTCCTGGTTGTTTTGCTCAAGCCTCTTATAACATATTTGAACGCTGGCAGCCATAAGTGCTTCATTGGCTTCCTTAATCTGATATGGCAAATCACCGAGCTCATTCATATACTGATCAATTTTCTCATTGATCTCTTCAATATATTGCTTATTTTTTTCCCTCTTTTTTTCTTTAACTTTTTTCATCGAATCATTGCCAATATCCATATTGATAACAATATCTTTTAATAAGTTGCTCTTCAGCTTCTTCAAATCCTTTATATCATTACCGAGCTTTCCTTGTCGTTTCAACAGATTATTGACCTTTGCTTCAAGCTCTCTAATCTCTGCAGTCTTCCAATCATCAGGAAATAATTCATGCCAACGCGTATCGATTGTCAGAATCGGGAGCTTTTTATTCTTAACAATACTATGAAAATTAATACCTTTCGTTCTTCTTCCCATACATTTCCTCCTGAGTGGATTATAACTCTGCAAATCCCATCATACAAGATTAACTGTTATTGCTCTGTTCTACCGGATAACCGATAAGAAAGTTTCATTAGACTTTCAGCCAAATGAACATTTTCAACGGTGACATCCTTAGGGAGATTTAAGTCGGTAGGTGCAAAGTTCCATATACCTCTGACTCCCCATTTTGCAAGGTCAGAAGCAATACTTACTGCTTTTGTCTTAGGTACCGTTATTGCAGCAATATCAGTCTTGTTCTTCTTAATATATTCTTCCAATTCATCGGAATGTCTAACTGTGATTCCACGTATTTCTGTTCCTACCAGACTCGGATTTATGTCAAAGATGCTTCTAACATAGAAACCTCTACGTTCAAAATCCACATAATCGCTAATGCTTGTCCGAGATTACCAGCACCAATAATAATGACATTATATTTTGTATCAAGTCCAAGTATTTTCCCTATCTCAGAGTGGAGATATTCAACATTATATCCATAACCTTGCTGTCCGAAACCACCAAAATTATTCAAATCCTGTCTGATTTGTGATGCCGTTACTTTCATCTTCTCACTTAATTCCTTAGAAGAAATACGTACAACATCCTTCTCCAATAAATCACCCAAGTAGCGATAGTATCTAGGTAATCTATTGATAACCGCTTTGGAAATCTCTTTCTTATACAATGTGTTTCCTCCTTCTCTGCACGCATTAATATGTTGAAATTATGATATAGAATAATATCATTATTATATTAAATTGTTAAGAATAAGTCAATCTTTTGCTTGTATAATTAACATATTATGGGATGTCACCCTATATATCCTGTGCTTCAATTCAACCCCTTGAGTTTCCGCAAATTGCACTTTGAAAATGAATAAATCTAATGACAGTGCCAATTTGCTGATTTTTTTAAGTGTAAGAGTGGCAGTATCTAGATCAGAAGAAGCTTAATAAGCCCCGTTTAAAACCGGACTTCGGGATAAGTATTCTTTTATCTATTTAAGCGATTAGCTTAAAGCAAAGTTGACGGTATGCAGGACGTTTTGTCCTGAACCATAGCCTGACGCCTTCTTTTGCATACGAGAGTATGCCGGAGATACCTTTTGCTAACCGATAATAGCAGAACTGAACTTTCTCCTTAACAGGAGCTGCTGTCTGTATGATTGAAACCTTTAGGGCATTTGTTTCTGCTTTCATTGAAACCAGAGCAAGAAATGCCATACACAAGGTGATATAAAAATTGAGAGCATTAATTGCTTTCAGCTTCCGGACACGGAAGTTTTCAAACTGGAAAACCTGTTTCTTGCAGCGGAAATATTCCTCAATGCGCCAGCGGGAGAAATAAAGCCTTGCAATTCGTATTACATCTTCTCGGGACTTTATTTCCTTGTTTGTTGCGAGCATCATCGGATGCTCTGTGATGCCATAGACAAGAATCAGATAAATATCCTTTCTGGATGCAGTGATTTGAACCTTCACATGGGATAGATAAGCTTCCCTTTTTTTGCCCTTATAGAACACAGGTGTTGTGATTTTGCCTTTTCGACGATTTCGCAGTTCAGTAGCGGCCACCCATTTGTTATGAAAAAGTAGCTTTCTTTTAGCTGTAAGTCGGATCACATAGTCCTGCTTTAATTCATCAAGCTTAAGAAACATCTTATTATCATCATAGCCCCTGTCCATTACAAAAGTAGCTTTGCCAAACATTGCTTTTCCGCGCTCCATGGCATCAAAGGTTACGTTATTGACAGAGGTGAAGGTCTTTTCTTTTGAAGAATGGATTTTAGAATAAATGCTGACAGGATGATTGCTTTTAGTCATAACACAAGCCTCTGTTACATGGTAGCCCTTCTCATAGACATTTTTGGTATCGGTGCTTTTGGAACCATCCCGAACAAGTCCCAGTGCTTCGAACTTGTAGCCGTCAGGCTTGATGATATCACTATCATCGATATGGATAACTGGTTGATCCGGCACCCATTTACGTATTGTATGCAGATACGAAGACAAGGCAGAATTATGGATTCCCTTATTGAGATGTCGGGTAAGTCTTTCCACGCTGTTGACCTTTTTGGAATCTTCGTGAAGCTGATCCACAACATCAGTCAGAAGGCAACTGCCAGAAGCTAACATGCCATAAGTCATGTCTGCAGTAAACTTTCGATCCGGTTTGGAAAGCTTTCGGGATATTTTGTTTGAAAAAGATAAAATTTCACGTTTCAAAGTGTAAGTATTTGTAGTAGAATTAAGCATAAGGAGTCCCTTTCTTTATTGTTTAGTGTAGATTTTGCTTAGACACCATTATTCTACTACAAAAAGGATGAGGATTCCTTATATTTTGGGCATTTTCTAAAAGTTGTTTATTACAATACTGATGAAACAGGGATACTGTGGATAAAACTACGGAAACTCAAGTTCAACCCAACTTTACTTGTTGGATATCCTATGATAAAATATGGAGTGTTTGATTATCTATCCAATACGATAAATGAGGGATTATATTATGATACTTGCATGTCAAAATATCAGTAAGTCTTTCGGAACCACCGAGATTTTGAAGAATGTTTCTTTTCATGTAAACGAGAAGGAAAAGGTTGCAATCGTCGGAATTAACGGTGCCGGAAAGTCTACTTTATTAAAGATTATTATGAAAGAATTGTCTGCTGATGAAGGAGAGGTTATTCTTGCAAAGGGTAGTACGATTGGTTATCTTGCCCAGCACCAAAATCTAACATCTGAAAATAGTATCCTTGATGAGATGCTAACGGTGAAGCAGGATGTTATTGATCTGGATGCTAACATTCGAAAATTAGAGCAGGATATGAAGCATGCAGAGGGCGCAGAGTTAAATCAGATGCTTAGCACCTATACCCGCCTGATGCACGAGTTTGAGATTAAAAACGGATATGCCTATCAGAGTGAAGTTACCGGTATATTAAAAGGTCTGGGCTTCATGGAAGAGGAATTTGATAAAAAAGTGAATACCTTATCCGGTGGACAAAAAACCCGAATTGCTCTGGGTAAGTTACTATTATCAAAACCAGATATTATACTACTGGATGAGCCCACCAACCATTTAGATTTAATATCCATCGCCTGGTTGGAGACCTTTTTACTTAATTATAATGGAGCAGTTATTGTTGTTGCCCATGACCGTTATTTTTTAGATAAGGTTGTATCGAAGGTTGTGGAATTGGATAATATGAAATGCCAATCCTTTGAGGGAAACTATTCTGTATATGCGCAGAAAAAAGAAATGCTTCGTAATGCTATGCTGAAGCAATATCTGAATCAACAGCAGGAAATAAAGCATCAGGAGGAGGTAATTGCAAAGCTTCGCTCCTTTAATCGCGAAAAATCCATTAAACGTGCCGAGAGTCGTGAAAAGATGCTGGAGAAAATCGAACGCATAGAACGTCCGACAGACCATTCCGAGATGCATTTTCATCTTGAACCGCGAATAATAAGCGGGAATGATGTGCTGAAGGTTACAGATCTTGCGAAATCCTATGGGAATCTCACGCTATTTACCAATCTTAACTTTGAAATCAAACGTGGCGAAAAAGTAGCTATTATCGGTAACAACGGTACTGGTAAAACCACCATACTTAAAATAATCAATGGTCAGGTCAAAGCTGATCAAGGTGAAATTAAGCTGGGCTCAAAGGTTCATGTTGGATATTATGACCAGGAGCATCAGGTTCTGGATCCCGATAAAACATTATTTGACGAATTACAGGATACTTATCCCAACTTAGATAATACAACCATACGCAACATTTTGGCAGCATTTCTATTTACTGAAGATGACGTATTCAAGCGCATCAAAGACATCAGCGGTGGTGAACGTGGCAGGGTATCTCTGGCAAAGCTTATGCTATCCGAGGCAAATCTATTGATCCTCGACGAGCCGACTAATCATCTGGATATAACCTCTAAAGAGATTCTTGAGAATGCAATCAATCAGTATCAGGGCACTGTATTATATGTATCCCATGATCGATATTTTATTAATAAGACTGCTACCAGAATCTTAGATTTGACCGAGCAAACCTTACTTAACTATATTGGTAATTATGATTATTATCTAGAAAAAAAGCCAGAGGTTGAGGCCGCTTACTTAGGCCGATCAACGATTTCTCAGCAAGCCCTTTACGGTACGAAGCCAGGAGCTTTTCCTGCTTCGTTATCTTCGAGGTCTGCAACGACTACAAAAGAAAACGATAGCGATAACAAGCAGACCTGGCAGCAGCAAAAGGAGGAGCAAGCCAAAATCCGTAAGAGGAAGAATGATTTGAAGAAGACGGAGGAGGAAATTCATCAATTGGAGCTTCGCTCTGAAGAAATCGATGCTTTATTGACAAAAGAAGAAATTTATACCAATGTTTCAAAATTACTTGAGCTAAACAATGAAAAGAAGGAGCTTGAAATACGTTTGGAAGAGCTGCTGGAGCAATGGGAAAGCCTAGCCTCTGAAGAATAAAGGTATAAAATTGGGGCTGTTAAAAAATAAATGAATGGGCTTTGACTTACCTCACACACAGACAGAAGTACATGTTACTGATTTTATATGTCTCATGCGAATATTTATATTCGCATACATAAATATTCGCCTGATTCATATAAAATACAGCAACAAGTTCTTCCGACAGTGTATTATGGTAAGTCAAAGCCCATTCATTTATTTTTTAACAGCCCCTTATGGCTATAAGTAAAGTTTCTCGGAGTTTTATAAACCCTGATCGCTTATATTCTGAATGGTGTTCATAATATGCTCGTTTGCTAAAGCTTCTGCCAGCTTCCCGTCACGTCTACGGATTGCATCCAGTATCGCAGCATGCTCAGCGCTTGATTTTGTGGCTCTACTTGGTCTGGATAATGTAATTTTACGAACTCTCTCCACATAATGGTGAAAATCAGTAAGTACATGCTCCAGTATTTTGCTTCCGGAGGCTTTATAGATTAGCTCATGAAATTTATTGTCCAGTTCAACTAATTGCTCATTATGCCCTCTTCTTGCATGAAAATCCGACAGATAAAGTACCTCATCCAATGCTTCTATCTGAGCTTCTGTGATATGATCACAAGCCCATTTTGCACACAATCCTTCCAGATAGGAACGGATCATATAGATATCATGGATGTCCTTTGATGTAATTCCGGTTACATAGGCTCCCTTATTTGGTATGATTGTTACCAAGCCTTCCAATTCCAGCTGCCTTAGCGCTTCTCGAACCGGTGTACGACTTACACCCAGTTCTAAACCGATTGTGTTTTCCTTAAGCTCTTCATTTTCCTTATAGACTCCAGCCAGAATATCTTCTCTTATCTTGTTAAACACTCTACCTCTTAAGGAATATTTATCTGTCACCTCTTTGTGAAGATTAAAATCTTCCAAGGAATTACCTCCTTATATAAGTAGCCACACCTCAGGAGGTGTATATCCTACTTTAATTTCTCTATTGTTTCCATAACATAGTCAGCAAATTCTGCACCAGTAGCTCCATTTGATCTACCAGTTGTTACAATCTTCTTCTCAGTAACGGTACATATATCCAGCGCACGATACAGCTTATCTGCTTCTTTATTATATCCGATATGTGCCAATAACATTGCACCAGCACGAATCATACTACTTGGATCTGCATAAATATCGCGTCCCTCCTGTACCATACGAGGTGCAGATCCGTGAATTGCTTCAAACATTGCATATTTCTTACCGATATTAGCGCTTCCGGCAGTACCAACACCTCCCTGGAATTCTGCTGCTTCATCTGTAATAATATCGCCATAGAGATTAGGAAGAACCACCACCTGGAAGTCCTTTCTTCTTTTCTCATCAACAAGCTTTGCAGTCATAATATCAATGTACCAGTCATCCGCAGTGATATCCGGATACTCCTTCGCTATCTCACGGAAGATATCTAAGAACTTACCATCTGTGGTTTTAATGATATTTGCTTTTGTGACTGCTGTAACTCTTGTCTTACCATTTGCTTTAGCGAATTCAAAGGCAGCTCTGATGATACGCTCGGTACCCTGGGTTGTAGCGATTGTAAAGTCTACACCTAAATCTTCAGTAACATGAACACCCTTACTTCCCACTGCGTAAGCACCTTCTGTATTTTCACGATAGAAGGTCCAGTCGATTCCCTGCTCAGGAATACGTACCGGTCGAACATTGGCAAATAAGTCAAGTTCCTTTCTCATAGCTACATTAGCACTTTCTACATTCGGCCAGGGATCACCTTTTCTAGGTGTTGTTGTTGGTCCCTTCAGAATAACATGACACTTCTTTATTTCATCCAATACTGCGGGAGGAATTGCTGCATTTTCTGCTGCCCTTCTCTCGATGGTTAATCCTTCAATTACATGAAAAGCAACTTTTCCAGCTTTAATCTCATCCCTTAATAAATATTCCAGAATACGTTGCGCCTGGGATGTAATAGCCGGGCCGATACCATCCCCACCGCAAACACCGATTTTAATCTGATCCAAGGATTTGTAATCAATAAAGTCACCCTGAGCTTTCATTTCTTCAACTCGCTGCAGTTGCTCCTTTAGCAATTGTCCAAATCTTTCTTTCGCTGCTTCAATTTTCTCTGTTGATATCATAATCTTCTCCATTCCTTCGTATTTTTTTGTCGGGCCAGTAAATATCATAGGCACCGATAATTTCCATACCATTATTTATTCTATTCGGTTAAGGAACCCTTGTCAATCAAAAGTGCTTATTTGCTGATATGAATCCCTAATTCATTTTCCGTTTTCTGTATTATATCCAACAATTCATCATCAGTAATTACTGTTACACGCCCGGATTCATACTCCTCATCAACCCAGTTCTTAATCTTCTGAACAACGGGATGGCTCTTATCAACAGCTGCTTCTCCCTTTAACTTGTAGAAGCTATTAATCCAATGAGCGATTCCAGCAAGGCCCGAGGTGTTAGATACTGCAACAAGAACAGGACGATTGAGGAACTTCTCCGTATCAAATATATTATATATTTCTTCGTTCTTCAAGAGACCATCCGCATGGATGCCAGCACGGGTAACATTAAAATTCTTACCTACGAAGGGGGTTCTGGATGGAACCCGATACCCTATTTCCTTTTCAAAATATTCTGCAAGCTCCGTAATCACTGTTGTATCCATTCCGTCCAGGGTTCCCTTTAACTGGGCATATTCAAATACCATAGCTTCCAGCGGAGTATTACCTGTTCTCTCACCAATTCCAAATAAGGAACAGTTTACTGCACTTGCTCCATAAAGCCATGCCGTCGTAGAATTCGTTACTGCTTTGTAGAAATCATTATGTCCATGCCACTCCAACCATTTGGAAGGTACTCCGGCATGTGCAGTCAGTCCATATATAATTCCCTGTACGGAACGCGGTATTACTGCACCGGAGAAATTTACTCCATAGCCCATGGTATCACAAGCGCGAATTTTTACAGGAATATTATATTCTTTACTTAATTTCATAAGCTCCGTACAGAAAGGAATTACAAATCCATGGATATCGGAACGGGTGATGTCCTCGAGATGACATCTTGCAGCCACACCGGTTTCCAAGCATTCTCTTACGACGCTTAAATAATGATTCATCGCTTCTTTTCTAGTCATCTTCATTTTGTAAAAAATGTGATAATCCGAACAGCTAACCAGGATTCCTGTTTCCTTCATACCAAGATCCTTTACGAGTTCAAAATCCTTTTTACTGGCTCTGATCCAGGATGTAACCTCCGGGAACTCATATCCCTTCTCCATACAACGGTAAACAGCATCCCGATCCTTTTTACTATATAGGAAAAACTCACTTTGACGAATTAACCCCTTGGGTCCTCCAAGGCGATGGAAATAATCGAATAGGGTTACAATTTGCTCTGTAGTATAGGGTGCTCTGGATTGCTGACCATCACGGAAGGTCGTATCTGTAATAAATATTTCATCCGGAAGATTGTGCGGAACAATTCTATCATTGAAGGCGATCTTCGGTATTTCATCATAGGGGAAAAGATTTCGGAAAGTATTAGGTTCTTCGACATCCACGAGAGGATAGATTGGTTCCTCCAATTGAAGTAAATTGTTGTGAGGGTTGATATACACTTTTCTTTGATCCATAGTCATTTCTCCATTCTATCGTTCTGATTTTGAAATCAATTCAGCCCTTGATTACAGCCAAAATGCTTGAATTATTTCAAATTTTGTTTTATTGTATACAATTATACTCGTATTGTCAACGATTATTTACGATATAATTCAAATTTAACCAGAAATTTGAAGTTACGATTCTGGAGATGCACTCACGCCGGATGCATTAATTTAGTTACATGCTATTCTATTACAAAAAAGTAGGATTCTAATTGATATGCTTAGGCATATAGAGAGAATAATTGCATACCTTATATCCAATGTATGATTTGCACGAAGTTCGAATGGAGATGACATTATCAGCAGGACAATAGTGAGAAATAGTATTCCCCCTATATAGAGTTTGATTCTTGATTTATTTCGTTCCATTGTGTCGACCTCTTAATTTACATTGTTTAACATTTATTATACTGATTCAATTTCAGAAGTCAACATAATTTTCCTTATTTTAACAATTATTATTTAACTCTTTTATTATGCTTCAAACAGGCAAATACCTTTCTATACTGCAACTACTGGAAAAACGCTTCGCGAATTTCTATGGCTGCAAAAGCAGCCTTTGGGTATTTTAACCCATTTCCTTTATCCTCACGTAAATAAAAATACTGCTACTACATGATAATGTAACGGGTAGTGCTGTATCCCTAATGTAGTAACAGTATTCATATTATATCCATGTCTTAATAAATTCATATGCAATTGGGACTAACACTGCCGGTAGTAAATTACCACATTTAATCTTTTTCCCAAATATCATATTGATACCAATACCAAAAATCAAAACAGAACCAATAAAGGAAATGTTCGTAATCAGTTCCTCACTGAGATAGGGTTCCACATATTTAGCCGACAAGGTGATAAGCCCCTGATACAGTCCAAGCGGAATAACGGAAAAGAAAACTCCTATCCCAAGTGTTGAAGCAAAAAACACAGCCACAGTACCATCGATAAACCCCTTTGCATATAGCATGGATGCATCACCTGACAGTCCATCACGTAGCGATCCAATGATAGCCATTGCACCGATACAGAATAGTAGGGAGCTGCTAACAAAGCCTTCAACAAAGTTCCGTCCCTTCTCTCCCTTAACCTTTAGTTTTGCTTTGATAAACTCTCCGACCCGTTCCAGTCTTGCTTCAATATCGATTCCCTCTCCTATAAATGCTCCAATTGCCAGAGAAACAATCATTAGCATTACATTGGTTGTCTGTAGCTTCTGGTTCTCTACCAGATATAATCCCTGAAGAGCACCGCTGGCTCCTATGAATAGTACAGCAAGTCCAAGTGCATGCATTACTGTTTCCTGAAATCTTTGCTTTAAGCCGCCCTTTATTATGATACCAATTGTGGCCCCGATAATAATTTCAACCATATTAACGAGTGTACCTAATCCAACCATTTTCTCTCCTGTCTTAACTCATATTGACTTATACTAATCCTGTGGTTTGTTCTACCTCTCTTAATGCTAGAATGGTTCTCTGAATCAAATCATCTAGTTCCCATCCCAGCATCTTGGCACCGTTTTCGATAACCTCTCTAGAACAACCAGCGGCGAATTTCGGTGTCTTATATTTCTTCTTAACAGAGCTTAACTCTAAGTCCATGGTACTTTTGGAAGGACGCATGATAGCTACTGCACCGATTAATCCTGTCAGTTCATCCACTGCATACAGAACCTTTTCCATCTCATGCTCCGGCTTTATATCAACTGTAATACCGTATCCATGGCTGGCAGTTGCATGAATGATTCGGTCATCAATCCCTCGTTCCTTCATAATTTCCTGGCATTTTGTACAATGCTCCTCCGGATACATCCCAAAATCCAGATCATGTAATAATCCGACGATCCCCCAGAAATCAGCTTCCTCAGCATATCCCAGCTCTCTGGCAAAGTACTTCATTACACCTTCTACAACCCTGGCATGCTTTAAGTGGAACTCTTCCTTATTATATTCATTTAATAGTTCCCACGCTTCCTCTCTCGTTGGTATTTTTTTCAAACTAATCATCTTCTTTCTTTCAGTTTTGTTAATCTTTGACTTTATGTTAGTACATTTTAACATATCATTTTTTTAAATTCTACTATTTTATTGATTAGAAACTCTAATAAAAGTTGCTGATAAATACCAATATGTAAATTCTGACAGGCATTATCTATGTAAAATAAATTTTTCATAATATTGATATTGACGAACAATAAGCTTTCTATTATATTTATAGTATTCCTATTATATAAGTATGTTTTATCGGTTTTGAAAGAAAATAAATGAAAAAGGAGTCATGCCGCGCATTCTTCTTTCAAACGTATCAGCGCAGAATGAAATGGAATTCCATTTTGTTAGTGCATGGATAACAGGATGAATTATAAAATAAATACAAGGTGTCTTTACGGGAACAACACCACATCCTCTAAGGAACATTTTGGAGCTATCAGCTATCCAATTTATCAGACAGCAACCTTTGCACACCCCAGTGTGGGTAATAGTACTGGATATGATTATACTCGTGCACAAAATCCTACCAGAGAACAGCTTGAAAAAATACTCTGCTCTTTGGAACAGGGCTATGATGCCTTGGCATTTTCCAGCGGCATGGCCGCAATTACTGCTCTCATGGAGTTGTTTCAACCAGGAGATCACATCATTGCAGGTAACGATCTGTACGGGGGTACGATTCGTTTATTCCAAAGCATCAACATGAAAAATCAGATTTCCTTCGATTTTATTGATACCAGTAAGGAGGATGTGGAGCCTTACATAAGGCCACAGACAAAAGCAATATACATAGAAACGCCGACAAATCCAATGATGAATGTAACAGATATCGCGAAAATAGCCACTATTACAAAGCAGCATGGGATTTTACTTATTGTAGATAACACTTTTCTCTCACCCTACTTTCAAAATCCTCTCACTCTCGGTGCAGATATCGTAATTCATAGTGGCACTAAATTTATCGGGGGACATAATGACACCATTGCTGGCTTCTTAGTGGTAAATAATGCAGAATTGTCGGAGCAGCTACATTATATTACGAAAACCGTTGGATCCGGATTGGCTCCCTTTGATTGTTGGTTAATAATAAGGGGCTTGAAAACACTGGGTATTCGTATGGAACGACAACAGGAGAATGCATTTGCCATTGCTAACTGGCTTTTAACACATCCAAGAGTAAAAAATGTATATTATCCAGGTCTGCCAAATCATCCAGGATATGAAATATGTAAAAAACAAGCAACCGGTTTTGGAAGCATGCTTACCTTCCAGGTAGATAGTCCGGAAACAGCACTGCGAATTCTGAGGTCTGTAAAACTGATTCCCTTTGCAGAAAGCTTAGGTGGTGTCGAAACATTAATTACCTATCCAATGACACAAACCCATTCTGATATTCCTCAGGATCAAAGGGAGAAGACTGGGATTACGGATACCATTTTACGGTTATCTGTTGGAATAGAAGATGTGGATGATTTAATCGCTGATCTGAAACAGGCATTTGAAGAATAAAGGTGTCTTTCATTAAACCAATTACTAGTTGCTAAGGAGGTAACATGAATTACAATTTTGATTCCATAATTGATCGAAGAAATACGAATTGCTTGAAATATGATTTTATGCTGGAGCGAAAGAAACGGAACGATTTATTACCCCTCTGGGTCGCAGATATGGATTTTCGACTTCCAGATGAAATACTAAGTGATATTCAGAACGCAGTTTCGCATGGTATCTTCGGCTATAGCGATGTTAAGGAAGATTATTTTAAAGCAGTTCAGTATTGGTTCGAGGAAGAATTTCATTGGACTGTCCAACGAGAATGGTTAATAAAAACCCCAGGCGTGGTATTTGCGATTGCTCAAGCAATTAAAGCATTTACCCAAGAAGGTGATGCTGTTATGATTCAACAGCCGGTATACTATCCATTTTCCGAGTGTATTATTAACAATCATCGTAAGCTGGTCAACAACCAGCTCCGATATAATGACGGAAAGTATACCATGGATCTTGAAGACTTTGAAAATAAAATCATACAGGAAAAGGTAAAGCTTTTTATCCTATGCAGTCCTCATAACCCTGTAGGACGTGTGTGGACCGAGGCGGAGTTAAATGCCATCGGAGATATCTGTTTAAAGCATAATGTACTTATTGTCTCCGATGAGATCCATTGTGACTTTACTTATCCTGGACATCATCATACCATATTCGCCTCCCTAAAACAGGAATACTCCATGAACTCCATAACCTGCACATCTCCAAGCAAAACCTTTAATATGGCCGGTTTACAGGTATCCAATATCTTCATTCCCAATCCGGAGCTTCGGAAGGCTTTCTGCCATGAAGTAAATGCCAGCGGATACAGTCAGTTGAATGCACTCGGTTTGGTAGCCTGCAAGTCTGCTTATACGAAGGGACGTCCTTGGCTGAACGAAGTAAAGAATTATATAGAAGGGAATCTCAGTTATGTTCGAAGCTTTCTAAAGGAAAAGTTACCAGAGATAAAGCTGGTTGAGCCTGAGGGAACCTATCTGATCTGGCTCGATTGCAGTGAGCTTGGCTTAAACTACAAAGAACTTGAGGATCTGGTCATAGATAAGGCAAATCTATGGTTAGATGGCGGAATTATCTTCGGAAAAGATACCGCACTATTTGAGCGAATTAATATCGCATGCCCAAGGAGTATTGTTGAAGAGGCACTGAATCGACTTGAACGTGCCATCCATGGAATATCATGATGAATATATAAAGACATAACACCAGAGCGGATTATCTCATGTAATATACTAATTTATCGCATGCGATGTATTGATTATCTCACTCGATGAATTTCATGCGATGTGTTGATTATCGCATGCTATATCACATCACATGAAATAATTATTACATTACATTATTTCGTTTATTTACGCGAGGATGAGTTCGTATTACCAAATCATTGATTTGATAATACGAACTCATCCTCGATGGGGTTGTTGCATAATACATTTGCAGGGAATATGACTTACCATAATACACTGTCGGAAGAACAGATTGCTGTATTTTGTGTGAATCATGCGATTATTTATATTCGCATGAGACATACAAAATCAGCAATGTGTTCTTCCGTTCTGTGTGTGAGGTAAGTCATATTCCCTGCAAGTATATTATGCAACAGCCCCATGAATGGTTCTATCGCACACCACACAAATCTTTAATTACTTCTCCAGCTATGATTAATCCTGCGACCGAAGGAACAAATGCAATACTTCCCGGGATTTGGCGTTTCGCTGTACATTTTCGCTCCGCTCCCGGAGGACAGATGCAATTGGTTCTACAGCTTATCGACATATCCTCCAATGGCTTTCTTGCTGGTTCTTTAGAATATACAACCTTCAGCTTCTTTACTCCTCTATTCTTAAGTTCTCTTCTCATCACCTTCGCCAATGGGCACATAGAGGTTTTATAAATATCCGTCACTTCGAATTTCGTCGGATCCAGTTTATTACCGGCTCCCATACAGCTTATAATCGGAACGTTTTTTTCCTGGGCCCGAAGAATCATCTCTATCTTTGCGGAGACTGTATCAATGGCGTCTACAATATAATCATAATTAGAAAATTCAAATTGCTCAGCGGTCTCAGCCGAGTAGAAGCATTGATGAGCAGTTACATTAACCTGAGGGTTAATCTCTAGGATGCGTTCCTTCATAACATCAACCTTATATTTTCCTACTGTTTTTCTTGTTGCGATAATCTGACGGTTAATATTCGTGAGACATACCTTGTCATCATCAATGATATCAATGCTTCCCACTCCGCTTCTTACCAGAGCTTCTACTGTAAATCCTCCTACACCGCCTATTCCAAATACAGCAACCCTTGCGTTCTTCAGAGCATCCATAGCTTCGTTTCCTAACAGCAATTCTGTTCTTGAAAATTGATTTAACATGGGGTAGATCCCCCTTTCTTATCATAGTCATCCAGGAAATTATACTCCATCTCTTTATTATGATAACCAATGATAGTATCCAGATTCACATTGTGGACACTTCGGAAAATATTCATTTCAATGCTGGGATTAATCTGGCGGAATTTCTTGATTAAGCTTTTCATCTCCTGTCGTTTAGAGCCTCCTCCTCCGTTATCACAAAGGGTGCAGTTTTCTGTAAGTCGGCAGGCGCATTGGATAAATTGCAAATCATTATACTGTTTCCATGCAATAATATCCGCTTCCTTTACGAGATACATCGGTCGAATCAACTGCATACCGGGATGATTCGTACTATGTAGCTTCGGCATCATGGTCTGAATCTGGCCTCCGTAAAGCATTCCCATTAATATGGTCTCAATGACATCATCAAAGTGATGTCCTAACGCAATCTTATTACATCCAAGTTCCTGTGCTTTCTTATAAAGATATCCTCTTCTCATTCTCGCACATAGGTAGCAGGGAGACTGATCTATTTCTGCGACTATATCATATATCTGCGTGTCAAATATGGTAATCGGGATATTGAGCAGTGCAGCATTCTGAATGATTGTTTGTCTGTTAATCTCATTATATCCGGGATCCATCACCAGAAACACTGTTTCAAAAGGTATTTTCCCATGTCGCTGTACTTCTTGCATTAGTTTTGCTAGCAGCATTGAATCCTTTCCACCAGAGATACATACCGCTATTTTATCTCCCTCCTGGATTAACTGATAGTCGTTTACTCCATTTATGAACTTTTTCCATAATGGTTTCCTGAATTTTTTAATGATACTTCTTTCTATTTCCTGATACTTTTCCATTTATTATACCACTTTCTAACATAATTTCCACAAACCGGGTATTACTTCACTTCGTCACTGGCCCAGTCAGGGCATTATAGCACCTGTCAAAGGCCTGAAAGAATTGTACAATGTCTTCCTCCGTTGTAAGATGACTTAAGCTGATCCTCCAGGAACTCATCGCATTCTTCTTATCCTTCGTAATAGCCAATACAGGTCTGGAGGGTGTGTTTATAACAGAACAAGCCGATTTAGTTGACACGCAGACTTCCTCCTTTTCAAGTGCATCCTGAAACTGGGTTGCCTTCACTCCACTGACACTCAGATTAAGAATGTATGGGTAGGAATATCTTGTGCTATTAATACGTACCAATTTATACTTTTCAAAGCCTGAACGCAGCTTCTGATTCAATTCTTCTACTATATGATAACGCTCATCCAAATTCTTCAGGGCTAGCTCCAGGGCTTTTTCAATCGATGCAGCCATCGCCAGATCAGGAGTTCCACTACGATAAATGGTTGTACTGATGCCGCCATGAATCAATGGAGTTAATATCACCTTCTCCCTTTTTACCAAAATTCCACAGCTATTCAGCCCATAGAACTTATGTGGAGCAAAGGTCATACAGTCCATGTATTCAAATGACACAGGTAGCTTTCCAATTGCCTGCGTTGCATCACAATGAAACATACAGTTAGGATACTCCGATAATATCCTGCCAATTTCCGTAATTGGCTGTCTTATCCCAAGCTCACTGTCCACATAGCAAACAGAAACCAATATGGTATCCTTCCGAAGTAATTCCTTCAGATGCTCCAGATCTACCAGTCCATCCTCTGTGATATTCACAAGATCAATCTCGTATCCAAGACTCTGTAAATAAGTAAGTGCACCACTGACTGACGAATGCTCGAGACAAGTCGAGATAATGTGTTTTCCATTATGACGATACGCCTGCGCTATTCCCTTAATTGCCAGATTATTCGCCTCGCTTGCACCAGAGGTATAGATTAACTCAGAGGCTTTTACACCTATATGTGCTACTATTTTTTCAGTTATCTGGTCTAGCAGTTCTTTGGAAGCCCTGCCCATGCGATGTACGGAGTTCGGATTCGCAAAATACATATTATTTATATTCTGAAAGCAGCTCATTACCTCCGGATCAACCGGTGTATTGGCTGCATAATCTAGATAAATCATGTTCTTCCTCATTTCTAAGCAGCTCTATTCTTAATCCATCCTAATACTAATCATATAATGATATCTTTCAAACGTATATCTTAAGTGTTCCATCAATAAAGCTAAAATGTCAGAATAAATTTATAATAATCGTATCAACCTACTATGTCAATAGAATTTATATGGTTTACGGAACCCAAAAAAATTGCCTCAATCAAATATGGAAGTAATATCCTTCTTACCATACTGGTTGAGGCAGTTTATCCTTCTTAGAAATCATTATGCTTCCTGGAAATTGTCCTTACTAACACCACATACCGGGCAAACCCAATCATCCGGAATATCTTCCCACTTTGTTCCGGGTGCAATACCACCATCTGGATCTCCCAATGCTTCATCATAAATATAACCGCATACTGTGCATTCGTACTTCTTCATAAAACAGCCTCCATTCTATGCATTTAATAAATAGTATCTACCTGTTGTTACATAAATATGTATACCATAAAACTGGCAATTTCTCAATACAATTCTTTATAAAAGTGACAAAGTTCCATTCCTATGATATAATGAGTTAGCAACATACTTACCAATAATTACATAGCTTGGTAACAGGCAAAGGAGGTTTATTATGAAAGCGAAAATCGATCGTGAAGGATGTATTGGATGTGGATTATGTGCAGATACTTGTCCTGAAGTATTTCGTATGGCTGATGATGGGTATGCAGAGGTATATATTGATCCCGTTCCAGCTGAATGTGAAGGAACCGCCACAGACGCAGCTGATAACTGCCCTGTTTCAGTAATAAGCGTTGAGTAGTTTTTATATGGATACTTTATAAACTAATTAAGTAAGATAAATCTATAATATTGAAAATGGAGGTTATTATTATGAATCAATCAGTTATAGACTTATTAAATCAACAGATTAACAAGGAATTCTATTCCGCCTATCTTTACCTGGATATGGCAAATTATTATGCGGATCAAGGCTTAAATGGTTTTGAGAACTGGTTCTATGTTCAGATGCAGGAAGAACGTGATCATGCTTTACTATTCCGTCAGTACTTATTGAATAATGGTGAAAAGGTAAAATTAGATGCCATAGCAGCACCTGATAAAGAATTCAAGTCTTTCCGCGATCCTCTAATTATCGCTCTGGAGCACGAGAAATATGTAACCGCTTCCATTAATACCATTTATGAGGAAGCATATAAGAATAAGGATTTTCGTACCATGCAGTTCTTAGACTGGTTTATTAAAGAGCAGGGTGAAGAAGAAAAGAATGCGGATGATAATATTAAGAAATTTGATTTGTTCGCTGGTGACTCAAAGGGATTGTACATGCTCGACAATGAGTTGAAGGCAAGAATATATACTGCTCCTTCACTGGTATTAGATTAAGTAATTCGAAGAACTTCTTATATATAACAGGGTGTTGCATTAGCAACACCCTGTATTTATATCTAGATTATAATCCAGACTACAATTAATTATTTTGTTTCAAGAATATACTGATTTAAGATGCTTTCCAGCATTTCCTGTCTACCAGATTTGTTCGGTGTAGTACCGTTCTTTAAAGCATAAGCCTCTAATTCCTTAAAGCCTACCTTACCTTCAACGATATCCTTACCAATTCCTTCTTTATAACTAGCATAACGCTCTGCTTTGAAGTTCTCAAGAACTCCATCCTCAAGCAGTTTAGCTGCTACCTTTAAGCCCTTAGCGAACGCATCCATACCTGCAATATAAGCATAGAATAAATCATCATCCTGGAATGATGCACGACGAACCTTAGAGTCAAAGTTCAATCCGCCCTTAGTAAATCCACCTGCTAACAGGATTTCATACATTGCTAATGTTGTATCGTATACGTTTGTAGGGAATTGATCAGTATCCCATCCAAGCATCGGATCACCAGTGTTTGCATCAACGCTTCCGAGTACATTGTTAATTCTACTCATGTTAAGCTCATGCTGGAATGTATGTTGAGCTAAGGTTGCATGGTTTGCTTCAATGTTCATCTTGAAGTAATCCTGTAAGTTGTATTTTCTTAAGAATGCAAGTACGGTAGCTGTATCAAAATCGTATTGATGTTTAGTAGGTTCCTTCGGCTTAGGCTCGATTAAGAACTGTCCGGTAAATCCGATTTCCTTTGCATAGTCTACTGCCATCTGAAGTAATCTAGCAAGATTATCTAATTCTAATCCTGTATCCGTATTCAGTAAGGTCTCATATCCTTCACGACCGCCCCAGAATACATAGTTAACGCCGCCTAATTCCTTTGTAATTTCCATTGCCTTCTTAATCTGTGCTGCAGTATATGCGAAGACAGTTGCATTACAGGATGTACCTGCACCATGAACGAACTTATCATCACCAAATGCATTAGTTGTTCCCCATAAGCACTTGATTCCGGTACGAGCCATCTCTTCCTTAATTACCGCTACGATCTCATCCAATCTCTTATTGGTCTCTTCGAGAGTCTTTCCTCTTGGAGCAATATCCTGATCATGGAAGCAGAAGAACGGAATCTGCATCTTCTCCATAAATTCAAAAGCTGCATGAACTCTCTCTTTTGCCTTCTTCATAGGATCATCGGTCTGATCCCAATCACGGCTCATGGTAGTACCACCAAATGGATCCGTACCCATATATGTCAGTGTATGCCAATATGACATAGCGAAACGAAGCTGGTCTTTCATTGTCTTTCCCATAACCACTTCATCCGGATTATAATACTTAAAAGAAAGTGGGTTTTTACTCTGAGGTCCTTCGTATTGGATTTTTCCAATATTAAAATATGCCATTTCTTAATTCCTCCTTAACCATGTAATTTATAAATCTTAATTTTCTTTATTAGGAAGCAAATTCCTGATAATATTATTATAATGCATTTTTGAAAATAATCAATAATAATTTGTAAATTTATTAAACTAAATCAAAAATATATCTTAAAATCGTTTTTTATTCTAAAAGTCTTCGAACATTCAATAACCCCCATCCCTGTTTCTCCCAATGCTGGCCAAGATCAATCGCACTGCTTCTTAACTTTAGCTTGACCTCTCTATTCGTCAGTTCCGGATGTGCGGACAGAAGCAAAGCAATTGCTCCGGATACAACGGGAGTAGCCATCGATGTCCCGCTCTTTATTGTATACATCATAGGTGATTCTTGTGTAGACAGGCGTCCTCCTGCATTCTTTCCTCGAGTATTATACCGACTGATATTACAGGATATAATATTTGAACCGGGAGCAACAATATCTGGCTTCTTAATGCAAAAAGGAGTCGGACCTCTCCCTGAATAATCCTTTGCTTTACTATTTCCAAATACCTCTACTGCAATACTGTCATCGGAGGAGCCTACTGTAATAACCTTTCTACTGATTCCGGGTGTGGAAATAGACATGGGACCGGGTCCATTATTACCAGCTGCTACAACGACAACTATTCCATTATCCCACACTGCATTTACTCCACGAACCAGAAGTGAATTCTCATCCAGATTATCCTTTGCAGAGGTGCCAACTGAAATATTCACAATACGAATATTATACTTCTTTTTATTATCAATTATCCATTGAAGACCTGCAAGAACATCGGAAATATTACCATCCCCACGGTGATCCAGTACTTTTACTCCAATAAAGTCACATTCGGGAGCAATTCCCTTATATTTCCCTTTTGATGAGAATCCGTTTCCTCCTATAATTCCTGCCACATGAGTACCATGCCCATTGTCATCATAAGGCTCAGTCCGATGAGCCAGAAAATCAGCAAAAGCTATTACCCTGTTCTTGCCCTCTACAAAATCTTTATGTAGCGCAATCCCCGTATCAACGACTGCCACACCAACACCCTTTCCTAAGTAGCCGTGTTCATGTGCCCAATGGCATTCAATTATATCGTTTACATGGTTCATTTGAGCTGTGATGTGCGTATCCATTTCCATACTAATAAGACCATCCAGAGAACGTATATACTCCAACTGATCTTCTTCGACTTCTATCACATATGCATCAATCATGGGAAGCTTATATTTAATTTCTCCAAAATTCTCTATGGTCTTCAGTCTTTTTTCATACTCCCTGCAATGCACTATAACCTGGACTTTATGCTTTCTGACCATATTTTAGCTCCATAGTCTTTTGTATAATCCTATTCCGATAGCTTTGCCAATATAATAGAATTTTAACTATAGTAATGGATAGAATAGACCTTTCGATACTGCGTTGGTGTATAATGAAGAACTTTCTTGAAAACTTTACTAAAATAACTGATATCATGAAATCCGGTTCGTTCACATATTTCGTCAACGGAAAGCTCAGTATCTCGTAAAAAAGTAGCTGCCATATTAATGCGAAGCTTTATCAAATACTGGTTAATGGACTCCCCTGTATATTCTTTAAAATTGGTTAGTAAAGTAGTTCTATTTGTATGAAACATCTCAGCTAACCCTTCAATGGTAATCTTTTTATTATAATAAGCTTGAAGATAATAGATTACGTCTACCACCAAACGATTATTACCATTAAAGGACAAAGCCTTATGAACGTCCTCATCCTCTTCCTGTCTCGCAATCGAAAACAGAATTTCGAATAAATAGGAACGGCTGCGACATGGCCAATAATTACTCTCCTGGCTCAGTAGCAGCTTACTTAACAATTGTATTTTTTGTTCAATCAGCGAGGAATCAATCGTATGTAATGATAGTATTTTACTGGAAGCATCTGCACCATGTAGGAATTGCAATATATAATAAAGATCCATCTGCTCGGTCTGTGTAAATTTCGAATTTGAATTATTCACCACGTTAAAATTGAAGGTGTTATTAAGAATTGCTGGTGTAAACCATACTATCCTAATCAAATCACTTTGCAATTCTAAAAATTCGATTCGGTCTATCTCATTCAGGCAAATGGTACATGCTCCTATTAAGATAAATTCCTTACCGTTAAGAAGAAAGTGATTGGTTCCAGATTTAAGGAAAATGATTTTATAATATTCTCCGGCTCCTTTCCGTTCTAAATCAGCTAATTCTTCTGTTACAGCCATGGGTAATTTATAGCCAATATAATATTTAAATCCAACCGTAAAGAATTCCATAAAAGCACCTGCCATCAATTGTAATATAATAGCTATTATAATCGATTACAGATGCAATGTAAACATATCCTGTTATAAAGATTTACACAATTCAGGGACGAAGAACCGATAGATTCTTCTATCAATCGGTTCTTCGTATAACAAAGTATTGGGGAATAACTAATATATATGATTGTTCAACACGCGAAATACATTAAGCTTTGTACTCGGAAGTTCTTCTTTCGAAATACTGAGGTAATTATTATATTCCTTAATCTGTCCATACTTAATTTCAAGGACAGGTATTGTGCTATCAAAATAATGTGTAGGAATAATAATTCTCGGATTAAGCTGTTCAATAATTCGAAATCCCTTTTCATTCTCTAGAGTCATGTCCGAATAGCTGTTTTCAAACTGCATAAAGGCAATATCAATATTACCCAACTGGAGTACTTGTTCTCTCGTTAATGAATTCTGCCCAATATCTCCCATATGAGCGATTCGAAGTCCATCCACCTCAAATACTATAATAACATTTCCCGAATCTTCTGTTACATTATCGTCACTATGGGAAGAAGGAATAGAATATATACGAAAATCCCTTGTATATATTTTTCCTTTTTCATATAGTATCTTCGGAACCTGATAGGTTTTAAGATAGTCAATATCCGTATGATCCGGATGTGCATGTGTCGAACAGATTGCTACCGGCTTGATATCAACAATCGACTTCTGCGGCATTTCTGTCGGATCAACTACTACATTTTGTCCCTTCGATGAAGAAATTATATAGCTCGTATAAAGATAAGTCTTACTCGTAGAAACTGTTTGAATTAAAACCTTACCTGTATTATTATCCGTAATTGGCAAAACATTCTTCACTACATTCTCCGTCGAGGTAACAGTATCATTTGATTTATCCATAAAACCCCCCCTTATTATTTATCCAAATAATAGCATAGAGGTTTTCTTAATCCTATGTAATTTCTACAATTAGATTGTAACTATTTACAGTTTTTAGAATACAACAGTAAGAAGCATCTTAAATTGCTCCTCTCCATAAACTGCATGAGGTACGTGGTTGGGCATTATCAGAGTCTCCCCCTTGCTTAATAGAAAAATCTCCTCACCAACAGTAAATTTACCAGTACCATCAAGTATGGTAACCATTGCATCTCCATCCGATGAATGAGAACTGATTTCTTCTCCTTTATCAAAGGAAAATAAAGTGATACTCACATTTTTATTTTGCACTAAGGTTTTACTGACAACCTGTCCCTTTTGGTAGGTAATTTTCTCATCCAGTTTTAAAATCTTTGCTAATTCGATATTTTTTAGTTTATATTGCTTCTGTTCGCTCATAATAACCTCCTATAATATTATCATTCTAGATAAGTATTTTTCTGTGTTTAGTATTCCCTTGTTGTACTTAAGTATGTTCTCTTTTCTTTAAAAAAATAATAACAGCTATCCAATTACTAGTTTGTAGCTATGGCTACATTTTATCTACAAATTTTACGATTATTATTTCTAAAAATAGGAAATCAGTCAAGCTAAGCTACATATGATAGCAATGTAATTAATATTAGGAGGAACATACAATGAGTGATTTAGCAGCAACACATTGCGACGCAGGAAGAGATAATGACTGCAGTTGGATTATCATCCTTATTCTCTTATTATGCTGCTGTGGCAACAATAACAACGGTCCCTTTGGTGGCGGTTTCGGAGGCGACGGCTGCAATGGCATAATTTGGATCATCATTCTCCTCTGCTGCTGCTGTGGCAATAACGGTTTCTTCTAAAAAATGCCACAATAGTGCAAATTCAGACCGGTAAAAAGAAAAAGCTGCGTAGCTCGCAGCTTTTTTCTTTTACTTTCTATATCTTTTCTGTCGTTTCAGTCTTTCATAGCATTCCCTGTCTATTTCATATACGGTATTATCTTCAATTACCAAATCACTATCTTTATCCCCCAGTTTATTGACCGCATCATTTGCATCGGAATGATTCCAAAGAGAATTACTATGCTTTTCCGGCTGTGATCCGGGTACACTACCGTAACGATAAGTTGGGTCGCTCATATCATGCCTCAAATATATGTTATCATTTTAGTATATGATTATTTTACATAAATGTCCTTAAAACGATTGAAAGTCTATATATTTTCCTATATACTTGTAATAATTATTAGGACGTCAAAAGTCTTATTCGCACTTATATATTCATCGAATTTCTATTGAATTGACTTTTTACAACCTAATAAATATATTCTTCTGGAAGAATCAAATGAGAAAACAGAGTAGAAAGGAGAACTATGTCAGGTTCCGTATTTGGCACTATATTTAAAATCAGTACTTGGGGAGAATCTCATGGACAAGGAATCGGAGTCGTTGTGGATGGATGCCCCTCCGGTTTAAGATTGGATGAAGAATACATACAAACATATTTGAATAGAAGAAAACCAGGCCAAACAAAATATTCCACACCACGAAAGGAAGCAGATAAGGTTTCCATTTTGTCCGGTGTATTTGAAGGGAAAACAACTGGTACTCCTATTTCTCTTATTGTTTATAATGAAAACCAGCGTTCTGGTGATTATTCTAAGATAGCCAGTTATTATCGTCCCGGACATGCTGACTATACCTTTGATCAAAAATATGGTTTCCGGGATTATCGTGGCGGCGGGCGGTCCTCAGGCCGAGAAACTATTGGAAGGGTAGCTGCTGGCGCTATTGCCTGTGCAATACTAAAGGATTTAGGAATAGAAGTACGGGCTTTTACCCGATCCATAGGTCCGATCTCAATTAATGAGGAACAGGCCTCAATCGATCAGGCATACTTAAGTCCTTTATACATGCCGGATCTGAAGGCTTCTAAGGAGGCAGAGGATTATTTACTGGAGCAAATGAACCAGCACAACTCAGTAGGCGGTATTATCGAATGTATCGTAACCGGCATGCCCGCCGGAATTGGTGAACCCGTATTTGATAAGCTGGATGCTTCTCTATCAAAAGCAGTAATGTCCATAGGAGCAGTAAAAGGGGTAGAAATTGGAGATGGCTTTCAATGTGCCATGAAGCTTGGTTCAGAGAACAACGATTCCTTCCTTGTCCTGGATGATGCTAAGGTATCCAAAGCCAGCAATCATGCCGGAGGAATATTGGGTGGAATTAGCGATGGTTCCGATATTATTCTTAGAGCCGCCATTAAGCCCACTCCATCCATCTTTCGAACACAGAATACCATTAATCAGAACAAGGAAAATATAGAAATTCAGATTCAGGGACGACACGATCCTGTCATTGTCCCCAGAGCTGTGGTTGTGGTAGAAGCAATGGTTGCAATCACTTTAGTCGATCAGCTCTTTATGGGAATGGCCTCAAGAATGGATCGGATCAAAGAATTTTATAAGAAATAGCTATTTATACATTCATTCGTTACATATTCATGCTACATACACAAGGCGGAATTTGGTTCTGTTTTCAGGACTTTATTTTCGCCTTTTATTTTGCCATTTTATGGCTATTTTGATATAGTAATATTTAATGTAATATTTATTTGAAAAGATATTGACAATGCAAATTATATTAGTATAATTTATATTGTTGCTGTTTAGCTAGGCTAAACTTCAAGTTTATTGGCAGTAAGATTCAGAAAGGAAGTTCTACAATGAATATCGGATCAAAAATCAAGGAACTACGAATCCAGAAAAGCCTTACTCAGGAGGAGCTGGCAGATAGAGCAGAGTTATCTAAGGGCTTCATATCGCAACTGGAGCGAGACTTAACCTCTCCTTCTATTGCTACCTTGGTAGATATTCTTCAGTGTCTTGGTACGAATCTGGAAGAATTCTTTAGTGGAACAACAGCGGAGCAGGTGGTATTTAAAAAATCTGATTATTTTGAGAAGTATGATGCAGATCTGAAAAATGAAGTAAAATGGATTATACCAAATGCTCAAAAAAATATTATGGAACCGATTTTATTAACTCTGGATGCGGGTGGCTCTACCTATCCCGATAACCCCCATGAAGGAGAAGAATTCGGATATGTATTAAACGGAAGCATCACCCTGCATATCGGTAATCGAAATTATAAGGTAAAAAAAGGGGAATCCTTCTATTTTACAGCGAATAAACAGCACTATATCACTGCCTCGGAAAAAACAGGCAGCACCCTTCTCTGGGTATCCACACCACCCAGCTTTTAAGTGAAAGGAGGCTTCTTCTTATGACAGATAATAAATTAATCAATCTTGTCAATATTTCAAAATCCTATGGCGATAACATCGTTCTTGACGAGTTGAATTTATATATTAGAGAAAACGAATTTGTAACCTTATTAGGTCCTTCCGGCTGTGGGAAAACCACTACCCTGCGAATCATCGGAGGCTTCGAGACTCCTAATCAGGGGCAAGTTATTTTTGAGGGAAGAGATATTACCAAGCTCCCTCCCAATGAGCGTCAGCTGAATACTGTGTTTCAAAAATATGCTCTGTTCAATCATATGACGATTGCTGAGAATATTGCATTTGGGCTTAAAATAAAGAAAAAAAGCAAAGCCTACATAATGGATAAGATAAAATATGCATTAAAACTGGTGAATCTGGAAGGCTTTGAAAATCGTATGCCTGATTCCTTAAGTGGTGGCCAACAACAGCGTATCGCAATTGCAAGAGCCATCGTAAATGAACCAAAGGTTCTTCTATTAGATGAACCGCTTGGTGCACTGGATTTGAAGCTTCGTCAGGATATGCAATATGAATTAATACGACTAAAAAATGAGTTGGGAATTACCTTTGTATATGTAACTCATGATCAGGAAGAGGCATTGACCATGTCAGATACCATCGTGGTTATGAACCAGGGTTATATTCAACAGATTGGTACGCCTGAGGATATCTACAACGAACCAAAGAACGCATTTGTTGCAGATTTCATTGGCGACAGCAATATCATAGCTTCTACTATGGTGGAAGACAAGCTGGTAAATATTCTAGGTGCTAATTTCCCCTGTGTTGATGTCGGCTTCGGTAAAAACAAGCCTGTTGATGTTGTTATTCGACCAGAGGATATTGATCTTGTGAAACCGGAAGAAGGTATTATTACTGGTGTAGTCACTTCTCTTTTATTTAAGGGAGTTCATTATGAGATGGAGGTTTTAGCCAATGGACTCGAATGGCTTGTTCATTCTACGGATCTATCCCCTGTAGGAACTCAGGTCGGTATAAAGGTAGATCCTTATGATATTCAAATCATGAACAAACCGGAATCAGAAGATGAACAGGCTGTTGAGATTGAAGAATAACACTTCCCTATCCTTTTGGTTAAATAATACGAATGATTGAAATACTACTATTCGTAGAAAGTTTTACTATTATTTGAATAATCCTATGGAGATGAAGCTGTCATGAATCCGATAAAAGCAAACCAATCATTAACCAACAAAGCAAGCGAAGGCGGCTTAAAGCTACCTCATATAAATAGCGTCAAATGGCTTTCTTTTCCCTATCTTCTATGGATGATTGGCTTTATTATCATACCGTTAATTATGATTGTATATTACGGGTTAACCACAAAAGATAGTCAGATAACGCTATCTAATATCGAATTAATAACCGATCCCATTAATCGGAAAGCCTTAATACAAGCATTGGAGTTGTCCGTAATCAGTACCATTATTTGTTTATTGCTGGCATACCCTCTGGCACTGATTTTAAATAAGATTAAAATGAAAAGTGATAGCTTTATTGTACTGATCATTATTCTTCCCATGTGGATGAACTTCTTATTACGTACCATCGCGTGGCAAAATATATTAGAGAAGACAGGTGTGCTTAATCGGTTACTAACCTTTCTCCATTTACCAGCGGTGAATATCATTAACACTCCTGCAGCAATCATACTTGGTATGGTATACAATTTCTTGCCATTCATGGTTTTACCTATTTATAATGTACTGATCAAGATTGATCCTGATGTTGTAAATGCAGCCAGGGATCTGGGAGCCAGCACAGGTCAAACCTTTCGGAAAATTATATTTCCGTTATCTCTTCCCGGCGTAATCAGCGGTATCACAATGGTTTTTGTACCATCCCTGACTACCTTTGTTATATCAACCATTCTTGGAGGAAGTAAGATTGTATTAATTGGTAATGTAATTGAACAGCAGTTCCGTTTGGGTAACTGGCATACCGGTTCCGGTTTGTCCCTTGTATTAATGATATTTATTTTGTTGTGTATGGCAATTCTCTCGAAATATGTTAAAGAAAGCGAGGGAAGTAGTATATGGTAAAGAAATTCTTAAGTCGTTTTTATATAGGAATTATCCTTCTGTTTTTATATGCTCCGATTATTATTTTGATCGTTTTATCCTTCAACCGGTCAAAATCACGATCAAAGTGGGGCGGCTTTACATTACACTGGTATCGTGAATTATTTCAAAATGAAGATATCATGTCCGCATTATCAACGACCTTAATCATCGCGTTATTGTCCGCATTAATTGCTACCATCATTGGTACAACGGCTGCGATCGCCATTAACAGCATGAAGAAGACTCCTCGATTCATATTGATGAGTATCACCAATATTCCCATGCTGAATGCAGATATCGTAACAGGTATATCATTTATGCTAATCTTTGTTGCATTAAACTATACGTTAGGATTTACAAGTGTATTAATCGCTCATATCACTTTTAATATTCCTTATGTAATCCTAAGTGTAATGCCAAAGCTAAAGCAGTTAAATCCTCATACCTTTGAAGCAGCATTAGACCTAGGTGCTTCCCCAATATATGCCTTTTTTAAAGTGATACTTCCCGATCTGTTTCCAGGGGTATTATCCGGCTTCTTTCTGGCATTTACAATGTCCCTGGATGACTTTGTAATTACCCACTTTACGAAAGGTCCTGAGATTAATACGCTATCCACAAAGATTTATACAGAAGTAAGAAAGGGAATTAAGCCCGAGATATATGCTCTTTCTACTCTGATGTTTATAACTGTTTTATTATTACTAATATTTATAAACCGTCGAAACGCAGTAAAAAATACTCCCGTTCGGAGAGTTTAATTGATTTTGTTTATAATATGAATGGAGGAAAATGATGAAAAGATTTTTACTTATCTCTGCTCTTTTGGTTATGACCCTTGGTCTTTTTGCTTGCAGTAAAAATGATGGCGAAAAGGTCTATGTCTATAACTGGGGAGAATATATTGACCCGGATGTATTGGACTTATTTGAAGAGGAAACCGGAATTGAAGTAGTCTACGATTATTTTGAACAGAATGAGGAAATGTACCCAAAGATCAAAGCGAATGCAGTTCAGTATGATGTAGTGTGTCCTTCTGATTATATGATTCAGAAAATGATTGATGAAGGTCTTCTGGCAGAAATCAATTTTGATAATGTTCCCAATATTAAGAATATCGATCCTGCTTATCTAAAAAGTTCACAGAGCTTTGACCCTGAAAATAAATACAGTGTTCCCTATTGCTGGGGCACCGTTGGTATTCTATATAATAAAACCATGGTAGATGAACCCATTGATAGCTGGGGTGCCTTATTCGACGAAAAATATTCTGGTAACATTCTGATGATGGATAGCGTGCGTGATGCTTTTGCAGTAGCACTTTCTTATCTTGGTTATGATATCAACACTACGGATGAAGCACAGCTGGAAGAAGCGAAGGCATTACTTCAGGCTCAGTATCCTTTGGTTCAGGCTTATGTAGTTGATCAGGTAAGAGATAAAATGATTGGTGGAGAGGCAGCTCTCGGCGTAATCTATTCGGGAGAGGCAATTTATACGAAAAGAGAAAATCCCGACTTGGAATATGTTGTTCCCAAGGAAGGCTCCAATGTATGGATTGATGGCTGGGTAATTCCGAAGAATTGCAAAAACAAAGAAAATGCAGAAGCCTTTATCAATTTTATGTGTGATGGAGAGATTGCTTTAAAGAATTTCGAGTTTATCACCTATTCTACTCCAAACACTGTTGCAAGAGATATGATTGCCGATGAAGATATCAAGAATAGCGAGGTAGCATTCCCAGACCAGGCTACATTAGACCGTTGCACCACTTATCGCTATTTGGGCGAAGAGGTTGAGAATTTATATATTGAGAAATGGAATGAAGTAAAATCAGATGCAAATAAATAAATTTTCCTTCATTGATATCTAAGTATAAGTATAATAGGGCGTTGTTAAATCTTAATAACCGTAACCTTCCATTTCTGGAATGTGTTAAGATAATTAGATTTAACAACGCCCTCTGTCTACTGCCCGGTTCCATAACAGGCCCGTCTTAATATACTACTCTCTTACAACATTGCGTTCCTCTCCATTTTGGAATGCAATAATATTTTGATACACCTCTTCTACTACTCTTTTTCGTGCTTCAACCGTTGCCCAAGCAATATGAGGAGTAATAATTAGTCGGGTACTATCTTGAATCTCATACAAGGGATTATCCGGACTCATAGGCTCCCTTGATAATACATCGAGTCCAGCGGCTCCAATCCAGTTCTCCTTCAAGGCTTTGGTTAGCGCCTGCTCATTAATGATAGGCCCTCTTCCCAGATTAAGAAGAACGGCATTTTTCCTCATGATGCGAAGCTCTTCCTCTCCTATCAAATTCCTGGTCACAGAATTTAGAGGTGCATGAATGGATACCACATCTGATTGCTGAAGCAGTTGTTCCAAACTAACCCGTTCATAGGATGGGTGATTGTTTTTCCCCGAGGTGGAGTAATAGATAACCTTACACCCAAACGCTTCTGCTACTTTTGCTACTCCGCGTCCGATTTCCCCTAGACCGATTATCCCCCAGGTCTTTCCTGCGAGTTCATGAAATGTAACCTCAAAGTGACTGAAAATATCCGATTTAATATAATTACCCGATTTCACGAATTGGTCATAATAGCTTAATTTTTCATATACGTAAAAAAGCAAAGCAAAGGTATGCTGAACTACCGATTGGGTACTATAGCCTTTTACATTTGTCACCGTAATATTGCGATTATTCGTGTATTCAAAATCCACAATATTCGTTCCTGTTCCGGTAATGCAAATAAGCTTAAGTTTCTCTGCATTCTTTAACGTTTTTTCATTCATCGGAATCTTATTAACGATGATGACATCTGCATCTTCAATGCGCTTCGGCGCCTCACTCAGATTAGAAGCAGGATACTTCACAACCTCACCCAATCCGTCAAAAGGGGATAAATCCACATCCAATCCCAGTGTATCTGTCTCCATAAAAATAATTTTCATAATGTAACCCTTCTAGTTAATTATCTTATTCTTTCCGGGAAGCCAACTTTTTTCTGTACCTTACGTAATGTCTTTAATGAATAATAATTTGCCTTTTCTGCATTTGCTTTGATAATACCATCTATATATGCCTTATCTTTCTGTAGCTCCTCGAAACGGTCCTGAATCGGCTTTAACAGATCGGCAACAGCCTCTCCTACAGCAAGCTTAAAATCTCCGTATCCTGTATTAGCAAATTCCTTTTCAATATCCGAAATTGATTTACCCGTTGTTGCGGCATAGATATCGATCAAGTTACGAATACCCGGTTTGTCTTCACTGTAATGAATTTCGTTGTCCGAATCGGTTACTGCTCTCTTGAATTTACGAATAATAGTATCTGTATCATCCATCAAATATATGCTGGCATTTGCATTTTCATCTGATTTTGACATCTTCTTTTCCGGATCCTGAAGACTCATAATTCTGGCTCCCTGTTTACCGATATAAGGCTCTGGAATGGTAAATACATCTCCGTAAATACCATTAAAGCGCTCCGCTATATCACGGGTAATCTCTAAGTGTTGCTTTTGATCGCTTCCCACCGGTACCACATCGGATTGAAACAGCAGAATATCTGCTGCCATAAGCACAGGATAGGTATATAATCCAGCATTAATATTATCTGCGTGCTTTGCTGATTTATCCTTAAACTGTGTCATTCGATTCAATTCACCCATATAAGTAAAGCAATTTAGAATCCAGCTAAGCTCTGCGTGTCCTGATACATGAGATTGGTAATAGATGCAATTCTTCTCCGGATTCAGCCCTGCCGCAATATATAAAGTCAGAAGCGCTCTGGCTCTTTTTCTTAATTCTGCCGGATCCTGACGAACCGTAATGGAATGAAGATCAACAACACAATAAAAGCATTGATATTCTTCCTCTAAAGCGACCCAATTCTTTAATGCTCCAAGATAATTGCCTAAAGTTAAGGTACCTGTTGCCTGCATACCACTAAAAAGTGTTTTCTTTCCGTCTAACATATATTCACATCCTATTCAATAGTCAAGCTTCTATCTACATTCCATCCTTCAAAAAGCTTGCATTACACATCTTGATAAATCATGTCTATCTTTCAATATATAAATAATTTTATGAAATGTCAATCTTCATTCGTCTACTATGGCTCATATTTTCGAACCAAATCCTCCAAGGAATCAATCACCTCATCATATTCGCTTACATTACCAAATCCATATCTTGCAAATACGAAAGGAACTCCTGCTTCCTTTGCCGCCGTAGCATCTCCCTGAGTATCTCCTACATATATGGGGGCCTTTAGCTGGTTCCGTTCTACAATGATTCGGATATTATCAGCCTTAAGCTTACCGCTACGTCCCGGATATTCATAATCGGTAAAATACTGTTCAAGTTCAGGATATGCCTGAAAGAAACACTGTATATAGCCCTCCTGGCAATTACTAACGATAAACAACTTATAATTCAGTGAAAGTACACGTAATGCATCCTCTAACCCTTCATAAAGCGTCGCTCCATGCTCAGCAAGATATATGCATTCATAATCACAGCATTCCTGCATTACCTTCACTGCATGCTCCTCTGACACACTTTGATATAATTTTACTGCGATAACATCCAATGGTAATCCAAAAAGACCTTGCAGCTTCTGCGCTGTAACCTCATCCTTAACCTCGGGATGTTTTTCCGCCAATACCTTATTAAATGCTTTAGCCACCTCCGGTGTAGAGTCCCATATTGTTCCATCCAAATCAAAAATTATACTATCTATCATATGCTTCTTCCTTATGTTTATTTTTTCTCTTACTTTTTGTATTTTTTATAAGCTTCTAATTTAATTGTAGGTTTTTTATACCCTATTTAATTACCTCATTGTAATATCATGCCTCATAGCAGGAGGAATGTCAACCCTCACAAAGAACATATACACTGAAATTGTACATCCACCAAGGAGGATATCCAATAAAAAAACATAAAAAATCTGTTAAGCACTTCTTGAAGCTTAACAGATCTGTCTTATCTCATTGATTATATCTCCCTGCATTATCCTATTCTATTATCCTCTACAACATATCCATTTTGAAGTCGTATAATATGATTAGCCATTTCACTAATTTCAGAATCCTGAGACGTAATCACTAATGTCTTTCTAAGTATTCTTACCATTTGCTTTAGTAACCCGATCACATCCATGGCAATATTAACATATAAGTGCTCAGTTGGTTCATCCGCTAATATTACACTTGGATTATTTATTAATGCTCGCGCAAAGGTAGCACATTGAAACTGATTCGTAGTCAGCTGTCTCGGATAACATGATAGAACTCCTGTAAGATGCAGTTGATACACCAGCATATCAAAATAGTCTTTATCCAGTTTACTTTTCGCTAACGCAACTGGAATTAAAATATTTTCATAAACTGTCATTTCAGGAATTAAGCTATCCTTCTGAAAGAGATATCCTATCTCTTTCCTTCGAAGCACCGCTAACTGATCATCACTGTAAGCGGTAAGGTTATGCTGATTCAGATAAACCATTCCAGATGTTGGCCGCTCAAAGCCTCCTAACAAATTTAAAAGTGTGGTTTTACCAGAGTCCTTGTCTCCGTAAATGATGACACATTCTCCCTCTTCAATTTGCAGGTTACAATCAATTACCGCATCAACTCTCTCATGTTCATTGTCATATGATTTATACAACCCTTTACTCTGAATTATTGTCATAAAAACACATTCTCCTCGGTGACAGGATCGTCGGATATAATATCAGATAATGGTACTTTTCGAATTCCTCGTTCAACATACATTCCCAGAGCGACAATAACACAACCCATGATTCCTGCAATCACAATTAATGTACTAATGGAATCAAACAAGCCTAACACGCTCTGATCACAAGATAACCCGTCCAATAATCCGACGATGGCACCAGTTAAATACCTTCCAATGATTAATCCCAATGGTATGGTTATGATAAACAAAAGAAATGCTTCTATCAAGATTAATATCCTAATATTACGTCTGGTGGCACCCAGCCTCTTGAGAAATAAAAAATCTTTAATCCCAGATCTTAAAATGCTATAATACTGATTCGTGATAAATAGAAAACCTGAGATTAAAAAGATAGTAAAAACACTTTCATATATATATTTAATATAGGGGAACGAATAATTATTACCAAGAAGTAATATATTATCCGTATATACGGAACCAACCACCATGGAAGTATAGGTTGCAATAATCGATAAAATAATATAACAATAATTTAGTCGATATCTACATATAATTAATTTTACATATGTAAAAAGTAATTTCATATCAACCTCCATGTCCCTGAACTATTTTGATTCACTAGCACAGAATGCCTGGGATTGATTATCTCAACCCAAGCACCCTATGTAAGTGAAGCAAATAATTCAGTAAAGTATTTATTCCCCAATAGATACTTTCAAAATTTAAGGTCTCCCAAATAACCATTCAATGAAATCGTCTAGAATATTAATACCAGTGTTTACCATTATTAATACCTCCTACTAAAAAACGACCTTGGTTACATGCTTCTTATAGCATATAATCCAAGGTCGCTTCAATAGGACATGACATGAACGTTCGATTTTTCTGCATGAACGTCGTTTTTTATAACTTCCCTTATCCAAAAGCATAATTTATCATGCTTTGTTCTTCATAAATATTTCCACTTTAAAATAATTATTTTCACATGTATAATTTATAGTTCCCTGATATTTCTCCACTCTCTGTCTCACATTTTTCGTTCCGAAACCATGTGCTGTTTTGTCCTTTTTGGAGGTTATTAAATTCCCGTTATATATCTCAACCATACCTGATACAGGATTCTTTATATCGATATACAAATCGTCCTTATAACTACTGATATTAATATCAATAAATGCATCCTCATCCTTACTTCGATCCATTCGAAGTACCGCCTCCACTGCGTTAGAAATTGTGTTGGCAAATATAACACATAAGTCCAGCGGTTTAATATGTAATGAGGGAAAGCCTCCCGTTAACCGAAGGAAAATTCTCTGTGACTTATATTTGCTCTGTGCATCATTTAATATCGCATTAACGATATCATTACCAGTATCAAATAAATCCTCCGTCACATCCGGTGTCTCCACCAGATGATTAATATATTCTTCCATCTCTGCGAGCTTGCCCGCTTTACTTAAACCACTGATACAGGATAGATGATTGCGCATTTCATGACGAATCGCACGCATTTCCTGTTGCTTCTCATGTACCATCAAATAATATTCCTGTTGTGCTTCAATTACACTTTGATTAATCTGGGATAATGCCTTAAAGTTATCCCTTGATTCAGTTACAATCACTACCATTAGGCACACAACGCTATAGGAAATGCAGACGATAATCGTAGTAATCAGCATAACTCTTCGAAGTCGCTCATTGGCTCCATGAAAGGTAGTTACCATAAAACCACTTATTATGGTAATTCCGGTTGCTGCACCTGAAAACAGCAAAGCATAAACCTTCTTTGACAGGTTTATAGGATGGCTCGATTTTCTTCTAAAATGAATTAATCCTGCTATAATGCCAATGGTCAATACGTTAATCGCATTACATATGAAGGTAAGGAAGCCATCCTGGCGAATCCCGTAATAGGTTGTACTTAGTAGCAGCGAGATAACTCCAGTAAGGCAGACATCAAGAAATAAAACTAATATATAGGTAAGTAATGCATAAGCCAGCTTCTTAAACAGCTTTCCTTCAAATAGCAGAGATACTGTCAGCACAACCATTACAGTAATAATCTTATATATCGCTCCCTCATAATTATCCATATAAAAGCTTGCTACCAATAGGAGGACTACCTGAGTACATCCTACTATAGCTATCCATTTAATCTTTTTGATGACTTTAAAACCGACAATTCCCCAGAATACAATCCATAGCTTAATAAAATCAAGCAAATAATAGGAAAAGACCTGCCATAAATTATCCATTCACACTATCTCCTTATTTTGCATTCCGCTTTCGGTATGCTTTACAAGCCTTTTTTAATTTAGCAATCTGCCGAACAGCAACTTCCACTTTTTCTCCGTTTTCAAGAAGTATAGTTTTACCTATTTCTTCAATATATTCCATATTCACAATAAACGCTTTATGTACTCTATAAAAATCACCGGTATCAAGCATATTCTCCCACTCGCTCATCGTATAAGTACTTTCATATACATCCCTGCGCGTTCGCACCAGTGTATAGCGATTCTCATATTCTATATAAATTATATCTTTGAGCTTAACGAAAATTGTATTCCCATTCAAGCTTACTACCGTTTTCGAATCCTTTACAATCTCCTCTAAGGCTTCTTTGAGGTTTCGGTTAAATTCCTGCTCTTTAATTGGTTTCAGTAAATAACGAAACGCTCTTACCCGATACCCCTCCTGCATAAAACCCTTATAGCCAGTCAAAAATATAATGATTACATTATCATCCTTTTCCCGAATTCGTTCTGCGGTTTTTAATCCATTCAGCCCTTTCATCTGGATATCCAGGAACAAAATATCGATAGACTCTTTATATTGTAGTAATTCATCTCCCGATGAAAAAGTAATTGTCTCAAGTGTGAATATATTTGATGCGGTATATTCTTTGCATAGTCTCATTATTTCTTCTCTTATAATAGCCTCATCATCACATATTCCAATCCGCATTCGGCATCCCTCATTATCTTCTGTATCTCAAATTAGTTATCTCAAAAAGCAATTAAGTTTACTCATAAAACATTTCTGGTAAAATCTACATTCATCATAACAATTCCCATTAATTTCGTCAAGATAATGCATACTATTCAATCCAATTAGGGTAGATGCATAATATATTAGTTATGATTATGACTTACCTCACACACAGGCGAAAGTACTTATTACTGATTTCGTATGCCTCAGGCGTACATGAATATTCGTGATATATCATGTAAAATTTTAGTCCACAAATACAATGATATATGCTAGAATAAGCATTGAACTAATTAACTTTTGATACAGCGAAATATTATGGTACAAGGAGGTTATATATGAAACAGATTGCAAGCTTTACTATTGATCATATGAAATTACTGCCCGGAGTATATGTATCACGCAAGGATAAAATCGGCATCGAGGTAATCACTACCTTTGATATTCGTATGGTTCGTCCTAACTTTGAGCCTGTTCTAAACACTGGTGAAATTCATACAATAGAACATTTAGGTGCCACATTCCTGCGTAATCATAAGGAGTATGCTGACCGAGTGGTATACTTTGGTCCTATGGGTTGTAGAACCGGGTTTTACCTAGTGTTAGGCGGGGATTTGAAGTCTTCGGATATCGTTCCTCTCATCACCGAGATGTATGAGTTTATTCGCGATTTTGAAGGTGAAATTCCGGGAGCCACTCCAGAAAACTGTGGAAATTATTCTGATATGAATTTAGAAGCTGCGAAATTATATGCAGACGGCTTTTTAAAGAACACCTTATATCATATTGACGAGGAACACCTTAACTATCCTGAATAGTCTGATTGAATACATTTTTACGTGCTTCCTGAATATACTGTAATGAATAGGAATAATGGGAGAAGCTATGGCAGACCAAGATCTTATGCATACTGTTGAATTAGCAAAAGCCGCATTACCCTATCTGGATTCAAAAACCAGGGTAATGGCTGAACTCTTAACAAAGATACTCGATGTTATGGGAAGTTTCAAAACCATGACCAGTAATTTGGCTGCCTGTGGCTATGATGGTAAAAAGCTCGATGTAGAAGGAATGCTAACAGGAATTCGTCCTGTATGCAATAAAAAAGAACGTGAAATCGTTGATCGAATACTTAACATATTTAATATGCGACGAGTAATGGAAACGTATAATAATATGATGTCGGCCATGAAGACTATGCAAGAATTCGGTGACTTTCCTTTTGATACCGGTAATGCTGATGTTGATAGTGATACCGTGACAGGTAATTTTTCGAGCATGAACTTTGAATCTATTTTTCAAGCGATGAACTCCTCAAATAACGAAGATAATAATGGGGATTACAGCAACTTTAATAGTGCTGAAACCAATATAGATTTTGATAGAGAGCCAATAGGAGATGCTTATGACAATAGCCCTATCGAGGATGCCTATGACAGCAGCTCCACCAGGGATGATTTTGTGGATGAGAATCACTCCCAAGTGAATCCCTCTTCTCCTCAAAGTAATATCAGTAATAAGCGGATGCTTGAAATGTTGAAAGCTATGGTTCCACCGGAACAGCAAAGCACATTCGAAAACTTAAGCATGCTTTTAAATACCATGACATATGATAATAATAGTAAACCGGATGATAGTAAGGAGAATGAAAATGTCTGACATGTCATGGACCGATAATCCTAAACTAAAAAATATCGATCCCCGTAAAATGGCTGTTCTGCTTCAGTTAATGAAAGAAGCAGAGGGGAAACCAATGGATAAACTGATTCCTTTACTAATGAATACAAATAAAAAACTTCAGCAACAGAATTTAACCTTTACAAAAGAAGAGAGCGAAATCATGCTTGATTTGCTGACCAAGAACATGACACCAAAAGAGAAAATGCAATTTGAGATGATTAAGCAAATGATGGCTAATCGAAAGTAAAATCATAATACTGTCACTCAACTACAATACACCCGGAAAGAGCACCTGTATTCCATAATCGATAATCCGTTTATGAAATACAGGTGCTCTTTCCGTATACTAATTATCTGTTATGTGACTGTACCTAATCTGAATACGTTCTCCCAATCTTGTGATATATTATTTCAGGATTACAATGGAGTATGGCGGAAGACTTATGGTTTCTCCGTCTATTAACACCTCTTCCCCATTTGCTGATAGATATCCACGTATTCCTTCATAACCATAGGTTTCTTTGCTTAAAGTCAACTTCTTTTTCTCCTCTGAGATATTAAAAATCATGATAATTTTATTATTTTGAAAGGTTTTGGTTAGAGCACAGATATCCATATCCGCTATATCAGTAATAAGCGAAATCTCACCTCTCGCTATCTCAGGATTTTCATTTCTTAATCTGATTGCTCTCTTATAATAATTATAAATGGAAAGTGGATCTGATACCTGTTCCTCATAACTACCAAAATAATGGCTGATCCGATCCATGTTACCGGGACCAATGGTCATGTCGGGAGTATCATTTGCCGACCAATACATAGGTGCGCGTTTATTTTCATCTCTTCCGCTACCACTCATGCCAAGCTCTTCTCCATAATAAACAAATACATTTCCATTCATCATGAGATTCATTCCGCCTGCCATCTTTGTCTTTTCTGCATTATCCGAATAAAATCCGGCTGATCTGGCAGTATCATGATTCGTATAAAAAGGAGCATCAATACCCTCAGGGTTATACTTACGAATCGCTTTCTGTACCTGAAGCATTCCTTCTCCAAAGGCTTTTGCAGAATTATCATAGCCTTTCAAATTGATGATCTCAGCAATTCTTCCACTTTCTGCAGCAAATGCAAAATTAAATATACTGTCTATCCCACTGGCATAATATTTTGAGAAGGTAGAGAAATTCGTCCATACTTCAGCTACCATATAGTTATTTTTATTCTTATTCTTAATAAATTGATTTAACCAGGATAATACCTCCGTATTCTTTTCCGTATTATCGGAATAATAATGCAGAGCCGCATCCAGACGGAAACCACCAACTCCCATATCCAGCCAATAATCCATAATGTCCTCTATATCTTTTCGTAAGTTCTTATCCGCCAGATTCAGATCGGGCATGTTAGAAGTAAAGACTCCCTCATAATACCAATCCTTCACGCCGGTTTCATAATATGTAGTTCCATCCGGCTTACCCTGGACAAAATTATAATAATTAACATAGGGATTATGTTCTCTGCACAGTTCCTCATGAACACATACATCCTGTCCACAAGGTTCTATTGCCAAGCTCTTTACTGCTGATAAAAACCATGGGTGGTTGGAGGAAGTATGATTGAGTACTAAATCAATTATCACTTTAACTCCTCTTTTATCACACTCCTGCAATAAGCGTTGAAAATCCTCCAAAGTACCATATTGACTATCTATTCCATAATAATCGATCACATCATATTTGTGGTAGGTGTCAGATGGCATGATCGGCATAAGCCATATCCCGTTGAAGCCTAAATCCTTGTCGGAATTCGGATCCCCATCGTTAATATAATCGAGCTTTGAAATCAAGCCATTGATATCACCGATCCCATCTCCATTACTATCACAAAAAGAGTATAAAAAGACCTCATAATAGGTACGATAGTTATCATTTATGATATTGAGTATCTGATTATATTGATATTCCATCTTCTTATTCGTTTTCTCCGCTTCGGTAACACCATCGGCTTTTTCTTGTGAGTCTACCGCCTTCTGCTCATCCTCCGATAGGATGCTGTCACCCAAGCTTGCATCCTCTTTCTGCTTCGTATCTGTTCTATCTGAAGCCTTCCTCTGATCTGTATTACTACATCCCGTCATAATAAGCGAGAGCAAAACCACAATACATAATGCAAATTTTCTCATATAGCCCCCTTGATATACATCAGTTTATATAATGGAGCTGTAGCATAATGTATCTTCAGGGATTATGACTTACCTCACACACAGACGGAAGGACACGTTACTGATTTTGTATGTCTCATGCGAATGTGAATATTCGCCTGATTCATACAAAATACAGCAACATGTTCTTCCGACAGTGCATTTTGGTAAGTCATAATCCCTGTTGTTACATTATGTTACAGCCCTCCTCTTTGCATTTATTAACCCTTCACAGCACCGGATACTCCCTCGGTATAGAACCTTTGCATTACAATGAACAATATTGCAATTGGAATCGATACAACCACTGCTCCTGCTGCAAATCTGGTATACCAGGTGGTGATAAACTCTTTCTCCAGCATTTTATATAATCCTAATGCCACCGTATAGTTATCATACTTGTCACCCATGATAACACTGACAAAAATATAATCAGTCCATGGAGAAATAAAGGAGGTTAATATTGTATAAATAATAATCGGTTTAGATAAAGGAATAGTAATATTGGTAAATACCTTCCATTTCGATGCCCCATCAATCCAGGCTGCTTCATCAATGGATCTGGGTATAGTATCAAAAAAGCCTTTGGCAATATAAAATACAAGACCGGCTCCTCCGGAATAAACCAGAATGAGTGATAACAGGGATTGTGTAATATTCAACCCTTTTAAGATATAATAAACAGCAATCATAGACATAAATCCAGGAAACATTCCCAAAATCAATGCTACGTTCATAAAAGGTTTTCTCATCCGAAAGCGTAAACGTGATACAGAATAAGAAATCCCTAACACATAGAAGGTGGATAACAAACATGAAAAAACAGCTACAAACAATGTGTTGCCAAACCATTTACCAAAGTAGAATTGATCCGTCTCGGTAAACAGCTTAATGTAGTTATTAAATGTAAATGATTTCGGCCAGAAATATGGAATATAAGATCCTGTTTCTCCACGGAAGGAGGTAATAATAACCCAAGCAATGGGGATAAGCCAAATAAAGGACAGCACGATTAAGAGGATATATGACAATGTATTCGATACAATACGTTTTGTACTCATTGATCGTTGTTTCATTATTGGAACTCCTCCTCTCGCTTATAGGATGCGGTTCTTCTGTAGGTGGATAACGAGAACACTGCAGACAAAATAAATACAATAATACCGATGGTGGATGCATAGGAATAATCTTTCATAGTTCCTGTTGTCAGCTTATACAACCAGGTGACAAGTAAATCAGTCTTACCTGCCTGATAATAAGCCAGACTCATAGGTCCACCTCCAGTTAAGAAATATATAACATTAAAGTTATTGATATTACCAATAAACTGTGTGATCAAATATGGAGTTGTAACGAAGAATACATAGGGCATAGTAATTTTAACAAAAATCACAAAGGGATTCGCGCCATCCACTCTTGCAGCTTCATACAAATCCTTCGGAATATTCATAAGAATTCCTGTAGTGGAAAGCATGGTATAGGGAATGCCCACCCAAAGATTAACGATAATGACGCTAATCCTTGCCCATGTCGGATCTGAGAGAAACGGAAGAAACTCCTTCGGCCCAATGATTCCCAGTTCTCTTAAGAGCATGTTAACGGAACCGTTATCATTTAACATTGTTCGGACAATGAGTAGTGAAACAAATTGCGGTATTGCAATGGAGATAACAAATATCGTTCTCCATAAGCCTTTAAAACGAACTCCATCCTTGTTAATCAGAAGCGCCAGTAAAATACCTCCAATATAATTTAGGAAAGTGGCAAAAACAGCCCAGGTCAACGTCCATCCAAGAACCGGCCAGAAAGTTTTTGCGATAGTCTCACCTGATAATAATATGGTTTGAAAGTTCTGAAAGCCTACCCAAGTAAAAAGATTTCCCGGGGGCTGATGTGCATTATCAAAATTCGTAAATGCAATTAAGATCATAAAGAATAACGGTAAAACGGTAAATAACAATATACCAGTGAGTGGTAATGCCATTAAGGTTCTATTTAGTTTTGCATCAAAATAAGTCTGTATATCCTGCAAAAAATCAGGAAGTTTTTTCCCTTGTTCTTTCAATATCTGAGCTTCGTACCCTGCCTTAATGCTTGCTCTCCAAATAACAATAAATAAAACTGATACAAAAATAGCAATTACACCTGCCAGTAAGATCAGCATGGAATTATCACCCTGTTGAACCACAAAGATTCCAAGAGATTCATCCATTACCATCCCCTGTTGCTTTGTACCCAGTGTTTTTAATCCAGCAAAAGAAGATAGCCCTTTTGTTATCATATAATAAATGTAAGATATCTGAATTACTAAAAATAACAAACCTTTTATGATTTGTCCTCTTAATAGATTGGAAAGACCCATGATGATGAACGATATTTTTGTAAGGATGTCCCCCTTAAGAAAGGTCTGTCCGAAAAACATAAACCATCTTCCAATCCCCTTAAATCCCTTTGCAATCGACTGAAAAAAACCTTTATTCACATCATTGCCCTCCATAAATACTTTACTATATAGGCAATTGCGAAACTCTGAAGTTATCTTAATTATGTATACAGCAGATAGATATTCCTACGCAAACCCGCTCCTTCCACTATGGTTTGCTTCGGAACATGCATCCACTGTATACACAATGACCACGATTATATAGTTTCGCAATTACCTATACTTTACTATATTATATAATATCGTCACTCAGAGTGAAGTTCAATACGGATTAAGTAATCACCTCACTCAGAGTCACAATATGTGAAAATGGACTTAGTTCCAACTCAAATTATGTCAAGGAATTAACCGATTGATGAAAGGATACTTTCCACAAATGCATCCAGCTTCTCCTGAGCATTTTCTTTTGTTACAGTTCCGTTAAGAACCTCCGTACCAAATGCTTCAGCAGGTGCCCAGTAGTTACCCATCTGAGGAATGGAGGACTGTAATGTTGAAAAAGATGTTTGTAAGCTGAGAGCTGCTACAGCAGGATTTTCAAGAACTGCAGGATCCTGAGTTAGTGCAAGATTTGTAGGAGCAATACTTCTTGCTTCAAAACGTATTTTCTGATTCTCTTCGTTAGCTAACCACTCTGCTAATTGCATCGCAGGAATCGGATATTTTGTCTGGGAATTAACACCGATTAATTTAAAGTCAGCGAAGTTACTTAACTGTCTGTCTTCCCCATTGATTTTGATTGTAGGAAGTTTTGTTGCCGCATAGTTATCACCCAGAGCTTCTTTAATGGTCTCTGCATTCCAAGTACCGGAGCATGCTGCTGCCAAAGTGCCTTCCTTGAATGCGGTTAAGATATTACCGTTATCTTCATCGAGGAATTTCGGATTAGCCGCAAGATCAATAAGATAATTTGCAACCGCAAGACCGTTTGCATCATTAAAGGTTACTGTGTTTGCATCTCTTCCATCTGGTCCAAATAATTGACAACCACCAGCAAAGAAGAAGGAGGATAAGTACCATCCATTATTTAAGTCCACTGAGAAATTCTTAACTCCTTCACCCAAATCTTTTGCCATCATAATTTCTAAAGATTTCACTTCTTCTTCTGTATATTTGCTCTTATCATAATACATGAACCAGGAGTTTGGTGTAAAAGGATGAGCATATAACTGACCGTCAATAGTCGCAGCTGAAATAGATGCCTCAGAGTTTGCTGCTTTTACTGCATCTGCATTTAATGTAATGGGATATAAGATACCAGCATTCACTAAATTTGCTGTTTGATCAGATGCAAATGCAAATACATCTGCAGCTGCAGCAGGATCCTTTTGTAATTCAGTCGCTGCATCGCCTTCAGCAACCACACCGAACTCAAAGGTGATATTATATTCCGGATGAGCAGCAGCAAAGCTTGCCGTCATCTGAGCCAATAATTCCTGCTCTTCTTGAGGCCCCCATACCTTCAGAGCAACGTCCTGTACTTCCGGAGCCGCTTCCGTCGCAGCCGGAGTATCTTTAGAGTCTTCCGTTGTAGTTTCATTTGATTGATCATTTTTTGTTTCTTCTTGTTTTGTGTCTTTCTTGCTACCACAAGCAGCAAAGCTTCCGATTATCATTACGCTAATCATTAGTAATGCCAAAAGTTTTGATAATTTTTTCATAATCTCTACCTCTTTCCTTTTCATTTAGATTCTTTCGATGTATCAGACAAGGTTTGTCTGTCGACAAGGAATGCCTCCATGTCGTGAAAAAATATGTTTTCACATATTAGTTCCATATTTCATTTGCGTAATCCCTAATAGTCCTATCGCTTGAGAATTTACCGGCATTCGCGGTATTTAAAAAGCACTTTCTCCGGAAAGTAAAAGTATCGGAATAATCCGCATTCACCCTAAGCTTTGTTTCACAATAGGGCAGAAAATCAAGTAACAGATAATAATGATCCGGCTTGTGCCAGCTAGCACCTGTTAATATCGATTCATATAACTCCTGGAACATTCCAGTTCCTCCATCATCAAATGTACCGTCTATGAGTGTATCAAGCACCTTTTTAATTCTTGGATGTTGCTTATATAATTTCATCGGATCATAGTCATTCTTTATCGCTTCGATGTCCTCCACTCTTGCACCGAAGATATAATTATTCTCTTCTCCTGCCTGATCCACGATTTCTACATTGGCTCCGTCATAGGTCCCTAAGGTAACCGCTCCGTTTAACATGAATTTCATATTACCGGTACCGGATGCCTCTGTACCCGCTGTTGAGATCTGTTCGGAAATATCAGCTGCAGGTGTGAGCTTTTCCGCATAGGAAACATTATAATTTGATACAAACACAACCTTTAGCTTATCCTTTACTGATGCGTCATCATCAATCATTTTCGCTATTTCATTAATATACTTAATAATTCCCTTAGCTCTGTAGTATCCGGGAGCTGCCTTGGCACCAAAGAGAAATACGGTAGGATTGAATTCGGTAATTCTTCCTTCCTTCAGTCCATAATAGATATCCAAAATAGAAAATGCGTTCAACAACTGACGCTTATATTCATGAAGTCTTTTCACCTGTATGTCAAAGATAAAGTCAGGATCAATCCGGATGCCTTCCTTTTTGTAGATATAATCAGCTAATTGTCTTTTCTTAATCCGTTTAATATCTCCAAACTGCTTGATTACTATCTTATCATTGGCGAATTTCTCAAGTTCCTTCAAATGATCCAGATTTGTGACCCAGGAACTGCCGATTTTATCCGTAATAAAGCCTGAAAGCTCCATGTTAGCTAATGCAAGCCATCTGCGTTGAGTAATTCCATTGGTTTTGTTATTAAAGCGCTCAGGATAAATCTCATACCATTCTTTTAATGCATCCTTCTTTAGAATGTCTGTGTGAAGCTGTGCTACCCCATTTGTAGAATGACTTGCATAGATTGCAAGTTTGGCCATATGAATGGTATTGTTGTCGATGATCAGGTAGGGCTTTTGCTCCTCAGTTGTCACTTTACCAAAGGTTTTTAACTCCTTTACTAACGCTTTTTGGATCATTGTAATGTATTTGTATACCTGAGGTACAACCGCTTTAAACAGGGTAGCATTCCACTTTTCCAATGCCTCTGACATTACTGTGTGGTTCGTATATGCAAAGGTTTCCTTTGCAATCCGCAAAGCCTTAGCAAAGCTAATACCTTCTTCTTCCATCATCAAACGGATAAACTCTGGTATGGCGATTACCGGATGCGTATCATTTAATTGAATCGCATACTCAGCAGAAAAACGATTAAAGTCATCCCCATACTTTTTCTTATATTTTCTTTTCATATCCTGAAGAGTTGCCGATGAAAAAAAGTATTCCTGCTTTAATCGAAGCTTCTTCCCCTGATTGGTGCTATCATTTGGATATAATAAGCTGCTGATTGCTTCTGCTTCATTTCTGTTTTTCGATGCCTTATCGTATTTTTGCTCATTAAATAGTTCAAAATCAAAGCTTTCAATGGGTTCTGCCTGCCATAAGCGCAGTGTATTCACTTTTTTATCACCATAGCCTATAACAGGAGTATCATAGGGAACTGCATATACGGATTGGTTCTTAAAATCAATCCGGACTTTTTCCTCTTCCTTTCTGACGGACCATGGATCTCCAAACCTCTGCCAATCGTCCGGCATTTCCATCTGAAAGCCGTTCTCAAAGTATTGTTTAAATAGACCGTATTTGTACCGGATGCCATATCCGTTCAGAGTGATACCAAGTGTTGCTCCTGAATCCAGGAAGCAGGCTGCCAGTCTTCCCAATCCGCCGTTACCTAGTGCAGCATCCTCGATATCTTCAAATATACGAATATCCAAGTTGTTTTCACTCATCAGCTCGAAAAACTGATTTAACAATCCCATGTTATACAGATTGTTATAAATCATACGACCTATTAAGAATTCTGCGGAAAGATAACAAACCTTCTTACCGTTAGCTTCCAGGCTCCAATTCTTACCCAGGCTTTTCATAGCTGCTTTGGATACTGCATTATAAAGCTGAATTGTATTTGCTTCCTTAATTGATACCCCGTAATCCAGATCTAATACAGCATTTACATTTGCCTTAAAATTACTATCCATATTTCTCCTCATTCCTGCACTGATTTTTTATGAATCAACTCCATATTTACTCTGTATCTTCAACCTCTTTCGTAACATCCAATTCTGTTTTCTCATTTATTTTCGGTGAACGTGCAGAAAGATCAGCATATTCTCTTAATATCTCCTCATTCAGGAATTCATAATGCTCCTGCTTCATGCGCCATTTCCAGTTACCTCCGATGGTGGATGGAAAATTCATTCTTGCCGAATTATCAAGCAGTAGTAAATCCTGCATTTGTACAATTACAACATCCGCAATACTGGAATACAAAGAACGGATCACAGCATAAGGAAGTTCCTCCTTGCTACTAACGTTAAAATAGCGATAAGTGAAGCTCAGTTCCTCCTCCGTCTTGTCGGCCAGATAACCAACCAGTGTCTCATTATCATGGGTTCCCGTATATGCTACCAGATTAGTACTCTTATAATTATGAGGCAGATATTCATGATCTGCAGGACCCTCTAAACCAAATTCCAGGATCCTCATACCAGGATATCCTGTTTGTTCAATCAGATCTCTTACCTCCTGTGTCAGTACCCCTAAGTCCTCCGCTATGATTTTGGCATCACCGATTGATTCACTTATAATCTTCGTTAACTTGCTTCCCGGTCCCTTTTTCCATTCACCTTCAACTGCAGTGGGGCAATCCGCAGGTATGGAGTAGTAATTTACAACTCCGATAAAGTGATCGATTCGGATTACATCATACAGCTCTGCTGAAATTCTCATTCTCTCTCTCCACCAGATGAAATCATTTTTCTCAATGGTATCCCATCTGTAAAGAGGATTACCCCATCGCTGACCCAAATCAGAAAATGCATCTGGTGGTACCCCTGCTACATTCACCGGGTTCTTCCTCTGATCCAATTCGAATAAATCTGTATGAACCCATACATCCGAACTGTCGGCAGCAACATAAAGAGGAATATCACCGATTACCTGTATATCCAGCTTATTAACATAGGACTTTAACCGATCCCATTGTTCTCTGAATTTATATTGGCAAAATTCCCAGAAGTCAATCTCATCCTCTAATAAGCTGTCATAATACTCGATTGCATTTCGATCTCTGTTACGAATATTATCCTCCCACAATTGCCACTCATGACTATCAAAATGCTCCTTTATTGCCATGTATCTACAATAATCCTTTAGCCAATAGCAATTCTTATTGCGAAAACGAATAAATTCCTGTGTATCCTTATGATTACTTCTATGATATGCCTTTCTAAGGATGCAAAAACGCAACTGATAAATCCTTGCATAGTCAATGCAGTCTTCCTCCTGTTGCCATTCCTGTTCCATAATCTCTTCTGGCTTTAGCAAACCTTCCTCTGCTAAGAAATCCAGATCTATAAAATACGGATTTCCGGCAAATGCAGAAAAGGATTGATAAGGGCTGTCACCATAACTGGTTGGTCCCACAGGAAGTACCTGCCAATAACGACAACCAATCCGATATAGAAAATCAGCAAAACGATATGCCTCCCTGCCCAAAGTACCAATTCCATAGGAAGATGGTAATGCACTGATTGGCATTAGTATTCCTGCTCCCCTTATTAATTCTTGTTTCTTTGATATTGTCATACTTTTACTCACTCTCGATTTAGTAATAAAGCAATTTAATTTATTTGTTATTTTCGGAAATTTTCGAAACTCTATAGATAGAATACCACCTATTTTGTATTTTGTCAATAATACCATATTATTATGTTGTAATTTTTCATATTAAAACAGCATTCTATTGTTATAATTTTGTCCATTATTACTTATTAGAGTTTAATGTGTTTGGATTTATATTACATTTTATTATTGAATTATTCGAAAATAACAAGTAAAATATAAATATGATTATGTTTTTTCGAAAATTTAATTTTAAAGTCACCTCTCATTCCGCGATACAGATCGAAAAGCAAAATCATATATTGAAAATGATATTACTTAGGGTTATACTAAATATGATTTTTATACAGAGCAAATACACTGTAGGGAGGAAAATCCATGGCAACGATAAAAGACATTGCAAATAAACTCGGGATAGCAGTTAGCACCGTATCCAAGGGGTTAAATGGTGCCAGTGATATTAGTGATGAAATGCGTCAGCTTGTATTAGACACTGCTGTAGAGATGGGTTATGCATCGAAGAAAATGAAAGCCTCTGGCTCGAGAAAAGTATGCATATTTATCGAGAATATGGATTATGAAAACATCGAACAATTCGGTTACGAAATTATTGTTGGCTTTAAATTGGCTGCTGCCAGAAGACATTGGGATGTAAATGTCGTTCCGACGAACCTGAATATGCAAACTGCTGAAAAGTTCGACTCCTATATGCTAAAAAACGGTTATAGCGGAGCGTTTCTACTAGGTTTCACCCTACATGATGATTGGGTACAGCAATTAAATAAGACCTCTGTACCTACTGTTCTACTAGATAATTATATTGAACGAAATAATCATATTGGTTATGTTGGTACTGACAACTATGAGGGTATCGATCTTGCAGTATCCCATTTATATAGTCTGGGTCATAAGAAGATTGCCTTTCTTAACGGATCTAAGAATTCCATGGTATCCGAACAAAGACAGCAATCCTTTATCACCAGTATGGAAAAACATGGTCTAGAGGTTAATGAAGATTTAATTGAATATGGTTATTATGTACCGGACTGTGCAAAGGATTATGTACCAGGCTTTGTTAAACACGGGGCAACCGCAATTATGTGTGCAAGTGATCTGATCGCAACCGGAGTTATTACAGAACTACATAAGTTGGGGTTAAAGGTACCTGAGGATGTAAGTGTGATAGGTTTTGATGATCTTCCCATCGCGTCCCAGTTAACTCCATCTCTTACCACCATCCGTCAGGATCGTACGGATTTAGGTAAAAGTGCGTTTTTACTTTTAGATGGTCTTGTACACAATGTCACCATTAGTAAATTGCTGCTTCGTGCCAAATTCATCCAACGGGAAAGCACCGGGCCATGCAAAAATTAATGATATCGTAGATAATACAAGAGGCTGTTGCATATGATGTGGGGATTATAACTACCGTCTGTGTGAGGTAAGTTATAATCTCCGCATAGTATGCAACAGCCTCTTGTATATAAAAAAGAAACGATATACATTATTGCTTCCGATTCATTTTACGCGTTTCCATCCGTCGTTATTACATGATATTATTTCTGTTCCACACGTTCTAATCTATGATACATATCCACGTATTCCCTTATATAAAGCAAAAATGATAACAATAGAAATGCACCGCATATCAGCATTAGCACATTTGTTATGTTCGTAGATAAGGTAGGAACTGCAACAAGAACTAACATCACCGCATAAAAGACTGTTGTTGATACCTTACCAAACCATTTTGCTCCATTCAACTTTGTTCCCTTTCTTAGCATTACCAAGCCAGCTATCAGTAGAAACAACTGCATTGCAACAAAAAGAACCAGCAGTAAAATCATCCACTTAAATTTAACAACCAAAACGAATATTAATGACGCCTGTGTTAATTTATCTGCTAAAGGATCTATCAGCTTTCCCAACTCGGTAACCATATCAAATCTTCGGGCTATAAATCCATCCAAAAAGTCCGTTAATCCCGATAAGAATACGATTGCTGCCGCTTTCAGATATTCTACTGGCTCCTCGGCTCTAATATAAAGAATTAGAAATATGGGAATCAGCATAAACCGTATATAACATAGAATATTCGGAACGCTCCATAAATCCTTTTTTGAAAATTTAGATAGTAATTTCATCTAACTTCTCCCCCTGTATCCACTCATCATACACATGTATAATATATTTTATTCTGTTAAGTCATGATTGCTTATCAATTGGCTGGTATTTTATCTATCAGCCTTATAATATAGTAACATTTCAGTAAATCGTTGCCACTATTCATAATTCTAACACAAGAATAAAATTAATTATAGATTATTTTACCTATTATAATAAAAAAAGCTATTCTTGTCCAATCATTTTCCATAAGAAATATCACCTATTGATACAATTTCACACAAGTTTCCTTTTCTTACGGCATATACTTTATTCGAATCAGTATATTTGGAGAAAGCTATGAGTTTTATTACCAATATTATTAATGAATATGGCTTAATTGCTATCTTTGTCATAATTCTTCTGGAATATGCCTGTTTTCCTGTATCCAGTGAAATTGTTCTTCCCTTCTCTGGAGCGGTAGCTTCTGTGAATCAAACAAGTTTCCTAATAATTCTTCCATTAAGTGTTATTGCTGGATTGATAGGTACCGGCATATGCTATGCTGTCGGATGGTATGGCGGAGGTGCCATCATTAATGGCATTTCACACAAATTTCCAAAAGCAAAGAAGGGAATAGAATCAGCTAACGAAAAATTTAAGGTACATGGTGCCTCAGCCGTATGCATCGGCAGAGTTATTCCATTGATAAGAACCTATATTGCTTTGATTGCCGGTGCTTCCAAATTGCATCCGATCACCTATTTTACAGCCTCCGCTATAGGTATAACCATCTGGAACACACTGCTGATTGGGTTAGGTTATATGCTACGAGAAAACTATCAATATGTCGGTATATATTACGAACGCTACAAGCATAATCTCATACCTGTAGCGTTTACCTGCCTTTTAGCGTTTCTTATTAGTCGAATAATAAAACATAAAAACAAGAAAGAGCTAAAGCATAAGTGATTCAATTTTATGGTTGTACAATTGATTTTGTCTTCCATATGCCCGTCCATTCACGAACAATACCTACAATAGCGGTAAACACCCAGGTTAATGCAGTTGACCACCAAATTCCGTAAAACCCAATAAAGTTCGGTAACACAACAGCAAAGAAAACTCTGCATATAACTTCTACAAAACCCATAACCATCGGTATGCGAATATCTCCTGTTCCGCTCAGGAAGTTTCTTGATACAAATATCATACCCACCGCTGAGTAAAAGAAACAGGTGATACGAATTGCCTTGATACCAATGATTACTACGTCCACATCCTCCTTCTTCGTAAATAAGTCCATCAGAAGGCCTCCGCCAAAATACATTACGGGTAACATGATAACGCTGAATATAATGATAATAATCGATGCCCACTTATATCCACTTCTGGCTCGATCAATTCTTCCAGCTCCCACATTCTGTCCTGCATAAGCTGCCAATGCAGCTCCTACGGACATACCGGGCTGTAATACCAACTGCTCAATACGCAGTACCACAGTATTTGCAGCGATTACTACCTCTTCATATCCATTAATAACCCATTGTAAAGCGGTCATTGAAATCGAAACGAATGAATTCTGTAATGCTACAGGAATGCCCAGTTTAATACATTTTTTAAAGATAGTCTTGTCCGGTTTAAACTCATGCAACGGTATCCGTAGAATCTTCACTCTGGCCATTGCGTAAACGATACATCCAATTGCCGATACAAATTGGGATATTATGGTTGCAATGGCAACACCCGGCACATCCCAATGAAATACCACGACAAATAACAAGTCAAGCACCACATTTAGAATGCTTGCCACAGCAAGGAAGATTAAAGGTGTAACAGAATCTCCCAACGCTCTCAATACCGCAGACATCCCATTATAGCAGGATACACCTAGAATTCCTGCAAATGTAATCTTTAAGTAAAGCTCAGACTGATCTATGATTGATTCCGGTGTATTCAATATTTCAAGCAAAGTTCGACAGGAAAAGAAACCGATGATACCCATAATCAAAGCACTGCCGATGATTATGTAGGTAGCAGTGGCAAAGCCTTTACGGACATTGTCATAGTCTTTCGCACCAAAATATTGGGAAATAACAATGGATACACCTGCGGCCAAACCAAAGGCCAAGCCTATGATAAGAAACCCCAACGATCCAGTAGCTCCTACTGCAGCCAAAGCATCCTTACCAACAAACTTCCCTACCACGATAGAATCCACCATATTATATAATTGTTGAAACAAATTACCCAATAACATCGGAAATGAAAATTTCAATATTAGTTTTGCTGGTGAACCGTTAGTCATATCTCTAGTAATACTCTTCTGCATATCATTAACCATACCTTTCATCAAAGTCTTGAGACCTCACATTGCTCAACCAATATCTCAATTAACTTCTATCATTACTCGAAGTATTATACACTGAAAAAGAAGAAAGTAAAATGTTTTATATCATAAATATAATGTCATATCGTTGTAGTTGCTACTATTCGCCTGTCATCCTATTCCATTCATATTCCAAATACGTATTCATATAATTAAAAGAAGATTACCCTTATCGGGAGTGATGACCTCATGCAGTGGCATTGTCTTTCAAAAGAAGAAGTACTAAAAAAATTAAAAGTATTGCCAGATTCCGGATTGTCAGAAAAGGAAGCATTCGCGAGGCAGCAAGCTTATGGCAAGAACATTCTCGAAGCAAAGAAAGGCAAAAGTCTTTTGGTAAGGTTTTTTGCTCAATTTGCTGATTTTATGATACTGATTCTTATACTAGCAGCAATTATTTCATTTATCGTGTCCTATTTTGATGGAGAACCGGATTTTGTTGATCCCGTTATCATCCTTTGTATTATAACTGTAAATGCATCCCTGGGTGTGCTTCAAGAAGCGCGTGCCGAGAAAGCTCTGGAAGCTTTAAAGAAAATGTCTGCTCCTACGGCACATGTGCTTCGTGATAAGCATGTACTAGTTATCGATTCCTCCGAATTAGTACCTGGTGATATTATCCTGTTGGAAACCGGCTGCTTTGTCCCCGCTGATGGACGATTGCTTTCCTCTGTAAATCTAAGAGTGGAGGAGGCTTCATTAACAGGGGAATCCCATCCTGTAGAAAAAAACGCTGAGGTTATCTTAAAACCAGATACCGGCCTTGGTGATCGTATTAATATGGTTCTAGCTACCAGTACCGTTACCTATGGCAGGGGGCTCGCTGTAGTGACCGAAACCGGAATGAACACACAGGTAGGTCATATTGCAAAGCTTATCATGGAGGATGAAACACCCATGACTCCCTTACAGAAGCGACTGGCAAAAACCGGTAAAATATTAGGAATCGCTGCACTAGTAATCTGTGCAGTAATTTTCATTATGGGAATCATCAAGCAGCTACCAATCTTCGATATGTTTATGACCTCCGTCAGTCTCGCCGTTGCTGCCATCCCCGAAGGATTACCTGCTATCGTGACAATTATGCTATCCCTAGGTGTACAACGAATGGCCAAAAAGAATTCTGTTATTCGAAAGCTTCCGGCAGTAGAAACACTTGGTAGTGCTACCGTAATCTGCTCCGACAAAACAGGCACCTTGACTCAGAATATCATGACGGTAACAGAAATCTGCTCCCTCAATGGAACAGAAAAAATGAATAGTGATTTCGGAACGTTTTTACTCTCCCATGCTGCACTATGTAATGATGCTATACTACAGGAAGGAAATAATATCAATGTGTCTGGTGAGCCCACTGAAAAAGCTTTGGTACTGGCTGCCTATCATCATGGTTCTAATAAAAATATACTTGATACCTCATATCAAAGAGTGCACGAAATACCATTTGATTCTGCAAGAAAGCTTATGACTACCGTTCATAAGTCAAAAGACCATACCTATCGAAGCATTACAAAGGGCGCCTTCGATTTTATGATAAACCGATGCACCACTGTATACCAGAACGGAAAACATCTTCCAATTACCAATAAGGAAAAGAACCGACTGATTGCCTTAAATAACTCGATGACGGAAAAAGCATTGCGAGTAATTGCCATTGCTTACAAGAATATTAGCAGAGATAAAGTAAAAGCAAGCTCCTCCGAGCTAGAGAATGGATTAACGTTTATCGGATTAATCGGTATGATTGACCCTCCACGAGAAGAGGTTAAGGATGCTGTCAGGCTGTGTCGCCAGGCCGGTATTAAGCCTGTCATGATAACCGGTGATCATGTATTAACTGCAAAGGCGATCGCGAAGGAGCTTGGGATTCTTGCGAATGGAGATGAAGCGATAACCGGTGATGTGCTTCAAAGAATGAGTAATGAGGAGCTGTCCGATAATATTTACCGGTATAGTGTATTTGCACGAGTATCCCCTGAGCATAAAGTCCGGATTGTAAAGGCTTTTCAAAGCCGTGGTGAAGTGGTAGCCATGACTGGAGATGGAGTAAATGACGCTCCCGCCTTAAAAACGGCTGATATCGGATGTGCTATGGGTATTACCGGAACAGATGTTGCTAAGAATGCTGCTGATATGATATTAACCGACGATAATTTTGCAACCATTGTTTCAGCGGTAAAAGAAGGCAGGGGTATTTATGATAATATCAAAAAAGCCGTTCATTTTCTGTTATCAAGCAATATTGGTGAGATTCTTACCATCTTTGTGGCAATCATATTAGGTTTACCGACTCCCTTAATCGCAGTTCAATTATTATGGGTTAATTTAGTAACTGATTCTCTTCCTGCTATATCCCTTGGTGTAGAACCCACAGCGAAGGATATCATGAAGAAAAAGCCGGTTTCACCTAGTAAAGGGTTATTCGCAGATGGTCTAGCTATTCGTATTATCATAGAAGGAATTATGATTGGCTCATTAGCTCTTCTGGCATTTGTTATTGGATATTATTACTACGATCTTCCTACGATTCAACGTTCCTTTGCGGAACAGAACATAAGCAATGCTTTACCGGGTGTTTATACACCCTGGGTTGGAAGGACCATGGCTTTTGCAGTATTAAGCCTATCCCAGTTATTTCACTCTTTCAATATGAGAAGCGAATATTCCCTGGCTTCCATCGGTCTATTCAGCAACAGAAAACTGGTGTATTCGTTTTTAATCTGCGCCTTCCTACAGGTTAGTGTTATTACTATCCCTCCTTTAGCAAAGGTATTTCAAGTTGTACCATTATCCTTCCGTCAATGGGCTATCACCTTGCTTTTGTCCATGGCTCCAATTGTAATTGTAGAATTCCAAAAAATACTGAACGCACGATATCATCCCCAAAAGAACTTCTCTCTTGAAATCTAGTGAATTTGGGTATATAGTTAAAGTGTAAAGGTACATATTATACGAATGTAAATGGGGTGTTAGCATGGATAAAAGCACTAATATGAAAACATCTCCCGTAAGACCATACGATGATTCCATGGGAGATAACTGGCCATTGTATGATAATATGCCATATATATTCAATTCCGACAGTAATATGGAAAGAAAATATGTCTTAGAGAGCGGTAATATCATCAAATCCTATCGTTGTAAAATGAAAGAACCTTATGAAGTAAAGCACAAATGATAACATTTCTAGGTCTATACAGCACTAATAACATATATTTATCACGGGGCACAATTACTATGCCTTAACGTAAATTAAGAAGGGCTATTACAGAATGATCTTTGAAATTGAGATAAATTCTGCAACAGCCCTTCCTCATATTTGATTAAAGTAATTTATTCTTTAAATACCTTAAAGGCATCTCTACCCAGATATCTAGCTGTGCCACCGAGCTCCTGTTCAATTCTGAGGAGCTGGTTGTATTTTGCAACACGGTCTGTTCTTGACGGTGCACCAGTTTTAATCTGTCCTGCATTGGTTGCCACTGCGATATCTGCAAGTGTAACGTCCTCTGTTTCACCCGAACGATGGGACACTACTGCCGTCCATCGGTTATTTTTTGCCATCTCTATAGCATCCAGGGTCTCAGTCAAGGAACCAATCTGGTTGAATTTAATCAGTACAGAATTCGAAATTCCTTGTTTAATACCTTCGATAATTCTATTCGTATTCGTAACGAAAAGATCATCTCCAACCAATTGAACCTTATTACCAATACGATCCGTAAGGAGCTTCCAACCCTTCCAATCTTCTTCTGCCAAACCATCTTCCAGAGAAATAACAGGATATTTATTACAGATCTGTTCCCAGAAGTCTACCATTTCATCCACAGTTTTGTACTCTCCTGCCTTCCAGAAAAGGTAATCACCCTCTCTTCCGGCTTTCTTTGCTTCGTCATACATTTCTGTTGCAGCTGCATCAATGGCGATAAAGAAATCCTCACCCGGACGGTAACCGGCTGTCTCAATTGCTTTTACAATGTAATCAAGTGCCTCGGTATCGCTGTTGAATTTGGGAGCGAATCCGCCCTCATCACCCACAGCTGTAACATAACCATCGGCTTTCAATAACTTCTTTAAGGTATGAAATACCGTTGCGCTATGCTCCAGAGCTTCTGAAAAGCTTTGTGCACCCACAGGCATAATCATAAATTCCTGAATATTGAGACTGGAGTCTGCATGCTTACCTCCGTTGATAATATTCATCATCGGGACCGGAAGGGTCTTTGCATTAACTCCGCCTAAATAACGATATAGAGGCATTTTTAACGAAGCGGCTGCTGCTTTCGCAACTGCCAGGGACACCCCAAGAATTGCATTAGCGCCAAGCTTTCCCTTATTCGCTGTACCATCTAATTGGATCATTTTTGCATCTATCTCAGCCTGGTCACAAGCGTTCATACCTACTATAGCAGAGGATATGGTAGAATTCACATTCTCCACGGCCTTCTTAACGCCGGTTCCTAAATATCTGTTCTTATCTCCATCACGAAGTTCTACCGCCTCAAAGGCTCCCGTAGAAGCACCAGAAGGCACTGCAGCCCGACCAACTGTTCCATCTGCTAATGTTACCTCCGCTTCCACTGTTGGGTTCCCCCTGGAGTCCAGTATTTCTCTTCCTATTACTTTTTCAATAATCATGTTCTTCATAATATATCCATCCTTTCATTTACTATTATTTTAGGTAATTGAGAAACTATTCAATAGAAAGTACGTTTTGCGAACTTTCTTTTATCATGACTAATTGTGATCATTGTGTATACCGTGGATACATATTCCGGAGCAAACCATAGCGGAAGGAGCGGGATTGCGTAGGATATGTATCCACGGTATACACAATTAAGACATCTTCAGAGTTTCGCAATTTCCTAACATTTATATGGCATACTTCTTTTCTATTATTTACGAAAATCTGGAAAGTATTCGAGTAAACTATTACCTTCCTATATATTAATAATATCTCTTGCCTATGTAATGTCTGTGATTTGAATCAAAAAAGGAACTTAGTGGTAATTTTATTTTATCGAATTTTGTAACTACTATCAATATAAATTTATACTTACTAAAATATTACCATATTGATCTATCCCAAATTTATTCGTATATTTTCCTATTCAATCATTCTCTCATATATTTATGAATTTCTATAAAATGGAATTTATTGGTTTGTTACCAGAAGCAAAACTTGTTATACTATATAGTACTTGAAACAATAAGGAATGGTCTATTCAAGTCCATAAATGATATAATATACAGAACTAAGAATATTAACATTACATGAATTGGAGAGGTGATTATGAGTAAAACATTTGAGAAGCTACAACCATATTTGGATAAATCAATGGCTTTGCAGACAGCACGGAATTTATTTGAATGGGATGATCAAACAACCGCTCCCTTTGAAGCTGCAGAATATACCGCTAAGGTTGTCGGTATTCTATCGGATGAGTATATGAAAAGCCTGGTTAATGAGGATGTAAAAAAGTTACTAAAGAAATTACAGGAGGAAAAGGAACAGCAGGAGCTTACGGAGAAGGAAAGAGCGATTATTCGGGAATTAAGTAAGACTTATGAAGAGCTGGAAAGTATCCCACCGGATGAATATCGCGAGTTTAACGAGTTAGCTTCTGTGTCCAATCGTAAATGGGCAAAGGCGAAAAAAGACAATAGCTATGAGGATTTTGCACCATATCTGAAAAAGATTATTGAATTAAAAAAGAAATTTGCTTGCTATCGCGCAAAAAAGGGCCAACTGCCATACGAAGTTCTATTAAGTGACTTTGATGAATGCTTTATGATCCCTGAACTAGATCAGTTTTTTGAAAAAGTGAAGCAAGAAATAATCCCTTTGCTGAAAGAGGTAGCAAAAAAGGCCGATACCATTGATAAAAGCTATAATTATCTTCATTATGATATACAAAAGCAAAAGGAATTCTGCAGATTTCTCAGTGGTTATATCGGCTTTGATTTTAACCGCGGCGTTATTGCAGAAAGCGCTCATCCATTTACACTTCAGCTTCATAATCACGATGTCAGAATCACTGACCGCTATATGGAGGATAATCTTGAGAGTGCAATGTTTTCCATTATTCATGAAAGCGGGCATGCCCTTTACGAAATGAATATAGATGATTCCATTACTCAGACACTGGTTGGTGGCGGTGCTTCCATGGGAATGCACGAATCACAATCACGGTTTTACGAAAATATTATTGCCAGAAGTCAGGAGTTTTGGGAGCCGATTTATAACCGGTTACAGTCAACCTACCCAGAGAACTTGTGTAATATCACATTAAAGCACTTTATTAAAGGGATTAATAAAGCTGCACCCAGCTTAATCCGAACCGAAGCAGATGAGCTTTCCTATCCTATTCATATTATCATCCGTTATGAAATTGAAAAAATGATATTTCAGGATGAGGTTTCCGTAGAAGAGCTTCCAAAAGTATGGAATCAAAAATATCAGGAGTACATGGGAATATCTCCGACTACAGATTCGGAGGGTATCTTACAGGATACACATTGGTCATGGGGTGAGTTTGGTTACTTTCCATCCTATGCTATCGGATCTGCAGTTGCATCACAGCTATATGCCTGTATGAAAGAAAAGATGCCCTTAACACAGTATCTTAAGGAAGGAAATCTAACCCCTATACGAGAATTTTTAAGAGATAATATACACAAATATGGAGCAATTAAAAATACAAAGCAGCTGCTGAAGGATGTATGTGGTGAAGATTTCAACGCTGATTATTATGTTAACTATCTAAAGGATAAATATCGCAAGCTGTATGATCTATCGATATAAGATGTTTATGAAGAGTTAACGATAGCTCTCCAACGCATTTATGTCGGATAAGTTATTGCATCTTTATTCAAAATCATGTATTATAATAACATTATAAAAATACTTGTGATATACGAATAATACCATATCATTATATTTTTCGTATTCCGAATAGAAACGAGGTAGAACAAATGAAGCTTTGGGGCGGTCGATTTACAAAGGAAACCAATCAATTAGTTCACAATTTTAATGCCTCCTTATCCTTTGATCAGAAGTTCTTCAAACAGGATATTGAAGGTAGTATTGCTCATGTAACTATGCTTGCGAAACAGGGAATTATTTCAGAGGAAGAAAAGGATCTTATAATAAGCGGACTCTCTGGAATTATGGAGGATATCATAAACGGTAGTCTTATTATTGATGAGGAGCATGAAGATATCCACAGCTTTGTGGAAGCACATCTGATTGAACGAATTGGTGATCCCGGTAAGAAATTACATACAGGAAGAAGCCGTAACGATCAGGTAGCTTTGGATATGAAGCTCTATATCCGAGATGAAATTTCTGAAATCGATGAATTGGTCAAGAACCTGCTGATAACTCTCCATCGAATTATGAAGGAGAACACACAGACCTTTATGCCAGGTTTTACCCATCTGCAAAAGGCACAGCCGGTTACACTGGCGCACCATTTTGGAGCCTACTTTGAAATGTTTAAAAGGGATCGTTCCCGTCTTAGCGATATCAGTAAGAGAATGAACCTCTCTCCTCTGGGTTCCGGCGCTTTAGCAGGTACCACATATCCTTTAGACCGCAATCTGACAGCTGAGCTTTTAGGCTTTGACGGACCCACTCTGAATAGTATGGATAGCGTCTCCGACCGCGATTACCTGATTGAATTGTTAAGTGCTCTCTCAACCATCATGATGCACTTGAGCCGTTTCAGCGAAGAAATAATTATCTGGAACAGCAATGAATATCGCTTTGTCGAATTGGATGATGCCTATTCAACTGGTTCCAGTATTATGCCACAAAAGAAAAACCCAGACATTGCCGAACTGGTAAGAGGAAAGACGGGACGTGTATACGGAGCCTTAGTCTCTATTCTTACAACAATGAAAGGACTCCCACTCGCATACAATAAGGATATGCAGGAAGACAAAGAGCTTACCTTTGATGCAATCGATACTGTAAAGGGCTGTCTCGCTTTATTCAACGGTATGGTGGCTACTATGAAGTTTCAAAAGAACTACATGGAAAATAGCGCTAAGAATGGCTTCACAAATGCAACGGATGCCGCTGATTATCTGGTTAACAAAGGCGTTCCCTTCCGTGATGCCCATGGAATTGTAGGTCAGCTCGTACTCTATTGTATTGAAAAGGATATTGCTCTGGAGGAAATGAGTCTGGAAGAGTTTAAGAATATCAGCCCGGTCTTCGAACAGGATATTTATGATGCCATCAGTATGGAAACCTGTGTTAATAAACGAAATACCATAGGCGCTCCCGGTGTGGAAGCGATGAAACAGGTAATCCAAATCAATGAAGAATATCTGAAAGCCTAATCGAATTTCTATTTTCCTGGGGCTATTGTAAAATGTATTAAGCTAGGATTATGACTTACTGGTAAGTTATCGTTCCTATAACTCATTTTTCAATGGCCTCTTTTCTTAGCTTCTTTAAGTATTCACATAATTATTTCCTATTTATTGTACATTGACGAATATTTAACAATGTATTATACTCTCTTTGTTAAGATGTTAACGATCTTAACGTCATCTACCCTACTACTCATGGAGGTTACATAATGAATATTCATATCTGTGTCGGCAGTACCTGCCATATTAATGGCTCCTATGATATCATGCAGTTACTGAAGGATGCCATTTCCGAAAAAAATCTTGAGGAGCAGATTCAATTATCTACAGCATTCTGTTTAGGTCGATGCACGGATGGTGTTTCTGTTAAAGTTGATGATGATATAATATGCGGAATATCGAAGGCAAACTTTGCTGATTTTTTTGAAACCCATGTATTATCCAGAATATAACTATTTCAAAAAATAGCAATATAATTTACCATTTTTACATTATTTTTTCAAAGAATTTTTAAAAATTGTTTGTTATAATACTATGCGAGATTAATAAATACATAGTGTAATAATGGGTAAGTTCCCGGAAAGGTTTTAGATATGAGAAAATTCGATACCAAGGTACAACATTTAAAATACAGAGTTCTAAGAGAAGTAGCCCGAAGTGCTTTTCAAGATGATTTACATCATGCCTTTCATAATATTCCACAAAAAATTGTAGAAGGTCCGAAAGCTACTATGCGATGCTGCATCTATAAAGAGCGGGCTATTGTCGGAGAACGAATCAATGTGGCTATGGGTGGCAACCCTGATAATCCAAATGTAATAGAGGTACTCGATATCGCCTGTGATAAATGTCCAGTGGGTGGATTTGAAGTATCCGATGCATGTCGTGGTTGTATTGCTCATAGATGTGAGGATGTTTGTAAGCTTGGTGCGATATCCTTTGATGCCCACCAGAAAGCACATATTGATAAAGAAAAGTGTGTTGAATGCGGAAAATGTGCTTCTGTTTGCCCCTTTAGTGCGATTGCGAATAATAAACGTCCCTGTCAGAATTCCTGTAAGGTAAAAGCAATCAGTATGGACGAGGAAAAAAAAGCGATTATTGACAATAAGAAATGCATTTCCTGTGGCGCCTGTGTATATCAATGTCCCTTTGGGGCAATTATGGATAAATCATATATTGTAGATGTGGTTAATCTAATTAAGGGTAGCGAAGATACTCATCAGTACAAGCTATACGCTGTTGTTGCTCCCTCCATAGCAAGCCAGTTCCGATATGCGAATTTGGGACAAATTATCAGTGCCATCAAAGAATTAGGCTTTTACAGTGTTGTTGAAGCTGCTTTGGGTGCTGATATGGTTGCCGATTCGGAAGCAGAGGAACTAATGGAAAAAGGGTTTCTTACAAGCTCCTGCTGCCCGGCTTTCGTAGACTATATCCATAAGCAATTTCCACAGTTAACTGAGCATATTTCTCATAACCTGTCACCGATGGCTGTTATATCCAAGTACATAAAAAGTACAGACCCCACCTCAAAGGTCGTATTCATCGGTCCCTGTACTGCTAAGAAAATGGAATTACAACGCCCGGAGGTTGCTCCCTATGTTGATAGTGTTATTACCTTTGAAGAACTTCAGGCGCTAATCGATAGCAAAGATATTGATCTTGATGCCTTGCCACTAGGTACCTTGGACAACGCCTCCTATTATGGAAGGATATTTGCACGGAGTGGCGGCCTGTCCGAAGCAGTAGCCGAAGCCATAAAGGAGAAAGGAAGAGACGATTTTATATTAAATCCTATTGTATGTGACGGTATAGAAGCATGTAAAACTGCTCTACTTAAGGCCTCCAGAAAAGCTCTGCCCAATAATTTTATAGAAGGCATGGCCTGTGTCGGAGGGTGCATCGGCGGTGCCGGTTGCTTAACCCATGGTGATCGTAATAAAAATGAGGTTGATAGTTACGGAAAAGAGGCCCTTGAAAAGACCATACAAAGTGCTATTGCGCCTTATACTGATTAATCAACATCATAAACAGGCTCCAATGTACAAACGTCAGACATAGCGATTATGTTAGTCTGAATTAATACATTGGAGCCTGTTATTATGGTTCTTTCATGTAAGTATTTATTTACTTTAACTATATTATATTCGAAATTGAATGAGATTTAGTTGCTCTAATACTCTACTTTTGAAAACCATTTGAAGTCAGGGTACTTAAAAATGGCTTTCCCCTTAATCTTATCCTCCGCGACAAATTTATTATCCCAATCCCTGGCATCTTCAGAGATATTCCGGTTATCACCCATCATAAAATAATGTCCTTCAGGGATTTCATAGGGTCCAAAATCTCCCTCCGGTGGCTCTTTAAAATAATCCTCTTCGAGGGGCTCTCCATTAATATAGACCACACCATTCTTCCCTTCTATTGTTTCATTAGGCAACCCAATAATTCTCTTTATATAATCCATACTTTCATCATCTGGGAATGGAAATACCACAATATCTCCGCGCTGAGGCTTACTAAACAAATAGGCTGTACGTAATATCACTACTTTCTCATCAATTAAAAATGTATCTTCCATGGACGCAGTAGGTGATGAAATTGTAAAGAACACAAACTTATTAACTAAAAATCCTAGTCCTAATCCTAATGCCATAACAGCAATCCAACTAATCACTTCCTTGCGAATTTGCTCCTTTGTTAATTTCTCCTTCGGCATTTTGCCTTCCATTTTACTCATCATTGTCTCCCTCTATTCCTGTTTCTTTCTATTTATCCAGCCATGCAAAGTTTGGATATTTGAAATAAGCTTTCCCTTTTATAGTATTCTTCTTCACATACTTACTATCCCAGTAGCGAGAATCCTTCGAATCATTTCGATTATCCCCCATCATAAAATAGCAATTCTTAGGAACCTCATATGGACCAAAATCTTTGGCGATTGCATCTTTGACATATTCTTCGTCCAATGGTTTTCCATCGATATAAACGAGTCCATCCTTACCTTCCACAGTCTCACCGGGCAATCCAATTACTCTTTTAATAAAATCTACATTCTCGTCATCCGGATATGGAAAAACAACTATATCTCCTCTCTCCGGTTCTGAAAACAGATATGCACACCGTAATCCAATCACTCTGTCATCTGTCATTATCGTATTCTCCATGGAACTCGAAGGTACTTTGACATTGAGAAGTACATATTCATTGATCAGCTTTGCGCTTCCAATCGCAATTAGAAACAGTAAAATCCAACCTGCTACTTCCTTGAGTAATTTCCTGCCCATTTAGGAACTCCTTATCATTTGAAAATAAATACATATTTGTTATTATAACCTTTGACCGTTTTTTTGTAAAGAATTGATATAGGCAGATGGGAACTAAAGGTACCCTCATTGCGAAGAAGCGATAGGGTAAGGGCAAGCCGGAGGGTGGGATATATCCGCCGCGGAGCCGTTTCCACTTAATTGCACTGCGTAACGGTACATAAGGCTCTATAATACAGAGCCTAAGTACCGACGCGTGCAAATACTCCGGCTCTGGATATATCCCACCCTCCGGCTTACCCCTGCCCTATCGCTTCTTCTTCGGTACATAGGGCTCAAAATACAGAGCCCTATGTACCGACATATGCAGATACATAATTTTGGATATATTTCCATCCTTCGGTCCTGCCTCCGTATGCTCATATCCAGAAGGATATTCATTCTTAGCAATAGCATGATGACTGTTGCGCATAAAAACAGTATGGTAAAAAATACACCTAAGAACAACAAGCCTCCAAACATACTGTAGCCTAAAAACCGTTTAATATAGATACTATCGAACATTATGTCTTGCGATTGCTCCTGTTTAAATAATGCTCTGACAGAATTCTCTAATTGCATACTGAATTCATAACAATCTTCATTACTTCCATCGATATTCAGTATCCTGTAGGAGTTAAGCTTGGCTTCTGGCTTCATTACATATTCGCTGGTTCCAGGCCGTAATATGCTTAAGTCTTTCATTACTATAAATACTTCTTTATCTGCTTGCCGTACCTTTCCATTGGTGAATACGGTATCCGTTATTTGTTTTGCAACCTGATACGATTTGTCGCCAGTGGATATGGTTAACACGTCATCATAATTGCCACCAGTTAACAGAAGTACCTGATCTTCTTGTACTACTTCTTCTTTTTGACTAATTCTATTGAATTCCTCTAAGCTGATGAAGTATGCATCCACATAATCCACCTCAAGCTTATCATAGAAATTAATATGTTTCTGTGGTGCGACGAATTTACCCTCTTGGCGCAAAAGTGTTCCTTTTAGTGCTTTATACTGATGCTGATTTTCTATAGATATCTCCGTATCATTCACTGTATTATAGATTATTTCATCAATGAACTTCTCTGTTGACCCGTTAGTGGAATGACGGATCACAATATCATCCATGAACTCATCCCTCAGCAAATCCTCCTGTCCCAAGTATAAAGAAACACAGGAAGAAACCGTAACAAGAACCATGGTGCTCAAGATACATATTGTCGCTAACCCGGATGCATTTTGCTTCATACGGTGGAACATTCCTGCGATTGATACAAAATTATCCGATTTATAATAAATTTTTTTTGTTGCGTTTTAATGTCTTCAGTAATGCGATACTACCTGTTGTGAATAGCGCATTGGTAGCCAGTATGACCAAAACTACAGATACAAAAAATGTTGATATAGCCTGACTGGAGTTAACATAATTCCATGCCATATAATAAGCAGATCCCATGGCTGTTAATCCAAACAGAGTGATGGGTAATATAAAACGAGTCTTTTTCTCTCCGGCATGATCACTCTTTAATAAATCAATGGGATGAATATCCCTCCCATTACTGCATTCGCAATTACTATTGCTTCTTTAATCAATGTCGATTTATATTACCATATATTAGTGCTTTATTCAATATACTGGTTTTCGTGCATAATGCAGAGCAGGGATTATGGCTTACCATAATCCCTGCCCTAAATTATGCAATCTGTCCCATCATTGTCTTCTTCCATACCCCCACTATTGTAGCTTTTCTAGTGTAAATATCGAATCAGCTGCCAACCAAAGTCCCGGGAAGAAATTCATAATCTGCCATACACCTGCTCCCCGAATTCCAAGCTCCGGAATAAGACGGAACTTCGCATTCATGCTTCTGACATCATCAAACCACACTACATGCTCTACCCCTTCCGGTGTCGTGTAATTATAAAATGGTGCCTGTGCCAGCTCATCAAATTGGATTGTTACACCGAATTGCGCTGCCCTCACTATTGCCTCCTGATTCGTGATCGCCTCGGCAACTGTCTCATTACGAACAAAGGGTAAAGGCCAGTCATAAGCATAATTAGGAATACCCATCCAGATCTTATTCGGGTCAATCACACTGACCCCATATTCCAATACTCTTCTTACATTATTGAGAGGTGAGGTAGCCATGGGCGGCCCATACAGATAGCCCCATTCATAGGTCATCAATAATACATAATCCGCAACAGCACCAATTGTTGGGTAATCATGGGCTTCATACAGTAAACCGGTCATTTCACCCGAGGTCTTCGGTGCCAACGCTACCAGCGTTAATAACCCCAATGGAGAAAGCCTGTTCTTAACAGCAGTTATGAAATTCAGAAAATTCTGCTTGTCTTCGGGCAGGATGAATTCAAAATCAATATCCAGACCGACATACCCCTTTGCTTCCATTGTTGTCACGATGTTCTCAATCAGCTGTGCCTGCCCCTCAGTATTCACAAACATATCATGTGCTATCTGGCTATTAAATTCTCCTGCTTCCGTCATCGGAGCCAGCATCATAACTGGTTTAACACCAAACTCCTGTGCAATTCCGATCAATTCTTCGTCATCAATAGGGATAAGTTCTCCAGTCGACGTAAAACCATAAGTAAATAACGATAAAAATGTTAAGTATGGTAAGGTTTTTCGAAGAACTGTTCTATCAATAAAAGGATAAGCATAGCCATTTACAAGTATGGAATCCAGTTCCTCATCATCAGCATAGGTAATGACCAGTTCCTCTCCCGGTGTCAGAAATTCATCTGCAGCGACACTAGGATTATTTCGTAAAATCTGATTCGGACTAACATCATATGTTTCGGCAATACTAAATAGAGTATCACCTGTTACAACAGTATGAACCACATCTGGAACACGTATCCCGATACTTTGTCCTACGACTAAATTTTCCGGATTGGGCAACTCGTTTTCTATAATGATTCGCTCGGCTGTTACACCATATTGCAGTGCAATTGCATTTAAAGTTTCCCCTGGCTGCACCACATGTATTGTCATATATAGATTACTTCCTTCCATCAAGACATTTATAATTAATATATGCCAGTAAAAAAGGATGGTGAAATGAATTGACAGAGTTGCATACACTCCCATCCTATCGTATAATACATATAGTTTGCTAAGTTGGTATATATAGGTAACTTAGTATACCTAAATCGTTACATGGAAAGGAATTGACTATGAATAACTTCAAAGAGATTTTACCTGTTAAATTAAGAAAAAATCCGTTTCAGATAATCGGTAAGGATTGGATGCTTGTAACCGCAGGCAATAAGAATGGTGTTAATACAATGACTGCTTCCTGGGGTGGCCTTGGTGTAATGTATGGAAAAAATGTTGCATATGTGGTTATCAGACCTCAACGATATACAAAAGAATTTATTGATCGGGAAGAGACCTTCTCATTAAGCTTTTTAGATAAGCAATACAGAAAAATCTTAAATTACTTAGGAACCGTGTCCGGACGAAATGAGAATAAAATTGAAAAATCAGGACTCACCGTAGCTTTTTCTGATGAGACTCCTTATTTTGGAGAAGCTGATTATGTTATGATATGCAAAAAGCTATTTGCACAACCAATGTCTGGCGACTCTCTGATTGACGAGAAGCTAGATTCCACATGGTATTCTAATAAGGACTATCATGTCCTTTACATTGCAGAAATCACCAGAATTTTGCAAGCAACAAGATAATCTCAGTAAATACCATTGTTCTGTAAGAGGATGTCGCATAATATGCATACAGGGACTATGACTTACCATAATGCACTGTCGGAAGAACAGGATGCTGTATTTTGCTATGAATCAAGCGAATATACTTATTCGATGCGAATATTTATATTCGTTGTGAATATTCATATTCGTTGTGAATATTTATATTCACATAAGGCATACAAAATCAGCAATCTGTACTTCCTTCTGCGTATGAGGTAAATCATAGTCCCTGCTTATATATTATACATCATCCTCTTAAGAAAATTATAATGCCTAAAGTATTATAAATTCCGGATCCAGTTACCGGCCATGGTGATCCAGTTCTGGCACTCTGATTGCAATGGTCCTTTATCATACATACTTCTTGTCTCTTCTGTAGCCAGTGAAAGTCCATGTCCACCTTTCGGGTATACATGTAATTCAAACGGTATTTTCTTCGCATTCAGTGACTTTGCAAAGAATAGAGAGTTTTCCACTGGAACAAGACTATCCTCAAAGGTATGCCATAGAAAAGCAGGGGGCGTATTTTCCGTTACCCGATTTTCCAGTGACATACTATCGATTAGCTCATCATATCGTTCTTGAAGTAGTGCGACAAAGGAATCCCTGTGCGCAAATTCACCGGAGGTAATAACCGGGTATGATAATATCAGCCCATTCGGCCGATAATTCTCCTTAGGCATCTGCATCATTTCCTCTAAGAAAGCCTCGTTCCATAAGGTTCCTAAGCTGGCAGCCAGGTGTCCACCAGCGGAAAAGCCAGCTACAATAATTTTATCACTCTGTACATGCCATTTCGCAGCATTCTCTCTAACACAAGCGACCGCTTTGGCCAGCTGAGTAATTGCTATTGGAAACATTGCCGGATAAACAGTATATCTCAAAATTGCCGCATGAAATCCCATGGCGTTCAACTGAACTGCGATTGGCTCTGCTTCCCTGTCCGATACAAATCGATATCCGCCTCCCGGGCAGACAATTACCAATGGCCGTGTTCTATCCTGATCAATCTCCACTGAATTGTCTAGAATATATGTAGTTAATGTTCCGACACATTGATTCACTTCAATATTAATTGTTTCATAAAGCATAGTTCATCCTCTTTTCTTATTTAATAGTTTATTGATCCTGCCATCCTTTGCATACATCGATCCATTTGACTGCTTTCGAATATTGTTCTAATTCATTGCAGGTAAGCTGTATCGCTGAATTACTGCTGCCACATGCAGGATAAACGGTTTCAAAGCGTTGCAAAGATATATCAAGATATACCTCAATGTTCTGACTCAATCCAAAGGGGCATACTCCTCCGATTGCATGTCCTGTATATTCCAACACCTCCTCTGGTGAAAGCATTTTTGCCTTCATGCTAAACTCTGCTTTGAACTTACTGTTGTCAATCTTGGCGTCTCCTGCGGTGACGATTAATCGAGCTGATGTATCCGTCTTAAAGGACAGGGTCTTCGCGATTCTACAGGGCTCCACTCCCAATGCGTTAGAGGCCATCTCTACTGTAGCACTCGATGTATCAAATTCCAGAATATCATTCTCCCTGCCCCACTCTTTTAAATACTCTCTTACTCTCTCAATAGCCATTATCATTACTCCTTTTCTTCTGTATAATATTATATCATTCTATTATAAAATGCATCATAATACTTTTTTGCTACCAAATGTGCATTCCCCTCTTTAATCATCTGCTTGCATTTCTGATAAATGGAATAATTTAAGCCTAAGCTTTCTATATAATCTCTCTCCTCTTTATTATCTGGCTTAAAAGCCTGTACCACATATGACTCTTCTATTCTAACACCATTCTGATCGTCATTCCGTCCGTCCTTTGTAGAATACTTATCCTGATTTTCCTCTTCTAATCGCCTTCTGCGATACTCTTCCAATCTTTGCTGCTCTGCTGCTTCAAGACGTTGCTTCTCCTCTTGAAGCAAACGTAGTCTTTCCTTTCTTTGCGTATATTGCTGCTTCTCATTCCTAATCCATGCTTCCACCTTCATGCATTCTTCAGAAAAATCACATACCATTTGTCCATCTTTGCTCACTGTTAACTCTCTTAGCGGATAAGTTTTCTCACAGTATTTGAATTTTCTCTCATTCCCAAGCCGATAGCCGAAGCTTTTCTTTAAGGTGAGCTGCTCCTTCTCTACATCCAGAAATACCAGGTATCCCATTGCGCTCTGGAGAAGATGCTGGTACCAATCAATCTGTGCTATATCTTTCTCCATACGGATACCAAGTACGTAAATAGGGACAATCTGTTTTGATTGATAAAATGACTCCCTCATTTGAAATTTGTCCAAACTATTATTCTGCAATCGATAATCAACTGCAAGCTTTATCCCTCCAGAGGCTTCACAATAGAGGGTACTATACATCCCATTATCCATACGAAATCTTGCCCAAACCTGGGCATCTGGAAAGCTTCGTTTCAACATGTGATACAGTAATCTCTTACCTTTTTTGTGTTCTTCCGTCTCGTGACCACTACCATAATTACATTCCATGACATCATAATGCGAAAAATATGGTTCCTTTATCGGACCTGCTGCCAGATATACGTTTGCTCCACATTCCATACATGTAAGCAATCGATTACTGGCAGCCTGCTTCCAATCCAGAACCATATCCTCATAATATATTCCGTTCTCGTCCTTCAGATCAAAAGTACAGATCACGTCACCCTGATATACACAATTTTCCATTGCTGAAACTCCTTCGATCAATTTCTCTAACGTAATATGGATTATATACTTTTAATACTTAAGTTACTTATTCTAGCTACCAGGTCATTTTCTTCGATTAAAATGTTCGCCATCTCTGTTATTTCTTGTTTCGCTTCTGATAAAACCCCTGCCAGAAGCTCATCACGATACGCCTCCGGTATCGCTCCAATTACCGCCTGTGCAATGTTTCCCGATAGTCCCTCTTTCTCAGAGAACATCTTGACTATACGACCTGTCCTTGTGTCCGTTCCAGCAAGCTTCTGCATTAGCATAGGCGCTAAATTCTCAGCTGTTTTCTCATAATCGATAGAAGCTATGGTCACTTCCAGCTTAAGTACACTTTGGTTACTTCTTTTTCTTATAACATGATCTATATGGAGTTCCGTAATCTTAGCAATAATGCCTTTATCGATTAACAGAGTATTCAGATACTCTAACAGGACTTCCTGAAAATGGGGAACAAGCCATGCAGTAAATTCATTCTTATTCGGTAATAATGAAATCAGTGTTCTGGAAAAGGTAGTTGGTCTACCTCTTTTGCTTATAAGCTTTTTCACAGCATCAGCAAAGATATTGTCTTTTTCTAATAACCATTTTTCAATGAAAGGCATTAGCTTATCAACGAAAGTATCATAATCAATATTCTTAATATAGAATCGAACCATTAACATTGATTTTACTTCCTAACCTGAGAACTTATCGTTTATTATTCTCATATTACATTATATTACAAACTAAAATAATTGACAATATCGTCTCCATGATGCAATAAGTTACAAGAATATAACTGGATATCTGACAAACAGAAGGTGAAAAGATATTTTCTGGATTGTAAATTATAATAGGAAAGGTTCTAACAATGACATTCATTGTTAGAACCTTATTCATAATAATCGGATTAAGTATATATCAACAAGCCTGTACACTTCTTCTGTAATTAGGCTTTCGAATATTCTACCATTATTGTATTATTATTCATATCTTCCGTTAACTTAGCAAATGCCTTCTCAAAAAAAGCAAGGATTGCATCCACTACTTTAAAACATATCTCAATAATATATTGTATATCCTCTTTCACAGCTTTTATTGCATTCAGATACTCTTGATGTGTTCTCTTGATAAAATGGATAATATCTTCGACTGATTGATGTGTTTCCATCTGCTTACGTTCTCTAATAACATCCTCGCGTTCTAAATACTCCTTTAAAGAATCCTTTAGTTCTTTTTCATACATCACGTGTTCCGTCATACTACCTTCAAATATGGTGTTATGAGGGAAGGTGCAATAATCTGATAGGTAATGAGTAATTACTCCTAAATGTCTTGCGTAATACCCGTTAATTCCTTTATTAATATCATAATCAACTGTTATCTTTTTAATCTCATCAATCAGTATCTCGAATGTCTCATCAATGTTATGTCTTTTTGTAATAAATGATGGTTTAATGTCTGGCAATATGCTTCCTATGTAAAAAGCCTTCTTATGCTCATTCAGATCTTGTACTTGCATGTTATTCATTAAGTACTTTGCAAGTGAAATATGAGACTTTTTTCTCATTCATTTCCTCCTTGGGTAACCGAGTCTCGTATGCTAAAGAATAATTCAGTTAACCTAATCCTATAATATTTTACTAACCAATCATACAACATTTTATTATAATTCACAATAAAAATCAATGAATTTAAAACCTTTTTCTATATTTCATTTATATTTTTATGTTTTAAATGTTTATGCTTCCTATTACCCGCATTCATTTCCGTATCTTAGCCTGAAGATCCGCTAGTCTGGGATAAACTGTAAGGAAATATCCATGAAATATGTCACGAAAACTTGACATTGCGATTACCATACTGTAATATGTTAAGTTGTAAAATACTAATTATGTTTATGTAAATTTTAGGAGATGATTTATTGGATCCCAGTGATGCCGCGCAACCGATTATATTGTTTGTTCTGTTATTGCTATCCGCTTTCTTTTCAAGCTCAGAAACAGCACTCACTACGGTGAATAAGCTTAGAATACGAACTTTGGCAGACGATGATGTAAGAGGTGCCAAAACAGTTATCAAATTAATTGAAGATCCCGGTAGAATGTTGACTGCAATATTAATCGGCAACAACATCGTGAATATTTCGGCGTCTTCCATAGCTACCGTTATGGCAACGAATTTTTTCGATAGCAAATGGGTTGGACTTGTAATAGGTATATTAACCTTTCTTATTTTGGTCTTCGGAGAGATTACTCCAAAATCAATGGCTACGATTTATGCCGAGAAATTGTCGCTTAGAGTTGCCGGACCAATTTACTTTATTGCGAAATTGCTTACACCGATTATTTTCATCATGAATAAGATCTGTAACGGTATATTATTACTTTTTCGAATGGACCCTTCTGCAAAATCCGCTGCCATAACAGAGAATGAATTCCGAACCATCTTGGATTTCAGCCAGGAGGAAGGCGTTATTGAAAGTGAAGAACGCAGAATGATTACCAATGTAGTTGATTTTGGTGATTCATTAGCTAAGGATGTCATGGTTCCTAGAATTGATATGGCATTTGCCAATGCCGATTTCACATATGAAGAACTCGTACAGGCTTTTTCAGAAGAAAAATATACCCGAATGCCAGTATATTCTGAATCTCGTGATAACGTAATCGGTATTGTTAATCTCAAGGACGTGTTCTTTTATAATGGAGATACTAAGAATTTCAATATCCTTGATATTATGAGGGAACCTTATTTCACCTATGAATATAAAAAGACCTCTGAACTTTTAATTGAAATGCGAAGAAATTCTATTCCTCTAGCCATTGTACTTGATGAATACGGTGCAACTGCAGGACTAATCACAATTGAGGATTTATTAGAGGAAATCGTGGGAGAAATCCGTGATGAATATGATGACGACGAAGAAGACAGCATTCAAGCGGTATCCGAAAATGAATTCATCGTTGATGGTAATACAAAGCTGGATGAAATCAATGAAGGTCTTGGGTTAAATATTGAATCCGATGACTATGATTCTATAGCAGGTCATATTATCTATCTTCTCGATCATCTTCCAGAAGAAGGCGAAACCGTAACCGACAAGAACGTCGTCTTTACTGTTACTGCTGTTGATAAGAATCGAATTGATAAAATTCATATATTATTAAAAAAGGAAGACGAAGAAAAAGTGGAGGCTTAGGTAGAGCTCCACTTTTTGAATATAACGAGTTATGTTATTACAGGGATTATTACTTATCATAACACACCGCCGGAGAATGTAATACCGTCCGTATGTGAGCGAAGTTATAATCCCTGTTGATTCATTATACATCATGTCCTTCTTCATTGATAACCAAACTAATACTTTTCTTATACATCCTATACATCCTATACAACACCTCACAGTAATGGTATAATATAAATTGAGTAAAATATTGTAATACTATAACAGTACACATTCAATTAACAGGAAAGGAAATAATACGGTTATAAAGTATTATTAAGGGTGTAATGATGAAAATATACGATTTTAAAGTAAAGAATAAACATGGCGAAGAAATTAGTCTATCTGACTATAAGGGAAAAGTATTATTAATTATTAATTCAGCCACTCAATGTGGTTTTACCCCACAGTATGACGCTTTAGAAGATATGTATGAAAAATATGAGTCCGAGGGATTTGTTATTCTTGACTTTCCATGTAATCAATTTGGCAATCAGGCTCCGGGTAGTGATGACGAAATCTATAGCTTTTGCGACTCCAATTACGGTGTTAAATTCCCCATCTTCTCTAAAATCGAAGTAAATGGTGAGAATGCCCATCCTCTATATAAGTACCTTGTCAGTGAGAAAGGGTTTGCCGGATTTGATGAAGAGCATGAGCTTACTCCGGTATTGCATAAGATGTTATCCGAAGCAGATCCAAACTATAAAAGCAATCCCAGTATTAAGTGGAATTTCACTAAATTTTTAATAGATCGAAATGGGAACGTGGTTGAACGGTTTGAACCTACGGAGGATATGTTTATTGTAGAAAGTAAAGTAAAAGAATTATTGTAAATTTAATTTAATGGTAAGGGGCTGACCCAAGAGTATATCACAATGACATCTATTATTTCATTGTATTGCGCTATGGGGATGCCCCCTTCTTATACCTATTACATATAACTACTTGTTCCTGATTATATCCGATATATAGCTATCCTTTTCTCATTCATTTATATCCATTTTATATGAGTAAGCAAATCATATAGTAAAGAATGGATGTAATTAATGTATATTTTTTATTATACTTTAACTTTTTATATAATATTTTGCTTTTTGGTCAAATTTAATCAATAAACATATTGATTTCTGACATCTGTATTGCTATAATTATATAAGTTCGTAAAATTGTTTCTAGTGCTACTAAAAGGAGTACATTATGCTGCATATAAAATCATTGGATGAAGGTTTAGAAATCTTTAAAGCATTGGGTTCGAGTGTTAGAGTGGAAATTATCAAGATTCTTCTTAAATGCAACGGCATGAACATGAATGAACTAGCTTCGCAATTAAATATAACCAATGGAGCGCTAACCGGACATATTAAGAAATTAGAGGATTGTGGAATTGTTACTGTTACCTCTGAATCTGCCGGCCATGGCAACCAGAAGAAATGCTCTGTACACCTTGATAAAATATTGATTGATTTCGAATCTCAGCTAGAGAATACTAATGCTTATAATACTGATATTAAAATCGGACATTTTTCAAGTTATGAGGTGTATCCCACCTGTGGGCTTGCTTCATCCACTGCATTAATCGGTGAAGTGGATGATACAAGATACTTTTCCCATCCAGATCGCTATAATGCGGATATTCTATGGTTTACAAAAGGTTATGTAGAATATATTATTCCTAATTTTATACCCTATTCACAGAAAATCGATAAGATCACTATCTCTGCCGAGCTTGGATCGGAGGCTCCTGGTGTTAATGATGTATGGCCTTCCGATATCTCCTTTTATATCAATGATATTTTTATCGGTTCCTGGACAAGCCCTGGAGACTTTGGAGATGTAAAGGGTATCTTTACCCCCGATTGGTGGTATCCTAACTGGAATCAATATGGACTATTAAAGCTTCTGGTTGTGAACAAGAAAGGTACCTTTATTGATGGCTTACAGATATCGGATGTTAATATCTCCAATCTAAATCTCACAGATAAAAGTACTATACGGTTTAAGCTGTCTGTAAATCCTGATTCAAAATATGTGGGCGGATTAACCATATACGGAAAGAATTTTGGTAATTACAATCAGGATATTAAGGTTAAGCTCAACTATAGCCCGATTGCTCCTGCAGAATAAAGTACTCATTCATCAATGAGCGATTAATCATATAAGGCTGTTGAAAATGTAATACAGGGCATGTTATTGTCCCTGCCGGTACATGATCAACAGCCTCTTCTATTATTGTAAAGATTATTCCCTAGCCCGAAAAATACTATACCGTGAAGTTTTTCATGGATTCCACGAGTTCTTCTGCTTCTCTATTCAAACGTTTTACGTTATCCGTTAAGGAACCTATCTGAACCATACGATCACTAATTACTCCTGATACAGTTTCCACATTTGCAGTTACCTCTTCTGCTATATTGTAGATACTTTGTATTGAGTTAACAATATCCTCTTTATCCGTGACCATATCATCCATTTTCTCCTGAATACCCTTTATACCGTTCACCATTTCAACTACCTGCTGATTGATAATACCAAACATCGTGATTGTTTCATTTAGGGCATTCGTTTGATTTACAAGAAATTCTTCCGTTCTTTTCGCTGATTCACTGGTCTTGCCAGTAGTATCCTTGATTGATTTAACAATTCTTCGTACACTATTACCGGCTGACATAGACTGATCAGCCAGTTTACGTATTTCTTCCGCAACCACAGAAAATCCACGTCCACTTTCCCCGGCTCTTGCTGCTTCGATGGAAGCATTCAAGGATAACAGGTTGGTCTGACTGGCGATATCTTCAATGGTCTGAATGATTCCCTCAATGTTTACAGATTGTTTTTCTACTTCTTCGATATTCTTGATCAATACCTCTGTCATAGCTGAGGTGTCTTCTGATTTCTTCTGCAGATTCTCAACAATATCACGGCCTTTTTCAACTGCTTCCAGGGTATCACTTGTTTTGGTAACCATATTCTCCGACTCAGCAAAGATACCATTAATCTTATTCGAAAAGTCTGTCATACGCAGAACACTTTTTTCTGTCTCTTCAGTCTGGTTAGATACATCCATCGTAACTGCAATCATGGAATCTGCCACCTGATGCATAGATGCTTCAATGTCCTGTGAAGATACTGCTACATGATCGGAAAGCTCTGCGACAGTGGTACCAAATCTTTGATTATCCGTTACCAGCTTTCGTATTCCCTGTAGCATTTCTGTCATACTATTGGTTAACTTTCTAAATTCATCCCGTCTGGAGGTTTCAAACTTCTGTGTCAGATCTCCTTTTGCCACACTTCCTAGTGAATTACAGGTTTTGTTTAACACCGTACTAACACCCTTGGATATGATATATCCTGCACTAAGGGAAATAATCGATGCCAATAAGACAACAATGACCGTAATGTTGCGGATACCCGATAGCTCGCTGACAATTGTGCTCTTCGGAACCAAAGTACATACCATGATTCCTGTCTTACCCACGGGGTTATACACAAATAGATATGCTTTTCCATTTATATTAACGTACTTACTGCCAGAAACCTTCTCTTCACAAGCCTCATTGTAATAATCACTGTTAAGGAGCAGGCTATCACCAGTGTATTGGTTCATGGTAATCTTATGATCCTTACCAATCTCTTCCTGATACAGTACTTCCCGTCCATCCGCAGTAACAAAACCGGTAATACTCTTATCACCAAACTCCATAACACTAAACAATTCTTTCATATAATTACTGCTGATGTCCACAATCGCAAATCCGCTGTTTTTCTTTAAGGAATAATGCATCAGAAAGCTTAGAACATAATCTTTGTTATTCACACCAAGCTGGTTATCTATATACACATGATTACCACGCCAAGCATTTTTCGTCTTTTTCGGGTTAAAATCCGAGCCCTCGTCCGATGCCAGATAATCATCATAAAAACCTTCCGGAAGCCCTTTAACATTAGAAACAATGCTCCTGCCGGTTTTTGCAAAGACATAGTATGAATTAATATAATTCATGCTTGCTTTTAAATTAATCAGTTTATCTGATATCGGCGTGGTAAAGGTAACCGCTTCTGCACCGGAAGCACTAAATTTATTATCATAATAGGTATTAAAATCATCACTCATGTAGAGTTCAATCACCTTGGAAGATACAGAATCACAGATAAGCTCCAATGAGGTTTCCATGGAAGAGCTTGCACTGCTTACCGCATTCTCATACCGCTTCATTACCGCACTTGATGCCATTCGGTATGAAATAACTCCTAACAGAATGATTAACAGGATGGACACACAGAATACCCTCATTAAGGAATAGATAATCTTTTTCTCTTTTCCCATAGAAATCGATTTCACTTTTCTGAGTGTTTTTAGAATTAAGTTATTTTTTATCGTATCATTCTGTATTGTCTTATCAGCTTTCTTTGTCTTAGCTGTATTTTTAACTCGAAACATTTTTCCGTGTTTACTCATTTGCACGATCCTACTCCCTTTATAAATGAGAATGCTGCATAAATTCTCTTGATGGCTAAAGGTTCCTTCATCCTGTCAAAAAAATATGCAGCACTCCTTTATTTATTAGTATTTGAACACTGGTTCACCATGATCTCCCCATGTGATTTTCATCAACATAGCATGCCTGTTTGGATTATGTAGCGGATTTCCCACAATTTCTTTTTCCGTTCTGGCATGATAAACTAACATTGGATTACCATCCTTATCATAGGTAAAGGAATTATGTCCAGGGCCATAGATTCCAAGGGACTCATCGGTTTTTAAAACCGGATACCGTTCCTTCTTCCATGCCTTCGGATCAAGAAGATCTGCATTCTCATCCACCGTTAACATACCCATGCAATAATTAATACCGGTATCACTGGCGGAATAAGTTAAATAAATCTTGCCCTCATGCTTAATTACAGAAGGCGCTTCATTCACCCAAAAGCCGTATCTTTCCCAATCATAATCCGGTGTTGTTAACAGCACCTGTACTGTTTTGAGCTTAGTTGGACTTTCCATCTGAGCAATATAGAGATTGGAGATTTGTTTCCCAACACCGACCTTCTCAGCCCAAACATAATAATAAACTCCTTTATTCTCGAAGATCGTACCATCCAGTGAAAATGCCCTGAATGAGAACTCATCATCATCCGCACATTGCATCATACCTTTTTCAACCCATGTTCCAGTGATCGGATCCCCATCCCGGCATTCCAATACATAAGGACGTATCTTCCATATATCCTCTTTCTCTCCTGCTGCAAAATAGATATACCATGCACCATTGATATAATGAAGTTCTGGAGCCCATATATGAAAGCTCATCGGGCCACTCTCATGCTTATGCCAGATCATTACCTCTTCTGCATCAGCCAGAGCAACCAAGTCCTTTGACTTTCGCAATGCAATCCCATTGTAATCCGGTAAACTTGCTGTAAAATAATAGTACCCATCGATGTGTAAATAAACATATGGATCTGCTCTCTGCATTATCCAAGGTTTTCTTAAGTCTAGTTTTTCCATTTTTTCATTCCTTCGCTAATTTTCTTGTGAGATTACGATGTTGAACTTATAAAGAAATTCCTATTCTTCTTGATCCGAATAGAAATCATCATATCTTTCATCCATATGATTCATAAAAACCTTATATAAGAAAAAGGATTTAACATATGCAAGTACTGCAAAGCCAGCAAAAAGTGAAATTGCATTCATTACGATGGAAACAACATTGAAATATATAAACAGGATTGTAATTACTGTCAGGATTGCTGTATAAGGTAAATATCCTACAGCAAATGCCGCTGCTGTTTTAATCGTACTTTTCATGCAATTATCAAACTTCGCCAGTACAGGAAATACATAAAGCAAAATAATAAACATAAAAAATGCTACAACCGCACTTAAGCAAAACATAACTTTACCAAGCATTGTACCCAGGGTATACCAATAGAACAAATCAAATGCCATGATTCCACCCAATAATAATACAAGAAGCCACAGGATTGTTGCTTGCTTAAAGTTGTCACGAAAGCTTTTGAAATATCGTTTTACTACATAGCCATCGCCTTGACGTATGGATATGATATTCGTATAATACATCGCCGTTGTAGCTGCTCCTATTGTAACAATTGGAAGGCAAGTAATCAGCCACATCAAATTCAGCAAAATCAAATCTGTCATTTTATTAAGAAATGCAATTACTGGTGATTCTGACATAATACCCTCCATTCTGTATCATAAAACATTTTCTGTTTTCCTTATTTCTTATTTCATTATTTGCTATTTACTACATTATAGATTTTATTTAATACCACTAATTGCAACCGATTCGATAATTACCTTCTGGAAGCAGAAGAATAATATAATGGTTGGAATCATTGCTATAACAGAGGCAGCCATTATCAAAGCATAGTCACTCTGTATCGCATAATATGTGTTAAATGAACGGATTACTACCTGTAATGTCCAGTTTGCTTCACTACGTAAGAAAATAGTGGGAGCCAGATAATCATTCCAAATACCCATAAACCATAATGTGAGCTGAGTTCCAACTGCGCCTTTCATCAAAGGGAAGAAAATCTGTAAAAAGGTTCTGAAGAAGCCGCAGCCATCCAGCTTGGCAGCATCCATTAATTCATTCGGAATACTTCCGAGATTTTGGCGCAAGAAGAATATCATACTTATATTACCAAAGCATGCCGGAATGATGAGCGGTAGCAGACTATCCGTCCATTTTAATCTTGTGAACATAACATATTGGGGTATCATGATAACGGCAAAGGGTATCATGATAGTTGCCAGTAACAAGAGGAAAATAGCATTTTTTCCACGGAAGTTCATTTTCGCAAAAGAAAATGCCGCTAAAGATGAGGTAAAACCACCAATCAGCAATACGGGGATTTCCACCTTAATCGTATTTAATATTCCGGCGATAAAATTACCTTTATTAAGTACTTCCTTATATTTTCCCCAAACCCATGGGTTCGGAATTATCCTTAACTGACCCGATAATATCTGATTTTTCGTCATAAATGACGTCATCACCATGTAAAAGAAGGGAAAAACCATGATAAAAGCGCCGCATAAAAGCAGTATAAAAACGATGATATTAATAGTCTTCTCCTTCTTCGTTACAACGGCAGATGAAGCGATATCTTTATTTTTTTTAGCCATGATATTCCTCCTAGTCTATGGTTTTAACCCATTTATCCTGACCCCAGAAATTAATTGCGGTAATCACAAAGATGATTAATGCCAGAATAATTGCGATTGCACTTGCATAACCAAGCTGATAGCTTTCGAATGCTTTCTGATACAAGTAGTAAACCATCGTCGCTGCACTGTAGCCAATACCACCGTTTGTTGTCATAACCTGAACCTCTACGAATACCTGGAAACCACCGATTAAGGTTGTAATCATGATATAAAAGGTAACCGGAGACAATAACGGTAATGTAATGTTTTTAAATTTCTGAAATCCGTTGGCACCATCCACCATAGCGGCCTCATAATAAGAACGAGGTATATTTTGAAGACCTGCAAGATACAAGATGATTGAAGTACCTAGTCCCTTCCACACCATGAAAATAATCATCGAGACCTTAATTAATACTTCATCACCTAACCAGTTCGGTCCATGTAATCCTGTCAGGCTCTTTATTATCACATTCAATAAACCATAATCATAATTGTAAACCCATGCCCACAGAATCGATACTGCAACCAGGGATGAGATTACTGGAACATAGTACATCGTACGTAGCACTCTCACTCCGGGAATTTTACGATTCATTCCCATTGCTAGTAACAAACCTAAAATCATACCAATTGGAATTCCGATTAAGTAAATCGTTGTTGTCAGTAAAGTTTTCCAGAACTTTGCATCGCCAAATAACTTTATATAGTTATCAAATCCACAAAACCTGTCCAACATCCCGGCAAGTCCTTTTGCCCCATTCCATGTTGTAAGACTAGTAAAAAAGGCAAAAATAATTGGATATGCCATAAATAACAAAAAACCAATCACGGGAGCAGCAACAAAAATAAGTGCCCACTTTTCCTCTCTTTTTGCCATTGCAGATAATTTCATCTTTTTCCTTTTACCACTCACATTATTCACGGTATCACCCTTTCTTCACCACAAAATCCGAATTTCGATGTAAGTATAAAGTACCCTGTGACAACACCTGTGCCACAGGGTTACTTTAGATTACCTGTCAATGATTGCTTCTATAATTATTGTTGTGCTGCCGCTTTTAATTCATTCGCTGCATCGAGTGCTTCCTGCATTGCAGGCTGAATTTCAGCACAGTACTCAGCTGCTGTCTTCTCTCCGGTTAATACGTATTCATAACCGCCACCTAAGAATGTGGACCACCAGTCAGCATTATAGGTATAATTTGTTTCAACAAAAATACCTTGGTATTTATCAGTTCCTTCAATGTAATTGAAGATTACATCTACATTATCACCGTAAGGAATAGTTCCATCAGCAATTTTCGCTTTGAAATCTCCCTTAGCATAGCTCATGATATTCGGGATCTGTAAGGAAGCTCCTGTTGTCTCACCGGAGAGTACTCTCTGGCCTTCCAGATCTGTGGAGAACAGGGTGATTAATGCTGCAGCTGCTTCAGGATATTTCGTATCTGAAGAAATTGCGAAACCAACAGAACCATTACGTGTCATAGACACACCAGTCTTACCTGTAGGCCATCCGCAGAGACCCCAGTTATAAGGGAAGGTATTCTTATCCATGAATGCACCAACATCCCAGGTACCACATGCATAGAAACCAATCTGTCCATCTAACCATCTCTGGTATCCACCAAGAGCAGTATCCTGTTCTACGGTAGGAGTTACTTTATACTTGCATGTCAAGTCTGCAAAGAACTGGAATGCATCGATGAATTCCTGCTGTCCGTCAATCACTACCTTTGTATAATCATCGTTAAGGAAATGTCCTCCATTGGTGTAAAGAAATGCATCAAAAGCCCATTGGAATGCATTTGCAGTACCCCATTGATCGATTTCACCATCGCCATCCGTATCCTTGGTCAGAGCTTTACATACTTCAACGAATTCTTCCCAGGTATAAGGATTTGCAGGATCCGGGTAAGCTACGCCTGCCGCATCAAATATATCCTTGTTGTAAGCAAAAGCAAAGGTTGAGAAATCCTTCGGTAAGCAGTATAAGGAACCTTCACCAGTACCAGCAACCTTACCGTCGTAACGATAAGCATTGCCTACAGAACCCCAAAGATCATTGACTACTGATGTATCTACTAAATTATCAAGAGGTTGAACAAAGCCATCATCTACATAGCTGGCTACCGCTTCAGGTCCTACATAGAATATGTCAGGCATATCTCCAGCTGCCTTATTAGCAAGCATCTTCTGATTATACTCATCTGAAGTGGTAACTTCAAATGTTACCTTTGCTCCGGTACTTTCTGTAAATCTATCAATCAAAGACTGGTATACGGCTTTTTCATGATCCTGAGCAAAAATGAATACCTTCAAATCAGCATTGCTATAATCAGCATCTACTTTTATGTTCTCAGTTGCCTCTTCTTTGACTTCAATTTGAGCTCCAGAAGGTCCATTTATTCCGAGAGGCTGTGTATTAAAAACCTCGGACCAATTACCTGTCAATGCCATTGATGCCAATATTATTACCGATGTTACAACCGGGGAGATGTACCTATTATACGGCTCCTTCTGGGGCGGATGTCATATGCTTCTTCTGGACAGGGAAACAGGCCTCGCAGCTGAAGAAGGCATAGGCACCTGTGTTGCAAGACGTCCTCAATGGATGAGCGGAGCAATCGAAGGCCCCTACATGATATATAATCCCGATACAGGCTACTACTATCTTTTTGTATCCTATGGTTCCTTAAAAACGGATTACAACATTCGTGTAGGTCGAAGCAGAACCATCACAGGACCCTTTCATGATATAAACGGCAGAGATTTATCGGATATTGATGATTCAGATAACTCAGTTGGATTTATGATTGCTTGCGGATATCGCTGGAATGATGGTGTTCCATATATGGCACCGGGACACAATTCCGTACTGCGTAACGCAGACGGTGAGTGGTTTCTCGTATACCATATAAGGGAACAGAACTTTAGAAGAACTCCCGAACCCTCTACGATGCAGATTCGTAAGATGTTCTGGACACCGGACGGCTGGCCGGTTGCCAGCGCAGAACCCTATAGCGGTGAGATATCACAGCCCATTCCTGAGGAATTACTTCTCGGTCATTATGAACGAATTCAGTTAACTCCTTCTCTTCCCCAGGGAGTACAGTGTTCTGTACCCATGAAGCTGGATAAAGATCACTATTACGAATGCTGTTCCATTCAGGGAAGCTGGTCTGCGGACAACGATCAATCCGTCGTGATCACTTACGGTGATCGAAGGGAACACCTTATTGCCTCCGCAGCCTGGGATCATGAATTGAATCAGGAAACCATTATTCTTACGGGTAAGACGGATCATGGCATCGCTATTTGGGCAAAAAAAGTAGCTCCTCTGAGCTAGATTAATAATAGGAAGTGCGCTTTGCGCACTTCCTATCGTTATAAATTAGAATAAGCTTATCGGTACCTTTTCTGCAAAATTAGTCTCCATCGTCCATATAACAGCAGTTGCTTTTCTCAAGTTAAAAATACGAAGTATATCATCTGAAATGCCATTTTCTCTCCATACCTGAAGGAATTTTCTGGATGGATGATTGTATATTTCCTCTTTTAGTTCATTATCCTGAACATATTCTAACTCTCCAGTAACCCTTATTTGCATTCCATTCCCAAAAAAGCAGAGTTCTGCCTTCGGATTATTTCTTATTTGAGCATATACATCCTTCTGAGCCGAAGTGTGAAAGATTATCCCATCTTCATTCGCTCTGAATAGAAGCATTCCCCGTACTCTTGGCTGATCGCCATCCATTGAAGCTAAATAGAAAACCGGATTTTCATTCATAAATTGAAATATTTCTTCCTTCGTCATATTATTTACTCCTCCTTTTAATGAATGGTAAAATTATAAAGGAACACTTTCATCCAGAATATCAAATTTCTATTAATTAATATCAAAAAAATACAGTTCGGACCGGCCTGTATTTCCTTCCAAATATATTTGCTATGAATATATTCCCGGATTGATAGCCAGATAGAACTGTATCTCAATATCTCATTAACGGTTTTGACTGCATCTTCATCAGAATTGATAACGGTCTGTAACATTAGGAATAAGAGTTCCGATATTCCGACGGCGTAACATTGTACCGCTTATGAAAGCACGAAGAATAATGTGAGCTGCTACTAAATCCACAGCGCAACGCAATCTCAGTAATCGGTATTTCTTTTCTTATAAGAAGCTTCTTTGATTTCTCCAGTCTCACCTGTATTAGGTACTCAATCGGTGACAGCTTTGTTTCCTTCTTAAATATCCGATTAAAGCCGGATACTGATATATTTCCAATTTCAGCAAGCCTTTTGACCGTAATCGGCTCACTATAATGTTGTTCTATGTAATGCTCTGCCCGTGCTACGGCATAATTGGAGGATATGGCGCGTAAGTCATAAGCCTCTCCCAATATACTTCGAATCAACCAATGGGTGATGATGGTACTTTGAGCCTGCAGCGTGATATCCGAATTCATCATCTTTTTACTATATTCAAAAGCGAATGTATTTAATATCTTTAGGATATCATGGCATACTGCAAATTGCGTCCAATTAAAATACGGTTCCTCATTGGTATACATTTTATACTGCTCCTCGAAGTACTCCTTGTCTATTAATAGACAGTAATAATGCTTCAGCATCCCTTCTTCATCGGTATGCGGTATATCCGGAGATAAAGCGAAAGCTAGATAATGATCTTCCTTTATATCAATCGTCGGCTTTACTTTATCCTTATCATAGCCAAATGCAATAATAAACATATAAGAAGGATGCACGTGGAACGGTCTTGCAGCATACAGGCATTTGCCCGTAGAAGGTATAAACAGCCCAAGATTCCTATTCACATAACAATCTACATATTTTAGTTCCTCCTCGGTGACACTTTCTCCTACTAAGGATTGTATCCAGTGAAAATCCTCCATAGACAGCCTCTTTCCTACAAATTAATTAATGACTTGGATACATTGATATTACTTGCTGCTTTCCACATCTCATGTTCTTTGTCAAAGATTAGTTTCTCTACATTTGTATAACCCATCCCTATTCCTCCTCATTCATTCAAATTAGTAATATCATTTCATCATGTACCTGTTCACTAACCTTGATAATGCTATGAAATGAAATAATATAAAGATATAAATCGATACCACGATATGTGTTCATATTATCATAAATTGGATTTTATTACTATAACTACTTTTTTGGAGCCCTTACATTCTCAAATAACACTGTTTTTATTATCTATAACAGAAATATAATATAAGTGAAGTGCAAGTAACATAGATTGATATGTAACTTGCACTACAATATTTCGTGCTACACTTTGTATTTCATTTCGTATTATGTTAACCTAATAGATTGCTCCTGCTTCATAGTCCTCTGACATCCTTTTTGAGGAATGATATATAACGAAATCGCCTGCATAAAATGTAAATGTCGGTCCTTTGTAGCTTGATTTTTGCTGAGGCGGTCCTTCCATTACCCACATGCTGCAATGTCCATAATCACGGTAATTCTTTGAATTAATATAGCTTAGCCTCCGTGTACCATCATCACCAATCGTTTCTATAGTGAGATTAACTATGATGTATCCATCCTTCAACCAGAAATCTTCTCCATAATCTACGCCGTACTTATCTACATAATCCATTACGTCAAAACCCTTCTTAACCACATGTACCTCATTAGGGATATAGTATTGTCCGTACCATCTTTGCAGTCTTTCTAACATCTTATCTTCAGTAATGCCAGCTTCTGTCACTTTCGTAAAGGAAGCGTAGGACTTCATCCTATTCACATATTCATTATTAGCGTAGGTTCTAAATGGAGAACAAAGCTTGATTTCATAGAAATTGAACATTGGCGAATACTGTCCGATAAACTTTTCATACTTTTCGCCTCGTAGCCTTGCCGTCTGCTTCAACTCCTTTTCAGGAACTGCCAGCTCTAAATCTCCTGTTAATACGAACTTCATATTAATCTTATCCAAAGCAGAACCTACCTTAACTAAATATCTAGTTTTGTTATCTATTGATTCAGAATAATATAAGTCTACAGCCACTCTATTCTCGCCATTCTTATCGACAAAATAGAAATTCGGCTTGATGACAACTCTACTTGCATCGGAGAACATATTTCCAGTAGTCTCCAACGAAAATCTTACGAGATAACCTGTTTTTAGTATACCCTTGTTCTTATATTTAGGATGACTTCCATCAACCAGAGGAAATGTATACTTAATATTACGTTCCGTATCCTTTCCATACTGATCATTGGTACCTAGTGCATAAGTATAATATCTCTCTGAACTATAGGTATTCATGTCTGAACCATCTATATAACGTGAATCGTCTTTCTTCAATTTAGACGATTTGGGAATTCGGAATACATCTTTCCATATAGGATAATCCGATAAATCATATATGTTCAATCCATATATTCTCCCTGAGACCTGTACATCGATAGTATCGGTTGCTACATAATTAGCCATATTCATATTAGCATACTCTTCCATCTTGTTCAGGAACGAATCTCCATTTACTGCAATTGTTCGAAATTGTACGGTATATTTACCTTCATTAACCGTCATGGGAAGATAGAATCTTGGTGAAGCCCTGCCTATCGATATCCAAGTACCAACCTTAATAAAATCATCATCCCCTTCATAATTGGCAACACCGGCGTCAATGTAGACATCAAAAGGAAACTTAACCTGGTTTTTAAGTAAGTCGTTTTCCTTAGATATATAGGATACATTAGGATCTCTAAGTGATCTTGAAAAATCACGTGTGTAATATCCCAGCTTGTTACTATGTGGTCCGGTATTGGATATATTCACCACAAAATCAGAAAGTGTTGGATCAGGATCAAGGACTAATTGAATTCGTGTTAAGTCCGGATTGATTAACTGAACGTATTTATCATTATTTGCTGTAATTGTTGGCTTACAAATAACCGGTGTATGTATTACAACATCATTAATGTTTTCAATACTGTATGTAAGTGTGGATGGTTTTGTAGGATTAACACTGGCAATACGTGAGTAGGTAATGGTACCATTGGACGGATAGGTTCCGTTTAGTTTGGTTGCTTCTATCACATTATTTGCCTTAAACAGTGCATCTTGATGTGTCATATCTTCATACATTGGCAACGATCCATTTATTCCCGGTGCTTCCCTTTCTGACATTTCACCACTGATTATGGTTACTCCGTTAATAATCAGTGTATCACTTCGGACTCTTGCCTCTCCGGTCATTGCCAGTCCATAATAAGATAGATCCTCCGGATCAAAATCAGGCCTGCTTGTGGTATCCTCCTCGTTCATTACTTCCTCGGGATCCAAAGTAATTCCTTCTATGGATTCTATAGGCGAATAAACATGATCAGCCATATTACTGCTATGGGATACTATGATGTTCGGCGCATCATAATGATTTTTATCAGGAATTAAAATGAGTTTACCATCTGGTAGGGCATAATTATTCAACACCGCATTGTCAATTTTATAACACTCAAAGCTTTCAATCTCCCAGTACCCATAAGCTCTCGGCACAGTAATTGTTTGAGATATCGGAACTATTTCTTCTACTGGCTCTCCTCCACCATCTGAATCCGGAGTAGCTGTTTCATAGTTAAGAAGATAATCCTTTGTTACCTTCACATTAAAATACTGTACCCCTACCTTCTTAACGATACGGTATTTTATGAGATATTCCTTTGCGATTACCTGACCATAAAGACTTTCCGTAGTCGGTACACCAAGGGTTGCAATAAATTTCTCTGCTCCTCGGACATCAGGCTTTATAACACCTGTAGCATTCACTTCCATTGAGTCAACCTCAATGACTTCTTCGTCAGGTATTATTATTTCAGGAAGAGGTGGTGTTGGAGTAGGTTCTGGCTTTGGAGAGGGAGATGGTTTCGGAGATGGAGTCGGAGCTCCAGGAGAAGTGGATGGCTTAGGGGTTGGTGTTATACTTGGTTTTCCTGTTGGTGTTGGTGATGCAGGGTTGGAAGTGTCATCATCATCGTAGATCATGTAAAAGGTAGCTAGAGAATCCTTCTGTGCATCTGGCATGATAAAGTTTGCTATCTTTTCCCCCATATTGGGGCCATTAGTTTTCGTTCTTCCATTATCTCTGCTGATATAACGAAGGAACCACTTGTTTTGATAAGTATATTCCTTTTTGCTAACTGTTATCTCATCCGGTGGATCATAACTTATCTTATCACCATACATGACTTTTTCAGGATTCTTAAGAACTTTTAATTCATTATAATCTTTATCAACTGCTATGATATTATATTTATATGGCTCAATGACATTATCATATATCAAATATACTGTCAGCGTAGAACCAGGAGTCGCATCCGGGCTCTCGAAGTTAATACTAGATGTATATTTACTTGTTTTCGTTTTTGATCCGGTTTTTCGTTTCTCAAACCCATAATACCATGTACCGGAATATTCCCACATTGAGTTATTATGTTCGAGTTTTTTCTTACTTTCCGGTAAGGTATATTTAAAAGTCTCTTTATAGATAACCTTCTGTGTCTTAAATGGTTCGTCTGATAACTCATTTCCGTCTTTGTCAACCGGAATTACTTCTACCCTATAAGTTGGACAAATATCGAAGCGCATATTGTAATAACTAGGTACTTTCTCTTGTGTGGCAGGATCCCAGGCAGAATAACCCAATCGGTATTTCTCTGGTGCATTCAGCATTTCCTGAACACCTATAACATCGTTTACCTTTTTTACATTTCCTTCATAAATATCGTAAATTACATGTAGATAAACTGGAATGCCATTATCGCCGATATCTTGGCCGGAAATACCAAGTTTTCCGGCCATACCTACAATATCTTCGAAATTGATAGTATAGTAATTTTGTATAGTCTCATTACCAACATATTCATCCGGTGATTTTGATACTTTTATACGATTATTCCTAGCTTCTGAAGGAAAAGAGCTACTTGTATTATATGGAGTAAGCGTCATTACATAATTATCCGTTTCGTAATAATAGTCATTCTGCTTTTTGTGGTGAGTACCTTGAAGAACGATTTCATCATTTTCTATATCATAAACTACTAAATATTTATTATTATAATGATTAGTTAGTATCCACGTACCACTTTCTGCAGCCTTACATTCCTGTGTTAATACATTTGTAGGTAACTGCACTATTATACCAATTATAATTATTAACGACATTATTTTATTTAAAGAGCGGTTAATTATAGTATTGCTCATTAATCAAGCACCTGACCTTTATAATACAATCCTCCTATTATACCTAAATTTCCTATAGAACTACCATTTTCAGATAGGTGTATGTCAAAATAACCTTCTGTCCACTTTCCACGTTTTGTGCCTCTTAAGTCAACAAACCCTGGACTATAAACTATCTTATTGTGAGGGTATTCTGTAATCATTGTATCTGTATCTGGATTGAGAGACACATTTGAAGATACTACTCTATATTTTACATAAGCTCTTAAATAAAATTTACCATGTAAACTATAAAGAGTGGAACCATCCACGGCAATCGTATCAGCTTCTACTATGGTTTTATTCTTCTTCATATCATTATAGTATTTATCAACTTTTTCTCTCACAAATTTTTCATAGTAATCTTTATATACATGGCTAGTAGACATCAGTTCTTCCACCCATCCATCACTTATAGTCCTATAATCGGCATTAAACACTAGTTCTAAATGTTTTCTTGCCTTTTCTACCCACATATCAATATTTTCTTCTTTGATTTTTTTGAAATCATCATACTGTTCAATCTTTAATTTATCAATTTCAGCGGGTGATGCATAATCCACTAGATGAACCAATTTAATCTCTTCATAATCAGTACCATAAAGTTTAGGATTTTCACATTTTAATTTCCACTCATAATACTTATTTGGGTAACTAGCCAAAATATAAGGAAATAATTTATAGTTCTTTGGAAGGTTGGTCGTTCTAATCAGCTGCCCATCCGGGCTGATCTTTGCTCGCAGCTTTTTATCATTAAGCATCTTAACGATATTTTCTGCTCCGGCCTTTGTGATCTTTGATGTAACTTTCAGCTTTCGATCTGTGCAATAAGCACCGTTTGAATATCCTTTCATGTAACCTTTTATGTATGCTTTCGCTACATCCACTCTTTTTTCTTCCTTTACCTTACTGATATCTGATATTCTTTTATCAATAACCGTCTGTATCAGCTTCTCATCAAGTTTATTTCCATAAAGATATTCGTCTGCACGGTTTAATACTACTAATGCATCACCACGGGTAATATTTTTATTATAAGAAGTGAAATCCCCTTCTTTTATAATGCCTTTATCAAGAAGTGCATTCACATATCCTGAGTTTTCTGAGTTTGTAGTAGTTGTTGTTGTTATATCAAGCTCATCGACAATTAATTCCGCAAATTGTTCCACGGTTATATACTTTTCCGCTGCAGACACACGATTATCTTTATGTAGCCCATGTGTTCCAGATATTAGAACGAATACAAGTAAAACAGATGTGAATGACTTCATCTTACTTCTCATAAATTGAATCTCCTTCTCTTATGTGATATAAAATAGTACTGATTTCCTATATCATATATTAAATGTGATATATTTACAATACATAATATTCCAAATTATGTATTATTTTTAAAATTTCACATCTAGATATTCCTTATTTGAATTGTGCCAAAAATTTATAGTTAGCCAATATTATTTAATTATGGTGTATAATCAGGTGCATTCGCACCATTGTTCTGATTACATAACGGGCATGCATAGGCTCCCCTTTTACAGCAGCTTTGTATATCATACAGTGGTTCGTCCATGAAAAGTGTTCCTCCACCTTGAAGTTCCGGACATCTTTCACGGTGATATACCAGGTACCAGCTCTTTTGTTCCAAATAATAAGCCTGTTTCTTTGAAACTTTTGCTCCTGCACTGGCTATACGGTTATAGGTTTCTCCGCGCTGGTGACCATATGGGTATCCCTGAAATACTACATACATACTTACTTCATCAAGGAAAGGAGCCCATTCCTCATTCTTTATCGCAGGGAGGGAAAAGTTATAGGTTATACCAAACTGTTTTGCTATTCGGTTATGTCTACTTGTATAATAGGCCATGTTATCTTCTATACATTGTATGATTGTATTTTTTCGTACTTCCTGAAACAATTCATCATTCAGTAGAATACTATTTGGTTTTGTTAAACGAAATGCCGAAAACTCATACCCTGTTTGTATTTCATGATAATCACATCTATATAGTCTCTGTGTATCCTCTCCCGATAGTAAATTATTTTTATCATATAGAGTCACTATATCCCCCAATGTAAATCCATATATAAAGTCATCATCCTCATAAAAATAAGGAATTTTTTCAGACCAGCGCTTTGTAATACAAGAATATCCATTAGAATCCTTATATTCATCACTGTAAAGTATATAAAATCCATCCTCCATCGTAATTGCTACCACAGGGATATACTGATTGAACTTGGTTTGACTATCCTTATCAGAAATTACTCCGAAGGTGGTGTATAGAGAAAGGAAGAAGCTATTGATTGCTGCCTCTTTATTAATTATGATGTTATTGTTCCCATCTACCTCAGCAAGCTTTGTCACCGCATCATCGATTGCAGTATCCAAGTTATTATCAATTTGATTTATATTATCAATCACTGCTTTTAAATTGTTGGTTTTAATATCTATTGTTACAATGATTGTAATAGCGACAATTACAAACATAATAACATAATGATACAGCTTCAATTCCTTTACCTCTTCTCTATCTTATACTACACAATATATAATCACTCATACTCATTACCGTTCTCCCGAATATATCCACCCTTAAGTACATTTATATTATTTCCATCAAGGCCATGTAGAATATTAGAAAGTAACCTGCTTCCCCAGCTTCCTCGAATATTCTTCACAGTAACGATTAAATAATCCCGATTTGAGAAGTAATATACTCCACTTTCTCCGTAAAGCTCACTTAGTATTTCATCCATGTACCGTTTGTCATAATACTCTAAAACGTTTCCTGTAAAGATTGGGGTACTCAGAGCACAGTGAGGGCATCCAGGGTCCGTATCATCCGGATAAAGTTCATAGTATCGGCTACATATCGGACATAGCTTTACATTACGTTTATTGTTTACTGTTAGATAACAATATTTACCTCGATAACTTAGGGTAACATGTTGCATACCAACATAGAATTTATCAAAGTTGTCTACGTATTCCATTTGAAGTAGTTTGGTATGTCCATCCATATAGGTAGCTAATAGTGTCACTCCATTATCGGAGAGGGACGTTCCACGATAAATATCTATGCTTCCGTTAACTGGATACTCAATACGAAGATTGCTGACATATTCCCTACAGTAAGGACAACCTGGATCTAATCCCTCATTTGTTAAGTTATATGTATGTCCATTGACACATACTTTACTTTTGGGAACTACTGTAACAGTTATGGTACATGTATTATTTGATCCTAGTTCATCTAAATATGATAAGGTTACTGTTCGATTTGAAACTGGTTCTGTAGCAGTGAAATTTGTAGAACAAACCACTGTCTTTGTAGATCCATCTACAAAAGTCGCTACGGCTGTCGTGATTAATGCTTCTCCCACATATACCGCCTGTACAGGATGAGTAGGCACTAGCGTTTTTACCTTTTTATCACATACCAGCGTTGCATCCTCTTCAAAACCACATATGGGAACCCATCTGTTACTCTCACTTCTTTCATATTCGCATATTTTAAAGGTTCCACCAAAACTAGCTACTGTTACATTACCATCCGTATCCTCATAACCCCAGGCATATCTACTGAATGAGCCAGGGCCACAACTAAGAGCATCTAATTTATTTATATTTACATCTGGGGTTTCCTTAACTCCTATGCCGCTGCCTCCAACACATTCAAATACAATCTGACCATTTTTCCATTTTGCTGCAAAACTCAAGGTACCTAACGTCTTATCAGTGTCCTCATCCACATATTGAAAACTATAAAATTTCGGTATTTCACAATATTTATCTAATCCATTTGATCTCATATATCCTATAAAATGATTTTGAAACCAGAAATCTCCATAGCCTGCCCTATCATTATCGATTGTATAATAGCTATGATATCGATAACATCCTGAATAGTGGTTTCCACAATATTTAACTTGAGGATAATAACATTCATAGTTACGCATTATATCATTGGGAATTTTATCATTAAATCTATCATTATCATCGTCCGTATTATAACCACATGAGAATGAATATTCATGATTTACTATGATACTTAAATTTCTTCCATCACAAAAAATACACCGACTGGCTCCGTATGAATACTGCGGATATTCTGTTATACGATATGTATCAGGATCCATATAGTAAAAACAGAGATACCAATCATAATTTGCTCCGCATAGTTTACATGTAACATTATGATAAACGGCACTTTCATACCAACGACAGCTACTTGTATGTGTATGTGTATGTATAAATGTTTGATTTCCCTGATGCTTATGGCCTCTATAGCATTCGTCCGTATGTACATGTCCCGGATCAGCCGGTAAGTTTACTGCTGCTGCCAATACAGATTCGTTGGTTTCCGTATTCATTGTCAGTCCACTATTATCAATTGGATCCGTGATGTCTGGTGGAAATGTTTCGATTGGATGAAAATGATAGGTATTCGTGCCTGTATACGCATTATTCTGATCTTCAATAATTTCTTCTAATGTACGAAAACGGTACTCTGGTTCCATGATCTTTTGTCTTTGTTCAAACTCAATGTCATATAGTAAGCCAGTCCCCGAAAGATCATCAAGGTACTTGTCATACCTGTCTTTCGATAGATACCCCTTCCCTCGAATTTCGTCCACCAATTCTTCTGTTTCGACGTCTACGATAGTCTGTGTAATTGCATCTTGTTTGAGACCAAAGTATAATAGGGGAAATAGGAATAGAATAAGGATTCCGATAAAAATATCAATAATGCGTTCATAAGAATCCATCTAATAGATTACCTCCCCACCAAACGTATATCGTTTTCCCGGAACAAACTGATTGGTTCCAAAGAACATCTTCTGTATATTGGAGCGCAACGATTTATTCCTTGGCGTCACAGTGATGGTAAAATAATCACCCTGTTTCAGATAATATATTCCATCCGAATATAATTTATTTAAAATGTCCGATGTAAAGGTAGTATCGAAATATAGAATCACATTTTCTTTCTCCAACTCCAGATTACAATATGGACATCCCGGATCACTACCATCTTCATTAAGGTAATAGTGATGACCATTGGGACAGACGATCCCTGGAAGACCATCAACTACTTCAATATCAAGTGTGGTTGAAAATCCTTCATACATAACAGTAATTGTCTGTACTCCGAGTGTATTAGGATCATATCCGCTCACTCTCCACCCTTCATAGGTTGATTCCCGGTGTTCGTCACGGAACATTAAAATAATCTCAAGATTTAAGGCACTTTTATATGGTACTGTATTCCCGCCATTTCTTAATCTTGCTTCGATACCAGTCAGTTGGTAATAGCAAACAGGGCAGCCTTTCGGGCTGTCAGAAAACTTGTAGTTAAGGCCACAATATGGACACTCTACCATCCCATCATCCAGTACAGTTACTTTAATCGTTGTAAATGCAGAGTTATATAGGATTGTGGCGTCAAAAGTGCCGGATGTATCTGCAATAAAGTTTGTCGTCCAATCTGCTATCTCTTCAGCATGCCCATCTTTAAAATGCGCTATTACCGTAATAGGTAGCAGCTGATGTTTTTCGATTGTTACTTCAGAAGGATCTACTTCAAGACTAACAACTACCTTTTTACATAATGGGCATCCCGGATCAGAACCATCATCGTTCAGCGGATATTCCAATCCACATTCCGGACAATTCTTTTTATTGGTTATAACTTCTGTCGTTATATATGTATCAAATCCTTCATATGATACTTTCACTTCCTGTATCCCAATTTGATTCGGATCATAGTCACTTGTCCACCCGGTTACTTCCCTTCTTATTCCCGACTCATATACCGCTTCCACCGTAAGAAAAATTGGATCCCCGTGGACAACTATACTATAACTTGGATTAGCAGTAATGCTAACAATCGTTCCATTACATACCGGGCATCCCGGATCTTTGTCATTCTCGTCCAGTTCATAAATCGTTCCACAGTCAGGACATTCCTTCGCCATATTTCTTACCGTAACATAAACCTCAGATGTTTTAGTAATACCTAACTCTGTATAAGATACCGTTAGCTTTTGTAATCCTAGAATCGTTCTGTCAAAACCAGTAACCGTATATCCGGATACCTCTTGGCTTGTATTGTTGTCATAGTGTGCAGTTACTTTAAGTCTTGGATTGGTGTATCGTGGTACGTACTGATTGTCTGGTTCTACAGTAACCCCAGTAAGTTTATAGGGCTGTCTTACAGTAACCTGGACTTTACAGGTTTTACTTCCGGTCGTTCTGGCATTATCAACAAGTCCTAGATAAGTAAGAGTAACCTCCTGCTCACCCAACTGATTCGGATTAAAATTGCTGGTACAATTCACTATACCACTATGTCCATCAAGATAGGTTGCAAAAGCAGTTGTAGCAATAGAACCACCTAGATCAATCACCTGTATGGGGCTTGTAGCTGTTATTGAGGTAACTACCTGATTACACATCGGAAATACCTCTTCTCCTGCTTCGTTATAATAGTGTCCTCCCTCATATCCACAGGACAATTGATAGGCATTCGTTTTACTTGTTTTATAACATGGTAATCCATAGTTTGAGGTGCCATCTAACCTCGTCAAAGGTAAATAATATGAGCCATAACTATATGATGACGCCTTTAAAAATTTTTTTGTAGAATAATATCCTCCGACCCATAATGTTCCACTGCACCAACCGGAATCACATTTCTGTCCATTCGTATAGCGAGATGATGGTGGTAATGAGGTACTATAAAATCTTTTTCCGCCATACCCATAACCATAGGTTCCTCCATCTTTTCCTACAGGGTCTGTATATGGCCCACATTCAGAACATACATCACTGAAGGAATATAAAGTATCTTGTGTTGTAAAATAATCTATTAATATCTCTGTAGCTCCGTCAATTAACTTATTATAGCAGCCTCCCCTACTCTTCCTATTACCAGTATGAACATGACCTTCACATTGAATACTTGGTATCATCCCTTCCGGGATAGGATCAAGATTACTTACAACCTTCATATCCTCTAAATGCGGAAATCCATTGTAAAGATAAAGCCTGTGATACAGATCTTCAATTGTGTAGATATTGGTCGTAAGCCAATTTGTAACGTCTCCAATTGGATAATACAAACTACTGCTGTCTTGGTTTGCTGTTCTAATATATCTGTATATGTTTTGCAGGTTTGGGTTACCACTTATAAAAGTATAAACCGGACTATAGTCGGGCTTTTCTCTGGTATCCTGGTAAACCGCATTTGCAGTATACTTTCCTAAGCAGGTCTCTGTGTTTCCATCATAGAAATTAACCTGTAGGTTATACTCTAAACTATATTCATACGCACGGAAGCTAACTACAACATGCTCCTGAAAGCAATTGGCACATGCAATGCTTACCCTACCGTTTATCGTTTTTGCAAACCCTTTATTGGTTGTGTATCTAGTAAATTTATCTTCTGTTGCATAAGTGGTATAAATGCCTAATCTCATATCCTTACAACACGCAGTTATTTCAAAATGATTATCTAAAGCTTCAAATCCTGGATAACAATCTGCAGTGTGAATATGGGTAGCAAATGATGTGTTCTCCGCTTTCAGATCTGATATCTTGTCTCCAATTGCCATCTCTGTCACTTCTTGATCAGTTACAGGATGTGAAATATCCATTGCCACATCATATAACTCGCCAGTCTGATCTAGTTTATGGATAAACTTCTCATATTGCTCCAACGAAATATACCCTTGATGCCTAACCGTATCTGCGAACTCAGCTGTATGTACACTAATTCCATAATCCATTGTTTCACTCTGCAATTGTGCAATATATTGTAGTGGGAACAGAAGGATTAATAGGATGGCTAATATTATTCCGACATATTTTCCTATAACATCCATTTATTTTCCTGCCTTCATCTCATAAGCACATAATTCAATTAAGTAAATCATCTGTTATGTTAACATTTCTTTAATTAATCTGTAGTTAAAAACAGCCTCTCCAAGATATGGATATTGCTTTCGTTTCAAATTAACCTCTTCCAGTATTCTTTTCTTTTGACTCTCTGATTTATTTATCAGTAAATCATAGGCCATTCTCACTCTTGTAAAATTGAAATCAAGATTTCGACGAAGCAGACTTTCTCTTATTTTAATATACAAACTATCAATCTGTTCCTTTGTATAATTTAGTTTGATATATAGAAATAATTTCTCTGAAGCGATTGTTTCCTTTAGAAGTATACTATAACTATCAAGATACTCATCCAACATTATTAACGATTCCAGTGCTTTCTCAAATTGCCTTACATCCATATAATAATAGCATTCAATAATTTTGTGCCATGCAATGATTTCGTTAGATAAATCGGCTCCGTCAGGTAGTATAACACGTACCTTTGAAAAATCCCTATAAGTAGAGCCTCTTTGCATTAAGGGTATGATATCCATCTGAAAGTAACAGCTCTTTAATGCCATTGCATTTTTTCGAAGCCAGTAAAGATTCATTCCGTCTGTATTAACATGTACTTTTTTTAATGGTATGCCATCTATTAATACATAACCGGCAGAGAGGAAGGAAGATAGTAATAGAATTAGCCGAATTATGAAAGGAAGCTCCTTAAAGCATAATGCTAATACAGTCGTAAATAGAAAGCTGATTGCATTCATTATAATTCCCCCCATAAAAAATAATACATAAGGGGTTCTTCGCTCTGTATATACCGGAGGCTGCATAATGCACTGCCCACAGGTACCAGGCATGCTATATCTTTTTATAACATATCTTCCTTTTTCATTTATAATGGTAAAATTTCCTATTCGAAACGAAATAAAATGATAGCCTGTTAAAAATCCAAATAAGCAATGGCCACCTTCATGAAGTAGAATTTGCACTCCTGAAAGTATAATGAGTGCAAGAAAAAGAATAGTTCCTAGCATAAACAGATTGTTTATCGGGTATAATAAGTTTTTACTGTTTAAATAACAAAATAATTCGATAAAATACATATTATTTTCACTCTTAACCCTCGCAGCTATATAGAATCATATTTATATTTCCTTCACTATCATATTGATAGCTTTTATAGTAGTTCTTTTTGGGGATACTATTCTCATCGATTTCATAGCTGTAATCATAGTTTCTCCGATATAATATATTATCAATCCTAATATCATAATCCAGCGGTTGGAATAAAGTAGCAATCACTTCGGCATATGTAACGGAACATTGATCCAAATCATTATACTGTTGATAGAGTTCATTACTTTTAAGCTTTTCTCTTACCATCTCCAAGGTTCTATCATATAGTAGTGCTTCTTTGATCATAAGAAATACTCCTAAACAAAAAACGATGATCGAAAAAATCATATAGATTAGCTTATTAATCTGTTCCATCAAATAATCCCTTTCTAAGCCTATAACTGAGTAAATGTAATCCCAACAATGACTTTATTAGAATTAACAACCAAATGTCCTACAAATTTAGCTGTTGGTTTAATATATCTATTATTAGTAAAATCCCTGATTTGTGTATGGCAGGAGTTATTTCGATAGGTATTTTCTGATAGCGAAGTAATTACATTAACATAGATGGGAGCCGTTTCTGTTTCCGTATAATCGCCTAAATGCTTCTTAATAAAATTAACTACGTCGCTACCATACACCTCCATATCATCATACATTTTAATTTCGCTATCATTTATATCATTATTTAAATCTGCCATCTGTGATATCGCATTATTGCTTAATGCCTTTGCAGTATCTGCTGCCTGAAAACCTAACGCAACCATAATACAGGTAATAATCACTGCGGCAGCAAATATCAATATTCTGACAGAATCAGATAAATAATTGATTTTCATTTGGATTCCTACCTTTCTTCTAATACATAGAGTAAGCTATCTTTTCTTTATGGCTGTTGATCAAACCAAATGCAAATAATATTACCATTATCATCCTTTCTTATACTTCCAAGGAATTTAGCACTTCGGTTAATATATGCCCCTTGGGCTTTACTAGATTCAAGCTTTGTTGTTCCGATTTCCAAAAGTGATGAAGTAACCTCATCATACACATAATTATAATCCGTTCTGGAACTCTCCAGTGTTCTTACAACAACGGAAAGATGCTCCTTTTGATCAACAGCCTTCTTGATGATATTCACCAGCTCACTACCTAGTATCGTAGCTCCATCATAGATAGCAAACTTAGAATTACTGAATTCAGAGTGCATGGCATATATTTGATCCGAACCGGCTAATACGGATGATTTTCCGGTATTTGATACTGTATATGCCATATAACAGATTAAGCAAGCCACAATAACAGATGCAGCAAATATGAGTAAACGTACATGGTCAGAAATATAGTTTTGTCTCATAAGCGGCTATTCATCCTTATTCCTGTTGTTCAAACTGAATACAGATTACATTGTTATTAACGTCTTTAAATATGGTTCCAAGGAATTGTGCACTTGGATTTATATAGCTAGCACTTGATTTATCATCAGTTACTGTCTTTAATGGTGTGGTTGTCCCGGTTTTACTTATGCTGTGTTCTCCCGATGAAGATACCACATGGCTATAGTTGTAATGGGTACCGGATGGATTTGCCAATGTTTTCACAACGATTGATATGTACTCTCCCTTTTCGATGGATTTCTTAATCATACTTGATAGTTCACTGCCAAGTATTGTGCTTCCATCATAAATTGATTTGCTTACATCCTGATATTCTGAGGACATAGCATTAAACTGGCTGGTACCTGCACTTGCTATAGATTTTCCTTCATTTGTTGTTTTAAATCCGATAACAACAATGACACAAACAATGATTACAGCCGCAGCAAAGATAAGAAGCTTCACTGCATCTGATAAATAATTAAATTTCATAAGCACTTTCCTTTCCTTGTATAATTTAAACTTCTTCCATTAGAATCCCATAGAGGAAACACTTTCCCTGAACTCTTCCAACGCTTGCATTCCTGCTGCCAGCATAGGCAATAAGAGATATATTGTGACTAAAATTGCCGGGATAAATGCAAGTGGTTTTACATTGTCCGCTCTTCTTTGAATAGAGATCTCATTTTCCTGTTTTCTTCTTTCATGAAAGTTCTCTCTCTCCGAGGCGATTTCATCAAACGCTTTATCAATTGGTATTGAATCGCATCGAATTAAATTATCTACCATTCTGCGAAAAGGCGGATACGTTTCTCGTTCCTTCATTTTCATCAGCGCTTCAATGTCACCACTATTATAATCATTCATACATTCCTGGATTGAATGCTTAAATACTACTGCAAAGAGTTCCATCTGTTCTAAGATATCCATAACCGTTATATGACGCATATACATCATCATATAGATAATGGAATGAAATTGATTTACCTCATCTTCCATGGCTATCTTCAGCACTCTTTTCTTATAAATCAGTAACCAGCATGGTATAAAGTACGCTATTACTGCTGCAGCCATGCAAATAATGAACTCATACCATTTAAAGTACTCATTTTGATACTTCAGAATTTGGAGCAGTATTTCCTCTGCTATCTTTTCGTTTGTCAATGTAGCATATAGTTGATTTTCCTTTTCTAACTCCGATATAAGTTCTTCTTTCGTTACGGCTTTCTTTTTATACTGATTCATTTTACTGATCATTAGGTTATTTAATGCTTCAATTTGCTCTTCATTTGTTATGCCCGATATTCTTGCAGCGCTACTTGCATTATGAGTAAATATCCAGCGACTACTGTAATGCATGTAGAACATTAAACCAATTCCAATCACAAAGGTAATTGTTGAATAGATTAATCTCTTCAGTATAAATTGCCGAGGAGATATAGTCTCACCAAGTTGTTTTAGAGCCTTTCCGGTTACAAGCATCCTACCGTAGTATTTTTCCGTATAGTTGTCCAATGCTTTTTTAATAATTGATATTCTTTCCAGTAGCTTTAAATAGCGGTAATTCTTAGGGAATGGTTGTTTGATTTCTTTGACATGATTGATGAGAAAGTAGGTGAAGGCTGATACTAGAAATATAAGAGTAATAAAAGCAATTCCGCCTTGTCCGGCATAAAATCCTTTCAGCTCCGGAACCATGGAAATTCCAAATTCCTGTATCGCATCGATCGGTACACAAACAGCCACAGCGACGAATACGGATCCCGAAAAGACATGTCTAAGCTTTTTTAGTTTTAATATCTCAATATTAATTTCACGTTTTAGATGCATTAGATTGGAGGTAAACAAAAGCTGACCATTTACTTTGACATCACTAAATTCCAATACGCCTGAACATAAGGATAATAATATTTTTAAATACTTGTTATGAGTTGTAGAGTTATATTTTGCAATTTCTTCTTTTAGGTTAGGCGAAGTTATGATTTCATAGAGCTTTCTTGCATGGATTTTCATATCCTCGCTCTGTCCTTCCATTGATAACCATATAGCATCATCAACAAGACGATTGATATAATAATTATGGCTGATATCGGATAGGAAAACTTCAATACTTTCTAGAAGCTTAATATCTGCAGTACGAATATAGTAGTTCAATACTTCATTATTAATAATAAAAACCAGATAGATCACAAGTATTGCATTATGTAGGTTGGGTTTAAGCAGAAAGAGCGTGGTAATCTCCAGAATACAGATTAAGAGAACAGTAAAGATCGTATACATAACTTTCTCGGCAATCATCTCTGGTTCCCCAGGATACAGAACCTCGTAATTCCTGCTAATTCTTTCAACGTATCCTCTTGTCATCGGGAATTGTAATAAATTCTGATAAATCCTCGATATATATCTATGATGTGATTTCTTTAAATAGAGTGATGCTCCTGTGTTATTTTTTCTCTTATCCCAACGATCTATAATACAAAGGATATAATTAACAACAGGTAAGATAATGAGCAAACTTATTCCCATCACGAAAACCATCTTAACATTCATTAGCTTCCTCCAATGCATCGTAATACATCAAAAACTGATTTCTTTCTTCTTGCGTTATATTCCTAAGTATACGATTGACTGACCGCTCACTTAGACGGTTTTTGACGATATACTCCCCGTTTTCTAATGCAATTAACTCACGTACTGAAAAGGCTCTTTTTCGAGATAAAGCTTGTAATGATTGTGCTATGCTGTCCAGTGGCTCTTTTGTATCCACCACTTCATTTCTTTGATAGGGTATTATTTCATTAATGTATCGAATGTACCTATAACCATCACTGGACTTTTCCCAGTGAATATCAATATATATGGAGTTCGCTACCTGTTCTTCTGCTATCATCTCATTGCGAAAGATCCCTACTGACATAATGGAATTTCTAAAATAATCCACAGCATCCTCAGTTGATATACAGTGGCAGGTACAGAGTGTGGACTTTGTACCAGATTGGCATAATGATATATAGGCTGCTGCCAGTTCGGAGTTATTTACCTCACCAAGTATCATAATTGCTGCATCTGACTTTTTCTGAATATTAATGGAATCGATTAAGCTAACTTCATCGGATCCTCGAAAACACACACAGTTTAGATTATCGTATACATTATTAAACCATAATTCGAATTCCGGCTCCGTTGTTCGTATTGGATTTCTAGGATCAATAAATATCCCTAGCGCTTTAAGACAGGTTGTTTTACCTGAATTTTGATCTCCGCTTAATATTGCGTTGAGACATCCTTTAACTACCCATTTCATCAACTCGATGACTCTTTCATTACCATTATGATATAACAATCGATCCATTGTCATGTGTTTGGTGCTGTCAAACTTTCGAACAAAAAAGGCCCAATGAGATGCTAATTTAGGTCTTACAACCAGAACTCGGCTTCCGTCAAACTGGTATGTCAGCTTATATCCATTTGAGGATGTAAGATGCCCCACATTATCATATCGATAAAGATTTTTACAAGTCCTGATCAAATCATTTTGTGATTGAAAGCTTAAGAATGATAGGTGAATTGCTTTTCCATGATAGAATATCCATAAGCTGTTATAATATCTGGTATTTATCCTCCCTTCTGATTCAAATGCTTCTTCCATAAATTTATATTGCTCAGTTGAAGCTCCTGAGCATCCCCCGGATATACCATCAATCGTCATATCATCCCGCAAAATATCTGCTACTGAAAAACCGTATAATTCCTGATAAATACGCTGCGTTACTACTTCTAATCGATCAATATAGCTAAGAGGCTCAGCATATTGCTCATAGGCCTTATGAATATCTTCTTCCGTTATCTCATAGTAGGTTCCAAACTCATTTTTCCTTTCTTTATCAAATCCAAATAAGGCATTCATTCTGTCAAATACTTTTAATCGGTTACTACGGCTTAACTGTTGATATAATATTTCAAATTTATCCTGTGCTGTGAGATAATCCGGATAATTAAAAGGTATTACCTTATTAATTGATTCTTCGTTTATTTGCAGATTGTTTTGTAAAAGGTCCTTCATATAGTCTTTTACAAATTCTTTTTCTCCGATATTCCCTTGTGCACAGGATCGTATTGCTATACATATTCTTGCTTTCTGATGCTCTCTTTTCTTCGTTTCTTTTCTATTGAGATATAGCTCTGCAATATTCTGGTTAATAATATCGTTAAATAAATCCTTTACCCCTTTTTCTAAATGTTGAAGTGAAAACATATTGATTTCTACATTTTCTTCATCCGGTTCCATATCCTTTTTAAATATGAAAAATATTGTTGTAAACGCAAACACCGTTAAGAGAGCAATGATTACTGTATTAATATGTAAAAAGTCCAAAAGCTTAAGTCCTTTCTTTCATTTCAATATGAATACCAGCCAGTTGTAATATTTTCTGCGTTGTGCGTCTTACTTCCATGATGAAATAGTAATTCTCATCCCCCTTTCCGACATTTAAGCATTTGCGAATAAACTCTACCGCTTTACCATCACTTTGAGCGTCAAGAAAAGCCGTATTATACGGAATTACTCCTGAATTCTTTGAATGAAATACATTGTGATACTTTCTTCTCAGATTGCTGATATTATATTTTGAATTACTGTCATAATTTCCAAACAGGTAAAAAAGCTTTTCATGATTTTTATCATTAAAACATCGCAAGTATAAATCAATCACACTATGATTTTGACACAAATTAATGATAATAAGATCCGCTTCTTCCATAAGCTTTTGAGACAGCCAGTTCTCTCCAGAACATACATCGATAAAAACTATCCCGTATAATGTTTCTAACTTACGAAATAAATTTCTATAAATGGTATCCATTTCATAATCAAAGGATTCTTTATTCGTCTTTGTTGTTCCTGGTAAAAGTAAAACGTTTGTATTGGTTAATGAAATACAACAATTCTCCAGTGTTTCGTAATCGATTTGAGCTGCCTTGAAATATCTGGATAACATATCAATCCCAACATCGCAAAAGTAATCCTTTGATGCTATATTATCAGAGTTACTCCCGACAAGAGGAGCTTCCAGGTTATTATATTTAAAATGGGTATGGGTTAAGAGAATCTTTTTCTTATAATCCATTCCTGCTACGAAAGCTGTCACCAATGTATTGCTGGTAGTCCCCGATTGCCCGTGAATTGGCGACCAAAACACAATTTTCAATGAATTAAACCCCTTTCCTGGCCTTATCATAAGCCATTCGTATTTGCTTTTCTGGTAAATGGGAGCATAACACCTGAATTTCGTTTAAAAGATATGCCTTGAGCATAGTAGAAGTTTTTAAGAAACAGAAATTTTGATTATAATGACACTTAATGCTATTTTCATAGTCCCTATCATCCCGATATAAAATAGATATTCTTTCAGGCGGGATTTGCTTTTTTGTCTCTTCTGCTATGGACTTAGTAGAGATTTTGACATCAGTAGCTTCACGTATTAGTAAAGCTGTATTGATATTTAAGTCATCGTATGCTCTTATGTTACTAATTCTTTTTGAATTATAGCTATACATATCTGTAACATATACAATTCGGGTAAGCATCTGAGCATTTGTTTTCGGTTGACCATAACCACAATCAATTAATATATCATCGTAGTAATCACAAAGCTTTTCATTTACATCCATCAGAGTGAAATCAACCTGTCGATAGGATACCACATTCTGCTTCGGGTCAATTCCATTAATCTCAGGAATGGAATATCTTAAGGATGAAGTTTCAGAATGATCCACAATCAATACCTTTCGATTTAGCTTTTGTAGAATTCTTGATAGATATAAAATAATATCAAAGCTATCGTAACCGATATACGCAACAACATTACTCGCCATATTCTGTATCACCTCCCATCGCCTTTTCTTCCTCTGAGTAATAAAAATAATCATTATTTATATTGGTGTTATTCTTCGGAATGGATGTTTCATTAACTGTATTATTGTCTTCTATGGACTTATTCTTTCCATTTGTCTCTTCCGTATCCGATATGGAAACCTGATTCGAACTAGCTATTGTATCTTTCGAATCCTCTACTTCAGATACGGTAGTATGTCTTTTCTGAACATTCGGATATAGATCCCAGCTGATAGCAGTAACATCGATCATCATACTAGAAGCAAGCCGATTTTCTAATGCTTTTCTAACTTCTTTATTCAACTCCTGTGATGCTCTTTCTAAAATATTCGGGTCATTTTCTAATAATGTTAATATGGCTAAACTCGGTACATAATTGATATAAGATGCATCTTGAACATTAGGCTCTATATATTTTGTAACAAAAAGCTTAGAACCAGGATATAATCCGGCATCAACAATTGCGGCAGACATTCTCAGTAATTCTTCCTCGTTAAGCCACATAAGGCAGGATGCCATCTCCTGTGTATAACCTTTAAGAATTTTCTTTGATAATACGATATAGCTTTCTCCATTCGGATATACGATTCGCACATCAATCGTATCATTGTTTAAAACATTGGGGCTTATATGAATAACATCATACTCCACTTCACGTAATTCCTTTGCAATGGTATTGTCCGTAAGCATACGATTTATTATTTGGGTTCCCGCCGGGATATCAATCAACGCAATTTTTCCTAATTCCTCTTCCAAAATGAAATTCTTATCCGGCTGTGATGAATAAACCTTTTGCCTTTCCACATTTTCCAGTGTAACGGCTTCTCCCACGGTAATATCTGTTTTTGCAACAAAGACGTTTTTCTGATTCTTATTCATGTCTGAATAAGCTTGTTCTAATAAATATTTATATTCTTCTTTTATCTGGCTTGTGATTAAAAAGGAAGTGATAAACGCCGCTCCTCCTATCACTACAATACAGATACAAGCAACAATAATATACTGTTTAGTTGTCTTTTTAATTTTACTTCTATATTTCATTTACACCTCTAATAAAGAATTTGTTATTAAGAAAACAAAGAATAATAATGATAGATAAAACAAAGAAATAGATCAGAATTATTTTAGATTTTGAGATATTAAGACAATTGACTGAAGATATCCTTCGTTTTCTTAATCGTCTGCTAGTACACCAACCAACGATAAATAGCAAACACCAATATAATATCAGTCCTATGATGATAGTAAATAAGATATGAACAAAGGCTATCTTCCACACATAGGCATCTCCTTAAGTTTTGTCAATAATTCCGCCTTTTTTATCATAACATAAGCAGCTTTTTTAATAGACTGAATAAAGATATAATTTGGATGATCCTTTGTAAGGAAATAATTACGATAAACATACTCAACGACAGATCCGTTTTGAAATGCACATTGATACATTTCATTATCCGGTATCGGAATAATATTCTCGAGTTGGATGTTATACTCTGAAGCTATTCTTCTACAATTCAGTCTGGAATTTGTGCGATAGCCGCTAATAATAAATATAGCTTTATGAATTAATGACGAATAATTTAAGAAGAAATCCTCCAAGATTATCTGATTCTGACACAGATTAACTACAATTAGATCGGCCTCATCAAGAATAATTTTAGTGCTCAAACTACTATGACTTGTAGCTTCAACGATACAGATATCTGCTTTTTCTTCGATAAGTGAGAATAACGTTTGAATACAACGATCAAATTCATAATCAAATACTTCATTATGTATTACTCTGCCTTGGGGAATATAATACAGATGATCCTGGATGATTTCGTTTAGATATAATTTGAGGGTATCAGAATGATAATCTCCTCGATATATTTTACGCATAAGGCCTTCGATCCCATTGCCATCATAATAATTCGAGCCTACCTCTTGCAGTTGTCCTGGTTGAGAATTCCCCATGTACGCTCTGCCTAGATTATGATGGCGTAACCTGTTTTCCATAGTAATTATAGAATACGGATATCGAATAACACTTGCTACGCTAATTGCTGCTAGATTTGCTGTTACGCCACACCTCTCATTCACATTACTCCAAAACACAATTTTCAATTACTTAACCTCCTTCTTACATATCAAATGGATTTGATGAGATGATCTTATCTAATAGATAATATTAAGATGCATTAGAATATTTTCGAGATGTTTATATCATAATCTAAAATGCAGAATTTGTAAACCTATTTATTTCCAAAATTATTCACATAATTTTATTCATTTTTTGTCTATTTTTAACATATTCTACCTTTTAATATTAATTTTTAGGTGATTTTGTATTTTTAAATACTTTTACTCGCATATTTTAAGATAGCTTTGGTCAGTAGTAAAATGAGATACATTTTTGTACGTCAAATATCAATCTTTGTAAGTGAGAATAAATATTTGTAAACGAAATGCAACTTTTATCCCTGGTTCACATAAAAGTTTATGCAAAACATCTTCTCCGTGATAGAAGCTGAACGTTTCGTATGGGCTACGATTATTCAGCTTCTTTCTTTTGTAAGAATTGATGTGATTCATCATAAGATTGATGTCTTCTTGTGTCAGTTGATCAAAGCTTGTCCCCTTTGGGAGAATCCTTCGTATCAACTCATGATTTACCTCAATGGCTCCCTTTTGGTATGGCCTTCCTGCATCACAGTAGAATATTCTTGTTTTCAGTCCGGATAGCTGATCAGGTTCTTTTAGCAGGAACTATATCCATAGTGGAGTATTATCACACTTCTATATCGTGTAATTAAGTGATAACGGCTCCGTGGAGTATATAGTTCCTGCTCCTGTCCCATTCCTATCCTATTCCTATACAGTTCCTATCCATTTGATTCGTCACTAGCACATGACCTTATCCTTCAAAACATTCCCGTAGTTTTTTTAGAGCTTTTTTCTCTATACGGCTGACATAGCTTCTTGAAATACCTAACATACCTGCGATCTCGCGTTGTGTGACTTCCTTCCTATTGCTTAAACCGTAACGTAAGCAGATTATTTCGCGTTCTCTATCAGTTAACACCTTACCGATTATGTGATACAGTTTTTTAATATCATCTTCCAGCACAATACTCTCAACAATATCAATTTCTGCTTCCTCAATGATATCCAACAGATTGATTTCATTGCCTTCCCGGTCAGACCCAATCGGATCGTACAGATATACTTCCTTGGCTAAACGTTTTCCACTTCTGAGCATCATCAAAAGCTCATTATCAATACAACGGGAGGCATATGTTGCTAAGCGAATTCCTTTCTCATCATCAAAGGTATCAATCGCCTTAATCAGTCCAATCGTTCCAATCGAAATCAAATCATCTGTTTCTTTATCAATCATATTATACTTTTTCACTATGTGCGCTACCAGCCTCAGGTTATGTTCAATTAATTTGTCTCTTGCTTCCTTGTCGCCTTCTTTACATCTTCGCAGATAGTCCGTTTCTTCCTTGGTGCTTAACGGCTTAGGAAACGACTTCACGAAAATAAGCACCCTCAATGCTTAAATGTTTCGTTATTATCTTATGTTTATTATTGACATAAAGTGCCTATCCTTCTTAAAAAAGGACAGAAGGACTTCTCTATTTTCTTTAAATTCGAAAAAAGGACTTCTTATCCTTATTGATTCGATAAAAACGGATAAAAGATAGTACGTACACTTTGCGAACTTTCTATCTTTAAGAATAAGAAGAACGGAGAGATTATTCCTCCCTCCGTCTTATTATATCGAATTTATCTAATTTGGTTCCGAAATCAACATAAATAATCTGTAGTGGATGCGGACAGCTTTCCATATCATTTCCCTGATCATCCAGAATTCTTTTTACGTTTGTTTCGATGGTGGAACCATCGGGTTTAATTATTTCTACGACATCTCCTACACAGAACTTGTTCTTTTGCTCCAGTTCATAATAACCATCCTTCTCTCCGGATATGGTACCCAGATAGGTATAGGCTTTCTCATACGTATTATGGTCATAAATCTGATCCTCATGAGTAGGTTTTCCGAAGAAAAATCCCGTGGTGAACTGTCTGTTGACTCCTTTACGAATTTCCTCCATATAGAATGGTTTATGCTCTTCATATATCACCGGATCCTCGAAATATTCATCAATAGCCAGACGGTAGGTTCTTGCAACCGTAGCTACATAGAGTGCTGTCTTCATTCTTCCCTCTATCTTAAAGCTGTCAATTCCAGCCTTAACAAGTTCCGGTATATATTCAATCATGCACAGATCCTTTGAGTTAAAAATATAGGTTCCCCGTTCATTTTCTTCAATGGGCAGATATTCTCCGGGTCTGGTCTCCTCCACAATATGATATCTCCAACGGCAGGAATGCGTACAGGCTCCCAGATTCGCATCTCTTCCGGTAAAATAATTACTTAGAAGACATCTACCAGAATATGCGATACACATTGCGCCGTGAACAAAGGTCTCTATTTCCATCTCAGCCGGAATTTTTGATCGAAGAACGGTCAGCTCCTCTAAGGAAAGTTCTCTTGCAGATACTACTCTGGTCGCCCCGAGCTTATTCCAAAACCGATAGGTTTCATAATTCGTATTGTTCGCCTGTGTACTGATGTGTATATCAATCTCCGGTACCTCTTCCCTGGCAATACTGAACACTCCCGGGTCAGATATAATCAGTGCGTCCGGACGATCTTCTCCAAATGCGTATAATTCCCTGAAATATCTTCTGATACCTTCCAAGTCCTGATTATGGGCTGTTATATTGGCGGTAACATATACCTTCTTGCCATAGCTATGTGCAAATGCAATTCCTTCTTTCATTTCCTCCATGGAGAAGTTTTTTGCTTTCGCCCGTAATCCATACAGATCACCACCAATATATACTGCATCTGCACCATATATTACAGCAGTTTTTAATGTTTCCAGATTACCACCCGGAATTAATAGCTCCGGCTTTTTTATCTCACTTAACATAGACACCTACATTTCTACGCAAGAACCCTTCTCTTGCGATATTATATGGGGGCTGCTGCATAATGATTGGCAGGGAGTATGACTCATTATGCAACAGCTCTTTTCCTTTAGTACCTATTTACGGAAGCTGACCGCAACACCATCACCAACCGGTAATATAACCGTCTCCAATTCCTCCATATGAGTTATCGTATAGAGATACTCTCGCATTCTGGTATGAATTGTTCGGTCCCTCCTAGTTATGCTATAACGGGAATTTGTTACTGTTCCATCCTGCAGAACATTATCTGTTACAAGTATTCCATTCGTAGATAGCATTTTCATTAGCTCAGGAAGAAAGCTCATATACTGTGCTTTCGCAGCATCCAGAAATATAAAATCGTAGTGCTGCTCCTCAGAAGCCAGGTCCTTTAATGCCTTTAGCGCTTCTCCCTTTATTAAGGTTATCTTATCCTTATGAGAAAATACCTCATTCGAGAAATTCTTCTCTGCATCAACAATTCGCATCGGTACTTTCTCAATCGTTGTTATTTTACTGTCATCACCGGTATATTCACTCATAAAGAGGGCGGAAAAGCCAATGGCAGTTCCGACCTCAAGAATTCGTTTTGGTTGCTGTAAACACAGTAAAAACTTTAATAAGCCCTGTGTTTCTTTCTTAATAATTGGTACATGACGTTCTAGCGCTTCTTTTTCAAGGGAAAGAAGCTCCGGTTTTATTTCTACCTGAAGTGAATTAATATAGGCTACAATTCTTTCATTTACTATCATATGGCACAAGCCTTTCTATTCTGTCTTATCCGCTTCCTTTTTCTTGTCCGACTTCTTATCCTTATCTTTTTTCGTATCCTTCTTTGTATCCTTTTCCTTATCCTTCTCCTCTTTCGTACTTGTCTCAGCTTCCGTATTCTCGTTAGCCTTCGTATCCTCTTCGGTGGCTTCTGCCTCCTCCTTGACAAGTGAAGCGGAGTAGTCTGTGATGATCGCCAGAATTTCTCCATACGTCATTGAGTTATTAATCTGATAAGTTCCCGGCATAATTGACTTATTTTCAAGCCTTGCTTTCAGATAGAAGGAATATTTGTTCTTGATGGCGCGATTTAGCTCTAGCTTGCTTGCGATGTCCATAGTAGATTCGCCCTTATTAATCTGAATAATAATCTCTCTGCCGGGTGCCGGTTCTACCGGATCCGGACCATATAGCTGATAAGTAAACTTATACGCTTCCTTACTCAGATTAATTACCGCAATTACTACTAAGATATAGAAAATAGCATTGAGTAGTACCTTAACGATAAAACTAGTAATTTTCAATGTTAACCTTACTGTTGTGGACTTCGTAGCCATTTGTTCGCCCCTCTAACTTTCTTATTCGATATTTCCTAAAGTAACACATGCACCATTACACATCTGCTGTGCATAGCTTATACTTCCATAATGATCGGTAAAATCATCGGGTTTCTCTTTGTTTTCTTCCAAATGAAATCATTCAGCGAATCTTTTATCTCAGTCTTCATCTTGCCCCAGTCTGTATTATTGCGACTCAGACACTTTTCTAATGCTTTCTCTACAACATCCCTTGCTTCCTCCATAAGGTTCTCTGACTCCCTTACGTATACAAAGCCACGGGATACAATATCTGGACCAGCCAGTACTTGGTTACTATATCTCTCTAACGATACCACTACGATTATTAATCCATTCTCTGATAACAGCTGTCTGTCACGAAGTACAATATTACCTACGTCACCAACACCAAGACCATCTACTAAGATACCCTGAGCCGGTACCTCTCCAGTGATCGCTGCCTTCTCATCGGATAATGTCAGTACATCACCGGATGATAATAAGAATATATTCTCCTTCGGAATACCAAGTGTCTGTGCTAATTCTGCATGACGTATCAAATGCTTGTATTCGCCATGTACCGGAACTGCATATTTGGGCTTAAGCAATGTATAAATCAGCTTAATCTCTTCCTGGCATGCATGCCCGGATACGTGTGTATCCTGATAGATTACCTTGGCCCCTTTCATGGAAAGATCATTGATAACCTTAGATACCGCTTTTTCATTACCCGGAATTGGTGTGGAGCTTAATATAACCACATCTCCCGGCTTGATTGTAACCTTTTTATGAATGGATGCTGCCATACGTGATAAAGCAGCCATGGATTCTCCCTGACTACCAGTGGTGATTAATACCAACTGATCATCCGTATAGTTCTTCATCATCTCTATATCAATTAACATATTTTCCGGCATTTTGATATAACCAAGCTCCATCGCTGTGGTCATGATATTAACCATACTTCGTCCTTCTATGACGATCTTTCTGCCGAACTTGGCTGCAGAGTTGATAATCTGCTGAACGCGATCGACATTCGAAGCAAAGGTTGCTACGATAATTCTCTGTTTTACATAATCTGTAAATATGCTGTCAAAGGTTTTTCCTACCGTGCTTTCTGACATGGTATATCCAGGTCTCTCTACATTGGTACTATCACATAACAATGCCATTACACCCTTCTTACCGATTTCCCCAATTCGTTGTAAATCAATGGGTTCACCGAATACCGGCGTATAATCCACCTTGAAATCTCCAGTATGGAATATGATGCCCGCTGGTGTATAGATTGCCAGCATCGCAGCATCCGCAATACTATGATTAGCACGAATGAATTCGATACGGAAGCATCCAAGATTAATAGACTGTCCGTATTTGATAACCTTTCTCTTGGTATTTTTCAGCAGATTATGCTCTTTTAATTTATTCTCAATAATTCCTATCGTAAGCCTTGTTGCATATATGGGTACATTGATATCCCTAAGTACATAGGGCAAAGATCCAATATGATCTTCATGTCCATGTGTAATAATAAATCCTTTTACCTTATCAATGTTTTCTTTTAAGTAGGTAACATCCGGTATTACTAAATCAATCCCCAGCATCTCGTCTTCTGGAAAGGATAGACCACAATCAATGACAATAATGCTGTCCTCGTACTCAATTGCTGTGATATTCATACCAATCTGTTCTAATCCGCCTAGGGGAATAATCTTAACACCTTTTATGTCTGTTTGTTTCTTATTGTTTTTTTCTTTTTCTTTCAAATAATTGCACCTCCAATGGTTATTATGTAAGTTATAACGTTATTTCCCATTATTAAGTGCATAATATGAATTAGAATTAATAGAATTGCTTATCCCTGCATTCTTGGCAATGACCGTATAGCTTTACCTCATGGTCACTGACGGTAAACCCCATAGTCTCCTTAATCCGTTCTTCCAGCGTCTCCAACAAATCATCCTGAAACGCATAGATTCTTCCACAGTCAAGACATATTAAATGATGGTGATGGTGGCAGGTATCCTCCGTGCCTTTCTTACTGATCTCATAACGTACATATCCATCATCCAAATTTAATTTATCTATTAGGTTAAGCTCTGATAACATCTGTATTGTTCGATATACAGTAGCTATTCCGATCTCAGGATATTTTTTTTTAACACAATCATAAATTTCCTCGGCAGTTAAGTGGATGCCGGGTCTACTATCCAACACTTCCAGTATTGCGATTCTCTGTGTTGTTACTTTCAAACCATTTTGTTTCAGCAACAGCTTGAACTGTTCCTTACCATCAGGCATATAATCACCTATTTTCTATCTAATTCGATATCTATGCAATTAATAAAAATCTTTCAATATTAATAGTTTTATATATTGTTATTCATATATTGTTTTATATAATATCTGCTTAATCTTCTTACAAAATGAAGATTAATTGTTAATCTAGTTCAATATCATCTAATAATTCGTTGAATATCCCGGCAACTAATTCCAGTTCCTTATCATCATCCACAATATTATAGATTGCTTCCTCATCGGTTGCCTGAGAGATATCCTTTAAAATGAGTGCTTCATCCTCTACTTCCGTACTAACCAGCAAATAATCAATTCCACCCAGCCTGGTTTGTTCTAATACACGAAATAATACTTCTTCCCCTTCTTCAGTGATAAACGTTATCTCATCCGGTTTGTTATTCATTCGATCTCCCTATTCTCATCTTTCTTCATATAATTCAATTTATCCAAATATCCTTGAAGTATTAATACCGCCGCAAGTTTATCCACAACTCTTGACTTTTCCTTATCGTCCATCCCTGTCTGGTCCAACACCTGATGTGCTGCAACGGTTGTTAACCGTTCATCCCATAATATAACTTCAAGTCCGGTTCTTTTCCGCAGTTTTTCTGCAAACTCTTCTGATTTAGAAGCCCGTTCACCAATGGTATTATTCAAATGCTTCGGATACCCGAGGACAATGGTATCAACATCATATTCGGCAATCAGCTCTTCGATCCTTGCTAATGTCTGCCGAAGCTTATTTTCTTGTTTTCTACGGATGACCTCGATACCCTGGGCAGTCAGCAGCAATGGATCACTGATTGCTACTCCAACTGTTACAGAGCCATAATCTAGCCCAATGATTCGTTTCATTAATTACTCCTGTCTACGGTTTTGAACTATTCTGATTGATATTCTTGTCAATGTAAAAACGTAACAATTCTTCAATAATCTCATCACGTTCTACCTTCATAATCAAGCTTCGAGCGCCCTTATGGCTCGTTATGTAGGTTGGATCTCCACTCATTACATAGCCAACAATCTGATTAACAGGATTATATCCTTTTTCCGTTAACGCCGAATATACGATTCGAATGATCTCACTTACTACTACTTCCGTTTCCTTCTGTACTTTAAAGTATTGAGTATTGTTTATTTTTTGCATCGATTTCACTTCCTCTTCTATAAAGTCAGGTAGTCATACTCTACCTTCCGAGTTCAATCATGTTATCTACTATATTAATATATTTAACCAAAAAATTCAATGAATTATTTCACAAAGGAGGATTTCGTCATTTAATGTTCCAATTATTTTGCCATTTATCAGCTGATTTGATAGGTCCTGTTCACAGGCTACAGCAATCTTTAAATAGCGTTCATTATGTCCTACCTGATAATTAATTCCATCGAGAGTCATTTGCTCTTCCATTAGAATTTTCTCTATTTTACCCATAAACCTCTGTTTATATTCTTTTGCCATCATCTCAGAGAGTATAATTATTTCATTGCTTCTCTGGTTTTTAATCTCTTCTGCTATCTGGTTCGGCATATCTGCGGCTTTCGTACCAGCTCTTTTTGAATACTTAAAAACATGGATATGGGAAAACTCCACTTTCTGTATAAAGTGTTTTGTTTCTTCGAATTCTTCCTGCGTCTCACCGGGAAAGCCTACAATTACATCCGTTGTAAATGATGGGTTCTCAAAGTACTCTTTGATCATGACAACCCGGTCATAATACTCCTGTGCAGAATACTTTCGATTCATTCTCCTTAGTACACCGTCACTGCCGCTTTGCAGGGACAGATGAAAATGAGGGCAGAATTGCTCTACGGATGCAATCGCCTCTAAAAACTCCCTGGTGATGATTCTTGGTTCCAGCGAGCCTAGTCGAATACGCTTTATTCCGTCAATTTTACCTATTCTGGTAATCAGAGTCGCTAAAGGCATAGCTTCGAAGCTATCCTGCATTTCATGATGATCACCCTTCTTGTTTCTGTCCGTTCCATAAGAGGAAAGATGAATCCCTGTAAGTACGATTTCCTTGTAGCCTTTGTCGGCTAATCGTGTAATCTCAGCCAGTATATCCTCCTCATCTCTGCTCCTTACCCTTCCTCTTACGTAAGGGATGATACAATAGGAGCAAAACCGGTTACACCCGTCCTGTATCTTAATAAAAGCTCTGGTTTTCTCCATCGTGGTAATGACATGCAATGCTTCATATTCCTGCTCCTTAGCCATATCAACGATGAGCTCTTCTTTCTCGTTACCTATCAGACACCGTTCCACCATAGTAACGATATCTGCCTTTTTATTATTACCTACTACCAAGTCTACCGCACTGTCTTCCAGTAATGCTTCTTCCGCAGCCTGAACATAACACCCAACAGCAGCTATGACTGCATTCGGGTTTCGTTTCTTTGCCTGATGAAGCATCTGGCGGGATTTCCGATCAGCAATATTCGTTACGGTGCAGGTATTGATCACATAGACATCAGCTCTTTCCTTAAAATCTACGATATCATAGCCAGCTGACTCAAACATTCCGCGCATTGCTTCCGTTTCATAGGAATTCACCTTACAGCCTAAGCTTAAAAATGCTGCTGTTTTCTTCATTTATAACAATATCCTTTCTATAATGGGTTAGCCAACCCATAGAACATTTCCGCTTTTTTTTATGAACTTTGTATATTGACTTTTAATATGTTAAATTATAGTATATTACTATACTGAATAAAGGAGGAGTTTGCATGAAAACGGTTAAAATATCATTAAATTCTATCGATAAGGTAAAGGCATTCGTAAATGACGTTACTAAGTTTGATTCCGATTTTGATTTAGTCTCCGGTAGATATGTTATAGATGCAAAATCTATCATGGGTATTTTCAGCCTTGATTTATCAAAGGTTATTGATCTTAACATTCATAGTGAGGAGAACTTAGATAAAATCCTTACTGTATTAAAGCCTTACATTGTAGATTAATAGTTATAACACAGAAGAGGTTGTCACTTGTGACGACTTCTTTTTTTGTTCGGATTTTGGTATAAAAGTCAATGAATTATAGTTCAATGAATATTAACGATTATATATTCATTGAACAACTTTAATCAGACTTTTGACATCATAATCAGCTCTTAACCAATCGGTATCACTTCAACGGTATTTAATGCAGTCTCCACTAATTCTTCAATTTTCTCTTCCAGATTTTTTTCCGATTTACGGATTACCTTTAGACTGGGCTTTGTTACCGGATGCTTTGCCACAAAGATGGTACAGCAGTCTTCAAATGGCTGGATAGAGGTCTCAAAGGTATCAATCTGTTCTGCTATTTTAACGATTTCATTTTTATCAAAAGCAATTAATGGGCGATATACCGGCATTGAACATACTTCATTCGTAGCTGCCAGGCTATGCATCGTCTGACTGGCAACCTGCCCGATACTTTCCCCGGTAACCAAACCAAGACACCCTTCCTTTTCTGCCAGGCGCTCTGCGATTCTCATCATATATCTTCTCATGATGATGGTTAGCTCCTCGTGGGGGCACTGATCATAGATATATAGTTGAATATCCGTAAAATTAACCACATAGAGCTTCATTTTACCAGTATATTTTGAGATCTTCTCTGCAAGCTCCACAACCTTCTGCTTTGCTCTGTCACTGGTATATGGCGGAGCATGAAAATAAGTTGCTGCCATGGATACTCCTCTTTTAGCAATCATGTATCCAGCAACAGGACTGTCAATTCCTCCGGATAATAGAAGCATTGCTCTGCCATTGGTACCTACAGGCATACCCCCAAGACCAGGAATTACGATGGAATATACATAGGATTTCGTGCGCACCTCTACGGTAATACGAACGGATGGCTCATGCACATCCACCTTCATCTCAGGAAACCGTTTTAAAAGATAAGCTCCCATCTCAATACAGATTTCAGGAGAAGTAAGGGCATAATTCTTATCAGCCCGCTTCGCTTCTACCTTGAAGGTAAAATTACGATCCGGATACATTGCCTCCACATAATCTCCCACACCCTTCGTTAATGTATCCCACTCTGAACTGTCAATCACAACAACGGGACAGATAGCAGCAATTCCGAATACTTTACGAATCGCCTCCACTGTCTCTTCATAATCATATTGATCAGGACATTCCACGAAAATTCTGCCCTGTTCTTTGCTAACCTCATATTCTCCAAGTGGATTCAGCGCCTCTTTAACTCTGTCACGCAAGGCGTTCTCAAAGAGATACCGGTTATTTCCCTTTAAACCGATTTCTGCATACTTAATTAAAAATGCTTTGAACATATAATCCTCCATAAAACTACTTTTTCCTAGTATATCGTCTGAGCATTGGTAGCAGCTCTTTGATCTTCTCTAAGGTATAATCTATTTCCTCTTCTGTCGTCATCTCGGACATAGAAAAACGCAACGTACTATCCAGCAAATCCTTTGGCAGACCGATTGCTGAAAGAGTAACACTTGGAGTCGGATGATGGGAGCTGCATGCAGATCCTGATGAAACATAGATTCCTTTATCCTCTAAGGCATGCAAAAACACTTCACTTCTCACTCCATGGAAACTGATACTCATGATATGGGGAGCAGTTTTTCTCAAATGCTCCAGTTCAAAATCCATCATGCATTCTTCAGGTATACCATTCACAGTTATACCCTCTAAGGTACTGACTTCCCTGAGGAATTTCTGCTTCAGTTGGTACATTCGAGCAACCTTCGCCTCATGATTCTCATACAGTTCAGCAACTGCTTGTCCTAACCCGGCAATTCCCGAAACATTTTCCGTACCGGAACGCAGTCCTCTCTGATGCCCTCCTCCAAAAACTATGGGATTTATTCTTACTTTATCACTTACATATAAGGCTCCTATTCCCTTGGGTCCATGAATTTTGTGTCCACTGAAGGATAGGAGGTCAATTCCTTCTCTTTTTGGATAGATACGGTATTTTCCATAGGCTTGTACAGCATCTACGTGAAAAATAACATCCTTCTTTCTCTTTTTCAATTCTGATGCAATCTCTGCTATATCCTGAACGGAGCCAATTTCATTATTCACATACATAAGTGACACCATCAGTGTATTCTCTTTGATTAGCTCATAGAGTGCCTCCTTGATCAGCTTTCCAGAAGCATCTACAGGAGCAAAGCTAATCTCAAAGCCATTCTCCTCAAGGTATACCAAGGGTTGATGAATGGATGGATGCTCAATCCGGGATGTAATAATATGTGTTCCTCTCCGTTTATTTGCAAGAGCGGTTCCAATTAATGCGAGATTATTCGCCTCTGTTCCTCCTGAGGTAAATATAATCTCCTTCGGTTCCACCTTCAAATTGCTTGCTATGATACCTGCAGCCTCTTTTATATACTGCTCTGCCCTCATTCCAAGCCGATGCATGGAAGAAGGATTGCCATAATCCTCATACATAGCAGCCAGCATCGTATCCCGAACGCCTTCTGTAATCTTAGTTGTCGCAGAATTATCCAAATATACTTCCATAGTCTTGATCTCTCCTGGTGCCCTTAGTAAACATAAGTTCTAATCTATTCGTGTATTATACCACATATGTCCAGTTGAAAAAAGTACTTTTTATAATCGTATTTCTTGTCCCTTCAGTCTGAAGTCCTATGTTCTTCGTAACTAGTGCGGTTTCTTTCTAAAATACGCATGATCCAGTAAGGGTTCACGCTAATTTCTCCAATTTTCGAATTAATATAAATCCCCATATGCAGATGAACATCAAACTGTCCAATGGTACCTTCTTCACCATAGCCGCTATCGCCCATAAATCCTAAAAGCTGGCCTGCTATAACCTTGTCACCTTCTTCCAGCTCCGGTGCATAGGAGAATAGATGAGCATAATAAAAGTAACAGCCGGCCTCTGATCGAATACCAATGCGGTAGCCACCCTGCTCAAGCCATCCCTTTTTCTCAACCACTCCATCTGTAATACTGATGACTGGAAAATAGCCTCTGATATTATTAGAAGCCATCAAATCTGTCCCTTCATGTCTGCGATTTCCGCCATAGGTACGAAGATTATACCAGCTATTATCATAATATATTGTAGCCTCTGCAACTTCTGGTACCGGAAAATATACGATATTCGACAATATCGCTTTGTAATAATCGTAAAGCTCCTGATACGATGGAGTTGCACATACCTTTCCTATTCCTCGGCAAAAGGTTTTATCATCTACAAGCGGTTTGTTTACAAGATCAAATGAGTTAGCCATCATACTAAAGGTCAACAAACTGAATTCATCCATCTCCGGAAGTCTTTGCAGGAATGGATTCTTATTCAGAATACGCTTCATCTTCTTCTTTACCTTCTCTAATGTATCCTCTGATAAGCGCATTTCACGAAAGGAATCATAGTTAATGCCATTTTCAATCATATTATTAACCAAACATTTCGTTTGTATCAATTCCATTTCGAATCGTATGATAAATAATAGGATCAGGAGCAGACAGGAAGTTAGTATCCATTCCCATCTTAAAGTTAAACCTTTATTTGCATCGTTCATTCTGTATCTATGTCTCACCGTCATTAGATTCATCACCTGCTTATTCTTTCATCTAATATGGAAAACAGTTACCATAAGATGTCTCCCATATTAATCGGACATAGAATCATATGATGATGAACGCCCCAATATAACAATTTCGCCAATACTGATAATCCTACAGGATGGGAAAGGCAATCGTACTGATTATGCTGAGCTGTTCCCTTTTACTGCGATAAATCCGTACGCTGACCACAACCATGCTATTCGGAGAAGAATATATGTTGAGGTTATCGTACGGACTTATGGTAGAGATTATGCATAACACTCCTACAGGGAATGTATTTAAAACGCAATATATCTAGAATCACTTCACACAAATCATTGATTTGCAGTACTATCAGTTGATGTAGTTGAGTTCGTTGTAGTACCAGTACCTACCGTTGTATCATTCGTTGTGGCAGTCACCGATGGTCCAAAGATAAATTCATGTAAAACATTTGTATTCTTTTCTAAATCCGGAATTAATACGTCCATTCCACGAACGCTGACATTATCTGTGAAAGCACCATCGACAGGAATACGAAGCTGTTCCATATCCATTGTACCCATATCAATAAAGGTATTTAATAAGACTTCGAAATTCTTACTATCAATATCTGTCTTAATCATTGGAAGTAAGCTAAACATGATAGGTGCCAGTTCCACCTTACTCTTGTTTTTATACTTCTCAAAAATAGCATTTAGAATAATTCGATGACGGTCAGTTCTTCCGTAATCATTATTATTTCCGGTAATTGTTGCTCTTTTACGTACGCGGCTATAGCCAAGTACCTGGTTTCCATTTAGCAGCTGTTTGCCTTCGACAACATTACGATATTTCGGATTAGAGATGTAATTTGTTGAATTTAAATATCGAGCTTCTCCTGCCGTTAATGTAATTTCCAAACCACCCATAGTGTCAATAATCTTTTCAAAGTTCTCAAAGTTTACCATAACACAGCCATCCAAGCGAATATCAAAATTTAATGCTATGGTTTCATACAGCAGCTCAAGACCGCCTTTTTCGTATGCCGTGTTCAGTTTATTGTCCTTATATCCAGGAATCTGAACATATAAATCACGCATGAGTGAGGTAAGCTTCACATCCTTCGTGATGGTATTCATGGTCGCAATTATAATTACATCAGTACGACCTCTGGAAGTACCGGAACCAATGGCCTCTTCTCCTAATAATAATATATTATATACACCATCCTCATGCCTTCCGTCTCCCGGGTGATCCGGCCATACAATTTTGTTTTGATCATATTCTGGTAGATCTGATGCCAGGTCCTCTTCATCCAGATAATCCGTATCTGCTATTGCCTCGGCCGTTTCTTCGAAATCATCGGTCATAGCTTCCCATATCTTACCGCCGATATCGATTCCCATATTCATGAGTATTTTATTACCAGGTTTCGTTGTTCCGAGGAAAAATCCTAATCCAACAAGGAAAAGTAAGGTAAGAAGAACTCCACTTTGAATTCGAAACCAACTATGTTTCTTCTGCTGAGGCTGTAGTTCCTGCTCCTCCGGTTGTTCCTCCGCATCCATTTCTTCACATATCTGTCTTGCCAGCGAAGCATTGATATAATGTAATGCTTCATCAATGTCCTCATTAATCGCTACCTTTTCTGAGAATTGCTGCTGAGCAGTTTCTTCCATTTTGAGTCTTTCGTTTTTATGATATTCTACAGTATTTTGATATGCTGTATGTCCATGATAAGAATCATTAACATCTTCTTCTACAGTATCTTCATTCGTACTTGCATAATCGAATTGGTCTTCTGATAAATCTATTTCTTCCGTTGTATTCTGTGCAATTTGATCCTGCTCATTGATATCTTCATTCGCTAATTCCGTCTCATCAGCATTAGCATCCCCCAGCACTCGATCAATGTTTTTATAAAAATTAGTATTAAACTCAGGATCAAACTCGAAATCAAATGTAGAATTTGAATTATCCTTATCCATTTTTCCATCTCCTAATATCTAAGCTTCTTATGAAGCGATTTCGTTGCAGATAAAATCCCCTTTTACTCTAGTTTACTGACATTCATCAGCACTGCTAGATAAAATACCATGTAAATGTGTCATATAAGTGTTATTCTTCTATCTTTTCCATAATTATCATTTCCAGTAATTGATATACCCGAATTGTTGAAGAAATACTTAACTTTTCTTCAATTGTATGAACCCCTGTCATGTCGGGACCAATGGAAACGATATCAACTCCGGGAAGCTTCTCATAGATTATCCCGCATTCCAGTCCGGCATGGATGGCCTCAACCTTCATCTGCTTACCATAAAGTCTTTGGTATATCTTCTGAATATGCTCTCTCAATGGTGAATCCTTTTTAAACTCCCATGCAGGATATTCTGCTCGAACAAAATAATCCCCGCCTAAGAAACTCGCCATATAATTAAGACGATCGCTAAGATTCTTCTTATAGCTACTAAATGAGCTACGAATTGAGTTGCAGAATACAGCCTTGTCCTCTTCAATCTGAGTAATTCCCAAGTTGATAGAGCTTTCTACAAGACCTTCTACATTGGAGCTCATCACCTGAACTCCATAAGGCATGTGCACCAGGAAAAAGAGTATTTTCTCGAAGGAAACTGAATGGATGATATCATAAGTATCCTCTCCCATGTCCTCGATCTTCCAATTCAACTCAGGCTCACTTCCTGATAACTCTTTTTGAATGCTCTGCATGATATCTTCGATAGCTTGTTCAAAACGAAGATATACATCGGTCAAGCTCTGTTCCCCACTGGCTGATAGAAAAATCTCTGCTTCTGCCTCCCGTGGGATGACATTATCTTTATAACCACCCTGCAAATGAATGAGTCCATAAGCTTCTCTTTCTCTGAGTTCAAAAAGCAACCTTCCGATCAGCTTGGTCGCATTGGAGCGGTTATTACCGATATCTATACCGGAATGTCCACCCAATAACCCACCAATGCTTATCCTTATCTTCTTACCGTACTCTGATACTCTTTTTACCGGAAGTGTACTGGTACCGGTCAAGCCACCTGCACAACTGCACAGGAGATATCCCTCTTCTTCCGAGTCCAGATTAATCATGTATTTCCCATGTAATTTAGAAAGGTCCAGAGCTTTCGCTCCGTTCATTCCCACTTCTTCATCCGTCGTAATGATTGCTTCCAGTCTTGGATGCGGTAGTGTTTCATCAGATAGAAGAGCTAAAATATACGCAACCGCTATTCCATTGTCCGCTCCCAGGGTTGTACCATCTGCACGGAGATAGTCCCCCTCCACAATAATCTTAATACCATCCTTAAGAAAGTCATGTGTATGCTCCTTACGTTTTTCACAGACCATATCCATATGCCCCTGTAAGATAATTGCAGGTTCATTCTCGTATCCTGAGGTAGCTTCTTTAATCATTATGACATTATTCGCTTCATCTTGAGTGTACTCCAAATGATGTTCTTTTGCAAAGGAAACCAAATATTCACTAATTTCCTCTTCGTTTCCCGAACCTCTGGGTATTGCTGATATTTCCTGAAAATAATGAAAAATTCTCTTGTAATCCTGAATTTCTAAGTTCTTCTCCATTCTCATACATGCCTTTCTTGATAAATATTCACTTGTAAAACGGCCGAAAGAACCGAGTAGCAAATTCTCTATCTTACTGCTTACTATAAGATTAGACGAAGGAAGCTAAGTCTCGGTTCAAGTAAATTATTTACAATATTAAACTTATCTTTCAGTGCTTTCATGAAACGCATAGTAAGTCATTGAATCGCTTACTTTTGTATATCCATTCCATTTATCTTAATTCTTAAAACTGTGTATCGGTGCAGGAATTCTACCTCCACGATTAATGAAGTCATCACATCCAAAAGGATTCACTTTCATAACTGGTGCATAACCAAGCAGACCACCAAATTCTACGCGGTCTCCTACAGATTTACCAATGACCGGAATAATTCTTACCGCTGTTGTTTTCTGATTAATCATTCCGATTGCCATCTCATCGGCTATAATTCCTGAAATTGTCGTTGCTTTCGTATCTCCTGGAATTGCAATCATATCAAGACCTACGGAGCATACACAGGTCATTGCTTCCAGTTTCTCCAGGGATAATGCTCCGGCTTCTACAGAATCAATCATACCCTGATCCTCACTAACGGGAATAAAAGCTCCACTTAATCCTCCTACATAGGAGGAAGCCATTACACCACCCTTTTTAACCTGATCATTCAATAAAGCTAATGCGGCTGTCGTTCCGGGTGCCCCTACATATTCTAATCCAATCTCTTCCAGAATTTCAGCTACACTATCACCAACTGCAGGTGTAGGTGCCAAGGATAAATCAATAATACCAAATGGAACATTCAGTAGCTTAGAGGCTTCCTGAGCAACAAGCTGACCTACACGAGTAATCTTAAATGCAGTCCTCTTAATTGTTTCACATAAGGTCTCGAAATCTGCTCCCCGAGCACTTTCCAATGCCTTTTTTACTACACCGGGACCGCTAACACCCACATTGATTACCGCATCTCCTTCCGTTACACCATGGAAGGCTCCTGCCATAAACGGATTGTCATCGGGAGCATTACAAAATACCACTAATTTGGCACATCCAATGGAATCCCTGTCTTTGGTTAGTTCTGATGTCTGAAGAATGATCTCACCAAGAAGTTTTACAGCATTCATATCAAGTCCGGTCTTCGTAGAGCCGACATTCACCGAACTACAGACTCTTTCTGTCTGACTCAATGCTGTGGGAATTGATTTGATTAACAGCTCATCACTGACCGTCATTGCTTTTGAAACCAAAGCGGAATATCCTCCGATAAAATTCACACCCACTGTAGATGCCGCACGATCTAAGGTTTTCGCAATTGTTACATAATCCTCCGGTGTTTTACATGCTGCTGCACCTACTAATGAAATCGGTGTAACAGAAATTCTTTTATTTACAATGGGTATTCCATATTCTCTCTGAATTTTATTACCGGTGGACACGAGATCCTTAGCAATAGTCGTTATCTTGTCGTAAATCTTCCGGTTTAGTTCCTCCAGATTCGGATCAGCACAATCCAGTAAACTGATACCAAGTGTAATTGTTCTGACGTCCAGATTTTCCTGTTCAATCATCTTATTCGTTTCGATGACTTCATGTATGTTGATCATGGTAACCTCCATTATATTCTGTGCATTTTATCAAAGATTTCTTCACGCTGAGTCTTAATAATTACTCCGATTTCCGCACCAATCTGCTCCAGTTCTTCCGATACCTCATCAAAATCCTTCGGAACATCTGTCAAATCCACAATCATCATCATGTTAAAGAAGCCTTGAACAATCGTCTGAGAAATATCTAAAATATTAATACGATTATTTGCTAAATAGGTACAAACCTTTGCAATAATACCTACGGTATCCTTACCAACCACTGTGATTACTGTTCTTTTCATACTCTCCTCATTTCTGCGATGTCTTCTCCATCGGTAAATCATTACCTATCGGAGATCTTCAGCGCTTATTCTATATTTATACCATAACCATCGATGACGGTCTATCCCGATGAGCTACGTTTACATTTCCTGCTAGAAAATCACTGCCACAGTTCGTTAATTCACAACAAACTGTCTCATATGCAAGTTCCTCATAATTATTTTCTTTACTAAGATGTGCCAGCAATATATTTTTCAATTTGGGATGAATTAAACGGTTAATTAGATTCGCAGAGGTCTCATTGGATAAATGGCCTCGATCTCCTAATATTCTTTGCTTTAAATAATAAGGATACTTCCCTACCATCAGCATATTTACATCATGGTTCGCTTCAATAAATAAAAGCTCTGAGTCCTCCAGCTTCGATATGATATAATCATCGTATTTTCCCAGGTCTGTTGCAATACCGATTTTATGCCCCTCCGATTGCATCGTATAGCATACCGGATTGGCCGCATCATGGGAAGTTGAAAATGGCTCTACCTGAATATCATTTATCAAAAAGCTTTCATTCGGTTTAACATAGCGAAATAGTTCAACCGGAATGTCACCCAAGCTCTTTATTGATTGAATGGAACGTACTGTCTCATAGGTTGCATAGATCGGAATATGATATCTGCGTGCCAGTATCCCAAGACCGGATATATGGTCGGAATGCTCATGGGTAATCAGTATCCCCTGTATGGTATCCGGAAATATATCTATCCCATTCAGTCCATTTTCTATTCTCTTTGCACTAATTCCGGCATCTACCAGTAAATTCGTATTATTGCTTCCGACATAAATGCAGTTCCCACTGCTGCCGCTTGCTATACTGCATAATTTCATGTCTATCTTCCTATCTTTTATATGAATTATTAGTCCCAATAGCTTGTATATATTCTAAATGAGTATCCCTCATTTCAGATATTTTGTCAAGATATATTCTTTTTGGTCGGTACCTTCCCCACCCTGACCCTATGATATATAATGACTTCTTTATTTATATAGCCTTTAGCATAGGATGTTAGTCTAATAACAGTCTTTGTATCTGTACTTCCAGTTCATCGACATCTCCTGTATTCTCTATAATAATACTATATCTCTCCCTGAATGCGGCATCTTTACTCTGACTCTTAAAAATAGCATCCATCTTCTCATCCGAGTAATCTCTATCCCTTTTCAGTCGCTTTCGTCTTTCTTCCTCCGGACTATATACGTACCATACCTCATCGCAGAAATAATCATAGCCGGCTTCAATCATTAACGCTGTCTCTATTACGATATATGGAATATTACCAACTTCCCGTAATGTATTGACTTCCTCCAAAACCGCTTTAAGTACCTGAGGATGGGTAAGTTCATTTAACTTTTTTAATTTTTCCTTATTATCAAATACAATAGCAGATAACTTTTGACGATCGATGGATTTATCTTCTGCAACAATATCCTGCCCGAAATAATCAATAACGCCTTGATAGCTTGCGCCTCCCGGCTCCATCTGTTTCTTTGCTATCGCATCCGTATTGACAATATAAGCGTTGTACTTCTTCTTTAATATATCTGCCACCAGTGATTTACCACTGCCAATTCCACCAGTTATTCCTATTACCTTCATATGCTCACACCTTGCTGTACTCTATTTCGCTTCGTACCAGTTATTTCCTTCTTTTACCTCAGCTTCTAAAGGAACTGATAATTCAGCAGCACTCTGCATCTCCTCTACCATGATTTTGGCCACCTGTTCGATTTCCTCTTTATGTGTCTCTACTAATAATTCATCATGTATCTGAAGAATAAGTCTGGAACGATAGTTACCTTCCTTAAGTTTTTGGTTTACCCGAAGCATGGCAATCTTAATAATATCCGCAGCCGTTCCCTGTATTGGTGAATTCATAGCTACTCTTTCACCGAAGGAGCGTTGCATAAAATTACTGGAGTTTAGCTCCGGTATCGGTCTCCTGCGTCCGAATAAGGTGGTAGAGTATCCTAATTCTTTAGCATCCATTACCAATCGATCTAGATATGCTTTCACATTCGGATAGGTCTGGAAATACTTATCAATATACCGCTCTGCTTCCTTACGGGTAATATTCAGGTCCTGCCCCAGTCCAAAGGAGCTGATACCATATACAATACCGAAGTTGACTGCCTTAGCACTGCTTCGCTGTGCTGGTGTCACTTCCTCAAACGGTATATGGAATACCTCTGAAGCCGTAATCCGGTGAATATCCTTCGCTTCCCGATATGCAGCAATCAGCCTTTCATCCCCTGACATATGTGCCAGAACACGAAGTTCAATCTGGGAATAATCAGCATCTAAGAAGACATAATTCTCCTCTGGAATGAAAACTTTACGAATCTGTCTTCCCAACTCCATCCGGATCGGAATGTTCTGCAGGTTCGGATCCGTACTGCTGATTCTACCTGTGGCGGTTATAGTCTGATGAAACTTACCATGGATCCGCTCATCTGCCTGAATATATCCTGCCAGACCATCCGCATAGGTGGATTTCAACTTGGTTAGTTGCCGATACTCCAGAATCATTGCCACAACAGGATGCTCGGACTGAAGCTTTTCTAAAATATCCGCAGAGGTGGAGTATCCAGTTTTGGTTTTTTTACCAAAGGGAAGCTGAAGCTTTTCAAATAAGATGACGCCCAGCTGTTTCGGAGAATTAATATTGAATTTCTCACCCACTAATTCATAGATATTCTTTTCCAGCTTATCAATTCCTACGGTTAAATTATCGCCATATTCTCTGAGAGCGTCTTTGTTTACTCTGATTCCTCGAACCTCCATATCATGGAGCGTATAGATTAACGGCATTTCGATTGTCTCAAATAGCTGCTGCATACCAGCTCGGAATAATAAATCACGCAACTTTTCTGCAGAACGAAAAGCAATGTAAGCGCTATAACAAGCATAGGATAAAAAGGCTTCCTTGTTCTCATTCATAGCAGAAACAAGACTGTTCTTTCCTAATAAATCATCTCTGGAGGGCACAGTAAGCCCAATATAATCTCTGGCAATATCATCATAATGATAGGTATCCGTTAATGGATTAAGCAGATATGCCGCAACGGAAGCATCAAACATATTATCCTTTTCTGTCACCTTAAGGTAAGTTAGCTGTTCTTTTAATCCTATAACGGAGGTCAGATAGCCTTTCCTTGCCAGATGACTCGCACTGATCGTTAAATACTCCTTTGTAATACGTTCATCGCATTGAATAAAGAATATATTCTCCTCTTCCTTACATAGAGATAAACCAAGAAAGCTGTCATTCTCAAATATCAGCTGTAATCCTATCGGATGAGCGACTTTATCCTGTATAGATGCAAAGATTTGACTAGCTTCTCCGGGTTCAGTAATCCACTGAAAGTTTTTCTCAATTCCGGTGGTATGACTCACTTCCTCTGTCTGAAATCTGGACAGAAGACTCTTGAACTCAAGGCGTTTAAAGAGTAGATAGACCTCCTCATTATATAAATTACCAAGAGTCGCATCCTCTATCTTAAATTCCAAATCACAATTTGTATTGATTGTCGCTAACTGCTTTGATAAGAATGCAATTTCGCGATTCTCCTTAAGCGATGTTGTTACTTTACTTGGACTCATTTCATCGATATGCTGGTATATATTTTCGATAGACTGATAGCTTTCAATTAACTTGCCGGCTGTTTTTTCTCCTATTCCGGGAACACCGGGAATATTATCCGAAGCATCACCCATAAGGCCTTTCAGATCAATAAACTGCTTCGGTGTAACATGATAGCGTTCCACTACGTCCTGAGCATAGTAATCCTCAATCTCTGTTCCTGTTCTCTTTGTCTTCGGGATTCGAATCTTGATTTTATCACTGGCAAGCTGAAGCAAATCCCTATCACCGGATACCAAAGATACCTGATTCCCAGCCTCTTCTGCTCTGGTTGCTAAAGTGCCTAGAATGTCATCTGCTTCATAGCCCGGCTTTTCGAGAATCGCGATATTCATCGCTTTTAACACTTCCTTCATAACAGGAACCTGTTCGCGCAGCTCCTCCGGCATTCCTTTTCTCGTTCCCTTATATTCAGCATACATTTCATGCCGAAACGTAGGATGATTGGTATCAAAGGCTACCGTAAGATAATCCGGCTTTTCCTCATCTAGAATTTTAAACATAATGCTTATAAAGCCAAGCACTGCATTGGTATGTTCCCCCTTTGATGTAGTCATATCCGGAAGTCCATAAAATGCTCTATTTAATATACTGTGTCCATCAATTAATACTATTTTCTTAGCCATAATCATTATCTGTAGGAACAAGAAAACCTATTTACTCTGCGAAATCAATCATTATTCTGCCAAACCTCCACATACTGGAGTGACAGAACACATTTTATAAGGTAAAGCGATTCATAATTAGCTCCTACGAAACTCCTTTCCATGTTAATAATTCTGGGAACTCCTATCGCATCTTCCCAACCGAACCTATTATATCTTCATCAAATCGATCGTATCATTTCAATTAGATATATGGAATAACTATCATTATATTATTAATCATTATCCAACTCTTCCAGTCGTATTTGTAATAGTTTTTCCAGATCATTATTACGAATATCCCGAAATGAGTCTCTTAGGCCAAAGGTACTTTCCAATACCTGCGTAACATCTTGTCCGTCCTTATAAGAATAACGGAAGCTGATGAAAAAAGCCAGCAGAATCATAGATAAAAATAGAATAGCTTTTTTTCGAAAATATGTATATTTTGCATGGATTACCCTTTCCTGGGCTTTTTCCAACTCCTTAGACAGCTCCAATCCATAATCATCGGATAAATTCTTATCCTCGTCCAATTGTTTCATCGCAGTAAGAAGCACATAATATACCTCTAACTCCTCATGACAGTTCTGACAGTGATTAATATGATTTAAAAAGGCCTCTGTATCCTTGAGGTTCAATTCCTTATTAATAAACGGTGTAATCATATTCTGAGCTCTACTGCAAATCATGGATAACAGCTCCTTTGTTAGCTTTCATTATTTTCTTCTGGAATTTAATTTTCATACTTGAAATCTAAAATCAATTGTGCTAGAATAATCTTCGTCACTAAGCGGATGTGGCGGAATGGCAGACGCAGCAGACTCAAAATCTGCCGAGGGCGACTTCGTGGGGGTTCAAGTCCCTTCATCCGCAGTAGCTAGGAAGTCCACAAGGTCCTGTATTTAAAGACCTTGTGGATTTTTTATTACTTCAATACTCTGAATATATTTCTTAAATAGTATCTCATTTATTCGTTCTATTTCATTTTGTTCCCTTGATAAGACAATTTTACCACTCGTAATCTGGTATTGCAACAACTCCTATGAATCGTATCTTTTTATCCCTTCGAAATACAAAGCAGTGCCATTTTGGGAATATCTATGGCTAGTGTATATGGTAGATGGTCAGATTATTTATATCGATTTGATATTGATGATCGACAAAACTATGGTAAGATATTTATTCGAAGCTGATTGATGTTTTCCCATTAATTAATCATATCGTCCAGTTTCGCTTTATATAACCCATAATCCCACCGTATCTCCTCGGATAATATATCATATTCATTTTCCGTTTCTCTTAAAGAATACTCATCCCGAAGTCTGGACTGCAACTGATTATTAAATCCTGAGCGGGTCGCTCTTGCATACCGTTCCATGCAAGTATTGCATAGATAATCCATATCCCCATAACACACTTCGTCAAATTGCTTTCTCATAAAACTTAGCAGTTCATCATCTGTAAGCTCATCCTGAGTTTCATTTTTGAATTGATAGAATATATCCTGAAGCTGTTCCAGAGTATCTGCATAGGAATCCTGATTAATAAACTGTGAATCACAGAAATAGTAGATTATCTTTGGAAGAATACCCTCTCCAAACTCTACTCTCCTCGTCTCTGCTAATGTTTCCTTACGACATAACATCAAATGATTCGCCTCTTTTTCAGATAATACCAAACCATATTTTTCTGTCTTTTTATTACATTCAAGTACCCGTTCAAGTTCCTGCTTTTGCTGTTGTACTAACATTAAATCGAATATAGTATGATCATCCATCGTATCGCCCCCTATAATAAATTACCGTAACAGTGATTCTTAACCGTATTCCTAAGTTCCTCTGATATATTCGAGATCTCATTAGCCAGATAACGATATAAATTCTGGTCTCCTGAATATTTATCATTGATGAATGCTTGCAGATAACTATATAATCTTTCCTCCAGTTCCTCCTTACTCAATTGACAAATGATCTCGGAAAGCTTGTGAAAGTTATCTGTATTATAGTCCATATCTTCAAGCCTAGTATCAATCAATCGATTGACAAGGAATTTTTTTAATAATACTCCACATAGATTGAATATTAATTCTTCGTAATCGGAATGATACAAGACTAATACTTTCCTTATATATTCATCGGGGAAGTATCTTAAGAATTTTTGCTCCATCTGTATGCAAAGCAGGTAACGATATATCAAATCGATGCCTTCTAAGTCATGCAGCGGTTCTAGAACATTATAGTCAATTAGAATGATATGTTTCATCGGATTCAGTACCGGATCATACCATTTGAAGAATTCTGGTATTCCCTTGACCACCGTATCATAATATGCGTGATTTCCATAATCTTTAAAGTCTAATATGATATTATTATATAGCTCATTTGCTTTTCTTATCTTATCAACTACGCATCGATATCCGTTGTCATAGGCTTCCCTGGCTGTCTGAAATCTTTTTTCCATAGAAACAAGGGCTTCTGAATTTTCTTGACAATCAAAAGCCCTGTAATTTTCCTGTATACAGTACATAACTGCGCCCATCAACTGTTGTGCTGCCTCATAGGTTATGGAAGTACTTTCTTTGCTTGTATAACTGTCCGTAAGTTCCTTTACCAAAATAAGTAGCTCTTCAATATTATACTCCAATTATGATTCCTCCTGTTATGATATGAACCTATTGTATAATCGGAGGTTTTGATTTACAAGTCTTGTAAAATGGGCGATTTTGTGGTATTATATAATCACAAAATAATATATTTTTTTCTATGTTCATCTTTCTAAATCATGATAATCTGGCATTACTCCTTTGAATGGAAAACCCATTTCATCTGTATCCGATAACCAAGTAAGAACAATACAAAGTCTACCAGGATTTTTATAATAACTTCATTAACATGCAATAACTTATATAGTAACGTAACTCCTGTAGCAGAAGCGATCATCTGAAGGAGACACAATACATAATACTTAATCACAGTTGATTTTGTATTATCCTTACTTTGGAAGACATTATTCTTATTCATAGTAAAATTATAAATTGAGGAAAATATTCTAGCAATTATAGTGCTTATTATGATGTAGTAATCCGGAATGATATTACGAAATACGGCATTAAAAATCACAAATAAAATTGCATCAATTGCGAAGGAAGAAATTGCAGATAACACAAACTTGAAAAACATAGCATATATCTTGATTGAATCCGTAAGAGGATTAAAATGAGAGGATTTATTATTCTCGAGATAGATCGTCTGAATCGGTATTTCCATAATTCTTATCTTCTTTTCCTTAGCATGAATCAGCATATTCATCTCATATTCAAAGCGCTCACCACTAACGTCCAGAAATTCCATCATATGCTTTTGTGACAAGCCTCTTAATCCAGTCTGAGTATCTGATAAGCTGATACCACATAACATACTTAATACTTGACGTGTTATGATATTACCTGCTTTGCTACGAAATGGAACATTGCCACTGGAGAAGTCCCTGCTTCCCAGAATAAGGCAATCTTGATGACGGTATAGCTCATCCATGCATCGAATGATATCCTGAACACTATGCTGTCCATCCGAATCGACGGTAACCGCACCAGTGCAATTATGCCAGCGGGTAATGATATAGTTAAAGGCTGTCTTTAATGCTCGTCCCTTTCCGAGATTAATAGCATGTTCCAACACTTTACATCCAAAGTCATTTGCTGCCTTGTCGTAAAATTCCGCATACTTTCTGCTGCTTCCATCGTTTACAATAAGTATCAGCTGAAATCCTGCGTTTTTTAGATTTTGAATCAAATCGATCATTCGTTGATCTGGGTTTAAGGATGGAATAATAATTGCAGTTTGTTCAAGATAAGTCATATACACCCTCCTTTTTATTTCATTTGTCTTTTGAATCGTTATGATTGTGTTACCTATTATTGTTGTCAGGTGTTTCCACAGGGATTGAAAATGAGCTATCGATAATATCTTTAACAAGATTTTTCCGTTGAAGCTCAGTTGTTATACTATTTTCTACCAGACTTATAATATAGGATCTGGTCGGAGTTTCACTTACCTCTAATTCGTAAACTGCCCATCCCAGCGGCTGCATAATACCTTGTAAGCTCTTCATAAGAAACTCTGATATATTCTCTAAGGTTGGATTAATTACATCAAAGGGCTGATAGCAATTTAAGAATTTATTCTGATATTTCTCTAAAAAGGCTTCAATTATCGTCTCTACTTCATCAAACTTGACAAATTGTTCCTGTTGTTTAATTGCATTTATTTGAATTTCCCAAGTGTGAGGATGCCTTTCTCCCATGATACCCTGGATATAAATAGCATGACTCGCATTCAGATAGAATTTAAATCTATATTGGCTATATCTCATATCCGATCTCCTATTTTTTCTTCCGGTAACATAACATACATTAATATGTCTTCCTGATAATCTCCGAAGCTGATAACATATTGCTGGTGAAACACTTGTATAAAGTACTTGGCATCTCTGTACGAAGAATTCGGCAGTAAGACTAAGAATTCATTCTCAGACCATAAGCAGCTAATACAATTATCCACATAAAAGCGGTCCAGTTGGGCAGCAACATTGGTGTATAGCTCCTGTCGAGGAGCTTGTATTTTAATACAGACCTTAAATGTCTGTTTTTTCTGTTCCTCACTTAAATTATGTATAATGCTTTCCACTAAGTCCTTTGCTAATAATCCACTTGTTCGATTTGATGTTTTATTTATCGTTATTTTTAAAATATCCTCGTTTAATTTATCGATCAATAAACGACTATTCGCTGTTTCACTCTCCAACTGGTTAATCTTAAGTCTATCTTTTTTTGTCTTCTGTAGCAGGAAAAAGGTAAGTGATATAAAGGCTATGATAATAAGAGTCAGATAGGTATATACATGAAGAAGCAGTAGTTGCATCTTCATCTTCGTTGTTAAATAATATTCTCTGGAGCAAATACCCAATTTATAATTCACATTATCATACGTATAAGAGGCAACTGATACATAGTAATCTCTATGATCGTATAATTTAGCCCTTAATGATCCGGAGTGACCTTCTATCCTAAATCCTTCTTTATCTAGCGGTCGAATCACGTCTTCCAGCTTTCCACTATATTTATCCAGCAGACTTAAGGTTGTGTTATCATCCTTAAGAAATATGATTTGATCATCTTTCGCAACAAAGCAAAATATACTGGAAGATGTAGAAAAATTACTTTTTATCATTTCTACCAGATTAGTATCATAAGATTGCGTATTCAACTCTGAAATCTCAGTAGCAGAATACATCATATCCAATACTCTTTCCTCTTGGGAAGCAGTATAGACAGCAATGCTATTTTTTGTAAAATTGTCAATATCCAGTACAACTAATACAAATATCAGGATGCAAAAAAGGATTACTGATAATAAGATTCTCCCATTCTTTGCAGTATTATCATCTTTCACTATTCTTTTCATTAGAATTCTACCTTTCCTTACGGAATGATAATGCTTTATTCTGAATTATTCTTCATATATATAATGTTTCATTCTTTTGATAATTTTCTTTACAAAAGATAAATCATCGTCTATCACTTTTCTGAATATTCCAAATTCCTCTTTGAAGGACTTTGTTCTCCAGTTGCTTGGTCCCTTTATGCTGTTAATAATACCGGCAAAGCGGAACCAGTACATAATAAAGTTAAATACCGGAAGCAAAATAATATAGGGCAGCTTCCTTGCATAATACTTTCTTAACTTCTTATCCCAATACAGGTAGGAGCATATATTTAGGTAATATAAAAACGCTGAGACGACATATAACAAATAAATAAACACAACCGAGATAACAATAAAACGGAATGGATAGTCCAAAAATGTCAGGCAGATTAACGCGAAATACCAAATCATTCTTGGAAACGCAAAGGTATGATCAAACAATAAAAGTCTGAGCATAAAATTATTCAGGATTCCCTTAATAAAATTATCCTCACCCGGGAACATATGTGCAACTTCCAGTTCTCCTCTCTGCCAACGTTGCCTTTGTACATACAAGGTCCGGAAATCTTCAATCGGATCAACAAAGAAGACAGCGTTCTCACACAGGTCAATCTTTCGCTTTAGTAAATGACGAACCTGAAAGGTTACATGAGTATCCTCACATACAGTATCCGTATTATATAACTGGGTTTTTAATATGGTTGATTTACGGAAGGCTGAAAAAGCACCGGACATCGTAAAGATACTGTTCCATTCAGCCTCATAGTTGCGTCCAGCCAAAAATGCCTGTGCATATTCATAAAATTCTGTTTTCTGCATACATCGCTTAAAAAAGCCTTTCGTATTATCGATCAACGCCGGATTTGTCAGAATTGCTCCCGTCATACAATGGATGTTTTTATGAGCTTCAAAACGACAAACCAGATTCTTAATTGCCTCCGGATGCAATGCACCATCACTATCTATGTGAATGATGTATTTCCCTTCACTATGAAATAAAGCCATATTAAGAGCCTTAGATTTCCCCTGTTGGGCATTCATCCACTTCATATTCATATAGGTATGGGTATATTGGTACTTTTGAAATACGCTGAAGCTATTATCCCTACTTCCGTTATTAACTAGTAAGATATTCATTTTCTCAATGGGATAACTGGACTTATTAACTGATTCAAGGCATTGTTCCAATGTTCCGGCCGAATTATATACTGGAATAATCAATGTAACATGAGGATAATAGATAGGTTCCGGATCATTCCGAAAGGTAATCCGCTTTTTAAGTAAAACAAAAAAGCCAAGAATTGCCGGGAATATCTCAATAATAAGGGGGATTACAACCCAAGCAGCCCAGAAAACTATTTTATTAGCGAGGACTTTCAGTATGTTCAGCATATTGGAATCCTCCTATCTTTTGTTTAACAATCTGCGTTTTTGTAAAAACATAATAATAAAGTAAAACCGACATGCTGTAAAATACCAATCGTCCAACAATCGTGTGAGCAATATAGTATGCATCATTACCATAAAGATAGATGATCGTACATATCACAAAGATACGTATTACATTAGCAAAGAATATTCCTACACATCCAATTGCACTAATTATCAGTCTTTGCCCGATATCATATACCTGAAAAAAAGCCAGCATGGAAACAAAGGCCATCATCTCAATAATTCCAGAGCATTCATAATCGATATATAAAGATATTGAGGAATCGTGGTTTGAAATAAAAAGCACACCATACTCATGATAAGCTTCAAAAAATCCGGTTATTCTCCCGAGAATTCCTGATGCAGAGGATACCAGTTCCATAAGCGGCTTTGTAGCAATAGGCTGTATGAAAGCCATTAAAAATATGAACAGCCCCACACTCCCCCATAAAAATTGGAAATAGTAAAGCTTACTTCTATAAAAAACTGTGAGTAAATATATCCAGATGATAAGGCAAATCACAAAAAATACATTCATAGCTTCACATCCTCTTATTTCTCGTTAAATAACCGTTTTCCCGAGCAAAATGTATAAAAATGCAAAGCAATACAACGCCTAAGCAAATAAGTATTCCACCATAGGAGCCAGTAGATACTCCAACCGCGTCTAAATTCTGACTTCCAACATTCGGTAAACTTACTGAGATATTGGCTCCACCACTAATGGTACCCGGTTCCAATCCAAGTGTCTCTTCCAACCGTGTCATATCAATCTTTAGTTCAACGCAGTTATTTCCTGCAATGGTTACCGCTGCTTCCCCGAGAGTTTGATTTGGCCAGTAAGTAAAGGGTGAAAGTCCGGTATATATTCCTTCATCCAAATTATATACGTCTTTGCTCCAATCCGTAGCACCTTGTTCATTTGGGAATCGAATATATAGCTGGTAAGAGGTATTATTGATGGTAATGCTTATGCCATCCAATGGTACTGTTTTATTACCATTTGCATCAACCTCATAGAATAAATAAATATATCCATCATCCTTTAATAAGGAAGCACGATTCGGTCTGCTTGGATCATAACCTACTTCCGTCATGGGCATACTTTCCCAATCATCATAGTATCCATCAATAATAATACCTGGTCTAGGTGGCTGCTCCACATTAGGATCCGGAGTCGGAAGCGGACTTGGAGTTGGAAAGGGTTCTCCTACATAATCAGCACTAAGCGTAACTGATCCCCCCGTATCCCAGGAAGCACTAACTGATGTAACCTCCATAGGCCTTACATTATCAGAAGACTGATCAGAGTTCGGTACAAAGATATCATAAACCGGAATCTTAATTTCCCACTCATTATAGCCATTGGCGCGATATACTATACCTTCTGCATTGCTGATATTGTTATACCAACTATTTTTTACAGATATATTAAAGGTACCATCGGCGCCACTATAATCATTACGTACAACGACAATACTTTTGCTTGTCCCATCACAATTAATATTAAGGGTAGGATAATTCGTATTCCAAGGCGACGATGGCTTTTCTACAACATGAATATAAATATATTGCTCATCGTATATGATCGCTGCCTGTGAAAAATATTGGCTACTGTCTGCGATATTGCTATGATAAACATTACTCCAGTCTGAAAAAGAGCCGTCAATAAACACAGCTCCCTCCGCATTGACATGCTTGGGATTGCATATTAGTAAAGTCAAAACAACTATCATTACTATAGAAATTTTCTTCATTAGTACCTTTCCTTCTTTCAATCGTTACAAATCATCATTTGTCACTCTTTTTATGAAATACTCTGTAGGTAATGATTAAGTAAATTGCAGTAGCTATAATTCCACTTATGCTAAGGAATAAGCTCTCTTTTAAATATGGGTACTTAATATGTATAATGGTTCGTCCTTTATTTACCACTAGCAAATTATTGTCCTGAACTAATGGTTTATCGCTATGGAAAATGTCGATCAAGGCCAGAGCGGTATTCACATTGTCATACTTACTGTCAATAATAATTCTGTCTGGAAGAAACTCTATCTCTAATGGAACTGGAACCCGCATAGGAATGTCTTCCAGTTTATCTCCGAAAAGCTCTGTCAAGAGTTTGGTAATCTCTACATCATTACTAATCAGAGCATGGTACAGTAGATTGAAACCAAGAAAATGGATATTGTCATATTTACCGGTTCCTGCAAATACAAGTTGTGTATCATTCAATGTACAATAACCGTCTATATGGGTAATACCATCAAGATATACTGTGTTCCATGAGATTACCTCATCGGTAATCTCCTCCTTCAACTCCTCTTCTTCACTTGAAAACTCTTGAGGCTGATATACTTTCCCCAGATAGTAAAGACTTGGAAAGTTTTCATGGAAAGCAATCACCTGTGCACTGACCCCAAGAATTTCATTTCGATTTGTCTTAGAGTTTACTGGTATTTTATTCATATCAATATATATCTGAACTCCATTCTCAGCTAATTTTCGTAAAATTGATTCTATATCATCTCCCTGGTTATAAGTAAAGTCAGACAAATAGATTTTGTCATAGTTTTTTAATTCCTCAAAAGTATAATCACTTAGATTTGTAGAATTACCTTCCTTAAATGAAGGAAATAACAGCGAAATGTTTTTTGCCGCTTCTCCAATTGCAATATTCTTATATGTAACAATTGTTCCAAAGCTTTCTCCGATCTCGCGATGAAAAACCATGGAATGTCCGGTTTGTAATACTAAGTCATAACCGGATTGTTTTCCTGCCTTAATTAGCTGCTCGATGTCTCTTTCCTTGTTTTCCAAATAATCAATCCGAAATAGTATTGTATCATCACCTAACTCAAGACACCGGTCAAATAAAAAATAGTAATTACCATAGGTTAATGCACTGTTAATCTGAACAATATTGGATGCTGTTCTGGCACCTTCCCAACCCGCTCCAAAGGTATATTGTACTTTAGGCTCAACTCCAGATACATAGTAAGGCGCAAAAGCACCATAGGTACTCAGATCAAATAAAGTCATTCTCTGTTGTGTTACTTCCTTCGCTTGAACAATTGCTAGAGCTTCTGCTTTATTATATTGTGCTTGTCTTACATCTGTAACTCTTTTCTCTGGCTCTGCATAAATGTATTGATAGGATGGCAGGATGTCCAATATTATTATGATTCCTATCATAATGTACACCCATTTTTTTAAATCTCTCCACAATATAATGGACATATAAATTAATGCCAGAGATAACGGTATAAACCGTATCATCCATAAATACTGGCTAAAGGGAAGCTTAACAAATATCGAGTACATGGATTTTGAGGTACAGAAAAAGATAAGCATCGCCGTTAAAAAACTAGAACGCACCTTCTTCGTGCCGAGCAAAACTCCCAATATATTTATCACAAACAAGGACAATCCATAATAAAATACACTCAAATCACCTTGTACACGATCAGTCGGATTCAAGGATTGAATAACATTTTCAAAGAAAATACTCATTACCTGGTTCGTACTGTTTCCTTTTGATACAGCCCCTCCATTTAATGCAGGAAATAACCATATACCAATAAGGGCAAAGGACAAAATCATTCCAATCAATATGAATTTATGCATTTTAAAGCTTTTATTCGCAAACGCATGAACAATAAGATATATTAATACGGAAAAAAGAACCATAGTAGCAATGCCGGCATGGCATAATCCTATTAATGCATTTATAAATATTAGAGAAACTAAAGATGACCATTTCTTCTCTTCTAATGTAATCCATATAAAATAGAACAAAAAGGGAAGTAAGGAATTTATGAGTGCACGGGGCAAATTACCATCATCAATTTGCACCCTCATATTCTCAGGTAATAAAAACCAGGTAATACCAATAAAAGTGGAAAGACCTATACGATTGTATTTCCATCCGAATAATAGCCATCCACTGCCTCCGATAAAGTAAACCACTCCAATAAATAATAAATATGCATTCAACGCATCCCCTTGGGCAAAATACTGTAATAATGCTATGAAGTATAGTGGCAGTGGTCCCCAATATCTCATAATCTCCACTCCGTTATACCACATATTGTCATATAGAGGATACCAAACACCGGATTGAATCGAATGATAAATCAAATCCGCCCGATAGATATGGCATAATGTATCCGATCCACGTGGATATACACCGCTTATCTTTATCACATACATGATACTGATGGAAGATGCGAGTAACAGCATTAAAGCGACTGCGAGTTTTAATAGTTTTCTACTTTTTTTCTCTGACTTAACTGGTTCTCTTCCATGTTTAGATTGTGTTGTATATGCTTCCGTATACGATTTATTCTCATTGGATATATCCGCAGTATCCTTCGCTAATTCTATTAGAGGGTTGATCTCCTCTTTATTGACTTTCTTACTATCAGTTGCGGCTATTTCTTCGTATATATTATCTCTTAACGATAAATCATCTTCACCGATCACAGTACTCGCATTATAAACCGGTAATACCTGTAATTCATTAATTGTACTATCCAGTATTTTTTCCGATACCGAATAAATACGGGTCGGATTTTCGTATATCTCCAGCCTTACCAGCTCGAAATTCTTTTCAAGTAGTTTTTTACATAAAATAGTGTAAAAGGCATCTCCAATGGTTTCTAACGTAGCCGTAGTATTATAAAACAAAAGAGTTTCTTCTAAAAGTTTGTTCTGAAATTGACTTAGCCAGTTGGATATATAGGACTCAATATCTTCGTAAAGTACCAACTCCAAATCATAATCAGACAGATTATTTAAATATAGAACAATAGTAAAATTATGGAAGTGGTATTGATTGGATGAGTTAACCAGAGCAGAATGACTTGCATGAAGTTCAAATTTAAATTTATACCCCCGAAAGCTCATACCTTTTCGCTACCTCGACTTTTTTCGTTATCTATAGAATTACTACTCTGGTCTTACTGAAGTAGTTATCGTATTTATTGCTGTTATAGTATTTATTACATCTAAAATTATTTGTAATTGTTACCATTATTATACTACTAAAATCGACAAATGGAAAGATGAAATATCTAAAGTAAAATAAGAAAAAACTCAAAGCAAGATACAACGCTTTGAGTTATATATAGTAAAACTATTGGGGTCATGTTAATTGACAAAATACTACACAAGAAAATGTACATCCAAGAGCTTCGTCTTGCGACTCCGCTCTTCCACTATATACCCTTTTTTAGGTTAAGCCCTCGACCTATTAGTAACAATCAGCTACATGCGTTACCGCACTTCCACCTTTGTCCTATCCACCTTGTCGTCTTCAAGGGGTCTTACTAGCTTGTGCTATGGGATATCTTATCTTGAGGGGGGCTTCACGCTTAGATGCCTTCAGCGTTTATCCCTTCCAAACTTGGCTACTCGGCCGTGCCATTGGTATGACAACCGATGCACCAGTGGTTCGTCCAACCCGGTCCTCTCGTACTAAGGTCAGCTCCTCTCAAATATCCTGCGCCCACGCCGGATAGGGACCGAACTGTCTCACGACGTTCTGAACCCAGCTCGCGTACCGCTTTAATGGGCGAACAGCCCAACCCTTGGGACCTACTACAGCCCCAGGATGCGATGAGCCGACATCGAGGTGCCAAACCACTCCGTCGATGTGAACTCTTGGGAGTGATAAGCCTGTTATCCCCAGGGTAGCTTTTATCCGTTGAGCGATGGCAATCCCACTTTATACCACCGGATCACTAAGTCCTACTTTCGTACCTGCTCCACCCGTCGGTGTCACAGTCAAGCTCCCTTCTGCCTTTGCACTCTTCGAATGGTTTCCAACCATTCTGAGGGAACCTTTGAGCGCCTCCGATACCCTTTCGGAGGCGACCGCCCCAGTCAAACTCCCCGCCTGACATTGTCCACCAGCCGGTTCACGGCTGCATGTTAGAAACCCAGTAACACAAGGGTGGTATCCCAACAGCGGCTCCTCTACGACCGGAGTCATAGATTCTTAGCCTCCCACCTATCCTGTGCATGCATTACCGAGTCCCAGTATCAAGCTAGAGTAAAGCTCCATGGGGTCTTTCCGTCCTGGCGCGGGTAACCAGCATCTTCACTGGTATTTCAATTTCACCGGGTGCATTGTTGAGACAGTGCCCAAATCATTACGCCTTTCGTGCGGGTCAGAACTTACCTGACAAGGAATTTCGCTACCTTAGGACCGTTATAGTTACGGCCGCCGTTTACTGGGGCTTAAGTTCAACGCTTCGCAAGGAACTAAAGTTCCTGCTAACGTCTCCCCTTAACCTTCCAGCACCGGGCAGGCGTCAGCCCATATACTTCACCTTACGGTTTTGCATAGACCTGTGTTTTTGCTAAACAGTTGCTTGGGCCATTTCTCTGCGGCCTGCTTTCGCAGGCGCCCCTTCTCCCGAAGTTACGGGGCCATTTTGCCGAGTTCCTTAACAATGCTTCTCCCGTCGGCCTTAGGATTCTCTCCTCATCTACCTGTGTCGGTTTACGGTACGGGCTTATGCAGAACAATAGCGGATTTTCTTGACGGCTTGGGTTCGGAAGCTTCGCTACTTTTGGTTCGCTCCTCATCACACTTCAGCATCATCCGGGGGATTTGCCTCCCTGACTCGCCTTTGTGCTTGAACCGGTTTTTCCTTTCCCGGCTCTTCCTACCCTTCCGTGTCCCCACAGTTCTGTCTGCATAAGGTACAGGAATTTCAACCTGTTGTCCATCGACTACGCTTCTCAGCCTCGCCTTAGGTCCCGACTTACCCGGGGCAGATCAGCTTTACCCCGGAAACCTTGGATATTCGGCCTAGAAGATTCTCACTTCTATCTCGCTACTCATTCCGGCATTCTCTCTTCTTAAATCTCCACTGCTCCTTCCGGTACAGCTTCGTCGTTTTAAGAATGCTCCTCTACCAATTGATTTCTCAATTCCACAGCTTCGGTGTCGTGTTTTAGCCCCGGACATTTTCGGCGCAGGATCTCTCGACTAGTGAGCTATTACGCACTCTTTGAATGTATGGCTGCTTCTAAGCCAACATCCTAGTTGTCTCTGAAATCCCACATCCTTTTCCACTTAACACTCACTTTGGGACCTTAGCTGGTGGTCTGGGCTCTTTCCCTTTTGACTACCCAACTTATCTCGTGTAGTCTGACTCCCGATCATTATTTATACGGCATTCGGAGTTTGATATGCTTCGGTAAGCTTTGACGCCCCCTAGGCAATTCAGTGCTCTACCTCCGTTAAACTAAATCGAGGCTAGCCCTAAAGCTATTTCGAGGAGAACCAGCTATCTCCGGGTTCGATTGGAATTTCTCCCCTATCCACACCTCATCACCACCCTTTTCAACGGATGTGTGTTCGGTCCTCCACCACCTTTTACGGCGGCTTCAACCTGGACATGGATAGATCACCCGGTTTCGGGTCTACTCTTACAGACTTGACGTGCTTTTAACACTTGGTTTCCCTTCGGCTCCAGACTTTCAGTCCTTAACCTTGCCTGCAAAAGTAACTCGCCGGACCGTTCTACAAAAA